>JBGSHV010000149.1:0-3374 GCA_041752005.1 Pirellula sp. | reverse complement strand
TGATTGATTTCGCGTTGCAAGGTCGCTATAAAGTAGGATGGATTTCCGGCGAGACATAGCCATGACCGTAACTACATAGCAGCGTCGCAAACACTTGGGCTTGTTTCCTGACAAAGCAGTGCCTAGGTTTTACGACCGTATGGTCGAAATCCTCAGCGTCCGGCATGAAGGCCGCCGTACCGAGGATTCGTACGTCGACGGGATCCGGAGCTACACTCAGTTTCATCTGCTTTGGCACCGCGAGAACAGTGCGAACATGACGGAACCGATTCCTGATGAGCCTGATCGTCGTATCGACCGTTTCGTATCCAGAACCGGAGGATTATGCTGAATGTCGAGTCACCCGCTCACTTATATGGAACACCCTATCGAAGGCCCAGTTGGCGATCTCCTTCTGTGCGGCTGGGAATTTACTGCCGACAGCAACTTGCCGGGCGTTTACACACATCATGTCGTACCAGATGGCTGTGTATCACTTCTTTACAAAGCAAATTCTCAACCTCATTTTGCGTTTTTGATTTTCACGGGGCCTCGCACCCGTGCGCTTCGTGTTGACATTCGGGCAGGTGATCATTATTGCGGCATTCGCTTTTGGCCCGATAGTGGTGGTTTGATATTGGGCGTCTCTGCTCTTGAACTCTCCGGACGGTCCGAGCCTCTCGCGAATTTGGCGCCCAATCTCTCAGGACCTCTTGAAGAACAACTCCGCGACTGTCGACAGGCACTTGATGCGATTCCAATCTTGTGCCGATTTGTTGCTCAACGTCGCGTTGAATGTCCATTGGTAGATCCAATTGTTCGACGTTGCATACAGACGATTCAAGCGAGTGACGGAAACTGCTCGATACAGGAGATCGCCGACCAATTGGAAATCAGCCCACGCCAGTTGCAACGCCGCTTTCGAACCAGAGTTGGGATAACACCTAAAGAGTACTGCCGGATTCGGCGAATACGTCTAGCTTTGTTCAACGTAGTGAAGCCTAACCCCAAGGGTTGGAGTATTGTCGCCGCCGAAAGTGGATTCGCCGATCAAGCGCATCTGACGCGTGAAACGGTCGATTTAACAGACCTGTCGCCGTCGCGTTTTGAAGATCGTGTCCGGCCCATTCACCATCGCAATATCAAACCGTGAGTCAGACTGTGGATGTCGCAATTATTCAAGACATCCCTAAACTCTGTCGGTATAATCTCTTGATCGTTCATCGCAGCGCCATGTGATTTCAACGTACTCTCGCGCCGTGCGCCTAAAAACCACCTCCGAAAGTACCCGCCGAAAATCGCTGCAATAGAGCGGAATCTGTTTCTCGATACTTTCGTAATCGCTTCCCAAATAGGAGTTCTTCAAATGCAGTTGATTCGCTCGATCCTCATAAGCCTTGTCGCTCTGCCCGTTCATTTCGCCAGCGCCCAATCGATTCCTAATCCGGAGGTTGGCAGAACTGCCATGGCGAAACTTTCGTCACTCATCGGACGCTGGGAGGGCGAGGCAACTATCATGCAAGGTCCTGGTCGCACACTAAATGTCAAGCAAACTGAGGTCGTGCAAAAGAAACTCGATGGTGGTGCCCTACTGATTGAAGGAACAGGGCGCGATAACGTAGGAACAGATGCCGAGAAAATCGTCTTTCAGGCCTTAGCCGTTTGTAACTTCGATCCAATCAGCCAGAAGTATAAATTCCATGCATTTCGAGATAACGGGATGTCGATTGTGGCAGATGCAGAGTTGACCGATACCGGCTTTATCTGGGGTTTTGAAGATGGTCGTGGAGGAAAAATTCGCTACACAGTTACTCTCAACGGCGATACTTGGTCTGAAATCGGTGAATATCTCGTCGAGGGGAAACCCGCACGAAAAACTTTCGAAATGACAGTAAAGCGTGTCTCCGAAACCCGCTAATAGCTGCTGTGCTCCAAGCCACAACATTGTGCACTTTTGTGTGCGAGAAATCGGCAAGCCGTTTGGCGGCTAGAGTGTAGAGTTCAGAAAGTGGAAAGTAGAGGGGACACATGAACCAACTCATTCTGCCGCAAGAGCACGCAAAGAACACAGAATGGATTCGATCTTTTGCGACCTTTGCGCCATTTCGCGGCTATGCGGTCTCCGCCCTCCACCAGAATGAGCGTGGCCCGGCAATCCACATTACGGAGACGAGAGCAATCTCAAAAGCAAACGGCCAAGTGGTAGTTTTGCTAGCGGAACCATTCATCGATCGTAAGCGTTCAGGGCCAGAATCAATCTCGGTTCGAACCATTTCTGTTAACTCGCTGGTTTGCGTCACGCATTGAGGCAGCGAGCGGAACGCGTTCGAGAAAAAGCTTCGAACTCGTTTCACGGCGAAGGACCGACCGAACGGGTCTCGAACTCCGTAACGTGTTTTTTAGTAACGACTTAAGCGCTGAGGCAAACGAGAGTATTGTTACGAAGAGGGTTGCGCTCGGGGAGCTACCGTGCGATTGCCCAGAGCGACTCGTTCATCAACCAGGCTACGACGGTGCATCGTCAGTGCTTCCAGCTCGCGAGTGGCTGGCGAATTTGGCAATAGAGAGCGGAGTTCATCCCGATAGTTTTGCAGGTACTTCAAGATCAGTTTGGCATCGACGCCGTCGTTCTTTCCTCCACCATGTTTGAAAGATTTTCGATAACTGGCCAAGGCTGCAGGGTTGACTGGGTAAATGGTCACGTTGGTGTACTCCGTCAGAGCATTGATGAGTGCACCGCGAGTCGCCTCAACGCAGATAGGGATGCGTGTATTGGGAAAACGCCTGTGCCAAGAATCAATCCATTGAGCGATGTCAGCTTGCGACTGATTGAATGTGCCAGACTGTCGTTTACCATTTGGATCGACCGCTTCAAAGGCGTGGACCTTATCGGCCCAGTCGATACCAACGAGGATCACTTCGGAAATTGCGGACATTGATTACTCCTAAGCATCTGGGAATGAGAAAAACTTCGAGCGGCACGAGAGACCGAAGTGCTTATTGATGGTTGTGAATAAGACGTCATCTGCGGATTCGTAAGTCTCGAGCCAACCAACTGCAGCGAAAGTCTCCGGTAAGTCTTCATGCGCTCCATGAGAGCGCATGATTCAGCGAGTTAAATTCGTCGGCAATTGGCTCGAAGTCGAAACCGAAAACAATTTCGGCTAGTATAAACATTCAAAGCCAGCGAGATCGTAAACCCAAAGTCCAGTGATGTCCACGCACCGGATTTAGTAATCCCAGGGAGTTGCTGCTGATTGATTTCGCGTTGCAAGGTCGCTATAAAGTAGGATGGATTTCCGGCGAGACATAGCCATGACCGTAACTACATAGCAGCGTCGCAAACACTTGGGCTTGTTTCCTGACAAAGCAGTGCCTAGGTTTTACGACCGTAT
>JBGSHV010000148.1:0-12741 GCA_041752005.1 Pirellula sp. | reverse complement strand
CTTTCCGCATCCAATCAGATGCGGCCTCATTGAAGCGCCGACGTCCCAGGCCTCGAGCGTGTCATCAACGCCCCTTTCCGCATCCAATCAGATGCGGCCTCATTGAAGCGACTTTCTTTGGGTCGGTACCGGCCTTAGCCTGAACTTTCCGCATCCAATCAGATGCGGCCTCATTGAAGCGCGGATAACGCACTCGGACCGGTCGCGATCGCGGGTCTTTCCGCATCCAATCAGATGCGGCCTCATTGAAGCCGCGTGGGGCGGGTTAAATGAGGACCGCATAGGTAACCTTTCCGCATCCAATCAGATGCGGCCTCATTGAAGCTTGTCTCGTCGTCGATGCCACTGAAAGCATTCGCGCCTTTCCGCATCCAATCAGATGCGGCCTCATTGAAGCTCTGCCATGCCTGGAATCTTGGGACCGATCAGACGGCTTTCCGCATCCAATCAGATGCGGCCTCATTGAAGCTAGGATGTGGTTTTGGGATGGATTCCGTAAGGAGTCCTTTCCGCATCCAATCAGATGCGGCCTCATTGAAGCGCGGAGGTTCCGGAAAACTATCGAACCGGATTCGCCATCTTTCCGCATCCAATCAGATGCGGCCTCATTGAAGCTCCGATGTCTGTCTCGTCGTCGACATCGTGTTCGAACTTTCCGCATCCAATCAGATGCGGCCTCATTGAAGCGTACCTCCATCTTTTGTCCCGATGCGGCTTGAATTCTTTCCGCATCCAATCAGATGCGGCCTCATTGAAGCCGCGAACCCGGCGGCGTGTGGGTCGTCGATTGCGATCTTTCCGCATCCAATCAGATGCGGCCTCATTGAAGCACAAAGTCGCTTCTGTTCGTAGACAAGACAAAGATCTTTCCGCATCCAATCAGATGCGGCCTCATTGAAGCCCCGAGTCTTTGCTTGAATTCGTTCAACTGGAACGCTTTCCGCATCCAATCAGATGCGGCCTCATTGAAGCGACAGGCCGCCGACCAAACCGCGCCCGTCAGAGTTCTTTCCGCATCCAATCAGATGCGGCCTCATTGAAGCATGATGTCCCCCATACCACCTTGGCCGGGTTGGCCTCTTTCCGCATCCAATCAGATGCGGCCTCATTGAAGCCTGCAAGCGAGAGACGGTCAAGTTGGGCGAAATCTACTTTCCGCATCCAATCAGATGCGGCCTCATTGAAGCTTGGACGCCGACGACAAAACCGACAAGCTCGGCGAGCTTTCCGCATCCAATCAGATGCGGCCTCATTGAAGCGATTTCGCTGGTAATACTCGGTCCGCTTCGGCGGCGCTTTCCGCATCCAATCAGATGCGGCCTCATTGAAGCATCCTTGTACTCCAGTTCAATCAGTTCCATTTGTTCTTTCCGCATCCAATCAGATGCGGCCTCATTGAAGCCGTCCGGTCCGGGTGGATCGCCGACACCATGGCGACTTTCCGCATCCAATCAGATGCGGCCTCATTGAAGCACGATGGTTCGCACTGGTGCTTTCGGTTGGAACGGTCTTTCCGCATCCAATCAGATGCGGCCTCATTGAAGCGTCTCCATCACAATCCCTCCACTTCCCTAACGAATCTTTCCGCATCCAATCAGATGCGGCCTCATTGAAGCATCCCCATCGATAAGCAAACCTTCATTCGCAACTGGCGCTTTCCGCATCCAATCAGATGCGGCCTCATTGAAGCAAAAACGTCGCATTTGCTCTCGGTTGGGCAGATCGTGCTTCAACAGCATTTTGGTTTTGTTGGCGATAGCCGGAGAAGTCTTGAGATCAGTGGCTAAGCGGTAAAACGAATGTTGCCCGGTTTCGCATCGAAATAGAAGATGCCGATACTTCGAAGCTCGTGGAGTAAGCTCTCAACCTTATCCCAGTCCGAATCGAACAATTCGGCGATGTCTTCGCGCCAGTCCCGGAGTACTTCAGGAGAAAAATCGGGTGGTTGATCAACATAGGCCTTAGCGAAGTCGAGAATGCACGGCGGGAAGACAACTGTCATTTCGACGATTTGTTTGGTATCCTCAAAATCGATAAGCGAAGGGACGGCAAAGCCCTGAATGTCAACGATCGAGCGGTCCTGGAGACGCAAATAGGCGTCTCGCTCGCGAACGTAGGAGTCGCGACGTTCGAGCGCTTTGACCGCGGTTTGCTGATCAGATTCCCAAACTGCACCGTCATTGCCATCCCCAAGAAACCGCGTCAGCGACCGGCCGCGAGTCACGGCATAGCTGGCTGCAACTGCCAATAATTGATCTCGGAGTTTGGACATGCTCAAAAGCGCTTTTCCGAATGGCTATTCATCGCAAGTTCGCGGATGGTTGATGATTGACGGCGTTCAGTATGCGTTAGCACAGGTTGGTCCTGATTTTTGTATCGTCCGCGAGCCGATTTCCAGCGATTTCTTCTGTGCAGGCGACGTTAAAGCAGGTCTTGTTATCGAAGTCGATGGCAACCAACGGGAAGTCGCAGTCCTTTTGCGCTCCGACCATTTACACTCTCCCAAAAGATTGGAGTTTCGTAAGATTCAGGTCGTCTAGCCGAATTCGATCAATGAGGCCGCGTTCGTTTGAACGCGGAAAAATTTCGGCCGACAACACCTTGCATTTCTAACTCAGGCTTCAATGAGGCCACAATCGATTGTGGGAGCATTCACGTGAATCTATCTCGGTTTCGCACCTAAAACAAGCTTGCTGAGTTAGAAATGGAAAGTTTTAGAAAACCATAATCAGTACTTGCTCGAGTCCAAAACTTTCCATATAAACAGAAAACCCCAGAGAGAACTCTCGGAATTGGCGTTCTCGAGTTTCAGTTGGCAAGTAAGCAGCAGTTGTTGCCTGGATTGACCCCAAGGTCGTTCGCGAAGATGCATGCGAGGCTCAGATTGACTGGTCGAAATACGGCGACGTCACGCCCAACGGGACAGGTTAGGAGATCGATCGGATCCAGCCTGCATCAGCCACCGGTGGTGATGAACTGGCTAATCTGCAACCACTTCAACGGGAGAACAATCGCTTCGAGGGCGGAATAGTCTGCTGATCTTGGATCGGACGGCGGCGAAACCGCTGCCCGATCTTTTTCATCGCAACTTTTCGCCTGGATTTTTCCACCTGTGACCAAACGTGTCACGGACCTGAGTTTTATTGATAACTTCTCGGCACCGATCTATCAAAAATGGCCATAACCAATGTCGCGAAATGATTTTGAGAAGTGGTTTAAGACGCTTTGCGAACACCCGAGTCCACGAGACTGGCAAGTCGATTTGGCGAGCGGCGACAGACCAACGTCACAACTGATTCGCATACCAACTGGACTTGGAAAAACAGAGGGCGTTTTAGCCACCTGGAGTTTTCACCGGCTGATGCGAGGCGATAAGGGCTGGCCTCGTAGACTTGTTTGGTGCTTACCAATGCGAGTATTGGTGGAGCAGACTTTTCAATCAGCTCTAGAGATTGCCAGCAAGATCAATCGTGAACTTGCCGGACCCGAACAGGTTAGCGTTCACCAAGCGATGGGAGGCGAAGAAATCGGCGATTGGTTTCTGTTTCCCGAACGGCCTGCAATCATTATTGGCACTCAGGACATGTTGCTGTCACGAGCACTTAATCGCGGTTATGGTAGCTCGCGGGCGCGATGGCCCATCGAATACGGATTGCTCAACCATGACGTACTGTGGGTGATGGACGAAGTGCAGTTGATGGACGTTGGCCTAGCAACATCAGCTCAACTTCAAGCGTATCGTGAGCAGGACTCAAAAAAGTGTGGCAAGCCAACCTATACCTGGTGGATGAGTGCCACCCTACAACCCGATTGGCTTTCGAGCGTTGATACGCGTGCCAACCTTACCGAATGGAGAGTTGACCCATGCGTCGTTCCAGCCGCAAAGCGTACAGGGGGGCTATTCGACATAAAGAAAAACTTGAAGCTTGAGGCCATTGGAGCCAAGGAGAGCAAGAAGTTTGCTGAGCTCGTGTTGGATGACCACCAAACGTTGGTCGCTGGTGAGCACGGGCGAATCACTTTGGTAGTATGTAACACCGTCAAACGAGCATGCGAAACGTATGATCAAATCCGAGCGATCAACAAGACTCAATCTGTAGAGTTAGTCCACAGTCGGTTTCGCCCTCAAGAACGGGATGAATGGCGAAAGAGATTTCTTTCAAAGGTTGCTTGCACTCCCAATGCCGACCGAATCATCGTTGCCACACAAGTTGTCGAAGCAGGCGTCGACATCTCAGCTGGTTGTCTCGTCACGGAGCTAGCGCCTTGGCCAAGTCTGGTGCAGCGTTTTGGTCGTTGTGCGCGATATGGTGGCGTCGGCCATGTGGTCGTTGTTGATCGAGGTCACGATGCAAAGACCTCGCCACCGTATACGGAAGAACAACTCAGCGCGGCCTTGGAGTCCCTACAGAAAATATCGGATGTCGGCATCGCGGAACTCGAAACGTACGAAGAATCGCTTTCTAATCTCGAACGCGAGCGACTGTTTCCTTACGCACCACAACATCTTTTACTTCGGAGAGAGTTTGATGAATTGTTCGATACCACACCGGACCTAACCGGCGCAGACATCGACATCAGCCGATTCATTCGTAGTGGCGACGAGCGCGACCTGCAAGTCTTTTGGCTGGATCTGGAGAAGGATCAACGTCCCACTGAAAAAAGGCAGCCGCAGCGTCAGGAATTGTGTTCGGTGAAATTCACTGATGCAAGAAACTGGTTGTGCGGCGAAGAAACTAAATCATCACGTAAGCCGAACCTTACAGCTCGAATGCAAAACAGAGCCTGGGTTTGGGATTGGATCGATGGAAGTTGGGTGACCGCAAAGCGAGCGGATTTACTCCCGGGCCGCATCGTTTGCGTCACGAGTGATCGCGGCGGATACAGCCTGTCACGTGGATTCGACCCGGAATCATCCACTCCAGTGCCAGAAGTCAAACCAGTAAAGATAGATGAGGCTGTTAAAGAGGCGAACGCTTCAGACGGCCAGCAAGACAACGAAAGGATGAGCTTCAATGGTTGGAAAACGATAGCGTTTCACTGTCATGAAGTTGAGCAATTGGTTCTTGAAATTGCAGGGAAACTCGAACTCGGCGACGAATATCAACGTATCCTAGCACTGGCTGCGAAATGGCATGATATTGGGAAAGCACATCCGGCCTTTCAGTCTATGTTGCGCGAGCGTGAAAACCCATCGAGGTTTTCAGCAATTCTGCTTGCCAAATCAGGAGGAAACTCTGGTGTTAGAGCGCGTTACTTTGCCGATGCAAATCGCCGAGATGAACGCGTCGGCTTTCGGCATGAGTTAGCAAGTGCCTTAGCTCTATTCTCCGTATTGCGAACGTATCAATCTGATCATCCCGCGCTGTTTGGTCAATGGCATGGATGGCAAAATCAGATTTTGAACAGTGATGAAATCACGGCATCGTCTGAAAGCAAACTATCGACTAGCACGATTGCCACGTGCCCTTCTATCGTTCGATCGTTGTTAGACTGCTCCCCAGAAGATTTCGATTTGCTTCTGTACTTGGTCGCAAGCCATCATGGCAAAGTTCGCGCGGCTTTGTATGCGTCACCGAGCGATCAAGAATACAACGATCGCCTGGAAGACGGTCGTGGCCTCCCCATTCGCGGCGTCCGAGAAGGCGACCGACTACCACCAACTGCATGGGAAACGGATGGTGAATCGATCGCCGAATTGGTATTGACGCTTGAACCTGCGGCGATGGGGCTATCTGCTAAAACAGGTCGCAGTTGGCGTGAGCGAACCTCCGATGTCATACAGCAGCATGGCCCAACACAGCTTGCCTACTTAGAGTCAGTCCTCCGCGCAGCCGACGTCCGCGCCTCGCAACTACAAACAACAGATCCAAATCTACAGCAAGAAGAATCGGCATGACACTCTCTCAGCATTCATTGGCTGGTTGCAATCCAACTCCATTGGCAAGTTACCTCAAAGCGCTTGGTATCTTGCGAATCGTCGCCGAGCAATTCGATTCAATGTGTCGCGGCTGGTGGCAGAACGAACAGTTTCACTTGCTAACAACAAAGTCGAAAGAGGAAATCGAACAATTCTTTTTGGAAAAATACGAGCCGACGCCATTCGTCTCACCTTGGAACAAAGGTTGCGGTTTCTTCAAAGCCAACGATGCTGGGCTGGTGCCGCTCGAACAGTCGATTGCAAAGCGTTTCGAGAAGTTTCGCAATGGCGTAATCGCATCACGAGAACTACTCGACGAAATTGCTACTGCCGATGCGATGATCCGTGCAATTAAGGCAAGTACCAAGCGAGATCGTACTTTCCAAACGAATGAACAACGCGGTCTGATCCGAGATTCACCCACCACCGCCGAGACGATCGAGAAGATTGAATCGGAAATGAAGAAGCAAGGCGTCGACGATTCTATTAAGCAAAAACTAAAACGAGAACTTGACGTCATTTCGTATTTGAAGACCAATACCCAAAAGCCTTTATCGGCCAAAGAAGCTGATGCCTTAAAAGATCAAGCGGGTTACAAGCGACTTTTGGCTGCTGCAGATCGACGCTTCAAAACGCTCAAGGAGGCCTTGATTTCAAATTGTCGCCTTGCTTGGCGAGGTCCACACTCAGAGTGGCTATCTTCTGCTGTTGTGCTTGACGAAGAGGGTAGTCCAGATTGGCCATCGTTGCTGGGGACCGGCGGTAACGATGGGAACCTCGACTTTACGAACACGTTCATGTACCAGATCGGTGAGTTATTTCATCTGCAGTCAGCAGGTGGAACATCCAGGCCAGAAGCAAGAAAACTATTGCTTACAAGTTTTTGGGGCGATGCATCGAATGCCTTGAAGTGTACGCCGATCGGACAATTCATGCCTGGATCAGCTGGCGGTTTCAACAGCTCGACCGGATTCGGCGGATCACCTTACGTAAATCCGTGGGATTTTGTGTTGATGTTGGAGGGCACAATCCTATTTTCTGCGAGGGCGACACGTCGGTTGTCTCCAAACGATTCGGCACGCGCCAGCTCACCGTTTGCAATTCGTGCGCACGCTGCGGGGTATGCATCTCCAGGTGCCGAAAAATCGCAACGAGGCGAGCAATGGATGCCTCTTTGGCCACGACCTTCGAAATTAACTGATGTTTCTGCGATGTTTGGTGAAGCACGTCTTCAGTTGAAACGACAACTCGCCGCTCGCCCCATAGAAGCAGCGCGAGCGATCAGTCGTTTAGGAGCCGCTCGTGGCATCGCGAGCTTCATTCGGTATGGCTATTTAGAACGCAATGGACAATCAACGCTTGCAGTTCCTCTTGGGCGAATCAACGTTAGGTCACATCCGCTATCACACTTGATTGACGACATTACCTCCTGGGCGGACCGAGTTCAACTACGTGCGCGAGACAGTTTCGCTTCGGCGAACCTTAAAACCGCCGAACGTACATTATCAGATTCTATACTAAATGTTTTGACTCGTGACGACGCGAAAAATTCGAATCCATTGCTCTGGCAGGCTGTTTTACAAGCTTGCGTAGATATCGAATGTCTGCAGCGAAATGGTACTGCCATTGATGCTGGACCGATTCCACCACTCAAACCTGGCTGGATTAAGGCGATCGGCGATGGTGTTGAGGTCCGGTTGGCAATGTCCCTGGCGAGTGCCGCGGAGAGTTACACTCGGAGCGGTTGGCAAATTGACCCGATTCGCGGCCACTGGCTTCCGCTGAAACCAGGGAGATTCGCCAAGTTCAATACTTCGGATAGGCGACTTGCAAATGATCCGCGTGTGGTAATGTCAGGTCGCGACTTTATAAGTGACTGCGCTGCTGTTGTGCGACGCCGGCTGATCGAAGCAGAGCGAAGCTCCAAACGGATTCTTCCCCTAGTCGCTTTTCCACGCTGCGGCGCTCGACTTGAAGACGTAGGACAATTCATTTCCGGAACGGTTGACGATCAAAAGATTTATGTGTTGTCCCGAGCCTTGATGGCACTTCGATGGGATCTAATTAGGCAAGAGCACTTGCCTGAATCGATGACTGCGAGCTCTAGCAAGCAATCGATGCAACTTCCAGACGAAGCCTGGTTAATGTTGCGATTAGTTCATTTGCCGCGATCTTTACGCGATGGGCGAAGTATCCCAGTTGAGCCATCTGTCGTGCGACTGTTGCAATCAAATTCAGCAGAGCGAGCAATTGAAATTGCGATTCGCCGCTTGCGAAGCGCAGGTATTCGACCACCGCTTTACTCTGGTAATGCGGACCGAGAGACAGCCAGTCGCTGGGCTGCCGCCATTGTTTTTCCGTTGAACCCCGGCAGCGTCCAGCAAGCTGTCGAACTCGTAGACCCATCTTCGAAAGGCACGATTCATGCTTGATCTAGAACATCTAAAAACCGAAAACCGAATTCTCTTTACCGTGAAATTGAAACCGGTCCTGGGCGATCGCTTTCAACCTACGGGCTTTCCGAGTCTAGGTGCCGCGGAATTCAAAACATCGGCAGGAAGGAAGTTGCTGGTGGAAAGTGCACAAAGCATGGCAAATCGCTTTGAGACGACGTGTTGGGACCCCGCCAACAATACACCCGTAGCAGATCTCGATGGCATCAGCCATGTGACGGTAACTCGAAGTGGAAAATTTCTCACCGATTCAATGCTTGAATCGCATCGCATCAATAGTCCATATTTACTTGAAGGAAAAGACAAGACATTTATCGACTTGCTCAAGAAAGAACTTGGAGGACTGGATGTTGGTCCGATCGATCGAAAGCGATTGGCAGAAATACTTTTCAAATATGATGTCGGATCTTTGATTCATGGAGCATTCTTGGCGAAAAGCGAGTTAGCAGGTGGGCGATTGCGGATCGCTCGCGTGCTTTCCTCTTTTATCGAAGCTTTACAAGTCGAAGTCGCTGCGTCGGGCGGTGTTAAAAACGATCACGTTAATCCATCTGGAGATACCAAGAGCGGCTTCGGAAATGTTCCTTTTGCCCGAGATGAGTACGTTGCAGAAGAAATTATTTTATACATCAACCTCGACCTAGCACAAATCCGTGGTTATGGACTGGATCCGAAGGCAGCCGACCTTCTCGTAATGCTGTCTCTATATCGAGTTCGGAAGTTGTTGGATGGCGACTTGCGATTGCGGACCGCTTGCGACTTGGAACCCATCGATAAAGATAACATCCAGGCGATGCGCCCCTCAGGATTTTCATTGCCATCGCTCGCCGATCTTTCTACTGCAGTCAGGAGTGCAATTGAAAGTTGCAAAAGCATGATGTTGCACACGACGGTAAAATTCGAAGATGAATTGAAGAAGGGCAAGGAAGCGAAGGAAACGACCGAGACTGACGGCGATGAAGAGCAAGGAGAAGAGTAATGCCGACGATTCGAATTCGTTTTCCGGCAGGTCGCTACCATGCCACTCCGCCAGGTTCTCACGTCAACGAAGGTCATATCGAGTGGCCGCCTAGTCCATGGCGTTTGCTGCGGGCTTTGATCGCTTGCGGATTCAATACTCAGCATTGGTCCGAAGTCCCGGATGTGGCGAAGAGCTTGATTGAAAAACTCGCCTGCCAACCGCCGCGATATCGGCTGCCGCGAGTGAGTATGGCTCATACGCGACACTATATGCCGATCGGTGGAATGGACACTAATGCACGCGAGAAGACGACCTTGGTCTTTGATACTTGGGCTGACGTCGGCGTCCACGAGATAATCGTCTTCTGGGATTGCGATCTAAATGAAGATGAACACCAGCTTTTATCGCAGTTGGTCGAATACCTGGGATATCTTGGTCGCAGTGAAAGCTGGATTGAGGCGAAGTTGGTTGACGCTGAATCGTTCCAACCAAACACTTTCCAGTTCGCAGCGACAGACCCTCCGGGCCCCGGATGGGAACAAATTCATGTTTTGGGCCCCATTGCACCAGACGAATACAGTGCTTGGTATCAACGTAAGACTGGCGAACTACTATCGGAGCTTCCAGCCTTGGACAGTAAATTGAAGCCAACATCGAAAGCATTCAACGACATCACAAAATTACGTGACAAAACGATTGAGCCCTATCCTCGTGATTTGATCGAGTGTTTAACGAAAGATACCGCTTGGTGGAAAGCTCGCAAATGGGCATCGCCACCCGGATCAAGACCATATTTATATTGGCGCCCAGCGGATCAGATGGACGTTTCTCCGCCTACTTCGCCTCGTAAGAACGAAGTGCGTAGAGTGACTTCAGTTTTGCTGGCAATGACCACACGGACTGGGAATCGAGCATCCCTTCCGCCTGTTGCAAGAACGTTACCACAGGCGGAACGGTTGCATCGGCAATTGGTCGGATTGGTTACCAATGACACCAACAAGAATTGCCCTGAATTGACTGGATGCGATAGCGACAAACGTCCGCTTCGCTTGCCTCACCAGCATGCACATATCTTACCGTTGGATCTTGACGGTGACGGACATTTGGACCATATACTAATTCACGCCCCGATGAAGTTCGGCGCCTCAGCGCAGCGTGCGATTCGATCTCTTCGCAGAACATTTGCAAAAAACGTTTCGAGCGACTTGCAACTTGCTGTCGCGGGTATCGGTAATGCCTCAGATTTACTGACCACTCACCATGCAAGAACTATTGTCAGCAACGGATTGGACTGGTCCAGCGTCACACCGTTCATTCCTCCGCGGTTCGTAAAGAAGTCTGGCAAGAACTCGCTTGAAGGACAAATACAGGCTGAACTGGCATCTCGCGGTTTACCCGCTGCCACGTCGATCGAAGTCTTGAAGGAAGAGACGCTTGCGTTCCGGCACTTTGTTCGAGTTCGGAACAACAGCATAAATGCGCCTCAACCTCCGGTTAATGTCGGCTATGCGATAAGGCTTAAGTTCAACGAGCCTCTAAGTTCGACCCAGCTTCCTTTATGCCTTGGTTACGCTAGTCACTTTGGACTTGGACTTTTTGGTTTGTCCAACTTCTAGAGCTTGCCTCAGAGCGTGCCACCCATTGTCCCTCGTATTGTTCTGGCGACTGACCGTTCCCGGTGCTCGTATCGATCAAATCCGGTAACAGACAACATCCCAGAGTCCGGACTTCCATTAAGTCGAATGGTGACACCGCAAAGCAAGCACCCTCCGTGCACCGTCCTGGCGGACTGAGCACGAGCACCACGCACAATTCAAAAAATGAGGGCGGGCGCGGGTCGTTGGATGGAATATCATACGCAGACACTGATTCCTGTCCTCGCTCTCTCACGGGATGTCGCAAGCATGAGTGCCCTCACTTCCAATTACCTCACACGGTGGCTTTGCTTTGGCTTGCTGTGGCTCACGACGATCGATCACTCACGCCTGTGCGGGGACGAACCCTTCTATTCGTCCGAGCTCGTGTTTCCTTTGCACCCGCAACACAACCATGCGCCGGGGATCGTGGAGTTGGCGGATGGGGAATTGCTGGTTTCGTGGTATCGAGGTTCCGGGGAACGGAAAGCAGACGACGTGGCCGTATGGGGAGCGCGCAAGCCGTTGGGGGCCGACCGCTGGAGTGACGCATTTCTCATGGTCGATACGCCTGGCTTTCCCGATGGCAATACTTGCATGATGGTCGACGAGCGCGGGCGATTGAGGCTCTTCTGGCCCTTGGTTCTGGCCAACTCCTGGGAATCGTGCGTGACGCAAATGCTCGTTAGCGATGAACCCCGAGGCGTGGGTTCCCCATCGTGGTCGCGCCGCGATAGCTTGTGGCTCAAACCCGATGACTTCAGCCCCCAAGCCCTCGCGCTGCTCGATCGACTTGTGGCCGAACAGCAACAGCCCTTGCCGCCAGCCGTCGCCCAAGAAATCGAGGAGGTCCGACAGCGACTGCCCGACAAACTCTTTCAACGACTCGGATGGCAGCCGCGCTGTAAGCCGACGCGATTGACCTCGGGCCGGATCCTGCTGCCCCTATATTCCGACACGTTTTCGATCTCCCTCATGGCTATAAGCGACGACGATGGTAAAACGTGGACCGCCAGCCAACCCCTAATCGGGTTCGGGAATATTCAACCGAGTGTCTTGCAACGCAACGATGGAACCCTCGTGGCTTACATGCGCGAGAATGGACTGACACAACGGGTGCGGACTTCTGAATCGAACGACGATGGTCAATCCTGGAGCCCCGTCGAATCCACGGAGTTGCCCAACCCGGGGTCCGGACTCGATGCGGTCCGATTGACCAATGGCCACTGGCTAATGATCCACAACGCTACCGAACACGGTCGCAATCAACTCACCGTATCGCGATCGACCGACGAAGGCCAAACGTGGCCGACGCACCGCACGCTAGAAGATCACGCGACCGGTTCCTACCACTACCCCGCCTTGATCCAATCCCGCGATGGGCATTTGCATGCGGTCTACAGCTACTTCGTCGAAGGAGGCAAGAGCATGAAGCATGTGGAGTTTGAGGAATTGTGGATCGATTAGGGGTGGTTGAGATTGTTTGGGAGGAGATTCGAGTACGAGTACGAGTACGAGTACGAGTACGAGTACGAGCACGAGCACGAGCACGAGGAGGAGAAGGAGGCGCTGTCGATGTTTAAGGCGGTGGTAGGATGGAGGCTTGCTGGCGGCGTTGCGAACTTGGATCTGGGATGAATGGCACTGGCGTAAGCTTAAGCTGCTGTGGCATAACGGTTTCGGTTCGGGTTGCGAGGGCACTGCATGAGTTTGTAGGACTTCGGTCGCCGTTTGACTTCCCTTTTCTCCTGCCGCCCAGGACGATTCCCGACT
>JBGSHV010000147.1:0-49401 GCA_041752005.1 Pirellula sp. | reverse complement strand
CGATTCGGGTAGCATCCTGGGGGAGGGATTTGCTATGCAGGTTGCATGAACGCGAAACAACTACGCAAAGACCTGGCTGAAGGCAAACCCGTTGATGTAGGTCAATTGATCGACTTGCTGGAACGTTTGGAGAAGTTGCTGAGGAATACCGATTGCTAATCTGTGAGATCTTGAAGCTCAGCGTCGACGAAGCACTATTCACGTTTGTAATGCCGGCAACAGCAGTTCGCCCGAATGGAACAGAATTACCCGCCTCGGGTACGAACAACGAGGCGGAGCGAACACTTCGCGCAGCGGCAAAGGCCCGAAACACGGATCAAGCGAGCAAAACCACGCTGGGTGCAAGGCGACGAACGATCATCGTCAGTACGATGGAATCGATTCGTTGTTATGTCAAAGGTTACACGCTTGCCTCGATCACGCAGTGTGACTGCTCGAACCGGACGCGTGAGAGCCAGTCACTGAACGTTGGCGGCAGTTTCAATCGTGCTTTCATCGCTTCACGCGAGTCACGCTGCATCTCCGCCACGGCGGATCTTCGACATTGATCGAGCGTGGTGAAGTACACCGCGTCGAATGCAATGAAGAACAATGTGGGGCGACGCTCCGCGTCGCGGGTTCAAATAGATACGGCGTATTCGAGTTCGAGAATCACGACGCGGAGCGTCGTGCCACATTGTTCAATTCCATGCCATTGCGATGCCCTACGTCCTCGGACTCTGCTATTCCTCAAGCCTCCCGTCTCAAGCCGGAAGCCTGCCCACGGGTATCAATGCAATGCTCTCGATTGTGTTTCTCAATTATCGATCGGATGCTGTCAAGCCGCGTCTTGCGCGACCGGGCGTTAAAGCAGCCTGCGTAACGGACCCGGTGGATCGTCGGAGGAACGATGTGGAGCATGAACGCGTGGGAGGCCGGAGGCCAGAGGCTTGAGGCGGGAGGCTCGAGGTCATAACCGATCAGGAACAATCAGGACACGGGTGGCGCTTTAGGGTCAGGGCAATTACACGTCGATTCTATTCGTGTTTGCACCGAAAAGCCGATGCATTCCAAAAATCGTCCCACCGAAGAAAAGTATTTCAAATGCTGATTGACCTGCTCCGAGACGTTTTTCGGCATTTCGAAATGCGAATGCACTTCTTTGGCTGCCACCCTGCTCGCCAGGGTGGAGGCAACAATTGGTAACCAGCAATACAATGCGTGACCGCGCGGCGCGCGATCCCACCCGGCTCGTCGGGGTGGTGAAGAGAATTTTCCACGGCATCGGCGTTCCACGACATCGGCGCTTGGAATCCCGGCATCCATCGGGTCGAGCCCGAAGGGGACCCGGAGCGGATGCTTGTTGCGTAGTGCTGGTTGCCAATCGTACTTTCCATCGGGGCAAGCCCGAATGGCGAGCAAACATGGCATTACGCCGGCGTCGCAATGCGATATCGATTGCTTACTTCCAGTCAACATACCGCAGAGGACCTATCGAATCGGATACGCTCATGGGTAAGATGCACTCCCACCGGAGCTGTGGTTTCTGTCCCTCTTTCGCTGCGCGTCCATCATGCCCATCGGTATCCGTCCCACGAACGACTTCGCCTTCAAAAAGACCTTTGGTTCGCCTGCCAATAAGTTGGCCCTCGTCAGCTTGCTCAATGCGATTCTGGATCTACCCATTCCAATCGTCGACGTGACGATCGAAAACCCGTTCAACCTTCAGGACTTCCACGACGACAAGCTGTCGATCCTGGACATCCGCGCTGTCGACCAGCGCGGTGCGATCTACGACATCGAAATGCAACTTTCGATTTTCTCAGGGCTGGTCAAGCGGATCGTTTTCTACGGTTGCGAGGTTTATGCGGGCCAGCTTAAGGCGGGTGATGATTATAAGGAGCTCAAGCCGGTGTATTCGATCTGCTTGCTGGAAGGGCGACTTTGGCAGGATTCGATCAAGGTACATCACGCGTTTCGCTTCATGGACCGCGATTCCAGCCGCGTCCTGGACGAAACCTTGGAAATTCACACTCTGGAGCTTGGATGCTATAATCTAAGGGAAAGCGACCTAGAGACAGCGAGTATGCTGGATCGCTGGTTGTATTGGTTGCTTCATGCACACGAGTACGATTCGAAATCGCTCGTGGGCTTGTTTCCCCAACCTGCGTTCCAGCAAGCGACCGACACGATCACCCGCATCGCAGAAATCACTGAGGATAAGGCCATGTACGATACCAGAGAAAAAGCCATTCGCGACCGGCAATGGGTTTTAAACGCCGTTCGGAAAGAGGGACGGGAAGAAGGCCGTGTAGAGGGCCGTGTAGAAGGCCGTGTAGAGGGCCGTGTAGAGGGCCGTGTAGAGGGCCGTGAAGAAGGCCGTGAAGAAGGCGTACTTTTTGGCAAGATTCGAACGCTGCAATCATTGTTAAGGCAAGTCGAGTCGACGGACGAACAGCTGCGCGGAAAAACGAGGGCGGAACTAGATTTCATGGCCTCCGAGCTTCAGTCGATGCTTCATAGTCGTCTAGCCTGAACGGCTGTCGCTGAGCAAGCAGAATCCATGCCGCGCGATCGCTTCGCAAGACCGTCATCAATCGAAAGCTCTCGTTTGGCACGCAGTCGGCACGCAGCCGGACAGTGGGAGCAGGTTCATCGAACGTATCTTCAGCGATTCTGAAACATGCCGCATGCAGAATCGAAGCGTTTATCCGTACCTCGTTCAAGCTGTCGAGGCGAAGCTGGCAAGCCAATCCGAGCCCTCGCTACTCCCCGCCCCGTGAACGGTTACGGTTCATCGAACTGCTGAGCCAGTCCTGAGCTGAAAGTTTGAGTTTGCTCTGTTGCTTTGCGATCTCCTTATTAATCTTCACGACCAGTTGATCGTTGTACTCAGACAGTTTTTGGTCGAGTACTCTACGAATTCCCTTGCCCATCCACTCGGCTGTATCCCCGTGAATTTGACTGATTCGATGCACTTCGAAGGCTCGCAACTCAACGTTGGCTGCCTTGGCTTGTGGCCGAAATTCAACTTCAGGTGGAAAGACCAACGGGTTGATCCGAATTTCGACGTCCACGTCGACTCGCATGGCGACGGTCGCATCGGCCTGAACCGAGACGCTCATCAGTTGTACGTCGCGATGGAATTGGCTCACGCGACCGAAGAGTTTTAAGGGGGCTACGATCTGCAAGCTGCTAAAAAAGCCGCGGCCATTGGGCCGCATTTCCAGGCGGTCGATGCTGATATCCATTCGGTGGACTGGATCGACGAATTCGATGAAGTAGCGGGACCAAGTTCCATGATCGACAAGTTTCCACTTGCGTTTGGTGTCCAATCGCAGCCCGTCGAACTTCATGTCCACGCCATCGTATACCTTGCGTTGCCGTCCCCATTTGCGATTGTCCTCGTAGTTGGGTGGCAAGTTCATGAGCGTCAGCCAGCGTATCCATTGGCTGAGTTCCTTTAGCTCGTCTCCGGTAGGACCCGCGAGGAAAGTTTCTGGCGTTTCTGGCAGATCGAGCTTTCGAATTTCGGGGCGTTCTGTTCCTAAGAGCCGAAGTTCTGAATTGCGATCGACCACCACCAATTCGCCGTTTGCCAACGGCTCTGCATCGCGTTGCGCATTGGAATCCCGATCCGAATCGAACTCGAATTCGTTCACCCAGGGAGCGGGTTGTGGAACCTGGGCCAGGGCCATCGATGCGGTGAATAGGCACGCAAGCAGGATCGAGCCGATGCGAAGAACTGGAAGGGAGTGACTTGTGGGCTTGGGCATAGCAATTCTTTCAGGGGCCACCGTGGCAATTCGGTCGACTACAATGCGGTACTTCCACCTGGATTTGGACCAAACCACGTCGAACGTGTCTTGGCCATTTTCCAATGTGCTGGCTCCTCCCACCCATGGTCTACCATGCTCCCTCCCTTCGTATCGACTTTCCTCAGCCCGAGCCTTGCGAATGGCGATTTTGGATCGATTATTCCGGCCAAGATAACACGTTTTCGAGGGGTTTTACCAGAGCGATACGGGCTCGCTGTCCTTCGTCAGGCTGCCATATGGGTGGTGTGGGTAAATTGTGGAAGCAACGCAGTCTTCGCGCAGCAAGTCATGGAACAGGCGCCGCAATCCCCTGCAGTGGCCCCGTTGGTTGTGGAGTACTCGGAGCAAGCCGTCGCGGCCCTGGTCGAGGCGTCGCAATCGATAGGGGATCGAGAACGCGGATTGCATGTGTTTACCCGAGCCGCATTGGCATGTTTCTCCTGCCATCGCGTCGGAGACGCAGGCGGACAAATCGGGCCTGAATTGACGGGCGTGTGCAAGCAACGGACTGCGCAAGAATTGGCCGAGAGTTTGCTATGGCCGACTCGCAAGGTTTCCGCGGACTACCAACCCTTTAAAATCCTGCTTGAGGATGGCGAGGTGCTCAGCGGTTACGTGGTGGGCGACATAAACGATCCGTCAGAAACGATTCAGTGGATCGATCCAGCCACCCGAACGTCGCGTTCGATCGCCAAGAGTGACATCGAACGAATGGTGAATTCTCCATCCCTGATGCCGGTGGGTTTGTTGGATGCATTGCCACTTAGCGACAAAGCCGACCTGTTGCAATTTTTGATCGCGTTGGGACACGGCGAAGAGATGGACATGGCCGCCATCGAGCAAGCCGTACGATCGGCCAGTACGCACGAGCCTGCACGGTTCGCATGGCAATCAGGGCCAATGCACCCAGAGCTTCATCCGCTCTATCGCGAGACGGTCAATCGCGACCGTGTGTACGACTTCTATTCCAAACAGGCAGCACACTTTTCGACAATGGTCAATCCACCGAGTTGGATCGAAGAGTATCCGGGCCTCGACGGCCCCAACCACGGACATTGGGGGAATCAGAATGAGGATTCATGGCGTGGAGATGCATGGAACCACGTGGATCTTGGAACCGTGCAGAGCAATGTCTTGGTTGGCGAAGGGCCATCGATCGCGCGTGCCGTAGCGATTCGATTTGGTGAGGGTCGAACTTGGTCGGCTTGCTTCGATACCGACACCTTGGGGTACGTCGCCGCTTGGCGAGATGGGTTCGTTCGTTTTTCCGACATACGGCAAGGATACATGGATGGCTTTCGCGTGGATGGCCGGCGATTGCCTCTGGAAAAATGGGCTCAACCCTTTCGCGACCCTGCCGGCGGGAATGCACCGGTACGCTACCGAGGCATGTACCGTGCGGGAGACCAAACTGCGTTTGCATACGAATGTAATAACATCTTGTATTTGGACACGCTCAGCGTGGTAGACGATCACGTGATGCGCACCATTGCCCCGGCCGACGCGCATCCGTGGCGATCGATCCAAAGCGGTGGTCCAGCTCAGTGGAATGTCACTTTGGACACGGAGATCACACCAGGACACGGCGATGGATACGTTAGCGATGGATACGTTGTCGACCGAATTGGATTGCCTTTCGACAACCCTTGGCGAACCCCTCTGGCTTGTGGTGCTCACGCGTTTTTGAGTGACGGTCGCGCGGTCGTGGTTACGATGCAAGGAGACGTATGGCTGGTCCATTTGACAGAGCCTGATCGCGCCACATGGCGGCGCATCGCTTCGGGCCTGCACCATTTACTCGGGGTCGTCGTGCATGACGATTCCATTTACACCTTGGGCCGCAATCAAATCACCCGATTGCATGACCTCAATGGCGATGAGGAGATCGACTTCTATGAGAACTTCTCCAATGCTTTTGTAACCTCACCGGCTGGTCATGATTATCTGTGCGGACTGGAGCGAGATGCAGAGGGTAACTTTTATTTCGCATCGGGCAATCAAGGCCTAGTACGCATTTCGCCAGATGGCTTGCATGCCACCGTCCTCGCAACAGGCTTTCGCAATCCGGATGGCTTGGGGCTGCTCGATGACGGCACCCTCACGGTTCCGTGTTCGGAAGGGGACTGGACACCGACGTCGATGATTTGCCAAATCGAACCAGTCGTGCAGAGTCTCTCAGCGCATGGGGCTGGAAATCAATCGCCTCCTTTTTATGGTTACCGGGGCCCACAGCTTGGCCAACGGGTCGAGTTACCCTTGCTGTATCTACCGCGTGGCTTGGACAACTCCAGTGGTGGACAGACGCAGGTACACAGCCAAAAGCTCGGCGCTCTCGATGGCCAGATCGTGCACACATCGTTTGGGACGGGCGCATTGAGTCTCATTTTGCGCGATCGTGTCGGAGATCAATGGCAGGGCGCCGCCGTCCCATTGCCAGGCGAGTTTCGTTCGGGTGTGCATCGAGCACGCGTGAATCCCAAGGATGGATGGTTGTACGTCACGGGCATGCATGGTTGGGGCACCTACACGCCGGATGCAGGCTGCTTCGAGCGATTGCGCTACACCGGTAGTGTGGTTCAAATGCCGATAGGTTTTCATGCGTATGCCGATGGTTTGCGCATTCAGTTCACGCAACCCGTCGATCGCGAAACTGCCGAAAACGCGTCGAATCATTTTGCACAATGTTGGAACTACCGTTACTCACCTGGCTACGGTTCTAAGGAGTATTCAGTACTGCATCCTGGGGCCGTTGGGCACGATGTGTTGCGGATACGATCTGCCGAAGTATCCGAGGATGGTCGCAGCATCTTTTTGGAGATTCCAGAATTGCAGCGCTGCAGTCAGCTTCATTTATCGATGAAGGTCGGCAGTCCCGACCCGTGCGAGCTGTTTGCCACGATCCATGCCATGGACTCGCCCTTTCTGGCTGACCGATCCGATCGAATTGCGATTGCTGCCAAACTACCTCATCCCATGGAGCGAGATTTGGAGTGGCTGGAAAAGAAAGTTCCCAATCCGTGGCAGACAAAGCTCGAAGGAGCTCGGGTTGTGCGGATGGAAGCACGCGACAATCTTCAATTCTCGACGCGTCGGATTGACGTACGGCCGGGAGAAGCGATTCGGTTGGTGTTCAAAAACCCTGATGTCGTCCCTCACAATTGGGCACTGATTCAACCGGGCAGCTTGGATTTGATTGGGCAAATGGCCAACCGATTGATCGGAGAACCGGATGCGTATTTGCAACAGTATGTACCGAAGAGCGATTCGGTGATCTGTTACACCGACATCGTCGACCCTGGAGCCGAGTTCGCCATCGAGTTTTATGCTCCGATTCAACCGGGACGCTATCCTTACTTGTGCACTTTTCCAGGTCATTGGATGGTCATGCACGGCGAAATGATCGTCAGCGATTGATCGACCTAATGAATCTAAAGATCGCCGCGATTGCGCAGGGATCTAAGGGACCTTTCGTAAGAATGTGTTTTAAAATGTGGAAAATTACGTCTCGACCTGGGTAGGAGCTGCTAGATACGTCAGAAACCCTCAGAACTACCTGGTTTTCTAACGCGGCTAGCGCCCGCGGCTCACATTTTAAAACACGTTCTAAGGAAACGGCCCTTCGTGGTTTGGACGGCCGCCATGGCACCTAAACTCTTGCGTTATCGTGATTGGTTAGGGGCGCACGGGTTGGAGTGTGACTTTCAGGTTGCCTTCATTGTCGGCTAGTCCGCCTGCAGCTTCGTTGATCTTGAGCATCAGCACACCGTCGCAAGGCGCGGTTAGGATCGCATGCCGACCTACGGACGTTGAAGTCCAGGTGCGTGTTTCCAAGGAGTCATTCAGGGGAACAATCGATGCGATGAGACGCCCGAGAGGTTCGTGCTGTTCGTACCGAAGCGTGATGCCCTGAGGCTCACAACGCCAGGATCGCCCGTCGGGAAACGTCGCGATGAAGTAGGAGCCTTCGGCGCTAATTTCGATGGCTTGGCCCTGAGTCATGGATATACCACTCGCTTGCCAGCCTCGACTCGTGTCGATCTCTAGGAATCGGGGTGCATCTGTGGTGCGAAACTTCGACGGCGGTGTTTGGCCCAGAGAGACCATGGATCGTTTGGGATCGTAACCAAAATCGAAATCGGTCAAAAATCCATTCCAGTCCGCCACGACCGTTGGAAGCTGATTTTCGAGCGCATCGCGAAGATGATTGGATAGCGTCAGGTCGTATTCGAGCGGTGGCTGCGAGGCGCTGGCCAGGTCGGTGCGGTAGTTCGGATGGTTATTGAAGAAGACGCAGGCCGCCCAGCTCCAAACGTAACGGTCCATGCGATTCGAGGAGTTGTTTTGGTAGGCGAGGATTTCTTTCAAGGTCGGCGCATCGCCTCGATCGAGCATGGCGTGCAAGCGGTTGAATCGACCCCAGTGTGGTACCTGAGAGGCATCGCCAGGAATCACTCCCAACGTCAATTTCCCATCCTCCCATCGATGCGTGCCGTATAGGTCAGCCATCCCCTCCATGAACCAAGGCGAACCGGCGCCGCCCAACCATCGGTACATGATCCAGTGCGTGGCTTCGTGGAGAAATAGATGACGACGGTAGTAAAGCGAAGGTTGTTCGACCAAATAGATTGAGTTGTTGAATTGGTACCCATCCTCAAAGGCTGGAAGATCATCGAGAACACCCGCGGATTGGAATCGGGATCGATCTCCGATGAGGTACGCCGTCAGGTGCAAGTCATCCAATTTGGAATCTGGAACGTTCCATTGTCGTCGCCAGATTTCGATTGCCTGTTCAAGCACCATCGGCCATTGCTTGAGTTCCGCATCGATTGGCAAGTCGGTGACGAGGGTCAGTGGTCCCTGCGAAAACTGCTTAAGTCCATTGGACAGCGTTTCGATCGATTGCCCATACGCCCATGGAGCGGGAGCGAGCCAACCTGTGGCTAAGGACAGGATTGCGAGGCATACTCGGTGCACCGGAAGGTTCCTTCGGTTGACGGCTAGGCCGTGCGCAAGGGGGCTGCGCGCAGGCTCATGAGGAACGGACATGTTTGCTGGCCAATTTCGACTGGATGTTGAGCGCCGATTCGACTGCCCCGGAGGCGTGTTTAATAGCGAGGCGTGGCGCGGGGACGCGTGTTGCAACGCTTGCGGCCATGTCGTCGATTTCAGCGCGGAATGCGTCGATGTCGTCAGCGGGAGGTAATTCGGGTCGGAGGACGCGACCGTCGCGTGTGATCACCTTGAGCGGCATGGTCTCGGCAACGTCGGAGAAGGCGGCGAATTCGAACTGAAGCGTGGCTTGTTCGAGATGCAGTTCAAAGCCGTGCATGAAAGGCCGACCAGGACCGTCGATGACGCCTGACGAGCTGCTGACGGCTATGTTTGGCGAATCAAATTCGTAAAGGACATGCACGTACTTGGCCACGTCTCCCGACATGCGCCCGACGACTTGCACATCCCTGGGCTTGCCGAACAGGAGTTGGATCCAATGCAAGTCGTGGACATGCAGATCGACCAGGGGGCCACCTACTTTATCCGCATGATAGAAATCTGGAAGCCAGGTTGGATCGGAAATGACGCGATGGAAATGGCCGCCGATAGGCGGACCGAATTCACCCGATTGCACCACTTGGGTGGCGTACGCGAAGGGGCCCATGTAAGGAAGCACGTGCGCGACCAATGCTAGTCGCCCATGACGCTGGGCCGATCGCGCGACGTCGTTGCAAGCTTCGGTGGTCAGGGCCAATGGTTTTTCGATGAAAACGTCTTTTCCATGCTCCATCGCCAACCTCGCTGCCGGAGCGTGCATGTGGGGTGGCAGACAGATATCGATCACGTCGATTTCAGGGCATCGGACCAACTCCTCAAGAGATGAGAAGATCTTCAAACCTTCGGTGGCAATCTGTTCTCCAGGAGGGCCGAAATTGCCTTTAATCCCTCGCCAGTCGCCGGCCCGCTTCTTGGGGTCTTGGCTCGCGAACGCAACCAGTTGGGCTGTGTCCGATCGTTGGTACGCTAGACGATGAATCCAGCCCATGAACCCGATTCCAATCAATCCTACCCGCACCATTGCCATCACTTCCCATTGCGATTTTGTAATATAGCCGTCCCACACAAACGGCTAAGCCACATCAATCCGACCTTTTTACTAACAATCATTCTACTCGACAGAACGCGCATACTTGAGTGAGCATTCGAATTCGATTTCCGTAGCCATCGCGTTTGGGCTCAGCTTGGTTGAATGGACATCGTTCGATTGCAGGAACACTCGTGATGTGGGATACTCTTGAGATACATCTTGTTCGTTTCCTGTAAGACCACGCACACTTCTTCTCTGGATTGCTGAGATCTGATCATGCCGACTGCGATTTGCAACACGTTAAAGTCTCTCACGATGATTCTCGCGACCTTATGGTTCAGCGGGATTTCTTTCGCCCAACAATCGTCGGCGACGAGTAAGTCATCCGCAAGTAATTCATCCCCAAAGGTGCCGGAAGCTGAGGCTGCGATTCGAGCGGAAGCCAAGGCGTTTGTCGATGCGTTCAATCGTCATGATGCCGAAGCCATTGCAGCCCGCTGGACAGAAAATGCGGTCTACACCGATGAAGATGGCCAACAGACGATCGGACGGGAGAAAATTCAATCGGAATATGCGATGCTGTTTCAGGAACAGTCCGACTTGCAAATGAGCAATCAAGTCGATTCAATTCGCATGCTGGGCCCCGATACTGCAATCGAGGAAGGTCGGACAGCATTGACGCCGCAGCCGGTTGGTGAGCCGCGCGTGATGAGCTCTTACACCGCGGTGCATGTCAAGCAGGATGGCAAGTGGAGGATGGCGGACCTGCGCGACACACGCATTGTCATGCCGCCCGATTACGGAAGTTTGGCTGACCTCAGCTTTCTGGTCGGATCATGGACGGCGCAAGCGGATGATGCGAAGATCGATCTGCAGTTTCAATGGATGGCCGGCAACCGCTTTCTCGTCCGCAATCACTCCGGAACCAATGCGGACAAGCTGGCCGTGTCGGGTGTCGAAGTGATCGGGGTCAATCCGACAACGTCGCAAGTCACGTCGTGGATCTTCACATCCGACGGAAGCCACTCGGTCGGCCTTTGGGCTCCGACCGATTCGGGTTGGATCATTGAATACGAAGGTGTAACCGCGGACGGCACGCCGACCATGGCCACCAACCACCTGATGCGAAGTTCAGATGAAAAATACAGTTGGCGTTCCGAGAACCGCGTTGTGGGAACCAATCGTTTGCCCAACACGCCAGAAATCGAACTAAAACGCGGCAAGAAATAACGTTCCTCTTCTTTCGACGAAGAATCAAAGCGCACACGAAAACCAACAACCAAAAACGAGAAAACGATTCATGAAAACAACACTGACGATGATGGCCGTGGTCCTAGGGATCATGGCAATGACGAGTAACCCAGGCTGGTCCCGTGGCTTCGGCGGCGGGCACGGCGGTATGGGCGGCGGTATGGGCGGCGGCATGCGAGGTGGCATGGGCGGAATGAACCGTGGCATGGGCGGCATGGGTGGTATGAATGGCATGAACCGCGGAATGGGTGGCATGGGCGGTATGAACGGCATGAATCGTGGCATGGGCGGCATGAATGGAATGAACCGCGGAATGGGCGGGATGAATGGAATGAACGGCATGAACCGTGGCATGGGCGGCATGAACGGTATGGACCGCGGCATGGGCGGCATGAATGGTATGGACCGCGGCATGGGTGACATGGGACGTGGCATGGCAGGTGGATTTCCCGGAGCAGGTCGAATTGGATTCGGGGATGCCGGCCGCGGCGCCGAAGGCCTCGGCGGCGTCGGTGCGCGAGCCGACCGCAGTCAGTTGGGTAACTTCTTAGGACTGCCTTCCGACGGTGGTATGCACGGTGTGGCCGGTGCCGCTGGAATGGCGGGAGCTCGAACGATGGGTGGTGAAGGAGTCGCTGCGAGGCGTGGTGAGGATGGATTCTTCGGTGGAGGTGTGGCCCGCGATGGCCGAGGCTTGGCTCGATACGATGGCGCGGACATGGCGGCACGCGGCGCCTTTGTACGCGATGATTTTCGTCGAGGCGATTTTTACTCGCGCGGTTGGTACGGCCGATACCCTGGGGCTTGGTTTCCGCGTCGATGGGCTTACGGTGACGTTTGGGGGGCCGCCAACTGGGCCATGATGAGCAACTGGTGGGGTTACGGTTCCGGTGCGGGGTTGTATTACGACTATGGGAACAACATCACGTACCAAGACAATTCGGTTTACATGAATGGTCAAAACCTTGGCACGGCCGATGAGTACTACCAGCAGGTGCAAACCCAAGCCACCGCCGGTACAACGGAACCCGACGCGGGGGACACCGCTGAGTGGATGCCTTTAGGGGTTTTTGCCATGAGCCACGATCAGCAGACTAAGGCGAATCTCATTCTGCAGTTGGCGATCAACAAGGACGGAATTTTGCGTGGCAACTACACGGCAACCTTGACCAACGACACCAAGCCGGTGAAGGGCACGCTCGACAAAAAGACCCAGCGAGTCGCGTTCACGATTGGGAGCGATACGACTAAGGTTTTTGAGACCGGCGTCTACGACTTCACCAAAGACGAAGTGCCGTTGCTAGTTCACTTCGGCAAAGACAAAACCGAACAGTGGCAATTGACGCGTCTGTCCGATAAGGATGGTTCCGCTAAGGATGCCAAGGACAGTGGCGATTCCAACGCTCCAGCGGCCTCCGGAACGGCCAAATAGTCCTGGGCTCGTTGCCCATCCACTGGGGTCAGTACAGGATTCGACGATGATCGAAAAACGACAACTTGGGAACTCCGATTTGCAGGTGACCACTATCGGCATCGGAGCTTGGGCGATCGGTGGCGGAGGCTGGGCCTTTTCTTGGAGCGATCAAGACGACGAGGTCAGCATTTCTGCGATTCATGCCGCTCTCGATGGCGGAATCAACTGGATCGACACAGCGGCGGTGTACGGGCTAGGGCACTCGGAAGAAGTTGTCGCGCGTGCGCTTCGGAGTTATTCCGGGCCCAAACCGTATGTGTTCACCAAATGCGAGCGGAACTGGACAGCGGATCGCGAAATCATCAAGGTTCTCAAAGCGGAGTCGATTCGCAAAGAATGCGAGGACAGCCTGAGACGATTGCAGGTCGACGTTATCGATTTGTATCAAATCCATTGGCCTGAACCTGAGGAGGATATCGAGGAAGGGTGGACCGAGTTGGTCCGATTGAAGGAACAAGGCAAGATTCGATGGATCGGCGTTTCGAATTTCAATGTGGAGCAAATGAAGCGCATTGCAGCCATCGCTCCGATCACATCGTTGCAGCCTCCTTACTCCATGTTGCGGCGGGAAATCGAAAACGAGATCGCACCCTATGTTGTCGAGCATGGGATCGGAGTCTTGGCGTATTCCCCCATGGGCTCTGGAATGTTGACGGGTACCATGACGCGCCAACGCGTGGAGAGCTTGCCAGCCGATGATTGGCGAACGCGTAGTCCTCATTTCCAAGAGCCACGCCTGACACGCAATTTACAAGTGGCTGAGCGCGTGGCTCAGATCGCTGACCGAGTCGGGCGAACACCCGCCGAAATCGCGATCGCATGGGTCTTGAAGAATCCGGCGGTCACGGCTGCCATTGTTGGAATCCGGTCACCTGAACAAGTGCCTGGCATCATCGGCGGGCTCGAGTATCGACTCGATTCAGAAACCGCTGCAGATCTCGATGGGTTTCTCGCATCGGATTTGTCGACCTCGGCGGCGTAGGGGGAAATCACTCGCGAACGTTCATTTCCAATTTCCACGCGTCTTCGGTGCGCGTGCTGTGACAGGACAGTTCGAGCACGCCGAGTTCCGTGATGCGGCTATGGAACTGCACCGGTACAACGGCTTGTTCACCCGTCTTGGGTAATTCGACTTCCATCGGCGAAGTTTCTTGCAATTCGCTGGTGTCCCAGTCCTTGAGCAACGCGCCTGGGGCGTCTTCTTTACGAAGCGTGCTGGAGAAGAACCGGAACTTGGCACGCTGACCGACCTGGATGCCGATTGGCCGACTAGGAACCGCGGCTTCGGTTCCTTCTTCCATTCCTTGGCCAACCACGCACAGCGCGTGCAAGGGACGCGGGATGCCTGGTATGGATGGACCAGAGCTTTCGACCCCAACGTAATAACTGCGAGCAGTTCCGCCACGGATTCGAACGCCGCCATGTTGACGCGACCAAGCGTAGTAGGCTGCTCCACACGCGACAGCTTGGTCCAAATCTTCGACGCCACCCAGGACGGTAGGAGGCGATGCATGACTGTGCCATGTGGTCAACGTCTCAATCAACCGTACACGAAACGCTTCGGCGTTGAACACGCCACCGTTGAACAGGAGATGCGTTACGCGGCTGTTGCCTGCGTCATCGAGCATTTCATCCGCGTGGTCTTGAAGAAAGGCTGCCAGATGCTTGGTGATGGCCGAATCGGAAGCGAAGGGCAAACCCAATTCTTGGAATCCGCTCGACGCCTCTTCGTTGGGCCGTGCGTTGCTTGCGACCCGCGGGAAGAAACCATCCACCAGCACTCGCTCTACCAATTCGCGATCGATGTCGGCGGTGATCGTGCCACCGATCAGCTTGCTTCCTCGACCTAGAAGGGTGAGTGGATAAGAGTCCGGGGCGTTGTGCCCGAGCAGTGCTTCTTTGGCTGCGCGGCAGGAATGCCATAGAGAGAGGGACTGCCACGCATTCAGTTTAGCGCCCTTCTGCGAGAACAATTCGCTAGCAACGTGTGCGAGCGCCAGATCCATATTGTCACCACCGACCAATAAGTGGTTGCCAACTGCCAAGCGATGCAGGACGAGTTCGCCGTTTTCCGATTCCACGCGCACGAGGGTCAAGTCGGTGGTACCACCCCCGACGTCGCACACGAGCATGACATCTCCCTCGCGCAAGTCCTTGCGCCATTGGCGTCCGTGAGCGTGGACCCAGTTGTACAAAGCAGCTTGAGGCTCCTCGAGAAACACGAAGTCGGTGGGAAATCCGGAGGCTGCAGCGGCTTGACGCGTGAGATCCCGAGCCGCGACGTCGAACGAGGCTGGCACGGTCAAGACCACGTGCTGCTGATCAAACGGCGCATCTGGAAACCGCAAATGCCAAGCATCGATCAGGTACTTTAGATACGCACCGGTAGCCGTCACGGGTGAAATGCGTTGGAGGTCGGCATCGGACTGCCACGGCAAGATTTCGGATTGGCGATCGATCCCCGAATGGCAAAGCCAGCTCTTGGCCGCGACAACGACCCGCTCGGGCTGTTCCGCAGAGATACGGCGCGCGTACTCACCCACCACGCCATGTGCCGTGTCCATTCCATCGACCTGCAATGCAGCATCCAAGGTGGGCGGGATATACAGAAAGGAAGGCAAGCTGAGTTGGTTTTCCACCGAGCCAGGCGAGACGACTTGTGGGATCGGAAGGATACCGATCATGGCATCCGATTCATCGATTGGCGCAAAGGCCAAGACGGAATTCGTGGTGCCGAGATCGATTCCGATGCAAAAGCGGGCTGCCATACCGTAGCGAATCCAATCAATCTCGAAGGAACAGAAATCAATTTCAGAGGAATAGAGAAGTCGGAAAACCGATCGGGGGCAAGACTATGCTTTGGCGATGGTTGGCCGGGTGGCGATGCCGTGATGGATGATTTTCAAGACCCGTTCGCGCTCAGCACCGGTCAATGCCAAACGCGGGGCACGAACCCATTCCTTGCCCAAGCCGCATTCTTGGACCATGAGTTTGATGTACTGGACAAACTTGGTGTGCACGTCCAAGTGTAGCAGCGGCGTAAACCAATGGTACAACTCTCGGGCCTCATCCCATCGCTGAGCGCGAGTCAGTTCCCAGAAGTGCTGATTCTCTTCAGGGAAAGCGATACCGCTGCCTGCGACCCAGCCGTCGATACCGAGGATCGAGGCTTCCAGGATCAAGTTATCGACGCCGGTGAACAGCGCGTAACGATCTCCAACAGCGATCCGCAGATCGGTGATGCGGCGCGTGTCTCCTGAGCTTTCTTTGATGGCAACCAACCGAGGTTCATCCGCAAGGATTTCGAACATGTTGGGGGTGATGTCATTGAAGTACGCGATCGGGTTGTTGTAGACCATGATCGGCAAACCGGTGGCTCGCGTCACGGTCTGAAAGAAGCTCAGCGTTTCCTCGGGCGCACCTCGGTACAGCATCGGAGGCATCAGCATGACACCATCGCATCCCATTTTTTCCATTGCCTGAATGTACTCGATGGCTGCCGACGTACTCGATTCTGCCACGCCGCTCAGGACGAGAACTCGCCGTGAGACGACGCGCACCATGGCCTTCATCAAGTCCCGTTTCTCGGCGGGCGTCATGGTTTGGTTCTCGCCCAGTGAACCCAAGAAAATGATTCCATCGACGCCCGACGCAATGAGAGCTTCGACGTGCCCGGCGGTGGCGTCGACGTCGATCGCCCCATCCTCGGTCATCTGGGTCGTGATGGCTGGGAAAACGCCGTTCCAGTGGGCCATGATGGGCTCTCTCTGCTCGTGGTGGTGGGGATGCATTTGAAGTCGTCGTTCGACGCGAAACGTTTGTATTCGATTCCACGCCCAAGGGCAAACCCTGCTGGGGTTTCGGTCGAACCGGCGGATCGCTTGCGTCCGATTTATTGCTCGCGCTTCATTTCCCAATTTGCAGTGGCAGACCTCCGATTTGCAGTGGCAGCCCCCCCGATTTGCAGTGGCAGAAGGGGTGGTTTAAGCTGGGATTTACTTTTCGCAACCCCTTCCTTCGCAATCCTTACCTTCGGGCGTGTTCTAGAATTCGGAAAACTCATCCCGCTTATGTGTGAGTTGCGAGATACTTTAAACGTCCTCGTTTGGCCTGGCTTGTTTGGCCTGGCTTAACGGTCACGAATTGCGCCCGCGGTTAACATTTTGAAACACGTTCTTAGGATTCTCTCCATGATTGCTGTGCTGCGTTTGTTGGCTATCCGAGTTTTTGTCTCGAGTGCCATCCCGCTGCTGGGACTGAGCCTGCTTTGCGAATCGCTCATGGCGCAAACGGCTTGGCCCACATGGCGAGGTCCCAACGGGAATGGAACGGCTGCCGCTGGCCAGTACCCGACAGCCTGGAGTGAGAACGAAGGCATCCGGTGGCGTGTTCCGTTGAATGGGCGTGGAGCTTCGACCCCGGTCGATATCGCCGGCCGGCTGGTGCTGACGCTCGGGGTCGGGGAGGAGAATACCGTTTTGTGCATTGATCGCGATGGCAAGGAGGTTTGGCGAACCTCGCTAGGACAGGAGCGAGCCGGAAAAAATGCCAAAGCCAGCGGAGCCAATTCCTCCCCGGTCACCGATGGTGAAAATGTCTACGCCTACTTTAAGAGTGGCGATTTCGCTTGCCTAACCTCCGAAGGTAAGATCGCATGGCGGTTGAACATTCAAGACAAATATGGAGAGGATTCGCTGTGGTGGGATCTCGGGACCTCGCCGATCCTGACCAAGGATTGCGTGGTGGTGGCAGTCATGCAAACCGGTCCGAGTTTTCTATTGGCGTTGGACAAGAAGACGGGTCTGGAGCGATGGCGAGCCGACCGATGGCTCGATGTGCGTGAAGAAGCCAATCAATCGTATACCACTCCGACGTTGGCCACGGTAGACGGCGAAGACGCAATCGTGACTTTGGGGGCAGACCACGTCACTGCCCACCGTGTTACCGATGGCGAGCTGCTATGGAAACTCGGTGGATTCAATCCCGCCAACGATGGATACTTTCGATCGATCGCATCGCCGGTATTGAGCGGCGATCTCGTGATTTGTCCTTATGCCCGCGGTTCGACGTTGACGGCCGTGCGACTGGCCAAGGGACTGGATGACAATGCGCGTGTGGCTTGGAAGTTGGACTTCGGATCCGACGTGCCCACGCCCGTCGTATCGGCCGGACGTTGCTATTTGCTGAGTGATCGCGGGAGCGTGTCTTGTTTGGATACAGTGACGGGCAACAAGTTGTGGACGCAGGATTTACCCAAGAGCAACAAGGGCTATAGCAGTTCGCCCTTGTTGGCGGGCGGGAATCTGTACTGTGTTCGCGAAGACGCGACCACCTTCGTACTCCAAGGGGTCGAAGGTTCGGAACCAAAAATGGCTTCGAAGAACACGCTTGACGGGTATGCAGTTGCCAGTCCGATCGCCATCGATGGTCGCATCTACCTGCGTACCTACGAAAACCTATATTGCATCGAGTAGCATTGCTCGACGGGCGGACCAGAGAACAGGGCTGTTCGGATTGCTCTCATCTCGGATTTCGATCACAAGCCATGACTGAGCTTGGCCCTCCAACCAAGTGTGAATCGCGTCGGCTTCGGCTCGACCGCCTGGGTGGCCCACGTAGGCCAGGATCGACAGCAGTCCATCGGGTCGCAGCATTCCGGCAGCGGCTTGGATCCCAGCCATCGTCGATTCAACGAGCGTGACCACCGATTTGTCGGACGATGGCAAGTAGCCCAGGTTGAACATCGCGCATGCGATGCGACCGCGATGCTTCGGTGCAACGACATGTTCAAGATCTCGATGGTTCGCCTGAGCCAATTGCACTCGGTCTGCCAGGCCAGCTTCGGTGACTTTGGCCCGAGTGCGATCGATGGCGATACTTTGGACGTCGATGGCGTATACGGAACCCGAGGATCCGACGTGTTGGGCCAGGAAAAGGGTATCGTTTCCATTGCCGGCCGTTGCGTCCAGCGCGATGGCACCTTCGGCCAGAACTTCGGCCGCTAGCTCTTGAGCGCGGGCGGTCAATTGCATCGGCTTAGACCTCTTGTCGGAGCTCGGACGGAGCAGCACGTGGATACGATCCGAGCCATTCCAGCCGGAGCGCATCGCGGCGCAACGTTTCGATGGCTTTGGCGACCTGAGGTTGCTCGCGATGGCCTTCGAGTTCGACGAAAAAATAATACTCGTTGGGCTGACCTGGAGCGGGAAAGGATTCGATCCAGGTCAGATTGATACCGCTGTTTTTGAACAGGACCATCACGTCGGCCAGAGCACCCGGTTTGTGCGGGACCTGGAACATCAGCGAGGTTTTGTCATGGCCCGATGCGGACGGCGTATCCTTGCCGATGACCACGAAGCGGGTAGCGTTGTGCGGGTTGTCTTCGATGGAGCGGGCGATGACCTCCAAACCGTTGTCGATGGCGGCTTCGATGGATGCCACGGCAGCGGCGCCGGGTTCGGAAGCAGCGATCTTCGCCGCAGCCGTCGTGCTGGTGGCTTCGACGCATCGGACGTCCGGAAGGTGCTGGGCCAACCACCCACGGCATTGCGAGAGGGCTTGCGGTTTGCTGTACACCGTACGGATTTCAGAGCGATTGCAGCGGGCCAAAAGATTGTGTTGGATGGGGAGCAAGATCTCGCCGCAGATTTGGACAGGGGTTCGGATGAACATGGTGAATGTATCGACGATGCGACCGTCGGTTGAGTTCTCGATTGGTACCACTCCGTATCGAGCATGGTCGCGCGCGATCTCTTCGAACACGGCTGCGATCGAAGGCACACTTTGCAGATTGCTGGCTGCACCAAAGAATTTCACCGCCGCGAGGTAGGAGTACGATTGCTCCGGACCGAGGTAAGCGATGAGTGCCGATTGAACGACTTGGGCGTAACTTGCGCCCGCCACATAAGTGATCAGTTGGCGTTGGAATTCGCGGGTTCGAAGATCGCTTTCAAGACCGTAGGCATCGGCCAGCTCCCGTCGCGACGCTTCCATGTTTTGTAGGGCGCTGGGAAACTGGGGACCGTTTCGGTCGGCCTGCCATTGGCTTAGGAGCTGGCATCGCTGCTGAGCCATTTGCAGTAGCTGGCGATCGAGCGCGGCGATCGAATCGGCTATCGGAGTTCGGCCGGCAATTGGTGTTTGCTCAGAGATCGGTGTTTGCTCAGCGATCGGATTGGAATCATCACCCATGTTGTTCAACCGTGGTGCATGCTGTCATATTGGCGTAATGGTGAGGCTCCGATGAACGCAGGCCGTCCACTTGAGCCCGTTAAATATATTCATAAGTCTATCATTCAGAGGGGTTTGCGTCCAAAAGTAGACTCGGCCAATGGATTGGCACAAAGATTGCGTACTTAGGCGACAATTCAGCGCGTACTGGCAGGAACGCCAGTTGCACCCAGGAATTTTCGAGTCATCGGCTCGAGCAAACCAAACGCAAAGCAATAGACCTCGCTATCGTATCGGGAGAAACCAAACAATGGCATCAGGCGAAAAAATCATCGGAATTGATTTGGGCACAACCAATTCGGTTGTAGCTGTTATGGAAGGCTCGGAGGTCAAGGTAATCCCGAATGCGGAGGGAAATCGCTTGACTCCCAGCGTGGTCGCTTTCACGGACAAAAGTGAGACGATTGTTGGCGAACCCGCCCGTCGTCAAGCCGTGACCAATCCGCGACGGACCGTGTACTCGGTCAAGCGATTCATGGGGCGTCGTCATTCCGAGGTGGAATCGGAAGAGAAGATTGTGCCTTATCAAGTCGTGGGTGGCGCGAACGAGTACGTCAAGGTTCAGATTGGGGACCAGCAGTTTACCCCGCAAGAAATCTCGGCCAAGGTACTGCGTAAGCTGAAGGAAGCCGCCGAAGCCTACCTCGGGCATCGTGTCTCGAAGGCCGTGATCACCGTGCCTGCGTATTTCAATGACGCGCAGCGTCAAGCAACGAAAGACGCTGGCCAGATCGCCGGCTTGGAAGTGGCTCGGATCATCAACGAACCGACCGCAGCCGCGCTGGCCTACGGGTTGGACAAAAAGAAGGATCAGAAGATTGTTGTGTTCGATCTTGGGGGCGGTACGTTCGACGTGTCGGTTCTCGAGGTCGCGCTCAGCGGTGATGGGGATTCCAACAGCAAGGTGTTCGAAGTCATCAGCACCAGCGGTGATGGACACTTGGGTGGCGACGATTTCGATCAGTCCTTGGTCAACCACGTGGCTAGCCAGTTCCAAAAAGACACGGGAATCGACATTCGCAAGGATCCGATGAGTTTGCAACGCCTGCAAGAGGCTTGCGAGAAAGCCAAAAAGGAACTCAGTTCCTTGCCTCAAACCGACATCAATCTGCCGTTCATCACGGCCGATGCGAGTGGTCCTAAGCACCTGCAAATGACTGTCACGCGCAGCACCTTCGAGGGGCTGATCGATGCGCTGATCGAGCGATGCCGTCAGCCCGTCTTGCAGGCCTTGCAGGATGCAAAACTAAAGCCGTCGGACATCGATGAAGTTGTCTTGGTTGGCGGTTCGACCCGCGTGCCCAAGGTACGTCAGATCGTCAAGGATATTTTCGGTAAGGAACCACACCAAGGAGTAAATCCTGACGAAGTCGTCGCGGTTGGAGCTGCGATTCAGGGAAGCGTGTTGTCGGGCGAACGCAAGGACGTTTTGCTCCTCGACGTAACGCCCCTGACCCTCGGGATCGAGACCGAAGGAGGCATTCTGACGGCCTTGATCGAACGGAACACCACTATTCCGGTCGAAAAGAAGCAGACGTTCTCCACGGCTGCGGACAATCAAACCGCCGTCACGGTCAGCGTTTTTCAGGGCGAACGCAAGTTGGCTCAACACAACCGATTGCTCGGGCAATTCAATCTCGAGGGCATCGAGAATGCACCTCGTGGTATGCCGCAAATCGAGGTCAAGTTTGACATCGATCAGAACGGCATTTTGAATGTCTCGGCCAAGGACTTGAAGTCGGGCAAGCAAGCCAGCGTTAAGATCGAGCAGTCGAGCGGATTGAGCAAGGACGAGATCGAGCGAATGCGTCGTGACGCCGAAGTCCACGCGGATGACGATCGCAAGGAAGTCGAATTGGCCGAAGCCAAGAACCGAGCCGAGAACACAATTCATGGTTTGGAGAAAGCCATCAGCGACCAAGGGGACAAGCTGAGCGAATCGGATCGCGAACCTTTGGTAGGTGCGATCAAGAAGGTCCGCGATTCACTCGGTAGCAACGATACCGAGGCCATTAAATCGGCGACGAGCGAACTGGAGCAAGCCGCTCAGGCATTCCGTTCCAACTTCGCCAGCCAGCCCGTTCAGCCTCCGACCGGCGAAGCCGGTCCCAAGGCAACTTCGGGTGATGACGATGCCATCGATGCCGAGTTCGAAGTCAAGAACTGATCGTAGCTAACTGGCGTCACGCGTGATTAGGCGTGTGGCCATGAGCGTGATCTAGCAAAAAATGCATAGCGAGGGGTCCTTCGGGGCCCCTCGCTCGTTTGCTGTAAGAGCTTAGCAGTACTTCTTTTCCCAGCGTTGACGTTCTTCGATGAGCTGTTCTTCGGAACCGATCAATCCAGCTTTGCGTTTCATTTCAAACGTTGATTCGAAGCCCAGCAAATCATCGGTCAGCGTTCGTTTGCCTTCTTCGGTGACTCGGTCGATGAACAGCACGCCATCTAGGTGATCGATTTCATGCTGAATGATGGTCGCCAAAAAACCGTCGGCTTCCATGTTGATTTCTTGGCCGTCGATGCCATAGGCGTTCAGCCTGAGCATCTTGTTGCGTTTGATCAGTGCATTGATTCCAGGCAGGGACAAACATCCTTCGTCGGAGTCCACGGTTCCGGTAGCTCGCTGGATGACGGGGTTGATGAAAACCAGCTCGGGGCCTTTTTCTTTTTCCCCGCTCGGATTGGCGACGAACAGTCGGATCGGTAAATTCACTTGATTGGCGGCCAGACCGACGCCTCGGTGTTGGTACATGATTTCGAACATCTCCTGAACCAATTCCTTGAACTGCGGATCGACGCGGGCCACGGGCTTGGAAGGATACCTAAGCGTAGGATGAGGATACGTGATCAAGTGGAGCATTGGATCAGTCAGGGAAATCAAGCGTCTGGAGGCAGGATCGCGCGGTATTGTAGCGCGCACGGGGTCGCGGCGTGCATTGTGGCGAAGTTAAGAGCCTTCGTCCACCTCCGAATCAGGCGTTGTGTTCGGGACTGCGCTGACGTGCTGCTAGTCTGGGCCGTGCTGCTAGTCGGGAGTGTGTTGTTCAACGATCCTCAGCAAGCAAACGGACAATCGTTGGAAACCACGGCTTTCTTCCGTCAGGCTGAAGAGCAACTAGGCCCGGTTAGTCGGGTGCAATGGATGGAACCTGGTGACAATAGCTTGAGCCGCTGGGAACCAAGGAAAGTGGTCGAACTGACTGGGGTGATCGTCGAATGGGATCCGGCTAAATTATCGATGGTTCGACCGACGGGCCAAGCTGCGACGACTTTTCCGGGGGATCAGGTCATCGGAATCGAGGTGGGTTGGAAACTCGAGGCCTTCGCACAAGTTCATCAGTCGTTTAAAAAGCAGGACTTTGCCGAAGTGGTTCGGGCAGGCCAAGCCGCGCTTCAATTGACAGGGGCACCACGTTGGCAACAGCGTTTGTTGGTCTGCGAGATGGTCGAGTCGGCCAGCGCGATGGGGCAATGGCAGTTGGCTGGCAAAATTTTCGGGTACATGGTCCGCGATGATCCGCCCATGTTGTTGCTGGCGGTACTGCCTGTGCCGTGGTCCGATGAGAGTTTGACGGTTGGGAAATCCATGCGTGAGGCGGCACTAGGTTGGATCGATGAAGATTCACCGGCGTTGCAGTTGATGGGAGCGAGTTGGCTGATGTCGGGGGATCAACGCGGGAAGGCGGTCGAGACCCTGCAGCGATTGGCGAGGTCCGATCGGCCCGTGATCACGGAGTATGCCCGATCTCAACTTTGGCGCACCTCACCACCTAACGAACTGTTGTCCAGCCAGTATGCGACTTGGGTACAGGAACGCGACGCCATGCCGATCGTTGTTCAAGCTGGACCGACGATGCTCATGGCCTATCGACTGCAACAGTTGGGGGAGTGGGAGTTGGCCGTGGGAGAATGGCTCCGGATTGCGAGCTTGGGTGGCGATCGATACCATCTAAAGCGCAGTGCGATCGACCGAGCGATCGCTACATGCAAGGCCGCGGGGGCCACCGCGGAAGCGGAGCGAATCTCGGCCCGCTATTCTACTTCGGCCGGGAGCAATCCATGACATTGACCAAGCCACGCATCGCTTGGACCTCGCGGAGCGTATCCTCGCAACCCAACCGTGGACGTGCGATCGGAATTCAGTCAGGTGGCCATTTGGTGCGGCTCGTCGCGCTGGTCGTTGTCTTTGTGGCCATGATCGCGGCCGGGAGTTCGTCGTCGGCCCAAGTCGACGGGGGCGGGCCTGCCGCCGTCGCCGAGGAAGAGTCGTTTTTTGGGATTATCTTCAGCGGTGGATTGCTTGGGATCGGGATCATGGTTGTGTTGATCCTTCTCTCAATCATCGCGGTTTACCTGATTGTCGACCAAATGCTAGGTCTCAAACGACGCGACTTGCTCCCTGCGGATCTGGCGGAAAACGCTCGGCAGCTGTTGTCCCAGGGCAAGCTGAAGGATGCGGATCAAATCTGCCGCGAAAAGCCTTGTCCATTATCCTTTGTACTGGCCAGCGGCATCGCGGAAATCGAGTTCGGCTGGCCTGCGGTTGAGAAAGCGCTTGAGGATTCTTTGGCTGAGCAAGCGGCGAGGTTGTATCGCAAACTCGAGTATCTATCGCTCATCGGAAACTTGGCCCCGATGTTGGGGCTGCTGGGGACAGTGGCGGGGATGATCGTGGCGTTTCGAGAGGTGGCGCTGTCGCAGGGGACGGCCGGGGCCGGGCAATTGGCATCCGGTATTTATTCCGCACTCGTTACAACCGTCGCCGGATTGATCATCGCCATTCCCTCTTTGGGGGCTTTCGCGATTTTCCGCAATAGAATTGACGAGTTGGTTTCCGAAATGGCGTATTCCGCGCAGCATGTTTTTGGACCGATCCGACGTCGTCTACCGGGGGCGTCAGGAGCACGGCCAAGCATGGTCCCACCGCCGCGTGGCTAGCAGCCACGTCCCAAAAATCCATGATCCATGGTTTCGCTTGTTGCAAAATAACTGGTACGATCAAGGCTCCGGTACTGAAGGCTTGCTACCCCGTGCAAAACCATTCGACTATTCTGATGCATAGCAGGCCGGCCTGATGCACCACTCGCCTATGGAAATCAGGTTTACGCCCCAACCCAGGACCGAAGACCGATCTTTGATTGATTCAACCGTTGAGTAAGACCTCACCCACCAATCCTACAAAATCTAGTTCCGCGGATCCTGCATGGCGATCTGCCTGTGCCACCGCAGCCGCGACCGATGTCGGGATGCGTCGCAGTTCGAATCAAGACTGCTTCGCGATTGCTCTGGCGGAGGATCGGGACCAATGGGAACACGCAGGTCACTTGTTCATCGTCGCCGATGGTATGGGAGCGCATGCGGCGGGTGAATTGGCCAGTCGCATGAGTGTGGATTTGATTCCGCATCACTACGCCAAGCTCAATCGCGGCGACGCGCCTGCGGCTTTGATGCGAGCCATGGAAGAAGCCAATCAAGAAATCTATCGACGAGGCCAAGCCAACCCGGAGTTCAGGAGCATGGGCACTACGGCCTGCGCCCTCGCTCTCCTACCGATGGGAGCCGTCGTTTCGCATGTCGGTGATAGCCGCGTGTATCGGTTGCGTGGCACTACGCTTGAACAGTTAACCTTCGATCACTCGTTGGTGTGGGAAATGCGTGCATCGGGAGATCTGAGTGAAGAAGCCCTCCGAAGCAATGCGATCCCAAAAAACGTGATCACGCGATCGCTCGGTCCGAGCCCGACCGTACAGGTAGATCTCGAAGGGCCGTTCCCGCTCCAGCGCGGCGATCGGTTCTTGCTGTGCAGCGACGGACTGAGCGGCCAATTGACCGACGAAGAGATTGGAATGCTGCTCGGCACTTTGGACATCGATAAAGCAGTTCGCGGAATGGTCGATCTATCCAATCTTCGGGGAGGCCCGGACAATATCACGGTCGTCATCGCCGAAGTCACGGACGATACGCTCACAAAAGCAGTCGGGACCAGCACGACTCCGCGCCGGCCAAAGGTCAGTTATCCAATTGCATTTGCGATCGTTGCGGCCATTTGTGGTCTCGCTTGCTTGGTGCTGCTCCTGGTTCGCCAGTTTCCCTTGGCCTTGATCAGCTTTGCGGCTGCTGCCGTGGCGGCCGTAACGGGCTGGGTCAAATGGCAGATTGCATCTGGGACCGGCGAACGCGCGGAGTACTTAGGTAAAGGACCGTATCGAAAGTACCAATGCAAGCCAACAGCCGCTTTTTGCCAACAGCTGGTCGAGGTCATCGGCCAACTGCAAGATTGGGTGAAAGGCAATGGAACACCGATCGACCTGAACGCCTTTGATGCGAAGTTGGCTGCTGGCCAGGAAGCCATCGCCGCTAAGAACTACAAACTGGCCATCGTTTCCTTGATCGATGCATTGATCATCATTATGCGCGAGATCAAGCAGATACCGGATGGCAATGACGATGAGGCTATCGAGTACTGAGGCTTACAAGAGACCTTGCACGTAGTCCTTGAAGGCCAACATGTCGTCGGGTGGATTGGGACCTATGACGATGGGGCTGTGTTCGGCCGAATTGTGGAGTCCATGACTGCCACCCACACGCGATGGATCCAGCGGGATAACGTCCATCCGGTAGCGAAATCCGAGCTTCTTTTGCAGCAGTCGAAACATCGCTCGCGAGTGCGAAGTCATGAACAGCTCGTTTGGATCGTAGCCGGGCTTGCGGTGGATATCGACACACCGAGCGAAATCAGGGGCCAGTGCATCGTCGAGCCAGTAGTAGTAATTGAACCAAGTGTCAGGGGCCGCCAGCGCGATGAGGTCACCGCTGCGCGGATGATCGAGTTGCAGTTCTTTGGGATCGACCACGCTGGCTACCCCATCGATCGATTGCACGTATTTGCGAACCTGTTCTCGATCGACGCCCGGTTGCATATAGATGTGCGCCACTTGATGGTCGACCACCGCAAAGGCCGGACTGTCTCCGGGGATCAACATTTCCCCGAAGGGACCTCGTCGGATGGCTAGCCATCCTTGTTTGCGCAGTTCGCGGTTGATCGCTACCGAACGCCGTACAGGAACGATTCCGTACTCGGAAACCACGATCGGAATGGCGCCCGTAGCCAGCGCCGAATCGATCACGATGCCTGCGCAGCGATCAACTTCAGCTACCCGATCCATGCTCGGGGAGCTGTAGCGCTGAAAGTCGTAGTCCAAATGGGGTAGATAGGTCAGGGTGAGTTCAGGTTGATGACGCTCGAGAACCAAGGCGGTTGCCCGCGCGATCCACTCCGAAGCAGGTAGTCCGGCTCGCGGTCCCCAGAAGGAAAAGAATGGAAACGGCCCCAGAGCTTCGACGAGGTTGCATTGCGTTTCGTCAAGGATATCGAACACCTTGGAGCCATCGCAGCCGTAGTGGGGCTTCGGCGTGCAACTCCAGTCCACCGCAGCGTGTTGATTGAACCACCAAAACATCTTGGCGGTGCGTACTCCTTCGTACATCAACGGAGCTTGGATCAAGTGGTTGGACTGTTGCCAGAAGCGGATCTCTGCCGAGGACCGATCGTACCAGCCATTGCCAACGATTCCATGTTGAGCCGGTGTCTTGCCTGTCAGCAGCGTGGCTTGCACGGTGCATGTGACGGCGGGAAACGGCGGCTGCCAAACCCGATGTTCCCCCAAACTTCGGATGCGGGGTGCGAACGGGAGAAGCGACGGCGTGAGGCCGACGACATTGATGATGCAAACCTTGCTCAATTCAGATCGGATCGTGTGAGTGGAATCAAAAGCCCCCTGCCTGTGTTGTGCTCATGATAGGAGCCGCGACGCGGGCTGCTAAGGCCCCACGGACTGTTGGTCGATGTTTAGAACATTGTTTCTATTGTGGCTCATCGTCCGGTTTCGATGTGCCCAATTAGTGGTCCCTGTTTATTTGAGCTTCCAATTGCTTGATCTTGCTGTTTTGAATGTCTTCGGCGCGAATATTTCTTAATACGTCTTTTGCGCCCTCCCAGTCCTCGGACTTGATGTGCAGTTCGATGAGTTGAATCAGAGCGAGTTCATCCTCGCGGTTGCTCATCAAATGCAGCTTCAGATACTTGAGCTCCAGATCGCGATTGCCTGCTTCCTTGGATATTCTCGCCAAGTAAAGGTATTTCCCCTTGGCTGGTAGGGTCGCGTCGTTTTCGCCCACTTCCAGCGCGCGATCGAGGAGCCATTGATGCGTTTCGGGAAAAAGAGTGCTCGCGAAGACATTCCGTGCCAGGGAATAGAGAATGGGCGTCTTGGGAGCGAACAGCTCTACGGGAACCGAGCCATCGGCATAGAGAGAAGCCATAACACGTCCTACCTCCAACGACGCTGAGGGATTGGTTCGGATGGCATCAGCCCATAACGTTTTTTTGGCTGAATCGTCCAGCTGTTCGCTGAACAGTATCGAACTAGAGGTTAGCATTTGCGGTAGGTGATTGCACACCCGCTGAATTACGGGAGCAAAGCGAGCCAATTCTGCGGGAGTGCGGTCGTGGGCCGTGATGATCCGTCCCCAGAGGGCTCGCCAATCGAGCGGCGACAAGGCTTGGGCTCGCGCGTAATATGCGTTTGCGCGCTCGAATCCATTTTCGCGGTTGTCCCCTCCAATTTCAGACAACAATTGTTCGCGCAGATTCTCTGGAGCACGGTCCAATCCAATTCGGATAACGAACGGTGATGTCTGATTCCAAAAGGCAGACGCGTCGGCCTGTTCTGGGCGTGTTGCCCAATGCTGCATACGGCCGTCGAAACAAATGGCATCGGCCAGCAGTCGCATCAAATGCGGGGAGGCGTTCGTGGATTTCAGGGAAGCACCGAGTTCGACGGTGAGATCGATGAACGATTCGATCCGTGCCGTCGATCGCTCCTCGAGCGGAAGCTGATCCTCTCGCTCAAACGACTTTTCAATCGCTTCTGCAGCGGCTAATGAGACGGCCGACTCGCGACCAAAAACCAATGCGGCCATGCACACCATCGACATGCTGACTGCTCCCAAAATCATCAATCGCGTAACAATACCATGCTCGCCACTCCCATCCGTTTTGACATTGATACTCGAAAGCCCGCCCCGCTTCGCCTTGATCTTGTTCACTACACGATAGGACTCCGAAACACTCCCAATCGCCGCACCCATGAGGATAGCGGCGGGAACATACAACGCAGGAAGGATGAGCGCAAAGTCGACTACGCCGTGAACGGACTGGCTAATCAATAAGTAGCATCCCGCCAATTGAATCGGCACAAACGTGCGGAACCGTTCGGAGACATAAATGTGTCGGAGTTGGCGGTAACACAGAAGGATGGCTGCCAGGATTGCGATCAACCCGAAGTAGCCCAAGGTCACAAGCGTTTCGGCGAAGATACTCTCGGCATGGTAGTACCAACCGCTCGATGAAGGATGATGGAACGGCAAGGAGGCGAAGTGAAAAGTGCCTAAACCGCTGCCAAGCCATCCATAGAATCGAGCCGCATCGACACTGACACTCCAGACATAGAATCGTCCGCCTCTCATCTCCGACGCCCAATCGATTTCACCGAGCGAATTCAGGACTGTCGGAGACCGCTCGTCGACTTGAAGGAACAGCATCATCGTGATGCATACGCCGATCACCAAAAAGGATCCAAATGCGGCAGAGAGCGATCGCTTGCCAGGCAGTGAAATCAAGATCGAACCGATGATGGCGGCCATGGCGGCCACTGCTGCGCCTCGGCAACCACTCCGCAACAGTCCGAGCACCAAGGCGCCCAAGCCAATCCAGGCAGCGACCTGCATTGTGTCGAGATGGGCCACGAAGTCTTGGGAGGCTTCTATCAATCGTTGTTTCCAAGGCATGTGCTCCCGTCGGCTGGAACGCTGGGCGGTATTGGACCAGCTACGGTGAGTGCTCCAATAAATCAGGCCCAAGGTGGCGGCGATCGCAATGTTGAAGTACGCGCCTGCGGAATTCTTCGAGACGAACGTAGAGAAGGATCCAGCCTTGTTCAGTCCCAGCCAGTTGCTCGCGTTGGACGAAAAACTACCGGCAATTCCAACCACTGCGACAGCAAACCCAACCACTGTCAAGCTGAGTAGCAGTACGGGCATGGCCTCGCGTTGGCAAAACACACTACCACCAATCCAGACCAACAAAGCGCACAAAAAGAGGCTGGCCGATGCCGCTCGCGTAATGTCCGGTTGAACGCTGATGGCCAGTGTTCGATCCTCTTCCGGTAGGGTTTCCAAGCCACTATCGATAGCGTCTCGCGTCTCTGTAGGCAACTGCGCAGCATCGATCTCAATCAAACCCTCAGAGATGGAGGCTGGGGGCAGCCTCAAACCCAATGCCCATTGCTGCATTTCTACCGAAGGAGGTACGTCTGGACTAAGCCAGTCGTATCGGGACTGGGCTTGCAAAAGGGCAAAGCAGCCCATGCCGAAGAGGGTCCAACTCAGCCAGTTGGGGCCGACACGCTTATCTCCGGACGCATACGAGATGATCGCATGCAATACCATCAATAGTGTCAAAAGGAAGCCGTAGGCGATGATGAGCGATTGGGCCTGCCACGTTACCGATCCGTACCACCACGGGGTGCAAGCCAACAGAAGAATGGTTGCGACCCGAACCGTCCAAGCCGAAACTTGGGTGAGTTGAACTCCTCGGGTTTCGAAGGTGCGCATCAGGATTCTCATGGGCCATGGAAGTGGGGTTGCTCCTTTCTACGTTAGTCCATTCGCTTTGCAGCAACAATGATGGCAATGTACGTAAGGTGGGATGGTGAGCCAATGCCACTGCGTCCAACGGAGTATCGAGAACTTCATGCATAATTGTTAAGACTGGAGAATCCGGTGCTCGTAGGAATAATCATTAAATTCCACCACTTCCCTGGGGCGATAAACGACGTGGGGTCGACTGTGTCAGCGTCGCGCCTCGGCATGGAATGAATGCAAACCATGTCCGTCAATCCGTACACAGAGGGGAATCGTCGATGTACCTCGAGCGAGTTATACACGGGACACATTCTGCGAGTCCAACGTCCCAGCGCCGACGTTGGCGTTGGGTGGCGATGTTGGCCTTCGGATCCACCTTGATCCCTTCGAGCGGATGCACCGCTTGGACAGGAGTGCAACAAAGCTGGCAGTACAACGGATACTTCAACGAAAGCATGATTGGGCTGCGTCATTCGAGCTTGGCCTCTAAAGCTTGGCACAGTCGCAAGCACTGCCATTCACACGAACGCTACATGAAAGAATTCTCACGCGGATTCAAGGCAGGCTACATGAGTGTGGCCGGCGGTGGTGATGGCTGCACGCCATCCCATGCACCACGCGAGTATTGGGGGTGGCAGTACCAGTCGGCCGAGGGCCAGACGCGAGTCGCGTCATGGTTTGCCGGATTCCCTCAAGGTGTCCATGCGGCGGAACAAGATGGCGTGGGTGGCTGGACACAAATCCAGACCTCAGCGGGCATTCAAAATCAGTACGTAGAGCACGGCCGTATGCCAGCCGAATATGCCGGTATGTATCCAGTGCCACCGATTCAGCCGGGCATGATGGCGCAACCACCTTTGGGTATCCCGAGCTCTGAAATCATTGATTCCGAAGTGATCGAATTCGAAGACCCCAGTATGCCAAATGGACAGCCATTCGGTTTGGGATCCCCTGCGTCGCCACTCGTCGACCCGAGCATTCAGTAGCGGATGAATAGGCCTTCCCATGAATCGACTATTCACCGTCCCTCACACATCCATCGCTCACATCCAAACGCGACCATCGGCTTGCGAGGTATCAGCTATGTCTCATGATCGGAATCAAAAGATTCACCCAACGGCGACGGAAAGTTGCATGATGCGATGGCTGCGGAAACTCACCTGCGCACTTTTGGTAGGTGTAGGGATGACGAGTACGGGCTGTACTCTTATCACGCAGCCTATCTCCGGTATTCCTGCTCGCCGGGTGCCTCCACAATTCTTGGCATCATCCAAAGCCTCATTGGTACCCCTCGATCCGTCGCGGCTATCCCAAGAACCAGAACGTGAGTACTTGCTCGACGAGGGCGACATCCTCGGCGTGTACATCGAAGGCATCCTGCCTTACAACTCGCCGGACAAGCCGCCCGAACCGCCGCCGGTCAATTTTCCCGACCAAGACAGTCAGCTCGATCCATCGCTCGGCTTTCCCGTGGCCGTCATCAACGATGGGACAATCCAATTGCCTTTGCTCGAACCGATCAAGGTCAAGGGACTGACGATCGATCAAGCCCGCGAATTGATTCGCAAGTACTACTTGGACGCCCAGATCCTCAACGATTCCGGTCGATTGCGACCCATTGTTACGCTACTCAAAGAACGAACCTACAACATCGTAGTCGTGCGGCAGGATACCGGGGGTGAGCAGAACTCGGGTTTGCAAGTAGCGCGTGGGGGTGGGGCCCAGTTCACTCGTGGTGCGGACCAGAGTGCCTCGGGTAGCTTGATCAAGCTGCGTGCGTATCAAAACGACGTGTTGCACGCCTTGATGGCTTCGGGTGGTTTGCCTGGGGTGAATGCCAAGAACGAGATCAAGATTCTGCGAGCTTCCAAAGCGGACCAAAAGAAACGGGATGCCTTCGTTCAGCAGTTCTACCAACAGTACTACTGCAACCCAGATCCGTGCGGATGCCCACCACCCATTCCAGACGATCCAAGCATCCTCAAGATTCCTATGCGTTTGCCGCCAGGTGTCCTACCGAGTTTCAGTGCTGAGGACATCATCCTCGAAGACGGAGACATCGTGTACATCGAAACCCGAACTGCAGAAGTCTTCTACACCGGGGGCCTCCTCCCCGGTGGTGAATTCAACATCCCTCGCGATTACGACTTGGATGCCTATGGTGCCATGGCCTTGGCCGGTGGTTCGATCTCGGGCAATAACGGTGGACGTCAAGGTGGTGGAGTCGTCCAAGGGGGCTTTCAACAGATCGCTCCGGGGGCGCTCTATATCCTTCGTCGGACACCCTGCAATGGACAAATTACGATCTTGGTCGATCTGGCGAAAGCAAACAACGATCCGAAAGAACGTATTCTGATTCAGCCTGGAGATACCCTAATTCTACGGTTCAAGCCGTGCGAAGAAATCCTCAACTTCAGTATCGGTACGTTCTTCACCTTCGGGTTGGCACGAATCCTGCAAGGCGGACAAGGACGATGATCGGTTGATCCGAGATTCGATTCAAACATCAAAAAAAGCCCGGCGATCGTTCGCCGGGCTTTTTTTTATCGTACCTTCAGGTAGCGACTGGGATCTAGCGTCCCGAAAGCTGGCGGGCCTTCTGCATCATGATCAAGCACTCCCGGCGATAAGGATCCGTCCCAGCACACTCCTGAGCCCGCGCGAGCATGCGTCCCCAATCGATGCCTTGTGCTAGCTGGCTCTTCCTCAACAGCAGACCAAACTCAGCCACACTTGTGGCCCAATCCAAATCAAGCTGTTCACCGGGATACGAGGCATCCGTTCCTTCGGATAGCACAAACTCTTGCTTGACGCTCTCGCTCCCCTCGGGTTGCTTGGACCGGATTTTTAATAGCAACCATTCGCGGGATCGAGCGGGATCGATCTCGGGCGCGGGTTCCGTCGCAGGCTTGGGGGCCTCGGGCTGACGATACCGAAGGTCGATCTCGGGCGTTGATCGGGTCGGAGCTCCTGTGGGAATGAGCTCGTACAATGCCGTGACACGGTGGCCGGCCCCGATTTCACCCGCATCTTTGGCGTCGTCATCGAAATCCCGATTGGCCAATCTGCGATTCTCGTAGCCGATCAACCGGTAGGCACCTACCCGAGTCGGATTGAATTCGATCTGAATCTTGACATCCTTCGCCACAGTCATGAGCGTTCCTGACAATTGCTCGATCATCATGCGTCGAGCCTCCATCTCGTTGTCGACCATGCCGTAGGTTCCATTACCCTGATTGGAAATTTGCTCCATCATCGAATCGTTGTAGTTGCCGATGCCATAGCCGATGCAAGTCAAAAAGATATTGCTCAGCGCGTTTTCCTTCATCATCGTGACGAGCTGTTCGGTGCCCGTTACCCCGACATTGAAGTCGCCGTCGGTGCATAGGATGACCCGATTGATACCTCCGGCAATGAAGTTGTCCTTGGCGATTCGGTACGCCAACTCGATTCCTTGTCCGCCATTGGTCGAACCTCCCGACTGCAATTCATTGATGGAATTGAGAATGGTTTCTTTGCTCGATCCAGGCGTGCTTGGCAACACACAGCCTGCGGCTCCGGCGTAGACGACGATGGCCACGCGATCGTTCTCTCCGAGCTGCGATGTGAGCAGATTCAAGGACCGTTTGACCAATGGCAATTTGTTTGCTTGGGCCATGGAGCCTGAGACGTCGATCAGGAAGACCAAGTTCGAGGCGGGGCGTGACTCTTGATCGATTTTCTTGGCCTGGATCGCCACACGTACGAGTCGATGCTCGGTATCCCATGGACAGATACCGACGGTCAGATGCGCTGCAAAAGGATCCTGCCCTTCCGGTCCTGGGTAAGCGTAGTCAAAGTAATTGATCATCTCCTCGATACGGACCGCGTCGGGGCTCGGAAGTGCGTTCTGTTCGATCAAGTACTGACGCAGCTTGCTGTACGAAGCCGTGTCGACATCGATGGAGAATGTCGATAGCGGTTGGGCTTGGGCTTCGACGAACGGAGATTCGGGAATAGGATCGAAACGATCACCGGAGATCGATAGCTTTCGATTGAGACTCGGAACGTTGGCTTTCAATTCGTCCGGAATCGAAGTGCCCAATTCCACTGCCTTCGACTGAGGCGATTCAACGCCTTTGCTTGAGCCTTCCTTGGCGAGTACTGCTTCGTTGATCGTCTCAAGGGCGATTCCGCCGCGACGCAGCGAGTCCGTTTGGGATTGGCCCTGGCTTTCGATATTAAAACGCTCAGTGGTTCGGCCCCGACGGGCAGGCTCGGAGACGGGCTGCATCCCCAATGCATAGCCTTCGCTGCGTCCATTACGTTGGTAATCGTAGCCGAGTGCCCCGCCTGCTCCGCCACTTGCTGGAGCGGGCGGTGTCATTGCCATTCCGTTCGCGCCGCCACCGAATTCATTGCTGGAAAGCGACTTTCCCGATGCAGCGGACTCAGGTCCAGCCGCCGGGATGGCATCGCTAAAGGCATCCTGCTGATTTCGGTTTAAAGCCCGGGACTCCGCATCGAGGGCGCTTTCCGCGGCCAAAATCGGAGCTGGATCTTTCAACCCATCGGCGACCATCGGCGTGTTGGCTGGGGAATCGAATTCCGGGGCGGAGGCATCCAACACCTTCGCATCCCTGCCAATCGCCTCAGATTCATTGCTCTTTTTTCGTTCCTCGGCCTTCCATAAGTTTTCATCGGTTTGTTTGCCACTGGACAAAGTATCCGCTGTGTCTAGTTCGCCAAGAACTTCGGGGACACTTGTCGCCATCGATGAGGACTTTTCGAACCTTTGATCGGGTGCTGACATGGACGGTGCAGCTGACATTGACGGAGTGTTCTCGGTTGCAAAGCTCAGATCGTTCGTTGAGGGCGAACTCAACGGGCGGCCTTGGATTTGAAAAAAGATCAACACTGAGGCGGCTAAGGCGAGCGCGGCGAGTCCTCCAATATTTCGGAAGCGATACCAAGCGGATGCGACACGGGTCTCATTCGAGGACTCGGCCTGCGAGACGTTGCGGATGTGATTGAGGACAACGTGCATGCGATCGTGATCCAAGCCCGTGGCCGAGGATGAGGATTGGAGCTCACGCTGTAAACGGTCGAGCGTTCCCTGAATTTCGGCCAATTCAGACGCGAGGGCTGGGTCGTTGGCCAGGATTGCTTCCAGCCGTTGTCGTGTATCGCTATCGAGTTCATTCAGCGCGTAGGCCGTCAAGTGCCATGATTCAAAATGAGCGTTGGGGTCGGCCGATGAATTGCTATTCATGATTGTGGGTTGTCCGTTGAGTGGAGGCTTGGATTTAGGTGGGAGTGTTTCCGGTTACGCGTTTGCGGAGCCATCGGAAACAGCCATCGATTTTTTCAGTCGCACCACGGCTTGATGCAACAAAACACCGACGTGCGAGATGCTGAGGTCGGAAATTTCAGCGATCTGCTTGTAAGACAGTCCTTGGCTGAGTCGAAGCATCAGGATTTCTTGCTCGAGCTTCGGCAGGTTCGCTATCTGGGCTTCGACCCGCTGATGCTGCTCGGACTGCGAGGCTTGATGCGCCGGTTCGCTTTCACGCGAATGGAGGTCGGCCAAAGCCGATGTTTCAGAATTGACAATCATTCGAGACTCCTTGCGATGGATATCCATCACTTGATTGCGACACGTTTTGTACAACCACGCGTCGACATGCGATTCCACCTTATGACGCTCTTCGCGACATAACTTCACGAAAGCTTCTTGAACGCAGTCCTGCGCGCGCCCCCAGTCCCCTCCCAGTAGTTTCAGCGCATAGGCCGATAGCGGACGCTGCAATCGATCGAATACCGATTGCAGCCACCGCTGTCGGTCGTCGAGGGGTACGACTGAATCGATGGGGGAACTTTCTGGCCTGGGTTCGATCACATGGTTCACGGTCATCTCAGGCTTCTGGAGCACGCAGGGCGGACGAAAAGGCTGCCGACACTCCAGCAACGAATGAAGTCGGTGTTTCTTAGGGGATTTTTTGGAAATGACTCAAGAAACGGGGAGGCGATCAGGTTCGGGAGGGAAAAGTAATCTTCATACTCCGGTCGATCCGGGCTCGCGGATCCTCGCAAATCTCGACACAATCGACTCTTGTGAATCGCAACTGAATTCTCCCCTAGGACACTGCTGCCATCATGAGTCCCGCTCCCAATCCGACACCCACTGCGTCCCATTCTACAAGCCTTCAGGACCGCGTCGTCGTTGTCACCGGCGGCGCAACTGGCATCGGTTTGGCAATCGCCCAGGCCTTTGCGGGCGCCGGAGCCAAAGTGGCCATCGGGTCTCGTCGGGCGGAAGTGGTCGAACAAGCCATCGAGTCGCTGGGAATGGACGATCCCAAACGAGCGATGGGGGCCGTGCTCGATGTTACCGATCGAGAGAGTGTGGAAGCCTTTGTGACCGCGGCCCGCGCCGCTTTGGGACCCGTCGACTTGCTTATCAATGCCGCTGGTGTCAACATCCGCAATCGCTCGATGGCCGACATGGCTCCCGAACAATGGGATCAGGTGCTCGCGATCAATGCCACGGGCGCGTACAACATGATCCATGCCCTCCTGCCGGAAATGCGAAGCCGAGGCTCGGGCATGATCATCAACATTTCAAGCGTGGCTGGCAAACGCGCTCTGGCCCTCGGTGGTGTCGCCTACTCTGCCAGCAAGTTCGCGATGACCGCCTTGGGAACCTGTGTTGCCAACGAAGTAGGAGGAGAAGGCATCCGCGTAACGAATATCTATCCAGGTGAAGTCGATACGCCGATCCTCGAACAACGCCCCGTGCCGTTGACCCAGGAGCATCGCGACCGGATTTTGAAGCCCAGCGACGTTGCCCAAGTCATCCTGTATGTCGCTTCACTTCCCGAAAGTGTCCACATTCCTGAGCTCGTGATCAAGCCTGTGCACCAGCAGTACTACTGAGCAACCGACGTCTCGTTCTGCGAAGGTTTCAAGAGGTTCGTAATCCGCTTCCGAATCTCGAATGCATCGCCGCATTCCATGGCATTCGCACGGGTGAAGAGTAGGCGAGTCTCTCCGAGACTCGCATGTACGAACCTGGACCCAACAGCCTCTCGGAGAGAGGCTGCTACGGCGCAACTCACGCTCCCAGCGTTCCTCAAAGTACTTGGCTACGATCCAATCCCACTAAAACGACCGCCATAATTGCTCTGGAAACGAAAAAACCCAAGGAAATCATTGGGGAAAGAGGGTCCCTGACGCCTTGGGTTATGATGCTGATGGAGACCATCAGTGGGCGAAGAGGGACTCGAACCCCCGACATCTACTTTGTAAGAGTAGCGCTCTAACCAACTGAGCTATTCGCCCTTATGGACTGTTTTCAATACGATTGTCGCCGATCCGATCCGTCGCTTGAATGGTGCAAACGCCGGACGAAAGGGCTCGGAAGGACGTGCTCCTTGGGACTGGTTTTCCCAAGGATTCGCAGGACTAGATGCCTAGTAGACGCATGCGACGCGAGCGACGTTCGGCCCGTTGACGGCTCCGACGCTTGACTTCACTCGGCTTTTCGTAAAATTCGCGACGTCGCATTTCTTTCTTCAATCCGCTCCGTTCCACGAGCTTGCGGAAGCGACGTACCGCTTCCTGAATCGTTTCCCGATCGCGAACGAGCAACCTAACCATGCACTAACTCCTACAGATCCCACATACTCTCGTCAGGTCAGTCTGCGTTGCATCCGACCTGATCGTTTTCTCTTACCAAAATTCTTTTTGCCCGCCCCGGGACGACCGAAACGGGATAGTTTGCAATTGAGAACCCCTCGTTAATTGAGCGGATTCTAGCCGTTCCTCGAGCGGTCTGCACTGCCGGAAACGGGCCACTAGTATAGGCGTGTCGTGACCACGGGTCTAGTCCGGTTCCAATGGATTCCTGGTCGCGTGTAAATCCCGGCATATTCCTGGGAATCGCAAGGGAACTTTCGCGGTACTTGGGGGTTTTCAAGATACCATTTCGGTCCTCGGCCCCGAGCGGCTATAATAGTTTAGCTTGACTTAAGGCGACAAAGGGAGGTCCGGTTGACAGCTACTGATACTTCCTTCAGACGATTCCTTGGAATTGTTGCCGTACGTTGAGCTCCCACCGGCCTCGGATCCCACGGGGCCAAAAACCATTTAAGTCAATACACCTTCACGAACGACGCAAGCGACACAATCGATTGACCCACAGGCCAAACGACGGTCGGCCAACGGGCTACGTTCTCCAAGGGTTTGAACCGTCAAAAACAGACTTCGATCGTCGCTTCCTAGCGCACACGATCGAGAATCCCTTCCACTCCCCCAGTCACGATCAACACAAAAACCAAAGCCATGCTTAATCGAAGCCTAAATCGCACTTTTCGCCACCGACGCGAAGGTGCAGCCAAACATGTTGTCGTTATCGTGACCGGTCTCCTCGTGGTGGTTGGCGCGTACACCGCCTGGCAACTGATGTCCGGTTCAGGTTCGGCCACCGCTGCGACTGAACTGATGCTGCACACTGTCTCCAAGAGCGCCTTCGACCACGTCGTGCTTGAGCAAGGCGATATCGAAAGTAGCAGCAACAACGAAGTCAAGTGCGAAGTGAAAGGTCGCGGGGGAAGTGGAACTCCGATCTTGACCGTGATCGCCGAAGGCACCTTGGTCAAAAAGGGAGATGTCCTTTGCCAATTGGATTCGTCTGCGTTGGACCAAGAGGCCAAGAGTCAGCGGATCGTTGTGAGCACGGCCGAGTCGACCGTCATCAGCAGTGAAGCCGCAGTGAATAAAGCGGTGATCGCTCGCCAAGAATACCTCGAAGGCACATTCCTCACGGAACGCAAGTTGATCCTCAGCGAAATCGCCGTGGCCCAGCAGACCTTGCGAAGGACTGAATTGTCGCTGCAAAGCGCTGAACGATTGGCGGCCAAAGGGACCCTCAAGCCGTTGCAGATCGAGGCCGAACAGTACGCAGTGGAAAACGCAAAGAACACGCTTGAGTCGGCTGAATCGCGATTGAAGGTGCTCGACGAATTGACGCGAGCGAAGATGTTGGTTCAGTTCGATGCGGATATCGAAACGACCAAAGCCAAGCTTGAGTCGGACAAAAGCGTCTTGATCGAAGAGAAAAGCAAATTGGAAGAAATCCAAACGCAAATCAAGGCTTGTAAGATCGTCGCGCCCGCCGACGGCCAGGTGGTTTACTCGAACAAGAATGGTGGTCGAGGTGGAAGCGAATTTATCGTAGAAGCGGGGGCTTTGGTACGTGAGCAGCAAACCATTTTCTTGCTCCCGGATCCAACACGCATGCAGGTGCGGGCCAAAATCAATGAATCCCGGATCAGCTTGATTCAAGAAGGCATGCCCGTGAAAATCCGGGTCAACGCTATCGAGAACGAGTTGCTCGGTAGGGTGATCAAGGTCAATAAGTACGCCGAATCGGGCAACTGGTGGGGGTCGAACGTGAAGGAGTATGCGACGTTCATCCAAATCCAAAACCCGCCCGCCACGATTCGAACGGGCATGACAGCGGAAGTACGCATCTTCGTCGAACAGATCGAAGACGCGATCCAGATCCCAGTCCATGCGGTGTACGAGACCAAACGGCATCACTTTGCGTTGGTCCGTGGCCCTTCAGGATTCGAGACCCGCGAGATCGAAATCGGCGCCACCAATGACAAGTTCGTGACCGTCACCACGGGGATCAAAGCAGACGAAGAAGTCGTTCTGGATCCTCGCAACCACGTTGACAAAATGGTCTTGCCAGAGATCACCGAAGAGAACGATCGCACCGCGATGGTAGCACTTTCCAACGAACCGTTTGTCAAGACAACCGCAGAAGCGGTGGAAGAACGTCCTGCGGCTCCTGGCCCTAGGGGCGGCATGAACGCGGACAGTATTGTGACCGCTATCATGACCCGGATGGACACCGATTCCGACGGCAAGCTCAGCAAGGAAGAGGTAGCCGGAGAAGATCGCATGAAAGCGGCCTTCACGCAATACGACGCCAACGCAGATGGATCCGTAGATCGAACCGAGTTGTCGGCAGCCATGAAGAAGCAGATGGCTTCCATGGGTGGCGGTGGCGGTGGTCGAGGTGCCGGTGTGGGAGCGCCTTCGAACTAGTCATGAGCAATCCAGAGATTGACACCGAAGGATACGCATGCCGCGTCATGGACCTCAAAAAGGAGTACGTTCTCAAGAGTGAGACCGTACGAGCTTTGCGGGGTGTGACCTTCGACATACCGATTGGCGACTACGTTGCCATCATGGGACCATCCGGTTCGGGTAAAAGTACGTTGCTAAATCTGCTTGGTTGCCTGGACCAACCCACCGCTGGCAGTCTGTGGCTTGGGGACGACGACGTCGCCAAGATGAGCGACGATCAGTTGGCCGACATCAGGTCCCAACGCATTGGTTTCGTTTTCCAATCGTACAACCTCATCCAGCAGTTGACCGTTGTTGAGAACATTCAAGTTCCGTTGTTCTACCAAGGCCGACCGCTGAGCCGAGAACAGCAGCAGCGATGCAGTGACTTAGCGAACATGGTTGGACTGGGCGATCGGTTGGATCACCGGCCGACTCAGCTTTCGGGCGGCCAGCAACAGCGAGTAGCGATCGCACGCTCGCTGATCAACGACCCGTACTTTATTCTTGCGGACGAACCGACCGGTAACCTGGACTCTCGCACCACCGAAGAGATCTTGCAACTCTTCGAACGCTTGAACAACGAGGGCAGGACAATCATTTTGGTGACGCACGAAGATGAAGTGTCCAAACGGGCCAAACGGATTGTGCGTCTCAAGGATGGCCGCTTGCAATGGGACAAAATTAATTCGCAGGAGGTGCGTGACGAAGCCGCACGGTATGCGATCGAAAACATGCCGCTGGAGGTTTAGTCATGAGTATTTGGATTGCGACGATTCAGTTAGGGGTCAAGAGTCTTTGGCTGCACCCCATGCGTTCCATCCTTACGGTTCTCGGGATCTTCATTGGCGTGGCCAGCGTGATTTGGCTGTTGGCAATCAGTAAAGGGATTGGTGACGAAGCCCAGAAGCAAATCGAGAGCTTGGGCGCGGATACCATCATGATTCGCACGATCAAGCCGCCGAGTGAGAAGATGTCGAGTCAAGGATTAACGCCGTATGGTTTGACGCGCGAAGAGTACGACATGCTCGTCGCGACCATACCGACGGTCCGCAGCGCCATCCCGATTCGAGAAATGCGCCGTCAATTCCAATTCAAAGATCGCAAACTCGACGGTCGTTTGGTCGGATGTACCCCAGAATACGCCGAAGTCACCAAGCTGGTTTTGAAAGCCGGTCACTTCATCAGCGACGCAGAGAATTTCGCGCGAGATTCCCATTGCGTGCTGTCGGCCAAGGTCGCCGAAAAATTGTTTCCCTACGAGGACCCCATCGGTCAACGTATCTACATGCCCGAGAACCAGGACTTCTATATGGTTGTCGGCGTGCTGGAGCCTAAGGGAGCAACGGCAGCTATCGGTGGCTCAATGGCAGCCCAAGACTTCTCCAATGACGTCTACATCCCGATCCAAACGCTGCAGCAGAGGATCGGCGACACGGTCATGACCATGCGTTCCGGATCGCGCGAAGGCGAGATCATCGAACTCAACCAAATCACCTTGCGGTGCACCGATGTCACCGAGGTCAAGAAGACCGCTGAGTTGGTCAGTACAGCCTTGAGCAACCATGAAAAGATGGAAGACATTGCCGTCGTCGTTCCGTTGGAGTTGCTCGAGCAGGCGCGAACGACACGGGCCATGTTCATGCTATTCATGGGCATGATCGCGGCCATCTCGCTGTTGGTGGGTGGAATTGGCATCATGAATATCATGCTCGCTACCGTCACCGAGCGAACCCGCGAGATTGGGATTCGGCGTGCTTTGGGAGCCAAGCGACGCGACATCGTACGTCAGTTTTTGGTTGAGACCAGCGTGTTGAGTTTAGCCGGTGGCATCACGGGTATTTTGTTTGGCCTTTTGTGTGGACCGGCCGTGCATGTCACTCGTATTATCGCCAACCACTGGTTCGAAAAGCAGATGTTAGGATTGCCGGAAGTGGTTCGTACGGTCCAGCCTTCGATTGTTCCTGAGAGTATTCCGGGCGCGTTTTTCATCTCCTTGGTAGTGGGTTTGGTCTTCGGGATATATCCCGCCACGCGGGCCGCAAAGATGAATCCAATCGAAGCTTTGCGTCACGAGTAAACCGCCACAACAAACGGCGAATGTGCAGGCTGTCTTTCCAGCGTCTTCCATTGCGTTTATCCTGAGCGTAGATCGTTCGGTGCGTTTGCGCCGCGCGATCCCCCACCTCTTGGATACGATCGGACTCTGGCCATGGCCACACAACTCGCAGTCGTCAATTACTCTTCCGAACCGATGTCGGTCGAACTCCGTGAGGTTCCGATCCCAGACATCGGAGAAGACGATTGCTTAATGCAGGTTGCCGCCGTCGGGGTGTGCGGCAGCGATTTGCATCAATGGGCTGGTGTGCACAGTTGGCCTGTCAATTACCCCGTCACATTGGGGCATGAGTTTGCAGGCCGTCTGGTGCAGGTGGGAAAGCGGGTTACGGCATTTTCCGAAGGAGACCGAGTCTGCAGCGAAACCGCCGCGATCATTGATCCCAATTCACCGATGACTCGCATCGGTCGCTACAACTTGGATCCGAACCGAAAAGGGTTCGGGTACGGCACGCATGGTGCGATGACCCGCTTTGTCAAGGTTCCCGCACGTTGCTTGCACAAAGTACCGGACCGCCTGCCATTGCGTTTGGCAGCTTTGACGGAACCCTGCTGTGTCGCGTTCAGCGCGGTGGTGACCAACGTCACGATACTTCCAGGCGATCGTGTGGCGGTCCTCGGCCCCGGACCGATTGGGTTGTTATGCGGCGCTGTCGCTCGACTGCGCGGAGCTGAGGTTGCTGTGGTCGGCTTGCCTGCCGATCGCGTTCGTTTGGACTTGGCAAGTGCGCTGGGTTGCACGCCGCTTATGAACGATGAACTCAAAGAATGGGCGACGCAACGCGATGGTTTAGGATGCGAAGGGGTGGTGGACGCTGCCGGCGTGTCAGCCACGTTGAAGACCGCCATGGACGTCGTTCGTCCAGCAGGCTGGATCAGCAAGGTCGGTTGGGGGCGAGATCCTCTAGGATTTTCAATCGACCCCTTGGTGCAGAAAAACATCACATTGCAAGGCAGCTTTTCGCACACCTGGGCCATTTGGGAACGCGTGTTGTTGTTGCTCGAGAGTCGCGCCATCGACGTAGAGAAACTTGTCGGTGGCAGTTGGGGACTTGAGTCTTGGCACACTGCGTTTGAAACCATGCATTCAGGTCGTATCGCCAAGGCATTGTTAGAGATTGATCCCGAACATTTCGGATAGTCCGTGGCTGGCCAAGTTCCCTGCCCGCGTCGATCCCGCCTCCATTCTTCTGCACACAGTGAACCATCATGAAAAAGAAAAGCCTCTTGATTCAACTCGACACCGATCCACATGCCAGCGTATTCGACGCCGTCGTCGCCATCGATGCGGGGGTTGATCGATTGCTGCAATACGGCAACGTGAAACCGGAGGAGGTCCGCGACCTGGTGCATGGGGCGATGTACACCCGTGGTCCACAAGATCTACATCGGACCGCGATCTTTGTCGGAGGGAGCAATGTGGTGCATGCCGAGCAAGTTTTCGAGATCGTGCGCGAGACCATGTTCGATCCCTTCCGTGTGTCGGTCATGCTCGATTGCAACGGAGCCAACAGCACGGCGGCAGCGGCGGTACTAAACGCATCTCGGCATGTTACCTTGGCGGGTTCGACGGCATTGGTTTTGGCGGCCACCGGCCCTGTCGGGCAACGGATCTGTCGAATCCTAGCCAACCAGAAATGTACGGTGTACGCATCGTCACGGTCGCTCGATCGGTCGCAAGAATGCGTGGACCAAGCCGTTCAGAAGGGGGCCGATCCGCATCGATTGATCGCCATCGCTGCCGACGATGAGGCTTGGACCCACAAAGCCTTGAGCGAAGCCCAATTGGTCTTTGCATGCGGTGCCGCAGGGGTGCGACTGGTAACCGCCTCGCAGTTGGCGAGCGCAAATCAGATTAAGGTCGCGATCGATCTGAATGCGGTTCCTCCGCTTGGGATCGACGGTATCGGGATGAGCGATCAGGGTGTCGAACGCAATGGTCGAAGGGATTATGGGGCGTTGGGCGTAGGTGGTTTGAAAATGAAAATCCACAGAGCCTCGATCGCATCGCTCTACGAATCCAACGAAAAATCAATGGATTGTCAGGAAATGGTGATTGTTGGACGGGATATTTTGGCCAGGGAAATTGGTGGATCGAGTTTGGGGCTCATTTGACAGGCCTGAGTGATCCAATAAGATGAAATGGGCTTTGAATTCCTTCTTCGGCCATCCTCCCCGTAACCTACCTACCCCGGCGTAATCCCATGTTCGGTATCGGCACTCAAGAACTTCTGATCTTCCTGGTCATCGCAATGCTACTCTTCGGCAGTGCACGACTCCCTTCCTTGATGCGAAATCTGGGGCGAAGTGCCGTCGAGTTTAAGAAGGGCATGCGCGACGACGACAACGGCGAAGCCACACCTGACTCCAACAAGTCCTAACGACGACTTACGGGGGCAGTCACATGTTTGGAGGCATCGGTACCTTTGAAATGGTGGCCTTCGGCGTACTAGCGCTGATGCTGTTCGGTTCCAGGCTGCCCGAGGTGGCTCGGAATCTGGGCGGAACGTACCGCGGTCTGAAGAAGAACGTCGACGAATTCAAACGGGAGTTTCAAGCCGTCGAGACGTACGACCCAAAACCGCGCAACGAGAAACTCATTGAAGAGAGCGTGGTGGAAGAAAGTTCAGCACCGAAGTTCGAGCTGCCGCCAGAAGATTCGCAGCTTGCGGATTCAAGCCCGATGGATTCGCAATCCCTTAGCTTGCATCCCGAACAGGATCAGAAGGCCTAAGCGTTCCACTGCTGCGTGGAAGGGTTTGGGCTCGCATCCACCATCAATACGAAAAAATCGGCTCGCCATTTCTAGCGAGCCGATTTTTTTTCAATCGTGTCTGAGGACTAGCAATCGCGGACGCAATTAGCGAACGCGGGTGCTGCTAGCTTGAATGACACGACGATTGGTGTTCATGTAGGCACTTGGATCGACAACCGGTGCTGGAGCAGCGGCTGGGGAAGCGGCAGGAGCCGAACCACAGGACGAGCAACCAGCGGTTGGGCAAGCATCGCAAGCGATTTCATCGCAGCACGACTTGTGCTTGAACAGCTTGCTGAACAGTCCGCCGTGATGTTTCTTGAAACCACAACCGCTGTCGCAAGCTGGGGCTCCGCAAGGATCACAGGAAGCAATTTCAGCACCGCAGCTTGGTCCTGCATTGCAAGGATCGCAAGAAGCGATCTCAGCACCGCAGGTCGGGCCACAGCTAGCAGTTTCGCAACCGCAAGATGCGTGCCGGGCTCGCAAGTTGGCTTTCCAAGCGACCATTTTGCACTTCATGCCCTTGAGCTTGTCAAGGATTGGAGTGCGGCAGCATGTGGGTGCTGCACATGGATCGCAAGAAGCCATTTCAACGCCGCAGGTCGGAGCACCGCAAGGATCGCATGGAGCAGCGATTTCCGCTCCACACGTTGGCCCTACGCCACAACCCGAACCGCATGGAGCCATTTCGGCTCCGCACGTTGGATCACAAACGGAGGTATCACAGCAGGAGCTTTGAGCTCCGCAGCCGTGCCCACCCAACAATCGATGCAATAGATCGCCGCCAAAGCTTTGTCCGCAAAGGCTAACGCCCAAAACCATCGTTCCAACAAGAATGTTCCACTTCATCGAACCTAATCTCCCTATGTACATGGGTCACTGACCATTTCCCAGCATCATCAACCCATGGTGGAGTTGAGACCGATTTCGGCGCACGAAGTCGCCGCCGAAATCGCCCTCGACTGGCGCGGCTAGTCGGAAATCCTTTGACGGAATTCCGGTTGACTTCGTAAGCCCCACTTCCTCGATTGGATGCAGATCCTTCGATCAGCAGCCAACCAACCATGGACCACGATACCCCTCCCCCGCTCCAATGCTGAGTGAGGACGGGCAACGGTTGCCGGCCGAGCCATCCATTGGCCCGATCAGTTCTGGGTCACCGGCAATTTTGCCTTGCATACGGCCACAGGCTACACTTGTAACCCAGGCAAGATGCGACGACGGACATTCCTATCGGACAGACGGAGAGAGCCCCTTGAGCAGGCCAGTTCATTTTTCGAAAAATGCACGTGGACAATAACTTACGTCAACTTTGAGGCCTGACGAGACCTTGATTCCTGTAGCGATTGCTCCCCGGAATAGACATCCCAGATTACCAAGCTGTTTGGAACAGATTGCCGGTTCGATACACTCTTCTCAGCTTCCGAAGATCACCCTAGGCACGATGCCACAGCCGACGAAACGCGATCCCGATTCATGAAGATTGCTTACTTGACCGCCGGCGCTGCCGGCATGTACTGCGGGTCGTGCATGAACGACAACGCGGTCGCTCGTGGATTGATCCAAACGGGTCATGACTGTGTCTTGATCCCTGTTTACACGCCGATTCGGACCGACGACGACGACGTCAGCGTGCAGCGAGTCTTCCTGGGTGGGGTCAATGTTTATCTGCAACAAAAGATCGGACTGCTGGCACGTGTGCCCCGTTTTATCGATGCGGCCCTGAATCAGTCCTGGCTAATCCAATGGTTGACCCAGGATGCCGGGAAAACTTCGCCGCAATTGCTTGGTGCATTGACCATCTCGATGCTCAAAGGTTTTCGTGGAAGGCAGCGCAAGGAGTTTGAGCGGCTGATGGACTGGTTGGGTCGCGAGGTTCAACCCGATGTCGTCGTCCTGTCCAACTTGCTCATCGGAGGTTGTATTCCGTACCTCCGCGATCGCCTGGGTGCAAGGGTCTTCGTGACTCTGCAAGGGGACGACATTTTCCTCGACTCGCTTTCAGATCGCGACCGAGCGGAATGCGAATTACTAATGCAAGGACTGGTCGCGCACACCGACGGTTTCATCGTCCACTCGCGGGCGTACGGTCAGGCCATGGCGGAGCGGTTCCGAATTCCATCTTCCAAGTTGCACGTAGTGCCGTTGGCCATCAAGGCCGAAGAGCTGCGGATCGAATCCAGCGGATTGGTCCGCCCTGATGACGATGAGATCGCCATCGGTTACTTGGCTCGGATGGCCCCCGAAAAAGGCTTGCATCGTTTGGTCGAAGCGTTTGGGATGTTGCCCGTCAAGCAATCCGACCAACGTCTTCGATTGCGCCTCGCGGGTTGGATGGGTCCGCAACATAAGGACTATTGGGAACAGCAAAAATTGGCATTGGACCTTGCTGTACGCCAAACATCCAACTTGAGACGATGGGATTACGCAGGTTCGGTGGACCGGGTGGGCAAGCTAGATTTCTTGAGCTCCCTGGACCTATTCTGTGTACCGACGGTGTATGCCGAGCCTAAAGGTCGATTCCTTTTGGAAGCTGTTGCGCTGGGGTTGCCGTATGTGATGCCCAATCACGGCGCATTTCCTGAGCTTCACGCTCGAATCCAGTCGCAAGCCGATAGTCCACGCGGATGGTTATTCGATACCAAACAAAGCGATGGTTTGGTACGCACGCTCGAGGAAGTCATTGCTACGCGACCCAAAAAGGCTATTGCATCGGAATGGTTGATCCGCGAAATCGACATGCGGACCCATGCAGCACGTCTCGTCGAAGTCCTCTCCGCGGGTTGAAACGCCGTAACGATCCTCCCGTCCGAGCTAGCTGGATTGGTCGCAATGCGGCATAATGAGCCTTGGTTGCGGCGCCCGAGAAGGGTACTAATGACCCAATCCTTGCTGCCGATCCTTGCGGCACCGACGACCATTCCTTGATTCAGATCTGCCGGAGTCCAACGATGATCGATGTCCGATTTTTTATGCCCATCGCTCGCCTCGCCGCTTTCGGAGCTTTTCTCGCATTCGCGATGAATCCCTCGGTGCGTGCCGAGACGACGGCCGATCAACTCGAGATCTTGCGGACGATTCAAGCTGGTGACGAAGCCGGGCAGCGCACTGCCGCGGCCGCTACGCGTGCATTGGCTCAGGCCAAGGACATCGAGCTCGTCGAGGTCCTCGATGCCATGCTCGGCGCGACGCCTATCGGGAAGAATTGGCTGTTAGGGCTGGCCAATGAACTGCATGACGCGTCCGATACGTCTACCAACAAAAACCTCGAATCGTTTCTGGCGGATACGGCAAAAGACCCCGAAGCCCGCTACACGGTTTTTCGATGGCTGACCGATGCCGACCCGAAACGTCGTACCCAGATGTTAGAAACCATGCTGACCGATCCGAGCATGGAGATTCGTTACGATGCGATCGCTCAAGCGTTGAATGGGTCGGAAGTGTTGGAGCCCGACCGTCTTCGCGAATTACTGGATGCGGCCCGTCATCCCGAACATATCGCGACCATCATCGATCGCTTGGATAAGGCCGGAGTATCGGTTGATCAAGCCCAACACATGGGATTTGTAATACGCTGGAATTTGATTGGACCGTTCGACAATATCGGTAGCGACAAATTCGATGTGGCCTATCCAGTCGAAGTTAACTGGGTCCAAGGAACTCTGGCCACGAAGTATGCTGGCAAGAACGGCGAAGTGACTTGGTTCGAAGGCACGACGGATAAGAAAGATGGCCAAATGGATTTAGCGACCTTTTTCAATAAAGAAAAAGGTTGCATCGTATACGCCGAAACCGAAATCGATGTTCCCAGCGATCTCGATTGTGAGGTTCGAGTGGGATGCATCAACGCGCAAAAAGTTTGGGTCAATGGCGA
>JBGSHV010000146.1:0-145312 GCA_041752005.1 Pirellula sp. | reverse complement strand
GGTAACCGTTCACACCCCGATATTCATTGTGCATTTTTGCAGCTAAATCAGCCGGTACGCGTTAGCGTCCGGTTTCTTCGAATTGTTACGGAAACCGGACGCTAACGCGTTCCGGCTAATCGGAGTGTGAACGGATACATGTATTTGAAATCGGGCGTCGATCATAAAACGGGCTAAACCGTATGCCAACGCGTTGCGGTTGAGCAGTCCCAACACAAAGCGGTATCATGAAAACGCATTCGCAATACTGCTCTGATCCGAGTACTCACCTTCGAGACTCCCTGATTCGTGAGGCAAAAATGTCGAGATGCATTTCTCGGTTGATGAGATTGCTGCTGGGGTTGGCGTTTGTAGGTCTATCGTTTTACGCTTTTGGAAACAACGGCGAGGAGGGTGTCATCGTGTCGACCGCTATCGCCGTGCCGATGTTTGTTGCGTGTAGCATGGCCTCTCGAGATCAGTTTGGATCCACGTTTGTATTGATCACATTTTCAACCATCGGATTTTTTATCGGTCTGGAAAGCCCTCCCATACCATGGCGTTACTCGGGTATGGAACCCACTGTGTTCGCAATCGTCGGCTGCGCGATTGGACTAGTATGGGTTGAGTGGAACTATCGGAGGAATCGGCGTTCAAAGTCCGCTGGCTCAGCGTCCGATCGGCGTGATGCTGGCTGACAGCTGCAGCGACTCGCTCGGTGCATGGCACGAATGGCACTGCGCGGCTGGCACTGCTCATCCGAACTGCCATGCGCCGAGGATACGAATATTTCTGAGTTCCATGGAGTGTGTGTTCGGGAAGGTGGTTTTGGTAGGGAAGGGACCTTGTTCATTGCTTCTCTGACCACGCCCATCGCTTTGCTCTGAGCGTACCACCTGGATACTGACCACGCCCATCGCTTTGCTCTGAGCGTGCCACCCGGATGCTGACCACGCCCATCGCTTTGCTCTGAGCGTGCCACCCGGATGCTGACCACGCCCATCGCTTTGCTCTGAGCGTGCCACCCAGCAAAGCGTGCCACGCGGCCAAGTGCGAGAGGCACGATTGGAGCTGTCATGATCCTAGAGTACCGGGCGAAGCATGCTAGGTTGAGCTCGGATGGCTACCGAAACGGCTCAGAGTGTTCGACGAAACCGGTCCGGCTTGTTAGATTCGTGGGTAGCAAGTGGTTTGTCGAGGAACCACTTTGCGGTATTTGCTCGCCCGTGCTAACCTAGGGGGTACTGAAGAATCGGCCCAGCGGCGGCCGCTCTTCGCGTTTTCCGAGGCTTTTTCCATAATTCCAGAGCAGATACGCGATTGAAAGCACCCAAGAGTATTCAGCCGTTGATCGAGGACGGTCTGGTTGATGAAGTACTTCGCTCTCTGATGAGCGGAAAAGAGGCCCAAGTATTCCTCGTGCGTTGCGGCCAGGAGATCCGCTGCGCGAAGGTCTACAAAGATGTGGCCGATCGCAGTTTCAAAAAAGCCGTGCAGTATCAGGAAGGCCGCAAGATTCGCAACACCCGTCGACAGCGGGCAATGGGCAAGCATTCCAAATTCGGTCGCGATCAACAAGAGGTTGTTTGGCAACGGGCCGAAGTGGACGCTCTGTACCGTCTGGCGGAAGCCGGCGTCCGCGTCCCCAAAGCCTATGGCTTGATTGACGGCGTGCTGTTAATGGAGCTCATTACGGGAGCGGATGGCGACGTAGCTCCACGGCTAAACGATATCACGATGTCCGCCGAACAAGCCATCCAGGACCACGCTACGGTCATGCACTTTGTGTTGCGCATGATGTGTATCGGGCTGGTTCACGGAGACTTGTCGGAATTCAATGTCCTCCAGAGTGCCCACGGTCCCGTGATTATCGACTTGCCACAAGCCGTAAATGCCGCGGCCAACAACTCCGCAAAAGAGATGCTCCTGCGTGACGTCGAGAACATCACGCTGTATTACGCGCGATTTGCACCGGAGTTGTCGGATAGCCACTACGGCGATGAAATCTGGGAACTGTACGAAAAGGGTGAGTTGAAACCTGACTTGAAACTAACCGGGAAGTTTGAATTTTCGACGGAGGCCGCCGATGTCGATGCGGTTTTGCGGTTCATCGATGTCGCCTACGAGGAAGAAATGGAGCGGCAGGAACGCTTGCGCGACAACTGATACGAAAAGTTGCGGCATCCCAGTTCGTGCTAATGAGATCCACTCAATGGTTATTAGCCCGAACGCTTTACGAATCTGTTGTTGTGAACCGTGATTCCTGACGAACACCCGCCGTCCCGCGATTTCGATTTCGACGTCGATAGCATGGTCGATGGCGATGCGCCGACGGCTCGCGTGGATCACAACGACATCACCGGTACTGAATTCTTTGATACCAGCACTCCGCGACGCGCCGACCGCGATGCCCCAGGCATACGGATAGGTAAGTACACGCTTCTGGACAAACTCGGCGAGGGAGGATTCGGTACCGTTTGGCGAGCGGAACAACACGAACCGGTGCAACGGCAAGTCGCCATCAAGATCCTTAAACTCGGCATGGACTCGCGCGAGATCTTGGATCGTTTTGCACAGGAACGACAAGCCCTTGCGATCATGGAACATCCAGGTATCGCCAAGGTTCTCGACGCCGGAGTTACCGAAACTGGCCGCCCTTATTTTGTTATGGAGCTCGTTCGGGGAGAGCCACTGAATCAATACTGCGATTCACAAAAATTGGATGCCAAGGGGAGACTGTCGCTATTCGTTCAGGTCTGTTCCGCCGTCCATCATGCGCATTTGAAGGGAATTATCCACCGCGATCTCAAGCCTTCGAACGTTTTGGTTTCACATTCCAACGCGGGTCCACAGCCCAAGGTTATCGACTTTGGTATCGCGAAAGCCATCATACGTGTTCTGCCTGACCTCAATATGCAAACGGAGGTTGGTCAGTTTATGGGAACACCCGCCTACATGAGTCCTGAACAAGCCGATGGCTTGGTTCACGATCTTGATATGCGCTCAGACGTTTATAGCCTGGGGGTGGTGCTGTACCAATTGCTAACCGGCGTTCTGCCGTTCGACAGCAGCAGAGGTGGTGTCCTAGGGTACGACGAGTTGCGTAAACGCATACGTGAACAGGTCCCCTCGCGTCCCTCAACGCGACTGCGTTCACTGGAACCCGACAGATTGCAGCGAGTGGCGCAGGCACAAGCGTCCGATGCAAAACGAGTGGTGACTTCGTTGCGAGGCGATCTGGATTGGATCGTGATGAAGGCGCTCGAAAAGAATCGCGATCGCCGATACGACACCGCCCATGAATTCGCGATGGATATCCAACGCCATCTCGCGCAGAAACCTGTTTTGGCTTGCCCACCCAGCACTCCTTATGTTGTGAGTCGCTTCGTCGCCAGGAATCGACTCGCTGTGGCCTCCGCAGCTTTGATTGCGACGACATTGGTTGCGGCGTTGATTGTATCGACGGTTTTGTTCTTCAATGAACAGGCCGCCCGCAATGAAGCCGTTCAGAATTCGCTGAAGGCTACGCAGATGAACAAAATTCTGAAAGACATGATCGGAGCAGCGGGCCCGTCCGTGGCCCAAGGCCGAGATGCTTCACTGATGAAGGATATCCTCAAGGCAACGTCGCAACGCATCGATTCGGAACTCGTTGACCAACCCGATATCGAACGTGAAGTGCGCATCTTGCTTGGGAGTGCCTACTACGATATCGGCGAGTTCCAGCAAGCAAATGCGATGCGAGAACGGGTCGTGGCTTTGGAAGAGCAGCTGAACCCAACCCAATACGAACGGGTCGCAGATGCCCTTTCGGATTATTCCGCTACGTTGGACTCCCTCGATCGATTGAAAGAGTCCGAAGAGACATTGTCCAAAGCAATTCAACTTCGAGAAAAAATCGTCCCTACTCCCAACGATCAAATCGCAATCGACCGAGAATTGCTGGCATGGCTAATGGCTCGTCGCGGTGATTTCGTTGCCTCCGAAGCCGAAGCGCGCAAGGCGATGGATCAGTATCCGATCAGCGACACGCGTGAAGCAAAAAAAGCCCGCTCGCAAGTCCTGATGACCTTGGGAACATCCCTTCTGAAAACAGCCCAGTTTCAAGAAGGGGAAGCGGTTCATCGCGAAGCGTTGGACATCTATCGCCAGATCTACACGAAGCCCCATCCGGATACCGTCACTGCCATCAACAATCTATGCCATCTACTATGCGAAGTGGGTAAGTTCGACGAAGTTGAACAACTGGCGAATGAAGCCATTGAGATGGAAACACTTCTCGATGGCAAACCCATCGGTGCGTGCACCGATGCACTCAATAAGGCCTTGGCGATGGTCCACTGGAATCGCAAGGAATATGCTAAGGCAATCGAATGCCTTCAAACCGCAATCGTAGCGGCGACAGAGGTGTACGGTGCCCAGCATCGCTTCACCAACGACAAACGCTCTCTTCTAGCACAAATCCAACTCGACGCCGGTCTTGTCGAAGATGCTGCAACGACGCTCGAAGAAGCTAAAGAAGACGGTGGGAAAGGGAACTCCGCGGACAATTCCCTGGCCGTCGCGTTCGCCAAATTGGCTCTCGCCCGAGGGGATTTAAAAACCGCAGAACGCATCGCGCGCGAGGATTATCTACGAGCCAAAAGCGAGTCGCTGCAACCTTCCATCATTCAAGTCGAAGCCATGCAGGTATTGGCCCAAGTCGAATTCGCATTGGGGAATAACGAAGCCGCGATGAAACTCATTGACGATGCCATCGCCATCCTGAACCCCAACGCAAATCCCAATTCGGTCATGTTGAAGCATCTCTTGACTGAGCGAGCAAGAATGCAATCACGCGGCTAGATCGCAAAGCGCTCAGCAACGAGGACCGTCTGGTAACCAATTGTGCCCTCCACCCTGGCAAGCAGGGTGGAAGGTGGAGCAATTGGAAATCGACGTAGGTAATGAGGATCAATCGACCGTGCGATAAAAACGTTACGCAATGTCAGTCCCCAGATTGGTCCCAGATGCCTATCCGATCGATCTCTAAGATGCCTTGGCCGGCTTCATGAATTTTGCTGCAAATTTGCAACGGCAAGGCGCGCCCCCAGGTGAGTTCGTCCGTGGGCAATGCTCCTTGATGAACCAGTTTCCCGTTAAGCCAAACCTGAAGCTCCGTTCCATTCCATCGCGCTGCAATGTCTATCCATTTCCCATTCATGATCTCAGGATCGACGGTGTTGTCGGACGCAATCAAGTTGGTGGGTTTTTTGACGATCGAATCATTGATTTTGTCCTGTCGTACCATAAAGAGCCGCCACGTACCGTTGTTGACGGCAACGGACAGCCAACGAAGGTGAGTGCCATCGGATCGCGTACAAAAGTTACAGAACACATTCCCTTTATTGGATCGGCAGCGCATCGAAAACGCTCCTGCATCCAATCCGACTGGAGCATTCAGCGTCAAAAAATCGTTTGGCTGTGCACTATCTAATGCCATGAAGTAGGAACCGTCTTGGACGAAGTGTCGCACTTTGCCCACCATCCCCAGCGGCAGTGAGTTATCGTCCTCCCTGGCGAATTCGGTTTGAATGACTGGCTTGCCAGTGAACTGCAACGGACGGTCGACGGTCATGCCTGCCTGATGTTGTTCCCCGGCGGAATGCGTGTCCGACTTATTTGCAGTCACTCGCAAAACCACGGTTTCGCCTTGCTTCACTTCAAAGGCCTCCGTGCTCAGGCTCAAGCCATCGGCACCTACCACTTTGACTTGGTAGCTTCCAGGGACAATTCCTTTGGCGGCAGGCTCTGCTTTGAAGGAATACTTAAACGCCCCTTGCTTGTCGAAAAGTTGCAGCTCCCCATTTTGAATTCGAAGATCGACAGCCTCGTCGAATTCCACGATCAGGTTTCCATCCGCTGTCTTGAAAATCATGATGCCTGCCAACACGAAAGACAGAAGCCCCAACGCCACCAGCGCGGACGTGATCGCGTGGCGGCGCCAGGGCTTGATCATCAAACTCTGCGTTGCAGGAGTGTGTTGATTCGAGGCAAGATGTACGGCTGCGGGTTTCGCTGCTTTGAGCTCTTCCTGGCAATGGCGCAGTTCGATTGCGAGTTTCCCTGCATCTGGGAATCGTCGATCCAACTGCTTTTCGAGGAGCGACATCACAAGCTTGGAAACCGATTCGGGCAACTCGGGGTTCTCGAGGTTTGGAGGGCTTGGATCGCGCGAAAGAATACTGGAAAGTACACTTAGCGCGTTTTCACCCGAAAACGCTTTCTTGCCACAAAACATTTCGTACATGACAGCGCCGAGGCTGAACAAGTCCGCGCGGGCGTCGATTGCATCACCAAGAGCTTGCTCTGGAGCCATGTACGACGGAGTCCCCATGACCGTCCCAGGCTGCGTCGCAGACGAATCATCCATCTCGATTCGTGCCAACCCAAAGTCGAGAAGTCGAACGCGAATTACATCGTCTTGTTTGGACTCGAGCCAAATATTTGCAGGTTTGATATCTCGGTGAATAAGCCCTGCTTTGTGCGCGGCTGCAAGTCCTTCCGCCGCTTGACGTGAGATCTCCACGGCCTGTTCGACGGAGAAGGACCGATGCTTCATCGCACTCTCCAGCGACTCGCCCTGAAGTAGCGGCATCGCGATGAATGGAATACCCGATTCCTCGCTGACTTGATAAATCGGACAAATATGATCGTGTTCTACACGTGCTGCTGCTCGGGCTTCGCGAAAAAATCTAGACTGGGCTTCGGGATGCAAACAGACTCGATCCTGCATCACTTTCAATGCGACTCGTCGCATGAGCCGAGAGTCCTCCGCTTCGAAGACGATTCCCATTCCGCCATGTCCGATCGGTCTGATGATTCGATAGGTCCCAATCTGTTTGCCTACCATCTCCCTCCCGTCCGTTGGACGTTCTGCTCCACCTGCATGCTTGACGCCATTTCCAAACGGGTCCTGTCGCGTCGCTTCGTTCCATGGTTCACCCGTATCGATATTGGATTGCAGAATCGCGGTTGACACGACTTGATCGACGAACTCGGGAGCCACAGGCGACTGTTCGTTCGGGAAAGGGGTGCCCAGGACGGCGACCTGTAGATCCTTGATGAACTCGCCGTCATCCCCTGAAATCGCCTGTTGGGGTAGTAGTTCCGTCACCGCATCATCGGATGAATTCTGCGGTTGAGCGGTTGCGACGGCATGCTTTGGATCCTTGTGGATGAGGTCTTTGGACATGGCTATTTTCTCGTTCATGGAATACGACTCGCCCCTCAACTACCGATGCCAAGAGCTTAATCGCCGACATCAAGTTAAACGGTGCGAGTGTCGCGGACCTGTCAAGAAAAAGGAATCCATTTTAGAAAAGCGACTCATTTCAAGGAAAATCGATGCCTACGGATGCCTGACAGCGGACCGACCTGAGGCCCTCGACGTGCAAAACGCTTTCCATTATTTCTCAATCAACTCCGCGAGTTCCTCGCGAATGCGTTTGAGTATTCGGCTGCGAGTGAGGTACAACGCATTGATGCTCAGGCCGAATCTTTCGGCGACGAGGGCAGAAGGCTGACTTTCGATCACAAGCTGCTGGAACAAGCGTTGTTGGTCTTCCGAGAACTCAGACACCACCAGTTGGTAGACTCGGCGGATCACGTACTGACGGTACTCCGCTTCCTCGATCAACTCGCTCGGATCCTCTGGTGACAATGCGACTCCACGAGCATGGATCTCCTCAGCACTGATTGCTTTGCGTCTCAGCCGGTCAATCCAAACGTTTCGTAGCAAACGAAAAAGCCAACCTCGAAAACTCCCTTGCTCCTGCTGTTGAAACTTGGGAATTCCCTTGAGAACGCAAATCAACATCTCCTGAACGACGTCCTGGCATTCCGAGGCAGGGACTTTCAATCGGCGAGAGAACTCAAAGATTAAAGGCGAATAGATATGGACGAATCGAGCCCATGATTCTGCGTTCTCAGCACTAGGCTGTCGTAACCGGTACAAGAGAGAAGTTTGCGTCGAATGCATGTGCCGTGCCGTGCTGCGTTGGATTTAGATCGTTCACAGTTCGAATACGGACATTGTAATGCTAGATAGACGCGTTTAGAGCACTGGTTGTGAAATAAACTCCGACTCTCGATTTATGGACTCGTTCGTACAACTCTGACTTGATCGGACAAAGGGCGCTTCGGCCGTCAGCTGGTGACCATCAGAGCATCGAGTAACGCTTGGTACTCGTAGGCGCAGCATGGGCATTGGCGCAGATGAATTTCAACGAGTCGCATGCTATCGGACAAATCTTCGCCGCGCATTTCTGCTTCCGCGAACTCGGCAATCAAATCCAAACATCCGTCGCAGTCCAATTGGTCTACCTCCGATAAGGCAATCGACTTGAGAAGTCGTAGTACTTGAGTGTGTGTGACGTTCATGTTTTAGCTGCCTTGGGATGGATGGGAGAAGATTTCTTCGTGGGCGACGCCGTGTTGTTCAAATCCCTGCTTCAGCCGGACGCGGGCATCGTGAACGAGTTTGTAGATAGCGTTCCGATTGCTCCCCAGTCGCTCGGCAATGATTTCGACGGGAAGGCCTGCCAGCGTGCCTCGGATGGCGGTTCGTTGACGTTCACTGAGGGTATCTTCAATCAGTTGATGCAATAAAGACAATATTCCAGAGTCGACTTGATCGTTCGATTCGGCGCTTGCACGCGCATCGCGAACGTCGAAGGCAGTTCCGTCGGACGACGACAACGCACCTAAGGAAACGGTCCGGTAATAATTTCGACGCAACTCGCTGATTCCGACGCGGATTGCTATGGCCATGGCCCAGGTTTCGAAGCGACTTCGCCCTAAAAAGGAGTCAAGCGAAGCCAGAATTTTGAGCAGTGCCATCTGCGCGACATCGTCGATATCGACCCGTCCGCCGTACCGCTGCGACAACGACTTGGCCAACCCCCTCAGTAGGTACGCGCGCAATTCCGCGATCGCCTGAGCTTGATCAGGCCCATCGGACCTCAAGCGTTCGACCCAGCCTCTCTCGCGTCTCATTTCGTCTTCCGACATCCGAGTTCCCCTCGCTGGACGAATCCCCAACTGGCGTGAAACTGGCCAAACTTTGACGGACCCGAACGCAGTTTGCAGCCTTTACTGCGGTTTGCAGCTAGTATTCTGGACGTTCCAGCCGGGCTGCTTCTTACGCCGAAAATGGGTGATCTTCGTAGAATTGCGGCTTGTGGATTGATGCCAAGTCGCGATGCGTGAGGTACGCACGTCGCGAATAGACCTCGCCGACGTTGTCGGACGCTCGATCGCCAGAAATTCTTACTCGCCGATGGCCGTCGGCTCCGAGTTTGGATCAGACGGGATTCATCAAGGACGAATGAACTTGATTGGAATTTCACTGTGCGGATTTTCGAGTACGATCCCAATTTTGCCTTCGAGCAAATCGTCGAGATCGCGGCCTACGATGTCAGCACGCCAGCCTCGGAGAAGATCGGGAGGATTGGATTGATCTGCGTCCCGATCCAATCGATACAGCACGAAGTCACGGAGGTCATCGGCAGTCGCAACCAACATCGGTGCAATGTGCTTGTGATGGCAGATAAAGGCCATCGCAGCGGACAGAAACTGCGTCAACATGCTGGCCGGTTGGCCTTTGCCGTAACGGTGCTTCTTCGGCCAAACGGGGGGCGGCTGCAATATTGACTCTTCAACCACATTCGATAACTCGGGTATGAGCGATCGAGTATTTCGATACTCCATACCTCGCAGCGATGCCATGCGACGCGGATCGGCCGAACCTCGCCGCGCCAGCTCGACGATCAAATCGTCACGCAGAATCTTGCGGGCCGGAATGTTGCGTTGCCGGGCCAGATTGTCTCGCCAGTTCCAAAGTCCGCGGGCGATGCTGAGGGCTTGGCCGGACAACGCCGACACGCCGCTCAACCGATGCCAATTCTCGCCTGATTCGAGTGTTGAGAACCCAGACTGCCATTGTTCCGTCTCTTCAATCAGCCACGTCGATCGGCCATGCTTGTGAAGCCTTTCGGAAAAATGGGCGTAGATTTTTGCCAAGTCGCGAACATCCTGGGCTGCGTACTCCAGTTGTTGGCGGGAGAGTGGCCGCTGCCTCCAATCCGAACGGGTCTCTTCCTTGTCCAGCGTCCTGCCGACAACCCGATGAACCAGCTTGCCATACGACGCTGGATACTCATAGCCAATGAAACCAGCGGCGATCTGGACATCGAACAGATTCGGTATCAGCTTGCCCGTCGCCCGGAAGCAGAACAAAGTCTCTTCACGACCGGCATGGACGACGATGGTCCGTTCCGGGTCGACCAGTAGATTCCAAAAGATGCTCAGATCTTCGCATTCCAATGGGTCGATGATAGCGATGCCCGCCTCGTAGGCGACCTGAATCAAACACAGCTGAGGCCGGTAGGTGTCCTCAGCCACAAATTCGGTATCGAATGCGATTAGCGGCTCGTGCGCAAGTTCCCCGCACAACTCCTGGAGTGCTGCTTGGGATCTGATATAAAGAAAATCGGTAGTCAACCTCGAACCCGTCTGCGCCGCCCCGTGATTCAGAATTACAATTCCGAAGTTTTAACCGCCAAATCGTTGAGCGACAACGAGATCGGACGAAATCTGGACCAAAAAAACCGAAAGGTTGCGCTCTTGGTCAGCGTACGGGATTGGGACGAAGCTCGGCTCGTTTTGTCCAGTCCAGTAGACTGGCTGGACCTGAAGGATCCGAACCGCGGGGCACTTGGACGCCCGGATTTCGAAGTGGTTCAACAAGTCGCCGAGCATCTAAAAAGCCTGCAAATCTCGAACTCCGTTCCTTCCCTGCAGTGCTCCGATAGCACTCCTTGTAGCCCGTATGACTGCGATGGCTCGCCTTCACATTGGAGTATTGCTGGCGGCGAACTGCTGGAATGGGATGCCACTCAGCATCGGCCTTATCTCGATGCCCTTGGCCATGACGGAGCCATCAAGTGGGCGTTGGCGGGATGCGCCTTGCAACCCGATTGGCCCCAACGAGCCGCCGGCATGGCGGACCAGTTGCCCAATCGTTCGCAGATGATTTTGGTTCATTACGCGGATCACTCCCAGTGCCAAGCTCCTTCCTGGAAGGAAACATTGGCGGTTGCCATTAATTTGAAGCTGCGGTACTTGCTCATCGACACCGCGTTCAAAAATGGAATCAATCTGTTGGACCATTACCCGCCCGTCCGACTGCGGAGCATGATCTCGTCAGCGGCGGAGCAAGGCATCGGCGTGGCCATCGCCGGTAGCCTCAGTCTGGAGCAACTTCCGATCGGCCAACACGTAGGTGCGGCTTGGGTCGGAGTCCGAGGAGCGGTCTGCGCCGCCGGACAACGATCCGCGCCAATATCTTTGGAAAAGCTACTGCGGGCTGTCGCAATCGTTCATGCGTCTGCTAAAACAAAGTCAGAGAGCGAGTCGACGCAGCGTTGACGAACTAAGAACGAGCAAGGGAAGCGAGTTATGTCATCGGGTAGCTACCGCGAAGTACCGACGGGTGTCATTCATCAAGGCAACAAAGTTGTTGGATGCATCGTCATGCCCGATGCCGAATTCGAGGAAGTCTTCATCCGCGAATTCAATCACTGCTACGGCCAGCTCAGGATGTCCATTGCTCCCACCCCGGATGGTGCCGCATTGAAAAAGGAAGCCGCCAACCCCTACACCTTCCAGATCCCAACGTGGTTTCGTCATGTTTGGCATGCCACACATCCGCTGGAAGAGACGCCAGACCCTGCAGCCGCACCGACACCCAGGTTACCTCCACTCGCACCGCCCCGAAAACGCCGATCGAACGGCTGACGAAGAGGCTGACGAATCACGCGTCTGCGTTGAGTATTTCACCGAATGCCAAGCGGTGACCATCGGGCGTGACGATCGCGAACTCACGCATGCCCCAGGGTTTGTCCGCCATCGCATGCCAAATCTCAACCCCTTGGTGTACAAACTCGTTGTACAGTTTCGCTGCATCGGAAACGTGCAAATAAGCGAACCAGGAATGGTCTTGGCAACCTCATTCAGTGCCATTCACGCGTGGCACTTTTCGCAATTCACGTCCATGGCATTTCGGCTAGGCCCTGCGGTGGGCCGTGACGATGAAACCACCGGCTCGAAAAGTACTCGCAAACCAAGGGGAGCGGAGCGGACCGCTGCTGGTGATGTCCAATCGCATCCACTGCTCGATCTGCAATCCCGCGCTTTGCAGGTCTTGTCGAAGCTCGCGCTCCGAAAAAATATGCAGAAACATGCTCGGCAATCCTCGGTAAGCATAGACCCGATCTCCGAATTCCCAGGTCGGGTCGCGAAGTGATCGCCACGTGTCCGTTAGGCATCGACGCCAACCGCCGGGCTCTCGCAGCCAGATGCCTCGATTGTGAACGTGCACCATGCATCGGCCGTTTGGACTCAGCCCTCGCGCCACATGCGCCAACATCGCCCGGCGATGCTGGCGTCCTTGAACCATGCCCAAGGAGCTATACAAACACAATGCCAGATCGATTCGGCCATCGGTCAGGAATTGGAGCTGAGCAAGATTGCCGCGTATCAATCCGATGGCGTCTGGATCGACCTCCAGTTCCTGACGTTTATTCTGAACGCAGGCGAGCATCGAAGAACTGAGATCGACGCCAACGACCCGCCAACCGCGCTCGGCGAGTGGAACGAGGGAGCGTCCTGTTCCGCATCCGAAATCGATCGCGATCGGAACGCGACCCGCCAGCTCCGTTTCTATCCGGGCAGCGGTCTCGAGCACCAAGCGGCGGTCGAGATCCAGCAATGGATGGCCATCGTGAAAAGTATCGTAGGAGGTAGCGATACTCTGCTGTTGAGCATAATCCCATGCGCCGCGTGATACGCCAGGTGGCAACTGCCAAGCCGGCCGGTTCGATTCAAGATTGGATTTGGACACCGGAGGTGCGACTACCTTTGTACCGAAGGTCAGCAAGCACGCCGAGCGACGACACGGTGGAAATGCAATTGCACTTCGCGGCTACATACACGCCGCACTCCTTCCACCAGACATTCGGGCTCGTTGCTTTGCTGCCCGATGCGAATAACCTCTTCGAGTTTCGCACCCGGCGGGACACTGAACGTCGTTTGATGGATGGTTTGATTGCCTGCATCGAGTTCGGGAACGATGAAGTGACAGGTGGCTCCGAAGGTCAACATCCTCGCGGCATACGCATCGTGATAGGGCCTCAATCCGCGAAAGCTCGGGAGCAGCCCGTGATGCAAATTGATAATCCGCCCACCTGCAAACTTCCAACAGGTGTCTGGTGGTAGCACACGCATGTAGCGGGCCAGCACCACATAGTCCACTTCGTAGCGATCGATCATGGCCTCGAGCTGTTCGGCTTTGGCGGAACCATCCTCGTTACCGATGCACTCGAAGGGGATTTGAAACTCGTCAGCCAAGGCCTCGCAGTGGCGCCGGTTGCTGATGAGAACCACCGGTTTGGCCCGCAGGCGTCCGTCGCGGACGGCTTCTAAAATCGCACGGGGCGTATACTCCAATTGGGTAGCGCACAGGGCGATGTTGGGGAGCTCGGCGCGGGTTTCGGGACTCCAAACACGGATCTCCAAGCCCGTCGATTGCGCGATTGACTGCATTGCTTGGGTCAATCCTGGATGGGCATCGTTGGACAAGTGCAATCGGCACATCATGGCGAAGACGGCCGCTTCGTCATGATCGTACATCTGGATCTCGGCGATATTGGCACCACGCCGAGTCACGTCGTGGATGATGGGATCGGCCAACCCGACATTGTCGGGTCCGACCGCCGTAATGACGACTTCCATTACAGAAGACTGTCCAGCAACAATCGAAGTTTGCGGAGCTCTTGCCGCATGTCGACGCCTTCGTCCGGAACCATGTCAATACTCAGGGCCTGCTCGTATCCGACGTTTTGAAGTTGCGTGATCAAGCGGCTGTAGTCCATCTCGCCTTGACCAACCCGTACCTGCAATTTGTCTTTCTTTGAATCGCGCAGATGGACGTGGTAAACGTACTTCATCAGCTTTTCGTAGTTTTTGTTCCGAAGGGTACTGATCAAGTAATGGCTCGGGTCGAGCGTCAAACCGAGTCCAGGGACGTAATCGCAAAGATTTTTGACCGTGTCTGGGTCTTCGCTGAGACAGCCCACATGCGTCTCGATCCCGATGCGTACTCCGCGAAGATCGCCCACCGCGACCAAGCGCTGGAAGTGTTCGACTTCCTGGTTGAAAGGCGTTCCATGTTCACCGCTGGGAACGGTCAGTGTTACAACCTTGGTGGCTTTGGCCAGATCGCAAATTTTTTCGAATCGCTCGTAATAGGTATCGCCTTCGGCGTCGATCTTGACGTTATAACTGCAGATATCCAATCGGTGAGTGTCGCGGATCAATCGCAACCCTTCGTCGAAGTCATCGACCAATTGCTTGGGCGTTACTTGATGTCCACGATCGTCGAGAACAATCTCGACCGCAGTGAACTCGAGGTCATTAAGGATGTCGACCACCTCGGGCATCGCGACATCGGGAAAACAGCCTGTAGACGCAGCGATATACACCAGGAAACCACTCCATTGACGAAAACTTATTTGGATCAGACCGCATTATCGCTGGATGATCCAAAACTGACAACCACAACCAAAGCCCCAGGGGCGAACTGATCAATCGAAAGCCATCATTCCTGGGATCGCAAACTTCATGGCATCGGACACAGTTCTCGAAAGCAAAACACCGTTGCAGTTCGTTCCGGGCATTGGGCCGCAACGAGCGCTTTTGTTTGAACGCATGGGGTTGCGCAAGGCGATCGACTTGCTGTTCTACTTCCCCAGAGCCTACCAAGACATCGTACCATGGTCCTCGGTCCTGGAGTTGGTCGACGGCACAATGGCCACTGTCCTGGGCCAGGTAACCGACATGGATTCGCGCCATGGCTTCGACGGACGGAGCACTGTCGGCGTACTATTGGCCCTCGAAGGGGGGGGGTACGTCCGCTGCGTTTGGTACAACCAACCCTTCCGCCGCGAGCAGTTTTCGCGTGGAATGCGGATTTTGGCCACGGGAATTATCAAATCAACCGGCGTGTCGTTTCAAATACGCCACCCGGAGGTCTTGTTTCTGGGTGAGGGGGAGGAACCGCCTCCGGCCCGGCCCATGCCAATTTATCCGTTGACCGAAGGCCTTCAACAGCGGCATGTGGCCAGCGCGGTGACGGCCGTTCTGCCGCTGGTGGAGTCGATCGAAGAAGCCATTCCTGAGGAAATCCGAAAACGTGCCGCCGGCGATGCAGTACCGCTGATGTGCATCGGCGATGCGTTGCGAGCGATTCATGCTCCGAGCGATATAGCCGAAGCAGACCGTGCCCGAGCCCGTTTTATTTTCCAAGAACTGTTTGTCCTCCAATTAGCGATGGCAATGCACCGGCATCGATCCCGCTGCACCCAACCGGCACCCAGAATTGAGTCCAGTGCTCAAATCCATGCCCGCATCCTGAAGCGATTTCCTTTTCCGTTGACCGGCGATCAATTGAAGGTCATCGATGACATTCGAGCGGACATGGCTAGCGAGCATCCGATGAATCGACTCATCCAAGGAGACGTCGGTTCCGGCAAAACCGTCATCGCTCAATACGCCATGCTGAACGCCGTCGCGCGAGGTTACCAAGCTGCATTGATGGCACCAACGGAATTGCTGGCACGCCAGCACTATCAAAAGCTCAAAGAACAGTTGCAGGGCAGTCGCGTCATGATCGAACTGCTGGCCGGATCCATTCCAGGCCGTGACAAACGAGAGCTGCTGCAGCGCATTGCGCTCGGAACGGTGGACATCGTCATCGGGACGCAAGCCTTGGTCAGCGAGCATGTCGACTTTGGAAAGCTCGGACTATTGATCATCGATGAGCAACATCGTTTTGGAGTCGAACAGCGGGCTATGTTGCGTGAATCGCGCACGGTCCCGCATTACTTGGTCATGACGGCGACGCCCATCCCGAGAACCCTGTCCATGACCGTCTTCGGCGATTTGGATGTGTCCGTTCTCCGCGAGAAACCGCCTGGGCAATCCTTGGTCAAAACGTACGTGTCGGATCTCGCCGAGCAGGATCGCTGGTGGCGATTTGTGATCGACCAAGTGCGATCGGGGCGTCAAGCCTTCGTGGTCGCGCCCCGCGTCGATGGCAGTGATGACGAAGGCGCCAACGGCAGTTCCATCGGCGCTATCCCACTTTGGGAACAGTTGGCCAACGGACCGCTGGCCGAACTACGCGTTGATTTGGTCCACGGCCGGATGGATGGCGAGGACAAGCAGCGGCGACTCGAAGCGTTCGATTCCGGAGAGACGCAGGTCCTGGTGGCCACGACGGTCGTCGAAGTTGGCATCGATGTACCTAACGCAACCATCATGACGATTATGGAAGCCGACCGCATGGGGCTGGCCCAACTCCACCAACTCCGTGGGCGTGTTGGACGCGGCAGATTCCCGGGCTACGCATGCCTGTTTCCCCGTCCAGGCATCGAAACAAAAGATCGTGAGCGATTGACACAGTTCGCTGAAAACCACGACGGCTTCGCCCTGGCCGAACTCGACTTGCAAATGCGAGGTCCAGGCGAACTGTTGGGAACCCGTCAGTCTGGATTGCCACCGCTGCGAATCGCCGATTTGGCCCGGGACGGCGATGTATTGCAAACCGCGCGTCGGATAGCCATCGAAATCGTCGCGCTGGACCCGGACCTAAACCTTCCCGAGCATGGCAAGCTGCGACGTCAAGTCGTCGCCAAGCATGGATCCGCCCTGGCCATCAGCGACGTCGGTTGATGCACAGTCGAGCCCGAAAACTCGGAAAACCCAAAAGCCCGTTTAAACAACGATTGTTTAAACAATGAACTGCGGCTAAGATGCCGAGTCTGGGTCTTTGAATGGTCCCCCAGTTTTGGTTCTCTTGCATCTTTTTTCTTGGTCCCTATGAACCAGAACCGTATTTTTAAGGTTTGGCTGCTTGTCGCGATGGGAACGTGGCTGGTTCTGTTTTGGTTTGGAAATAGCCTGGCCTTCGCGGCCGCCCATTGGCACTATCCGGCCATCATGGTGCTTGGGGCATTTGTGGCTGGCCTGACTCCCGAGGGCGGCGGAGCCGTGGCCTTTCCGGTTCTGAGTGTTTTCTTCGACATCGATCGGAGCGTGGCTCGCGACTTTAGTTTGATGATCCAAAGTGTGGGCATGACGAGCGCGAGTCTTTTCATTTTGACGAGGCCGTCCACCATCCGAAAACGCTTCGTTCCAGAGTTGTGGTTTGTCCCAGTGTGCCTCGTCGGGTTCGTGGTCGGCATGCAGACCCTGCAAGGGTTGCCGGTGTACATCATCCAAGCACTGTTTCTGAGCTTGATCACCGCCTTTGCGATCGCTTACGCCCGAAGCAGTCATCGCGGCACGTTGGACGCGCTAGAGCCGCAGTCTCGCAAGGACTACGCTCTGTTGGTGGGGGTACTATTTTTGGGGGGCATGTGCGCTAGCCTCTTCGGCACTGGCTCGGACATCCTGCTCTACACGGTCTTGGTTACACGATTCCGAATGACTGAAAAAACGGCAACGCAAATGAGCATCATGCTGATGGCTGGCATGAGCATCCTAGGATTCGCCTATCGGCATTTTATTGATGCCGGACTAACGCCTGATCAGTACCGCACTTGGTTGTGCGCTTATCCCGTGGTGTTGTTCATGGCTCCGTTTGGTGCCTTGGTATTGCACCGCATGAACATCGAATGGATGATTCGGGGCATCGTGGTATTGAATATCGGTCAGTTGGCCTACTTCAATCTGAACAAGCCATCGATGGAAAAGATGATCGCATCGGCTGTCTTCTTTACCGTTTTGGTCGTGGCATTTACGTTCTTCTTGGCAAAGATGGCGACCGCCCAGGAGCCGAACTCGGCAAAGATGCGGGTGGCGCCCTAAACGTTCTCGCCCATCAACGATCGCTGGCATTGTCTCGGAATTGTCGATGGCAATCGCGGCAATTTTTGCGGACCTCGAGAACCATCGCATCGAACTCAGCCATTTCCTGCACGGAGAAGTCCCGATTAGATTTCGGAACCTTGATTTGACTCTCCAACCGTTCCGTAATCGCCAAGCCCTGTTCCAAGAGCTTGCAGAATTCTGCCTCGCGGTTCTCTGCACGGGAACTTCGGTGCAGTTCGTTGTAATACTCTTTCAATAGCAAGGCTTGGGCGAGTTCGCTTCCTACGGTAGGAGTCTTGGATCGACTCAGCGAATGCGTTAGTTGATCCAGGACGGATTCCATTGCCACCATGGTCTCGACCATGGCGGGCCGAGGCGCGACAGAAACCCAATTCACCTCCAATCGATTCAGAACTTCTGGTTCGATCGCGACGGCGTCCTCAACCGCGGCAAATAACCCCCGAAAACCGGGGTCGGTACCCGCTTCTTTTAAGACCTCGGTGCCCGCTTGTTGAGGCAACCATCCCAGCGCGATGCATGCGGCCGCAGCCGCTGCGGGACTTCGATGTCGGCCATGATGGCAATGAACGTAAATCGGCTTGGGCAAATCCCGGAGTGCCTTGGCAATTTCGTTAAGCTTTGCTGCAGGGATGCCATCGTATCCATGAGGCAAATGGACATACCGCAAGCCATGTTGGGTGGCCGATTCGACATCGGGGGTGATGCCATCGACGCTGATGACGGTGCGAATCCCAAGCGATTCGAGCTCTGCGAAGCCTGCATCGCCCTCGGGCAACCCACCCGAAAGAACGGATGCATGGACCCACAAGGCGTTGGGCAGATGCGTCGCCTCGGGGCGACGCGATTTCCACTCGGTTGGAGGGCTCGTCGAGGTTGGCGAGGCAGGCGGAGCGATTTGGCGTTGCTGCGCATAAGATGCACTGGGCAACCAGCTCGCGCTCGATGCCATGCAGGCCAAGCTCACTAGAACGCGCGTCATCATCCAATCGTGCATCGACAGCCCCAAATTTAGCATCGTGCGGAAAACAAGAGTCGCCTTTCGCTCCGCGAAAGGAACGTCTCCTAATTCTTTCGCGGAGTGAAAGACGAAAACAAAAACAGAAAGATGATTAACGCACCAGCCAAAGCCCGCCTACGTGTAGCGTACGCCCCTGAGTTCTGGTTCAAAGAAGGCAGGCAACAATCCGTCGACGCGGAGCATGCCATCCATCGTCAGCTCGATCCGCGTGACCTCACCCGCCGGATTCTGGCGGCAGGTGATGTACCCTTCTTGAGCGTACTCTTGCCATTGCTCCATCCAATGTTGGTAGATGTCGACTTCAAACTTCTTCTTGAAGTAGGCGATCTCCAAAAACCCGCGCTTCATCTGTAGAATCATTTCGCGGATCAGCGATTGGAGTGGGCTCGGAACGAATGCGCGTCCCAATGGCAATCGATTTTCGTCCAAGATCATGCTGAGGTAGCGATCCCACTCAGGCACGTTCTGGTAATGAACTCCGGACGCATGTCCGAAGCTTGCGATACCGGTAGCCAACAGGTCCGAACCGCGCCACAAATTATCGCGGTACGAGAAATTGACCTTGCTGGGGTCCTTGATCACCGTGTACGCGCTGCTGATCGAATACCCTTGTTCCTGGAACTGTTCAAAGGCGTAGCGGACCCAATCACGTTTGGTCTGCCAATCGGCCACGGGCGCTTCGGCTCGCGACTCGAGCATGCCTTTGGAATAAACCGTGTTGAACGGCAGCTCCATTTGATAAATCGTTACGCTCTCGGGCGAGAGCTCCAGAGTGCGGCGTACGTTCTCTTTCCAATTGTCCCAGGTTTCGCCAACCATGCCTGAGATCAAGTCAATGTTGACATTCGGAAAACCGGCTGCGGCAATCCACTCCCAGGCCTTGAAAATTTCCTTCGAGAGGTGAGCTCGTCCATTCTCTTCGAGCAAGGCATCCGAAAAGTTCTCGACGCCGAGACTCAAGCGCGTCACACCTAGCTCCTTGAGCGCATGCACTTTGGCCTCGCTCAGCGTGCCGGGTTCGCATTCGAACGTGACCTCCTCCGCCCCGTCCCACGTGACGTATTTGTGCAATCGGTCCATCAGGGAACGGAGTTGTTTGACCGAGAGGAAGCTGGGTGTGCCTCCGCCGAAGTACACGAAACGGAACTGGCGATCGCGCATGATCGCTTGCTCCGACAGCAATGCAATCTCGTGACTCAAGGCCGAAACGTACCGTTCGATCGCATCTGCATTCACATTGGTGAACACTTTGAAATAACAGAACTTGCACCGTTTCCGGCAAAAGGGAATGTGGAGGTACAACCCCAATGGGGTGGGCTCGCCAGCGGACAATCGCGGAGGCGAGGACAATGCGGTCTCGATCTCCGGAATCGCTCCATCATTCCACTGGGAATAGGGCGGGTAGTTGGAGATAAAATAGCTGCCTACTTCGGTCTTGGTGGTTTGCGTTGACATTGTTAGCCATCATTCGAGGTTAGGAATCAGTCTCCTCTAATGTAACCAATCCGCCCAACTTATGCACGTGAAACCTGGCGTTCCTACCGTCCTGCATCGCGGTTCACAAATGATCTTGGAGATTTTGTCCGGATTTGCTAAAGCCATGCAGTGACTTACTCAGCACGGTCCCTCAGTGAATGCGGAGCCCTCCATGATTACCTCGCTCGATATCAGCACCAGCGCGCTCGTCGCCCAGCGTGCGCGCTTGGACGCGATCTCTGGGAACATCGCCAACATGTCGACGATTAAGAACGAGGAGGGTGAGAACAAACCTTACCAACCCCGGTTCGTGGTTTTCGAAACCGATTCAGAGAAAGCTCAGAGTGGGGCGGCGGGGGTCAAGGTGGCTAAGATCGAGACCGACGACGTCGAACCGATCTATCGCTACCAACCGGAACATCCCATGGCGATCGCCGAGGGCAAGTGGAAGGGGTACGTGGCCTATCCCAACATCGACATGAACGAGCAGTTCGTCGATGCGCTTGAGGCATCGCGGGCCTACGAGGCCAACGTCGGGGTTATCGAAGTCACCAAGGGGATGTCGCGTCAAACCCTGAGCATCTTGGCTTAGCGAATCCAAGCCCTGCGACAGAATCGCGTCTCACAAACACATTCGCTCATCTCAAACATTCAAGTGTCGGAATCGATAGCACCGCATGGAACTACGCAGCGACACACTTTTTCAAAAGCACTCGGATCATGTGTCGCAACTTCTGCAACGCGTGGCTCAGCGCGACCAGGTTTCGACGGGAGGGCAGGAAGCACCCAATCCGTTTGCGTCGCTTCTGGCCGGTGGTTTGGAACGCGTGAATGCTTCGCAACTGGACTCTCAAGAAAAGATCGAACAACTGCTCAGTGGTGGAGACATCAATCAAGCAGAAGTGTTCACGAGCATCCAGAAGGCCGACATGTCCTTCCGACTGCTGGTTCAAATCCGCAACAAGCTGATGCAGGCCTTCGAGGAACTCAACGCGATCCGCGTATAACTTATGAACCAATTCAACCAAGTCGTTCGGCAGATCCAAGCCCTCATCGCGGGCATGAATTCCCAGTCCCGATTGTTGGCTGTATTGATGCTGGGTTCGATCCTGGTCGGATGCGGTTTCCTGGCTCAGGGGTACTCCAACGGCGCCGCGGAGATGGAATACCTATTCGATGGCCAAGACTTCAGCCCCGAGGAACTCCGTCAAATGGAGATCGCGATGAGCATCGCTGGTCTTCGCAACTACGACCGAGTCGGTGTGCGCATCCGCGTCCCCAAAGCGACCCGAGATTCGTACCTCAAGGCCATCGCTGATGGCAAAGCATTTCCTGCACGACTGGGCAGCGAGATGGACATGGCGCTAAACGGTGGCAACATGCTGGAATCCCTATCAGTAACTCAAATGCGGCATCGCAATGCCAAGATCAAGGACTTGCAGGCGGCACTATGCAGATTCCCCTTCGTCAAAGAGGCCTTGATCACGTACGACGAAAAGTCCGAGGGTTTTTCTTCCAACCGAAAGAAGTCCGCCAGCGTGGCCATCATGCCTAGCGGCAACGCGGAACTATCGAACTCGCAGAAACGCAGCATCATCACGTACATCCAAAAGTCATTTCCAGGCTTGCTCAGCTCCGACATCGCGTTGTTTGACATTCGTACGGGAGAATCCGAGGTTGGCAACGATGACCCCGAATCCATTGCACACGACCAGTACCTCAAGACCAAAGCCTTTCACGAACAACAACTCAAACGCAAAGCCATCGAATTGTTGTCGGCGTATGGGGATGTGCAGATCGCGGTCAACGTGGAAGTCGATTCCACATTGGCTGAACAGACTGAGGAGCTCAAGTACAACGAAAAGCCAACCACGGTTCAGTCAACCACCACTAAGAAGGAACTCGAATCGCAACGAGGCAATAGCGGCGGACGTCCGGGCACCGAACCCAATGCCCTGGCCAATCGTGGCGCGACTCTTCCCGCTACCGATCAATCGAGCAAAACCAAAGAACAGAGCGAAACCGAACGACGCATCACTGGCAACACTTTGGTCAGCAGCAAGAAGGTCGGGCTCAAGGTCAACAACACCATGATCTCGGTTTCAATTCCATACTCGTATTACCAAAAAGCCTACCTTCACGGCTGGCAAATTCGAAATCCAGACCAGAAACCGTCCGATGCCCCACCTCCCAAAGAAAGCGACATCAGCCAAATCAAACTCGACACGGTCAGTAGCGTGAAGATGAAGCTCGATGGAATCCTAGATAAAGTCGCTGCGGGCGAGGACGCTCGTCCTCGGGTGACCGTCACCGAACACCTCGACATTGCCGAATCCGTGCCCGACGCTTCGTCGATATGGACCAACGCCTTGGAATGGTCAGCCGAATCCTGGCAAACCCTGGCCCTGCTGGGGCTGGCCGGTGCCGCCTTGGTTTCCCTGCGTTCCTTCGGCAAAAGCACGTCCACCGATGCGGACGCACCGTTTGAACGGGGATTCGATATTTCGCTCGATGACGCGAACGATCTCGATTTGACTGGGTTGGTGGAGGATGAGCAAGATGTCAACGACATCGGTAGCGCAGACGACAAAACGCTGCAATTCCGGACCACGGGATCGGAACTCAAGCAAGATCTGACGGAATTGGTGCGAGCGAATCCCGATGCAGCCGCAACGTTGCTCCGAAATTGGATCAACGAGGACTAACCGCAGACGAGGCTCGGCTACCGCACTTTTCTATACTGCACATGCTTTCAATGTTGTAATCCAAGATCTCTGTTGCTTGACAGTCCCTCTGGGATGCGGGACAACTCATGCGTGTTGTATGGGAGAAAGGACTACCCACCGGGAGGCGCTGTGTTACTAACGGCCATTGCAAATGATTGGGTGCGGGACGCACGCACTCTAGTAAAAAACGCTCCCCAGGACTTGCATCGCGTTAAGCCTTGGGTTTATTGGCGCGACATGATCCTGGGTGCCTCGATCGCTTACGCAGCGGCTGGGATTTTTTTGATGGCCCCAGCCTTCTCTCTCCTGCAACTTGTCGCCTTTCCCGTCGCCGTTTTCTGGCTGTACCGTGTGGGATCCTTGGTACACGAGGTGGCCCACCTGGGTGGTCATGAAATGACTAGTTTCAAGGTGGCTTGGAATCTACTCGTCGGAATCCCCACCCTGGCTCCCTCGACTTTTTTCACTGGCCACCATCGCGACCACCATTCCCAACGCATCTATGGTACGCCCGAGGATCCCGAGTATGTGGTCAACGTGTGCGCACGGGGCAGTTGGTGGAATTTGGCGGTCTACTTCTTGGTCGTCGCCATCTTTCCGCTGTTGGTATTCCTTCGATTCCTACTGGCTCCACTTTCATTTGTAACCCCAAGCTTTCGCGATTATGTTCTTCGAAATTGGTCGTCATTCACGTTCAATCTCAAGTACAAGCGATCGCTATCGCGGCTGAACCGAAAAACATTTGCCGCAGTGGAGCTCCTTTGCTTTGCGAGGGCTGCATGCATTCCTGGGGCCGTGATGCTGGGATACACCCCCGCGTCTCGTATGTTGCTGCTCTATCTCCTGGGGGCAACCGTCGTGATCCTCAATCAACTTCGGCAGTTGGCCGACCATCATTTTGAAGGGGATGGCCATCAGCAAAGTATGGAGAACCACATTTCCGACTCGTGCAACTTTACCAGCAATGATCCGATCACTTGGTTGCTATTTCCATTCGCGATTCAGTACCACGCATTGCATCACTTGTTTCCATCCATGCCGTACCACAACTTGGCAACGGCCCATCGTTACCTGATGGACCATTTGCCCAGCGATTCGCCTTACCGCGATTTAACACAACCGGGATGGTGGTCGGTGGCCAGCAATTTGGTACGACAGCCCGCATCGCAACCAGGTGCAGCCTCTGTGTCCGAAGCCCGATTAAAGATTAATGCATCCCGCTAGCATCGATGGTCGATTTCCCCAATCCCCCTTGGTACTCGATCTTGAGCAAGTGCGGTGGAATCGCTGCGGTTTTAAAGAAAGCGGGAAACGGTTGGCAGAAACGGGTAACCCCCTGTTGCGTTGATTCACCATCCTTCGTTTCCAGGTTATGAGGAGCGCCTCGCTGGTACTGACTGGTGAAGATTGTCTTGCCCGCCGTTTGAATCGTGATGCTGTGATTCCATGGAGTGTATTGAACCTTGGTTCCAGGTCCGTTGGCCCTGCCGAACCCCGGAGGGGCAAACATCGACCCTGGACCGAAGCCTTGGTAGTTGAAGTATTCCGCTTCTTCCTGCTTCCCTTGTGTGATCGCGACATCGATTGTGTTTGCTGCCTGGGGTTGTAGCACCCAACCCAGCTCTTGAATCTTGGCTTCCATGGATTGCCGAACGGCTTGCTGAACATCGCTGGCTAAGTTCCCCAGTTGATAGCGCACGGCCACTGCATCGCCTGGGACGATGGCGTAAATGGTTTTCGGATCGACGCTTGCCCCGGCTCGGACGGCTTCCTCATGCGGGATGCGGAACAGCGTGACCGAGCTTTCATTATCGTTACCAAAAGCAGAGATCAGGTAAGAACCGAGCGTCGTTCGAGCAGCGGGGTTACTTTGGTACGTCCACAGCGGGACTCCGCTTTGGGCATCGTACGCGATGCTTCCCACCATGAGTTGATTCCCTACCCAATAAAAGTCCGCTTGTGCTCCAGCTTCCGAGACTGCGAACGCGTTGATTTGCTTCCCATCCTGAACACCGTACACGGTTACCTGAAATGGACGGAACACGGCCAACGATTGCGCGTCGCTGGAGAAAGCCACCTTGGAAATCGCTTGTTCATTACGAATGCATCCGACCATCTTACCGCTGCTCGTGTCGACCACAGCGATGGACGACGCCATGATGATCGCCATGACCTCGCCTGCAGGACTCATCTCAGCCGACATGGCCCCGCCTGAATTGCCGCGCCGCAACGCCTTGGGACCGGGTGTCGCATCCAAATCCCAAAACGTCAGATTGGATTTCTGGCTGATCGTGACCAGTTGGTTGCCTGGCAGAAACGCAACGTAATGAAGTTCGTCCCAACTACCGCCACCAGCGGTGAATTGAAAATCAGGCACGAGACCGTCGGCCGAAACTTTGAAGATGGCGACGTCGTTGCCTTTGTCAAAGCCTTCGATGCGAACGGCCGCCGCCCGCGTACCATCCAAGCTCATGGCCATCAGCTTCCACGGGTCCCCGAACTCGGCGGTGGATGAAGCGTCTCCCGTCGTACCTTGTACCAGAACGAATTTACTGAAGTTCTCTTTGCCTCCTCTGCCTTGTTGGTACGTATTGAGCAATACGTTTCCCGATTTCCCTGCGGCCATGGCCCGCATACTCGCGAAGAAAGGTTTGGGGAGCGGAGTCTGCACGATCAAGTCCTCGAACTGGACGTCAGGAAATCCACGCAGGCTCGGAACCGACCAAAAATCCTTCGACGGGGTGATGGTGACTTGCTTCATCCCACGATCATTGACGGGGCGCTTAGCGAGCTCGCCTGAGGAGGCAGCCTCGGAAGAGGAACTGTCCTTCTTATCCCTCATGGATCCCTTGCGATCGGAAACGCCGCGATCCGACTTCTCGCCACCTGCGAACGGATTCTCGGCATCGTCTGAGGGCAACGCACCTGCGGCTTTCATCGCCGCCTCGGCTTTGAGGAATGAATCCACAAACGCCCGATCGGGTTCGCTAAGTTTAGCAAAGGGCACTTTGATGATCTTGCCATCATCTTTGAGCAAGTGGGCTTCTTGATCGTCTGCAAATTGAAGCTTTGCCTGAACCTTGAACTTCTGCGAAGCATCGGACCAGTCACGAGCGACGGCGAAGCCAGCCAGTGGACCTTTGGGTTCACCGGCTATCGTATCGGTGCAGGCCGCCATGAAACTTAAACTAGCGAGTATCGCAGTCGAGAACAGTGCACGGGGAGGCGAGCATTGCATCGTTGGGGCTCCAAGTAGTCAAATAACTGTCAGGGCGTGACGGATGCAAATCAGTTTATCGAGTGCGTATGTAGAAAGAAACTAGATAAACCGCATTCGATTAAGATCGAAGACCATGCAATCGTGATCGGAACAAGAAACGCTCAATCAGGCGATACCAAGGCAACTTTTCAGCCGAGGCAGGAGGGGAGTATCCCGCTGTGCCGGACTGTTGAGCTTGTAGAGTGACATGGCAAGGTACCGCGATCGAAAATCAGGAGAGATATTGAAGTAGTCTTCCATGATGGCGGAACTGAACTTGTAGTCATGGGAGTCTGTCCCTTTTAGAAAGACCATTTGCCGCGCTCGATGGATGAATTCGCTGGCCGCATCCGGCTCGTTTTCGACCAGCGAGTGCAATAGTCGTGCGGATCGATCGTTGTCGGTCCCCATCGACTGAAGGATTTCCGCGATCGCAGCATCGCGCTGGCTCGGCAGATCCTGGGGCTCGCTAGCGATCAATAGTTCTGAAACGCGATCCGAACGATTCGTACCCGATCGAACGCGCTCGCAAAACATTCCGAGGAATGACGCGTTCTGCAGCAACAATTGCAACCGCAATGCGTCGGAGTGGACGCGGCGATAGCAGTAAGCAATCGCATTGGTGGTGGTCACCGCATGCAGCGCAACAATGCCGGGCTGCCGCATGAGCAACTCCGTCGCGCTGACAAACATTCCATCCCAGATCGATTGCGGCGAAACACCGGATTGGAGCATGTCAAAAACCATCGCACCTGCTTCCTCGGGATTCGTTTGATGCAAGGATGCGATGAGTTGGTCGGTGGCTCGAGCGTCCGCCTTGCCAAACATCCAGCCATCGCGAACCTTCGCGATCCGTTCTCGATTGCGCCGTATGGGTTGATCCGCCGCTAGATCACTTTGACTCGGGTTGGGGTCACGATTTCGGCAGAGTAAGGCGTACGTCAAACTCCGAAGGATGGGTTCGGCGAACTCCCAGCTCATGGCCTCAAGTGTTCGAAATCCATTGGCGACATAAATGGCTTTATGGCCGATATCGCGGAGATCGCGGGAGCCATAGTTGGCCATGGCATCGAACAGTTCCGACTGCGAGGCCGTTCGCGACCAAGCTGCGATGGATGCATCGGCGGCTTGTTCATCCCACGCATCCATCGCTTTGCGAAACTCCGCTTCCGCAGCATGCGATGCAGGTAGCTGAGAATCATCCACCGCAGGCATTGTCCAATCTCCCTCCTCAACATCCCTGCGCTGACTCGTTTTGAAATTGTCGGCCGCCCACAACAGCGGTAGCCAACGTTCGCTGTCAGGGCAGGCCATGCTGGCCAAATGGGCAGAATTCACGACCAGCACGGCATGAAATTTGAAACCCACATTGGGACGCGGCTGTACGTTTCGAATGCCAGCGAGAAATAGACTGCTGAGCAACTGCTGATAGTTCAATTGGCCATCACGAATTCCTTCGGCCAATTTTTCAAGTAACTGGCTTTGCTCGGTTCTTTCGATCATCCGAACCCAGCGTTCGATCTCAGGCGTGAAGGACACCTGAGTCGTCGATGTCGCGGCTTGCGATCGGCTGCTAAGCGGCAGCGCGCAGGCAACCGATAGTAACGAGGATCGCACCAAAAAATCGCGTCGGAGAGGAGAGTCGCTCATTGGAAAAACCTCGATGGAAAGGAGTCACGGCAATTCGAGGGCAATTCATTAGTGTACCCCGTGTGCGCGACTGGAACAACAAAACGCCCATCCTGCGTGCCCGTGCCTAGCATCGCGAGAGCACTTCAATCGCGATCTTGTTCGGGTTCCGCCCGCACCTGAGCGTGTCCGCGAGCATCGATCACGACATGAATCACGTTGGCGCGGCAGCAGACCGGACAATCTTCCACATACGATTGACTTGTACCTTCGGACAAGTCCAATGGGATCACTATCTCTTCGCCACACCCGTCGCAGACGTAGTTCCCTTCTAACTGCGATTCCGTCATCCGGTTTCGTTGAGCCTGCGATGCGTCGGAGGTGGATTGCCCGGACCAAAGCGAGCCGTCTTCGGATGTGGACACTGCACACGCCCAATGCATCACTGCGAGCGAATCAGCATCTGCCAGTCGATGGTCTCGGCCCACTTCAAGTAGTGTTTCGATCGACAAGCCACTGACTTCGATCAACGCGAGGCTGTCCTCGAATGCGATGACATCATCGTGAGGACTATGCAGGATTACGGACCTCTTCGGAAGTGTCTGTACCGTACCCCACCGCCGCCAAGCCGGGCAAAGCAACACAAGAGGCGTATCGCCGTGCTTAAGGTTCATCGCTAGCGCGCCGCCGCGTGACGAACCAACGATCACATCCGGGGACAGCCGGTCGAACCATTCTTGTGCGACGCTGAGCGCGAACTCAAAATCATCGTCACTGAGCTCCGGTTCAAACACCGTACACCCGCGAGCGCGAAGATATGTCGGCTTGACCCCACCGGTTACCGAATGCCAACCATAGAGATAAAGAATTCTCATGGCGATAGAAAACTACGCTGCGGCGAGGACGCTATCAACAAGCATCCAAGCCACTGAAACATCCTCCCACGATGGGGGAGTTTGAAAGAGTTCTTAGCGATCGCGGCGTTCGCGGAGGCGTACACCCTTGCCAATGCGTTCACGGAGGAAGTACAGCTTGGCTCGTCGGACAACCGAGTGCCGTTTGACGTCGATCTTTTCGATTTTGGGGGAGTGCAAGGGAAACTTACGCTCGACTCCTTCGCCAGCCACGATTCGGCGAACAACAAACATTTCACGAGTGCCCGAGCCGCTTCGAGCGATCACGGTACCGCTGAAAATCTGGACCCGTTCCTTGCTTCCTTCTTGGATCTTGGTGTGCACATCGACCGTGTCACCAATCTCAAATAGGTCGACCTTTTCCTTGAGGAAAGAGCTTTCAACGGCTTCAAGAATTTGTTGGCTCATGATCGACGAACACCGTCAGGAAAAACAGGGACTAAGAAAAACTGGACACTGGAAGTTTGCACCGAGGTTGGGTAGACCGCCATTTCGACACGTCCACCCTGCCACGTGGGGCCAATATGGTGACGGAAGGTGGGAACCTTGGAAAGGCCAAAATGCACGAAAATGACGAAAAGCAACTTCGGCCCGGCAATCCCCGATGCAAATCCTGGTTTCAATCCTGGACCCGAACCGGGCCGTGGACAACAATTACTTTCGTGTGGTCGTTCGCATGAACGATGGGAGTTTGCACGAAGGCGTGGAGGTCCAGGTGGATAAGCAAGCCATGGCCGACTTAATCGGTTACCTTAAGAACTGGCGTTATACAGGTGGTGAATCTCCCCGGATTCAGGTTCCTTAATTTTCTGGAGACGAACGACGATGTCAAAAGGCAACAACGGCTATTTCATCCTTCTGCTGATTGCTGCGATGGTCGGATTCATTGTTCTCACGCCGCGTGTTATTCAGCGGAACGGTGGCGGTTCGAAGGCCCTCAAGGACGATTCTTGGTTTCAGGACGAAATTTCTACGGAGCAACGACCGGTGTTGGTCAAGTTTGGAGCCACATGGTGCGGACCTTGCCAATCCCTGGATGAAACCATCGAATCGATGGAGCCCGAACTTGGAAAACAAGTCAAAATCATTCGCATCGATGTGGATGAATATCCAGGACTGGCGAGCGTCTACAAGGTGAATGCGATCCCTCACAGCTTCATTTTTCATCATGGTCAAGTCGTAGATTCACACGTTGGCAGTATGGGAGCGAGTGACTTGCAAGCTTGGATTGAGGGTGCAATCTCACAAACTTCTTCGAAAGAAGATTCCATGCCGAAAGGAGCACCTCAGGAAAATCCTCCTCCCAGTGACCCGGATCCCAAAAGTACATGATTGGGGACTACTTCTAGCGTGCCCCGGCCCTCTTCAGCGTGGTCCAGCCGGCCCCAGCGCAGCCCAACTCAGTTCAGCGTGGCCGGCCTCAAAACGGTAGCGCAAAAGCGCTTTTGCGGAAAACCTGAAACTTTTTTTCAACCTCACCTCAGGGGAATCCGTGTTGGGCGCGACTGAGGGAGCATCATGACTGCAGTGAGTTTGCGTTTTTCAAATGAAAACCAAGCCGAATCCCCAATCGACTGGGGTGCGGCTTGGCAACAGCATCGGCGTTGGCTCGCGACCGTTATCCGGTCGCGTCTGGCCGATCGGGAGGCCGCTGAGGACGTGTTGCAGGAAGTCGCGGTGGCAGCGATCGCCCAAAAGGCCAAGCCGTCGGACCCTTCCAAGGTTGCGCCCTGGTTGTATCGCGTGGCTTTGAGAAAAGTGATCAATCATCATCGGGCGACAGGCCGCCAGCGGCGACTAATCGATGGCGCGGTTCGATCAGGCAGGATGCTCGAAAACTCGCGTGAACTTGAACCAGGAGCTTGGCTTCTGAAAAACGAGTTGACGCATTCGGTATCGCAAGGATTAACGCAGCTCGATTCGCAGGATCGTCAACTGCTGCTGCTCAAATACACGGAGGGCTGGGGGTATCAGGATTTATCGGAACACTTAGGAATCTCCATCAAAACCGTTGAGTATCGATTGCTCAAGGCGCGACGTGCGTTGCGGTCAATCATCGATGGAACTCCGAATCCAGGAACTGGCACATAGGTACAGATTGATGTTAACGGTGGAAATGCAACGACTGGTCGATGGAGAATTGGATCATTCCGCCCGCGCAAGGCTGCTTGGCTCGCTATCGACGGATGCAACGGAGTGGCGCGCTCTGGCCTTGGCATTGCTCGAAGAGCAACAGTGGTCATCTTCCATTTGCAATAGTCCCCTTACCATTGGCGATCCACCCTCAGCGTCTGCATCGCCGGAATCCTACATCCAGGATCCTTTACCAAATTCGATAACGGTGCGACCGGTAGGCATGCAGAGGCAACGTTGGTCCTTGGCATTGGCAGCCAGCGTATTGCTGATGATCGGAATGTCCGGTGGGATTTCCCTTCGGGCTTGGCAATCCCTCAACAGAGATCAAATCAACGTCGATGGCACGGTAGCCTCGAATTCGCGATTGGGCCAGGAGTCTAGGTTGGCGGGATCGCAGTCGACGATTGCGGAAATAGACAGAGGGCCTGATGGGATGCAATCGTATGGTGGTCGGAACGAAGCACCGCGGATCGTTTTGTCGGGGGCCGGTGCAACGCGATCGGAAATCCCTTTGGTCGATGCGCGGGATATCGATCCTCAACTGGTATTGGCCAACGAAGCCTACGAGATGGCGAAGTTGGACCAGCGGCTGCGGCGAAAAGGCTATCGATTGGATGCCGAGCCTCAAATGTACACAGGTCGATTGAACGATGGTCGACAAATCGTCGTGCCTGTGCACAACGTAGCCCTCAGATCCATCGGGTTGTGAGTTTATTCGAATTCGATTTGCACGCCTTGGAAGGGCGGCATGCGAAATTTGGATACGCCCATGCCAAGTTGTGAATGCAAATGTTGGAATGTTTTTAATTCGATTCTTGGGAAAGGAAAGTGGCGATGAACACGTTGCAAAGCTGGAGACAATGGGGTTGGGCGGTTGCGGCACCGATGGTGTTGGCCGCACCTCTGCGAGCGGAAGAAGATCCACCTAAGGAATCCAAATCCCTGACAGTGGTTGTCCGCTCCGACGATGACGATTCATCGAAGGTGCTCGACCAGGTTCGAGCGCAGTTGAAGAGCTCTGGCATTTCAAAGGAGGCACAGGAAAAGATCCTGAAACAAGTTTCCGAGGCCATGCAGAACGCTTCTAAAGCCAAGGTCGAGATCAACAAAGCCAAAGTGGCGACTGCCAAAGCCGGTAGTGCTGCGGCCCAAGCTGCGGCAGAGGCTGGAAAAGCAGCCGCAGAAGCCGCTTCGGAAATCGCGACCATCGTCGTCCGAGGCCATCAAGGTGAAGATGGAAAGGCGGGAGCGGAAGCACGCGTGTTGCGAATCGAGGGGACCAAGCTTCAAGCCTTGAAGGAAAAACTGCCCGAGATGATCCAAGGCCGAGTGCTCGAAGGCATGAACGTCGGTGGTCCCAAGTACCGAATTGGAATCTTCCTCACCCAAACAGTTGAGGAAAGCCACTCTCACAAGGATCACGGCGACGACGAAGACGAGGACGAAGGCGACGACGATGAAGACGATGAGGATGAAGACATGGACAACGACCAGGAATCCCATCGGTCCGAGACGTTGGTCATCGAAGAAGTGATGGAGGACTCCCCAGCGAGCAAAGCGGGTATCCAATCCGGTGACGTGGTTACGTTGGTTAACGGCATGCCGATCAAGGAAGTGGGTGAATTGCAGGAAGCCGTTCAAGAATCGGGCAAAGCCGGCAAGCCTCTGGAAATCACCCTGCAGCGCAGCGGGGAATCGATGATTGTCGAAGTCAAACCGACCAAGGATGAAGAATCCGACGTCGAGGTGATGAATCTGGACCTGAAACTGCTGCCCAACAATGGCTTGTGGATGGGTCAAGGCTTCATCGTTGGAGAGGACGAGAACGCTGCCCAAACTTGGATGCAGAAGCTTCCCAAGGGAGCATCTGCCCTCATGATGAAGAGCAATGACGATTCGGTTAAGAATGAATTGCAGGAACTCAGAAAGGAAATCGCTGAGCTGAAGATGATGATTCTCAAGATGTCCGACAAAGACTAGGTCCCGTTGACGACTCATTAAGCCATCAGCCATGGCCAGAGAATAGGCGGTCCGGTGCAATCACCGGATCGCCTTTTTTTTCGCAGCGAGTTTGCAAAAACAAAAAGGCCAGCGCGATGGCTGACCTTTGCATGGCAAGACGGGTGAGTGAGATGAAAAGGAATCGGAAAACCAAGAATAAGGGCTACTCGAACACTCGACAACTGTTAGGTGCAGCCTTGCCACGACCTCGGAATGGTGTGTGCGTCATTCCATGGACAAACTATCGACTCGAATCGGGTTTGCAGCAATCCGGCCAATTTGGTCCGGAGATCTGCGACTACCAAAGGTGGGCCAGCCGCCGACTTCGGCTAGCTCCGGCATCATCGAAATCAATTGCTCGCTCAACATTTCTGTCATGCGAGAAAGTCGTGGTGACGTTGCGACTTCACGCATTGCGACCACTGTTTTCATCACTTTGATCAAGGCGGCTCGCGTTTGTACCGTAGGCGAAAGCTCCTGGTCTTGATCGACCAGCAGGTTCCCAATAGGTACCTCCAGGGCCTCCTGCCATCGATACAATTGTTCCAAAGTCAAATTGGTTTGGGGGCACTCTTGAACTTTGAGCTCCCGAACCTCGACTCCAGTCCTCCGCGAAACGGCTCTCAAGGACAATCCTTGCTGAGCCCTAACCTCGGCAATGCGATGCAACTCAGTCGCACGCTCTGCGTGCTTTGCACGACGAACCACTGGTTCGCAATCCGGTTGGGAATGCGTTCCGTAGGCTACAGTCGCCATCGATTACTCCAATCCGTAAAGGCAATGAGATGGATCCTTCTAAAGGGCCATCGACATCCTGTCCTGGCACGACCCCCTAATGAAAGGCTACGGGGTCCAGAAATTCAAGTCCCGAAAATTAAATTTCATGGAACCAAAACATCCGCCAGATCCTCTGAGTCTTCGACAGCAAAATCGGACACGGGCGGGCAGGAGCAAATCAAGTTTCTGTCACCATGGACATTGTCGACTCGCCCGACAGGCGGAAGATATTTGACCTTATTGGAAACTTCGGGATCTGGGCACAACGCCAGTCGGCGCGGGTAGGCTAGGGGGCTTTCCTCGGCCAAGATCGAGTCCAGCGTGTGCGGAGCATTGCATAGCGGATTATTGTCCGCAGGCCATCGTCCGTCACGCACTTGTTCGAACTCCCCATGAATCATGACCATGGCTCGACAAAAGCGATCGAGTTCCTGCAGCGATTCGCTTTCGGTCGGTTCGATCATCAACGTGCCGCCTACGGGAAATGACATCGTGGGCGCGTGGAAACCGTAATCGATCAACCGCTTGGCAATGTCATCGACCCCGACATGGGCTTCGCGATCCATGGGACGAGTATCCAAAATGCACTCGTGCGCCACCAAGCCGTGATTCCCTTTGTAGAGAATTGGGTAATGATCTTTCAGCCGATGGGCGATGTAATTGGCGCTCAAAATGGCCACTTGCGTGGCCCGCCGTAGCCCTTCTGGGCCCATCATTCGGATGTACATCCAAGAAATCGGTAGGATTCCAGCACTGCCAAAAGGTGCGGCCGAGACAATCGCTCCAATTCGCTCATGGTGAACACCGTCACGTGGCAGAAAAGGTGCCAAATGACTGCGAACTCCGACTGGTCCTACGCCCGGACCTCCCCCACCGTGGGGGATGCAGAAAGTTTTGTGGAGGTTTAGGTGAGACACGTCGCCACCGAACTTGCCAGGTTTCGACAGCCCCACAAGCGCATTTAAATTTGCCCCGTCGATGTACACTTGGCCACCCACAGCATGGACACGTTCGCAAACCGCAGTAACTCCCTCTTCGAAGACGCCGTGCGTGGAGGGGTAAGTGATCATGATCGCAGCGATTCGCGTGCCGTAGGTAGCGATCTTGGCATCGAGATCATCGAGATCGACGTTGCCAGATTCATCGCAGCGAATCACGACGACTTGCATATTGGCCATTTGAGCGCTGGCGGGGTTTGTACCGTGCGCGGAGCTTGGTATCAAGCAGATGTTTCGATCATCATCGCCTCGGGATTCGTGGTACCGCATGATGGCCAACAGCCCTGCGTATTCGCCTTGAGAACCGGCGTTGGGTTGCAGCGAAATCGCATCGTAACCTGTGATTTCGCAAAGCATGGCTTCGAGCTGATCGACGAGTTCCCGATAGCCGACGGTTTGGTCGGCGGGGGCCATGGGATGGATGTTGCTGAACTCAGGCCACGTGACCGGGGTTAATTCCGAAGCCGCATTGAGTTTCATGGTGCACGAACCCAACGGGATCATGGCTCGGTCAAGTGCGATGTCCATCTCAGACAATCGTCGCAAGTAACGCATCATTTCGGTCTCGCTGCGGTAGCGATGAAAGACCTCCTGCGTGAGGATGGGATCGCTCCGCAGATGGTCACCTGGAAGCGTCGACTCTGCATCGTCCGCTTGCAGCGTCACACCCATGAGAGCGCACAAGGCAGCCACATCTTCTTCGTTCACGGTTTCGTCTAGACTGACGCCGACAGTCGTCGCATCGATGGCTCTGAGGTTGTAGCCTGCTGCGACGGCGCGCTGCATCAAGTCGTCGACCCCTGCTGCCATCTCAATGCAAAGCGTATCGAAGAATCGATCGGATCGGCACCGCACTCCGCCGGCGATCAAGGAACGGTGCAAACGCGATGCATGGCGGTGCACGCGGCTGGCGATGGCTCGCAGTCCTTCAGGCCCGTGGTAGCAAGCGTACAGTGTCGACATGATCGCTAACAACGCTTGTGCGGTACAAATGTTCGACGTTGCTTTCTCACGCCGAATGTGCTGTTCGCGAGTTTGCAGCGCCAATCGGAACGCGGGATTTCCATGACGATCGATCGACTGACCGACGATTCGGCCAGGCATGGTCCGCTTGAATCCATCCCGCGTGGCGAAGAAGGCCGCGTGCGGTCCACCAAACCCGAGCGGTACCCCGAATCGTTGTGAACTGCCGATCGCAATGTCCGCTCCTAGTTCGCCGGGCGATCGGAGCAACATCAAGGCCAAAAGATCGGTCGCCATGACAACCACCACTTTATGTTCTTTAGCAGCCGCAACGAACTCGCTGGTATCGATGATGCGACCGTCGGACGTTGGGTACTGCAGCAATACACCGAAGGCACCTTCCCAATCGCACATCGGCTCGGTCTCGTCAAACAATTCAACTGACACATCCAATGGAATCGCGCGTGTGCGGACAACCTCGATGGTCTGCGGATGGCACCACTTCGAAATCAAGAATCGCTTGCCACCCCGCACGCTACGATGCGCAAGAGCCATGGCTTCGGCCGCCGCCGTGGCTTCGTCGAGCAACGATGCATTTGCGATCTCCAACCCTGTCAATTCAGAGATCATGGTTTGATAGTAAAAGAGCAACTCGAGTCTGCCTTGCGAGATCTCCGGTTGGTAAGGCGTGTAGGCCGTGTACCAAGCTGGGTTTTCGAGGACATTCCGCTGCACAACCTTAGGTGTAAACGCGTTGTAATATCCGCCCCCGATCAACGATTTTAAAACGCGATTTTTGGAAGCCAAACCTCGCAATTCCGCCAACGCTTGCTCCTCACTGACACCCTTCATCAAATCAAGCGTACTGCGATCGAGAATGCCTGCAGGAACGACGGCCTCAGCGAGTGCATCCAGCGACCCGTAACCTAGCACGTCCAACATGTGCTGGATCTCGTCCTCGCGTGGTCCGATATGGCGTGCAACAAATGGCGGTAAAGATGCCAAGATGGAATTCCTAGTCAACAATGGGTAGATAGTTCAGAGGAGTTCAGCATGCCCTACCGTCATGCCCGGGAGTTCGACTGCGCTATTCACGCAGATTCGACGCCAGTGCCTCGACGACAAGGAATGCCCCTCTGTCCATTGACCTGAGAGATTGGCAATTCGACCTGCGAATCGCTTGCCCCTTCGGTGGATCGGGTCAGTTAGCCGACCGGATCGCTCTCCAGAGATCGTGTATCAGTCTCGACGGTCCTTTTGCCTGAGTGTTTGTGGGACACTTTACACCTTCGGCGGCCTCGGCAAATCCACATAGGAATCGACCCAAGCTCTCTCGCACCGGACATTCACGAATAACATCACTGTATCTCGAACCCCTCAAGGTGGCAACTCGAGAATTCCATTGGTTTACTCGGATGGTTTACTCGGACCAGCGGCAAAGGCCATCGACATACGCGGCCGAGCCGTCGCGGACCCACGGATCAAGTTGCCCCGGATCCTTGAGCTGCTGTCCGCGGACGGTATCCACGGCCAGGTAGCTGCATGGTACATCGGTCAGGCTGCTCATGTCTCCCCACAGCTTTTCAAACTGCGTAACCGGAAACACATCTTCCTGTCCGAGCCCCCAGCGTTTCTTGACGTCCTTAATGGTGATGTACGTTGGTAACCTACCCCCTAACGAACGCACGGCGCTGTCGACTCGCTTGCCGTCGGCCAACAGATTGCGGTCCAGTCCAAAGACGCGCAGCAACTGGTCGATGTCGATCCAAGTGGTCATCGAGGAATAGAAACTCAATTTGAACTCATCGCGATCGCTCGGCATGGCCATGCCTTCGAGCAAACGCAGTTTGCCATCGACACGGGCTAGGCCGCCACCCCGGTCATCGATTCGGCGACCGATGACTTCGAAACTCAGGCATGCGCCGGACTCGATGTGCTTGCTCAAAACCAATGGATCGAGGCTTGCGCCCAGGGTGTCGATGTTGTGGAGCAACAGGTACCGAAGCTTGGGATGGGTTTGAAGCATTCCGTGCAGAGTGCCATTTCGAAGCATGTTGGGGATCTCGTACCAATGCCCCACCGGATGCATGCACTGCTCCGGCGAGTTGTCGATGTAGTCGTTGGCTTCGCCGCACGATCGAGCCCATTGTGCGATGGCGTTGTGCGCACTCGCACGAACTTTTTGCTGTTGCTCATCTAGGATTTGCTGGGGTGTTTCCTCCCAATGAAAAATCAAGTCGCGAACCGTGGGTATGGTTCGCAAACCCACGGACATGCCCCGCGATAAGTAGACGGATCCTGGATAATCAAAAAACTTATGTTGCTCCAAATACTTTTGCATGGGCGCGTGGGTCAGGTAGCCCGTCGTGAAGACATGCGGAATCGGGCAGTCTGCATCCTGTGACGCTTTGCGGGATTTGGCTAAGTGGAGTTCGAGGAAGCTGCGGTGCCGTCCACGGAATCGACAGAACGGATGCAATCCTTTGACCACCCCCGCGCCGTCGGTCCAACGCGAGCCCACGCCTGCCGCCAAGGTTACCACGGCCACACGGCCTTCCCGAAGCGCCCGCTGACCGGCTGAACTGGAGTCCGCACTGCGTCGTGAACGATCGCGGACGTCGATCACGTCGTCCAATGCTACATCGCGGATTTCGGTCTGGATCGGCAATCGGTTTTCCGACAAGCCGATCCGGCCCGAAAGCAACTCGGAGCGGATCTGCTCGTGTTGCTCGCGATCAAATCCATGCTCGGTCAGGGAATCGCTAAGTGAAATGCCCGCGTTGGAGTCCGACTGAGGCTGTGGCAGGATGCGATCGAGCAACCACCGGGCTCGGATCGGATCCATCGCGCAGGCTTGATTGAGTCGCATCAAGTCGCGCTTGGCTTGATCGCTTAGCTCTTTGACCTCTTTGCGAATCAACTTCGGGGCCAAGATGGAATAATAGCCATCGGGCATAACGGCCTCAGCGCCGTTCAGCATGCTACACCACGATCCCGCATCGTTGATTCGAAAATCGTACACCACCGGATCCATGGCGAAAGGCAATCGATCCTGTAGCCCCCGTTTCGTGGCTACCAGGGTTTCCAACAGCCATGGCTTGGCTTGGGCCTGTACCGCAGGATCGAAGAAGAAGCCCATGCCACCCCCCGACATGCCGCCGAGCATAAGGAAGCCCCAAAACTGTTCGCCCCATCGCTCTCGACACTTCGCAATCATCTCTTCGGTGAATCGATTGGTACACCAAGGGATAATGGTCTGAAGAGGACCGGTGAAATTCTCGGTTGTTAGGGCGGCCATTCGGCGGATGTCCCCAGCCTGCAGCGCGGCCACGATGCCTTCGAATATTTCGATGGCTCGCTGCCTGGCCTGCCACTCGCGCTCCGCCCGGACCAAATACTTTTCGGTCACCATCTCAAGGATCGGCCCAACGTTCTGTGCCATCCCGCCGTAGATGAGAATCAAGCTATCGAGGAGGGCTTGCTTCGAAGACGGCGGCAACATGTCCTCGCCCAGCAGCGTATGCTGCGGCAGCAAGCGTCCACGAGAAATGCCATACTCAGGATCCTCGGCGTTGGCGATAACGCCTTCGATCCGCTTGATCCCTTGCCATATTCCACCCGAGTCTTGCCATCCACCACCGGAACCGCCCAACCATTCGCCAAGGATCGCGCGGGCCGTGATCAAGCGTTGATCGTTCACATCCAATCCACCACTCAACCGAGTGACTTGACCGGTGGCCCGCATCAGCACGGAAATCAAACAACCCAACAGATTGGTCGAGACCGCCAATCGCGATCCTTTCGGAATGTCGTTGACCTTGCTCACCAACTCCAGTCCCAGACCTTCACAACCGAGCAACACTCGCATCAATTCCTGGATGGGTCGACGACACCCTTCCATGGCTGGCGGCACGATCCCGGCCGCGATCAACGCGGCCTTGAGAAGTCCCAAATAATCTTTCGCAAAGTCGAACACTTCATCGATTTGCGTCAGTTCCGCTTCCGCACCCAAATCGGTGCTAACCAATCGCAATACCGGTCGATCGATGACGCGTAGGTACGCCTCCACTGGCGGACGTGGCGCTGAGTCGCGGCCGAACACCCCCAGATCGATCGACGCGTTGAGCACCTTCGCACCTTCCGGAAAATCCATCCCCAGGAAGAATATGTCGCTCCATCCCGAATGAGAAAAATCCATACGAACGCTAGTCTTTTCGCACAGGATGGGATAATCACCCGTGGCCGGGTCACTTCGGAGCAACAATTTGTTATACCGCAATGGGTGATCGTCCGGGTGGGCCACGCGAAACATCCATTGGTTACCCCGGACAGTGCGGACGCTCCGCCGCACTTGATCGGCCAACGTTTGCATTCCCAACTGATGGTAGGCCCTCGCCAATGCGCTGCTGGTGGCCAGCGTCGGTCCGGAAGTGAGTTGATCCGAGAGCAGCCGATCGATGGCCTCCGAGAAACGTCGCTCGAGAAGATGCCGATACGCTTCGTAAGTGATCCGACCCACCTGGCGTTCTGAAAAAGTTTTGGGCAGCAGATAACGATAGATGGTGGCTAAGAACATTTGCGCACGCACGCGATGATACAAGTTCCCTGACTCGCGGCGGAAGTGATCCAAGGCCTGAGCAACGTTGAGCAAAGCGGTGGAGTCCAGGCCATCGGCCAACGACTCGAGGGTCCGATTCCGCACCGGGGCGTCTTCGGACACGATGCTTTCGATCCAAGCCTCGCCACACTGCGTCTTCGGACTGGCCGATTTGTTGGAAGTGTTCATCGCTGCACGCTCAGAAGTTCGACCAATTGGGTCAAGATCCGATCGCGATCGATGCCTGACAAGCCAAGGGCGAGTTGCGTACTGAGCAACCCGTAGCGAACTCCGATGTTGTAGCGTTGCCCATCGACTTCGCAGGCTAGATACCGTTCGCGGCCCGCGACTTCTTGAAGGGCATCCGAAAGCGGCACAGGCCGATTGCTCGCGCGAACGCGCTCGTCGAGAATCGTCATCACTGAATCGGTCAAGACGTGCATGCCGAAGAAGCACAGGTAAGTACCACTGCGGAAACCGGCGATGGTGAGTTCCTGCTCGGCCAACGTCGGCGTTGGCTTCTCGATCACGCGCTTGACCTCATACAGATTGTTCTCTTTGGGAATCCGAATGCCGCCGATGGTACCAAAGTAAGGCAGCATGCTCTCCCGGGTGGCTTGGACCGCCGAAACGTTGCAGCCAAAGGCATGGGCGACTTGAACGAGTTGTTGAGCGCATTTGCGTTGGCTGCGGCTCAGGTAGAGATGGTCCCCCACCAAATGCAAGAACGGCTCGGACTTGAGAAAGTCGCGGGCGCACAGAAGGGCGTGGCCATAACCGAGCGGTTCGGCCTGGGTTACAAACGTTAGCCGGTCGACATATCGGCCCGCAGCGTCGCGATACGCATCTTCGGAGCCAGGGCTCAATACAATCGCGATCTCGTCGATTCCTGCCGCATCGACTTCTTCGATGATCAATTCCAGAGCAGTTTTTTCAGTACCATCGCGGTCGACCAGTCGTTGCAGAGGCAGCGAGGACTGGCCGGGTCCTGCGGCGGTGACGACGGCTTTGGAAATCTTCATCGGGTTTGGGTCTCCGGCAGTTCAAGAACGACGGGCTCGTTTTTCTTCCACATCTATCATAGTCGCCACGATGGTTTCGAGGTCCATGCGGACGCTCCAATCGGGATAATGCGATTGGAACTTGCGCGTGTCCGATATGTAGCACACATGATCTCCCACGCGGTTGCGATCGCTGAGCGTGTATTGCACCCGATGCGGGCTGATGCGCTCGATTAAATCGATGGATTCGAGAACCGATGCGGAATTGTTGCGCCCTCCGCCGAGGTTGTAAACTTCACCGGGTCGCGGATTCCTCGCAAAGGCTTCGAATGCGGCGATCACATCGGAGTTTTCGATTTGATCGCGCACCTGCTTGCCTCCATAGCCATGGATGACATAGGGAATACGATGAACCGCGACATGCACGAGGTACGATAGAAAGCCATGGAGTTCGACACCTGCATGCGCTGCCCCCGTCAAACAACCTCCACGAAAAATACCGACCCTCATCCCGAAATACCGTCCGTACTCCTGCGCCGCCAGGTCTGCCGAGGCCTTCGAAGCACCGAATAGCGAATGCAAGGATTGGTCGATACGACACGTCTCGTCGATCCCATGAAAATCCTCTGGCCGAGCGTATTCCCATCGCCGCGTCTGTTCCACCAGCGGGCGTTCGTTGGGTGCGTCGCCGTACACCTTGTTGGTGCTCATGTGACAAAAAACTGCATCGGGCGCAAAGCGACGCGTGGCTTCGAGCAGATGCATGGTCCCAAGGGCGTTGACCTCAAAATCCACGAGCGGAATCTCAGTGGCTTTGTCATGCGACGGCTGGGCAGCGCAGTGGATGACCAAATCCGGCTGTGCCCGTCGCACCAACTCGAACAGTGGTTCGCGATCGCGGATGTCGATTGCATGCGGCTCGAAGCGACGTGTCTCTCGGACCAATCGTTCAAGATTTGGGAGCGTGCTGCCCGCAGCACCAAAGAAGAACTGCCTCATGTCGTTGTCGATACCGATCACCGAGGCACCCAAGGCATCCCAATGCCGAACGGCCGCTGACCCAATCAGACCACTCGATCCAGTTACGAGTACTCTCATGAATGGACAAATCGCTCTGGCGACAGGGTCTTTATATCGATCGACGGACGCTCGCCACTCAGGATTTGTCCGACCAGTTGACCGGTGATGGGTCCCAAGCTGATACCCATCATTGCATGACCGGTAGCAATCGTAAGATTGGGAAAGGCGGACGTGCGACCCACGTACGGCAATCCATCGGGGGACACCGGTCGCAGACCGCACCAAGGCTGGATGCCTTGGAAGTGTTGGGTCTTGAAGCGCGGCATATACCCCGGAATGCTCTTCACAATTCCCGACACACGGCGTGGGTCAATCGACTGATTCAAGGCCCCGAGTTGCATCGTTCCACCGAAGCGAAGCGATTGACCCATGGGAGTCACTGCCACCTTGGCCTCGACAAAAATGGAACACACGCTCGGCAATTCAACAGGGTCTGGGATCGTGAGTGAATAACCTTTGCCAGGCTGCAACGGCAAACGCAACTTCAGCATCCGCGCCAAAGATTCCGACCACACGCCGCCGCACAGTACGTACTCATCGGCGTCGAGCTCCCCCGATACGGTTTGTACGGCATCGATGCGGCCTTCGCGTGTTCGCCAGCCTTGGACGTGTTCGCGCTGTACGAATTTACCACCCAGCGCTTCGACGCGATGACGCAGCGACTGCATCAATTTCGATGGGTCGAGATGGCAGTCCTTGGGATAATAGACACTACCCGCGATGTCCATGGTTACGTTGGGATCCAACGAACTGGTTTGGTCCGCACTGAGCACCTGCGCGGGAATCCCCAGACTCCGGGCTTTGGCCGCAACTGCCGCTTCTTCATCCAACGCATGCTGGGTCTTGCACAGCATCAGCAAGCCTCGCTTGGCCAGCGAGCAATCGATGCCGCTTTCCTGCCATTGAACGTAGATCTCGCGCGAAGCCAAATTCATGTCGCGGAGTATTTGCGAACCGGCCTCGACCTGATGCGGATGCGTTGCCAAATAGAAACGCAGTCCCCATTGCAACAGGTCCCAGTCCAATCGCGGCTGGACATGGAATGGCGACTCGGGATCGCGCATCCAACGCAAGCCTTGCGAGATAACACCTGGCGCGGCCAGCGGAATGAAATGACTCGGAACAATCATGCCCGCGTTGCCCTGCGAGCAATTGTCCCCTCCGGGACCCAGCCGATCCAGAACCGTGACGTCCATGCCCCGCTCAGCCGCCGCCAATGCCGAGGATAAGCCAATAATTCCACTTCCGATAACGAGTACGCGTCTGCGCATAGCGGTTCCTAAACGATGTGTGATCCGTGAAGATGCCCTATTCTAATCAGAGTTTTTGGAAATCTGAGTGAGTCTGCGACGTTGTTCGACCAGGAACGCTTCGAACGCGCCGACTTGGATGGCCTGGCGGGCCTTCTGCATGAGGCGTTGATAAAAGGTCAAATTGTGGATGGAGAGAAGGGTGGGACCGAGCATCTCATCGGCTTGGAACAAATGGCGAATGTAGGCGCGGGAATGTCCGCAGGCGACGCAGGGACAATCGGCTTCGATCGGTGCGGGGTCACGCGCATGGATGAGATTTCTCATCCGCAGAGGGCCATCAGCGGTAAAGGCCAACGCGTTGCGGCCATTGCGAGTCGGCATCACGCAGTCGAACATATCGACCCCACGCGCGATTCCCTCGACCAAGTCGATGGGGCGGCCGACGCCCATCAAGTAACGGGGCTGGTCCATGGGCAACACGGGTGTGACCACATCGAGCATGCGGTACATCTCTTCGGGCGGCTCGCCGACACTCAGCCCACCAATCGCATACCCATCGAAGCCGATCCCAATCAACTGCTCGGCGCATTCGATCCGCAACACAGGGTCAAGTCCCCCCTGCACGATCGCAAACTTGGCTTGATCCGTCCTCCGGGCCGCTTCACGACAACGCCGAGCCCAACGGATGGAACGGTCCATGGCATCGCGAACTTCGTGGGCCAAGCTGGGCAAGGCCACCACATGGTCGAGGACCATCGCGATGTCGCTACCGAGTTCTTCTTGGATGCGAATAGAATCCTCAGGTCGCAAATGGATCGTCGCCCCGTCCAAATGCGACTTGAAGGTTGCACCATCCTCCGTAACGCGATTCATGTCGCCTAACGAAAAGATCTGAAAACCGCCGCTATCGGTCAGGATCGGGCGGTCCCAACCCATGAATCGATGCAAACCGCCTAACTCCGCGATCAGCTCGCTGCCAGGTCGTAATCCCAAGTGGTAGGTGTTTCCGAGTAGGATCTCAGCCCCAGTCGCTTTCACTTGCTCAATCGTCAAACCTTTGACGGTGCCTTGCGTACCGACCGGCATGAAGGCCGGTGTATTCACGATACCGTGCGGCAGATGCAACGCCCCCAATCGGGCTGACGTTGCCGTATCGGTCCGGAGGAGATCAAATGGGAATGCTTGAGATTGGGTCATAGGGCTACGGATTCTACGTAAGTTCGGCCAGACGCCAACTGCAGCTAAGGGCTAGGCTGTGTGCTACCATGAAAAATCATCGTTCGTTCCCCTTCGTATTGGAAAGCAGGCCTTATGTTCCGTTCGTTCCCGTCGATCTGCTTGATTTTCATAACCATCGGATGTTTGGCGACCGGCTGCGATCGGCCGGATGTCCCAAGCAAATCCGCCGCGATCGAAGGCGCTGAGGCCACGATCGCTTCCTCGGCCTCCGATGCCCAAAGCCCTAAAAAGCTGACCAAGGTATCGCTGCTACTGAATTGGTATCCGGAAGCCGAACATGGCGGATTTTATGCAGCCAAGGCAGCGGGCATCTACGAAAAGTTTGGGCTCGACGTCGAAATCCAGCCGGGTGGAAAAACCACGGTCGTCGCGCAAAGTTTGGCCTTGGGCCGGGTTCAATTCGGCGTCGCCAATGCCGACGACGTACTGATCGCACGGAACGCTGGTGCGGCTTTGGTCGCCTTGATGGCCCCGATTCAACAAGGGCCACGCTGCATCATGGTGAGGGCCGATTCTGGAATCAAGTCGTTTGCTGATCTAAAGGACGTTACGCTTCAGATCGATTCCACGCGGCCCTATGTCCCGTTCCTTAAGAGCAAGGGGTTATTGGACGCGTCGGTGAAACTGGCGCCCTACTTCGGTTCGGTCGCACAACTCGTGGCCGGGCCGGGCTACGCCGCACAAGGCTACACTTTCAGCGAACCGTTCATGGCCCGACAAAAGGGAATCGAGGTCACCGAACTGATGATGTCGGATATCGGTTACAACCCATACGCCAGTTTGCTGGTTACGGTCGACACCTACGCTCAAGAAAAGGAAGACGTTTGCAAACGCATGGTCCAAGCCTCGATTGAAGGATGGCAGAAATACCTCGCGGACCCAATTGCCGCCAATGAAATGATCCTCAAGGACAACAAGCAAGGCATGGAGAAGCCTGCGTTGGAGTTTGGAGTCGAAGCACTTCGGCCATTGTGCATGGTGAACGATGATCCGAATACGATCGGCCAAATGACTCGCGAGCGCTGGGTCGAATTATCCGATACTCTGGTCGAATTGAAGCTGATCGACCGAGCCCAAGTCAACGTCGACGCCACGTTCAAGAATCTAGTGGATTAGCTGCTACGGTGTTCGTGCTTCACTTGCCTTACGGATCGGGTTGACGACTTCGCTGAGCAGTAATCCTGCGACGATCGCCGCTGCGGTCAACATCATCGTCGTGATGAGTCGGATTCCACTGGGTAGGTCGTCACTTAGCAGGATCTGCGACAATCCCGAAAAGCCAAGGCTTCCAGGCACCAACAGGATCAATGCGGGCATCAACATTACGGAGGCGGGAACTCCGATCCGTTGGGATAGAAAACGGCTGTAAAGACCCGACACCAACGCAGCGATCCAAACTGCGGCAAATGCATTCAAGAATTCGCCAGCCAAACGCAGCGTACCGTACCCGATGATGGTGGAGAGAAGAACCCAGAAGATGTCCCGTCTGCGGGTGCGAAACAAGACAGCCAAGCACATTCCGATCGGCAACGTCACCGCGACCGACGCCAACAAACTTGCGACATGGGGCACGATCGAAGGTGGAACTTTTGAGATCGCATCGACCATGGCGAAACCCATGTAGACGCCGAACACCAACGTCAACAACGTCGTTAATGCACCGGCGATTCTGGCCGACCCGGAGGCAAGGTTTTGAGTGGCTAGTTCGTTGATGCTGATGGTCAGGTTCAAACCCGGAACCAAAACGATCAACGCGGACAGCGAGATCAGCTCAAAGTGACTCGGCACACCCAGGACCTGAATCGTACAAGCGATCGCGCTGGCAACAAATCCCGCGATCACATTTACCAAATGCGCTGGATATTCGCGGCTGCCCAGTGCGATCACCATCACGCCGACCAACGCACTCAACAGTCCTGCGGCGAGAACCACGGTTCCGTTTCCACCCACCAATACTCCGACGCATGCACCGACGAATCCGTATGCAGTGACCTGAAGCCACGATGAGTAACCGTCAGGCCTTGAGTCGATCGCTTGCAGTCGTTCCCATGCCTCGGAAGCGGATAACCCCTCCACTTGAATCGCTCTCTGCAGGTCATAGAGTTCCGCATAGCGTCCCAGATTCGTTTCGCCCGGATAGACACGCAGCAAGCGAGTCGCGGTGTGATCATGTGCGAAGGTGACAAACAACGCGGTTGGCGTTGAAAAAAATGTCGCAGGTTTTCCAAGCGCCACCGCCACCTCTTCCATCCGCTGGTCCAACTCATACGCCGGCGACCCACTCGCATGTAGACTGCGAGCAAGTTCGACGACGAGCGTTTCAGAAGAAATTTCGGGCATCACTGTTGGTAGGTCTTTTTGGTAGCCGAAGTCTTCAAGACTTTCGATGATTTGGTGGGTTGGGAGTTATGACGAAACAATTGTTTGGGCGTCTGCTCATCGCCAGACGGATCTGGCCGTATTCAACCACGCTCTGGCGAGCGTAGCAACGGCGATCACACGGTTTTGCTAAAGACAATCGTGACCAAAATCGTGGAATCCTTGACGGCCTCGACCGCATGGGAAGAAAACAAGGACATGCATTGCGGCTGTGTCGGAACGGTCAGCGGAATGCTTGCACGCATGGTCGTTCGGCGTGGATCTGGACCTCGTTGATCGCTTTTGGACTCCGTTTGTGACGAGGGGGACTTGCGCTGGGGCCTCGACGATGGCAGGTTCGCAGTTCGCTTAAGCGGTGCCGGCCAACGGTTTCATCCCTCTCTTTCGCTCGACGCTGCGCCAGGTGGCCTCGGAATCGATCCGCAGCAGGAGGTGGAGGTGGTTATCCACCAATCGGAAACCGGCGACGGAGACGGAGAAGATCGAGTCCAGTTCCTTGATCCGCTGATCGAGTCGTTCCATTCGATCGAATTCTTGGTTCTCGACGAAGAGAAACACGACGCGAACACAGCGCGCGATGCAGTGGCACCAACGAGTAACGCTGGGATCGACGATTTTGGAGCGTGGTTGGGTCCCCATGAAAACCTCCCATCGGCCAAAAACGGTTTTGATAGCAATCAGTCTAGCGAACCCGATACCGCTGCCGCAACAATGCAATGCATTTCCTTGCTTTAGTGTCCTCGCACTCCGTCAATGCAAACGTTCGTGCACAGAGCCGACGCAGACTGGATTTTGTCGTACTCGTACTCAGTGCAACGGTACTCGTACTCGTACTCGATGGCCGTTCGAAGCTCGGCAATGCCAATCTTTGTTCGGTTCGGTCTCTGTTGTTGCGGACCAATGCGCTGGATCGCTATACTGAATGACGGCGAGTACGAGTACCGCTCGTCCGCCCGCGCGGACTCACTGAGTACGAGTACGAGTACGAGAAAACGCACGAACAAAGCATTGGACCGAAGTGCTCGATCGAGCGTTTTCGGCTTGCGTAGAGTCAACTCCTCGCACTCCGTCAATGCAAACGTTCGGCTATAAAAAAAAGAGGACCATGTGCACGTGGACATGGAAGCACGCACGACATCGAGGTGGATCACCGTAGCTGGACTGCTCACCGCTACGGTCGGCATTGGCATCGCCTGGGCTTCGGGCTATGAGTTTCGCACAATTTTCCCGCCGGGCATCTTTGTTCTACCGATGGTCGCGAGCGTTGTGGCCGTCAAGCGATGGCATTGGCCGCCCCTGGTCACTGTAGTTATCGCGTTGTACATTGCTGCCGGGATCCTCACAAACGACGGCTCAAATGTTCTCGCCGGTCACAGGGGCTCCGGAGTCGCCGTTGGACGCTGGATTCAGCTCATTGGATTGTTGATCGCTACGATCTCAGGGGTGGTTTGTTGGTCGCTACAGGCCGGAGCGTCGTTGCAGAAGCGAAGACTCCTTTCCATCGCTGGAGTCTTGTTCGGTTCGCCGATCTGCGCCGAATTCTTGCAGGCCTACTTGTCGTTCGATGCAGTTTCGCTTCCGTCCATGCTGTTCTTCTTTGCGCCACTATACGGTGGGGCGGCGTTGCTCATCCGCGAAGCCGCAGTTCGGACGGGACGAGGCTGGGGCGGTATTCTGCTCTTGGCCGGGGCTTTCGGCCTTCTCATGCCCGGCGTTATCGATCTCGCAATGTGGGGCGAGCAACGTAGCGACATTCCTTACTGGACCGACTTAAGGCTTCCGACATTGATACCCGCGCTCGGATGGAGTGTATATCCCATGACGGCTTGGGTGCTTGGACACATTGTGATGAGCATAGGTACGCCGCTAGCGATTTTGGATGGCTTGGTTCCCTCCTTGCGCGGTCAGCCGCTTCTTCGGTGGTGGAGTATTCTGCTGCTCGTGATCCTGTTTTTCGTTGTCGCGTGGTTAGTACATACGGATGGACGCGATCGTTATGGATTTATCCCCACTCTCTCCCAATTGGCCTCCGTCACAGGTGTGGTGGCGGCGCTGGTGCTGATCGCCTTTAGTCCAATTGGCCGACCACTCACGCCGCGTTCCCGAAGTTGGACCCCGGGCTGGATGGTGACTTTCGTTGTGGGGCTGATCGGCCTCGTCGCCAACTCGCTGGGACCGTCCAATTGGGCTGGAACTGCGTGGATGTGGGCGGTGATCTTGACGGTATCGGCGAGTGTGCTGTGGTTTTCCCACTCTCCGACTTGGGGTACACCTCAGACAACGGGTCTTGCTTGTGGGGCATTGACGGCACAAACACTAATGGGCTTCCTGGCACCGAGTCCCGAAGGGATGGACCCATTTTTCAAGTACATGCTCCACTCAGTGCTTCTCGTCTTGGTCCTTGGTGTGTGTATTCGCGCCAGAAGGACTAGCCAAACACCGACGCCGCCAGCCCATGAATACATCGAGGCGGCATGTGTGTAGGCAGTGGGAGTGTCACGGATGGCCGAACAAAGCGGTGAACCGGAGCCGCCCGTCACACGGATCTTGAAGTCATAGTCTCATGGCGGCGGCCCGGTTACCGCAGCCGATCTGGCCACCGCGATTTCGGATCGATCCAGTCGTGTTCGTGCTCAGTGAAGCGGTGCTCGTGCTCGTAATCGAATCGACTCGCTCGCATGACGGCATGGTGATGTCCGACGCGACTCGCATGCTGCACCGTGTATCGCATGCGCTGTCTACCATCTTTCGCACACTCTCCCAGTCGCAAATCCGAAACCAACCAGCGCTTCGACCAGCGCGGAATGGTACAATCGACCGACTTGTCGATCGAGCACGAGCACCGTCTTGTCCGACTGAGCACGAGCACGAAAAACAGCCAGAACAACACGTTGCACTAAAACCCTCGGTCGACTGCGTTTATTTTCGTCGAGTCAACACCTCGGGCTTGGTGATCGTTTTCGTTCCTCGATGGAGATATCGTAAATGCGACTCGCGGTCCTACTCATCGCAATGACCATCATTGCGTCGCGCTGCGATGCTACGGATTGCTTTTTCGCTGACATCCGCACTGAATCACCAAATGGAGAATGGCGACTTGATGCCAAATCCCCTGACAACCGTGTCGACGGATATCACCCATGGCAAGATGATTTCGTGTACTCAATGCACAAGGATGGCAGACAAATTTGGGAACGCAAACAAGCAGAACAACATCCTGAAGAGGATTCACCGTCAAAGATCGTTGTTGCCGATGATGGTTGGACCGCAATTCATACCGGGTGGGACCAACTGGTGTTCGTTGACGCTAGCGGTCGCAACTGCGGTCGCATCGATGATCTCAAGAAGTTTCTGTCAGAGAAGGACCGAAGGGAGTTCGCAACGTGGTCGACCGCGGGCGTCATCTGGACGCCTTATTCGCTTTGGCACTTTGCAACCTTTGAGGGGAAACGCATCTTCGTAATTCGGCTTTGGTGGGGGCACCAATTGATCTTCGATCCCGAAAACGGTGAACGCGTGAAACTGAACCCGGCCGTTGCGAAGGCGATTCACGAATGGCAGGTTGAACATTGCCGAAACGTCTTGGCCGACGCGGTCGGCCATGGCATAAACGAGGATTCGGCCGCGAAACTGTTGACGCCCGCTCTGTTGGCTGGACAACTTGAGATTCGCGATGCGATTCCATACCTGCGGGAGCTTGAACAATCAGAATACGTTGGCCTTTTCGGCGGTTCATTGGCTTCGGAAATGGAGCCGGGGTCCATCAATCCATTCTTTATACAACAATTCACTCTTCGTCAGATTTCGCAACTGTCACTTCGACGACTGAGTGAATCACCCATGCCTTTACCTGTCTTCGAGTTTCCGAAACATCGGGCTAGCAATAACTTCCGTCCTGACGCTCACGCAAATCGCGCGGACCGACTTGCTTCGGTCAAACCGGGAATGTCCGCGTCAGAGGTGCTGGACAAACTTGGTTCTCCTGACTTTATCAGCTATCCCGAGTGGTCATATGATCTCGAAGGTGTCGATCCGAAGACCGCTACGATCTCATGGGATGCTGGCAATGTGCAGGGAGTCGAAATCACTAAACCGATGTGGAATGACGGGCGATCTCGCGACAAGGCGGTCGTTGGCTATTAAAAGACGGGGAACCATCGGTTGCAACGGAGTGGCGGTGGAGACCGTTTTCGCAATGGCTGAATCGCTCGCCGCCACCCGCTGAACCGCACCGTTCGTCGAAAGAGGGTTGGATTGATGATATTGATTCGGACCTGCCTTGCTACCATCTGCATTATGACAACCTTGCAGCTTGGATGTAGTGCGAGTTTACCATCGCCCGTCCGACCTGCAACGGAAAACTTTGAAGCGGAATGGAGGTGCGTTGATAAGCCGGATCGATCGCTTTACGTAGGGGAAAAACGATGGTGTCTGTTCGATCGAGATCCCCAGAAGAGTTGGATCGAAGGTAGATTGGCAGCATCGAAGACGGCCCTTTCATCGGTGATAAATGTCCGGGTTGAAACAATTGATACAACACACGACAAATCGAAACTATGGAACGGAGAGAGTGATGAAATCGAACTTGTGCTTGTTCGGGAAAACAATCTGTTGCGAGTCGTGGTGATCGCAGACAAATCGCATATTCTAAATGGTTACTATCGCCACGTTGGCACGATGGCTCCCGTAAAGGGACCAAATGTGCACGAATGGGGACGACAACCTTAAGGCAAAGACTGCGAACAAAATCGTGCACCCAAATCGCGGGTCGGGTGCTTTGACTTTTAGATACGTTACTTGCCGCGACTGGGTGACGATAGTCGTTGAAGGCAATTGCGTGCCACCCACGAATTTGTTTGCTAGCAAAAGCAGTGAGCAGTATGGGCTGGAAATTTTGGCCGCAAACCGAGACGTAGATTTTCTAGGCCGATGGGTGGCACGCAACGCTGCCCTTTACCAGAAATCTCCCCGACAGGCTTGGCCGAATCGAGTTCGCTTTCGCTACGGACTGGAATTTCTCCTCGGATTGCTCCCCACCTTTCCTCACGGAAACGCAGTTACCTCTTGATACAGGGCGGTAACGTTACCCTGGACAGGACTTACACCTGACTGTTTAGACGCCTTCAAAGGCACACTGGTGCGACGCTCCGTCGTCGTGATCTCCGCATTCGAATGCCTCGAAATTCTATGAACCTGCGACGCGGAGCGTCGCACCACATTGTTCTTCAACAGACTGCTAGGAACTCGCACTTCCTCGGTTCTTGTCCTCTCTCTGTGTTTGGATTGGTTTTCGACTCCGAATAGCCCGTCAATCACGGGACTCACACGAGGATCACTTCGTGCGCAAAGTCCAGCCGGTTTCCGAAGGATTTTGACGCTTCTGGAATAACACCCACATCGTCCCCGAACGATCCATGAGCAAATGGCCAAAGTCAGGAAGGTTAGCGACAAGCCGGTAGGCGACCGCCAGACGTACCTTGATGTCCATGTCAGTAGCCGCCCGTGTCTCCGAAGATCTCCAACGCTTCTTCGTGAAGATGGGATCCATTTTTGAGGACTCGACGTTTTGTGATATACTCAATCCAACTGTTGAAGGGAGACGAAATGAACCCAGCATTAACTGTGGTCGGAGATCAACTCTGGAAAAGAATCGGGGAATCGATGGATCGAGTTGAATTACGCCTTAGAAAAGCCGTAGCGATCCTCGAAGCCACCTCGATTCCGTTTGCGATCGTTGGGGGAAATGCAGTACGCGTTTGGGTGGCTCAAGTCGATCCCGGTGCGGTGCGTGCTACGAACGACGTCGATATCTTGATTCGTCCCGATGATCTTGAGCAAGTCAAGCAGGTTATGGCGGCAAACGGATACCACTATCGAAAAGCTGCGGGCTTGGACATGTTTCTCGAGGGAAAAGATGATTCAGTACGCTATGCGATCCATATCGTCCTTGCGAATCGTATGGTCAAAAAAGACGACTTCGAGCCGAACCCCGATGTCGAGCCGATTGAATATGGGGATGGCATTCGTATCTTGCCACTTGAGCGGCTTGTTCGAATGAAATTGAATTCCTTTCGGCTGAAAGATCGTGTTCACCTTCTAGATATGATCGAGGTTGGACTTTTGGACGAAAGTTGGGTTGCAAAATTCCCGAAGCCGCTGGGGGATCGTCTCACGTCATTGATTGATAACCCAGATCAGTAGTTCATTGCGAGTCTCGTCAATGCGGACACGATAAAGGACATCATTGGTCTTTCGGCATTGGTCACATGGCTTTGTACGAACACGTTTGATGGACATCTTATTCACGCGAATTCGGGTCGCTCGACTCGGCATTCCAAAAGTTATTCGATGGCGAACGCGTCAAAGCGCGCGACGCGGTCCACGAACAGATCCGCAGCCACGTACCTGACACGCTGGCTCATTCGGACTTCCTGGTGCTCGATCAAAAATTGACGGTATCGATCCAGCCTGCGGTTCCTGTGCCTCTCCGTTCATGGTTTCGGTTACTTCGAGCGTTGAGGCAACACGAAGTGGAGTTCTAATTGTTGCCGAACATTGTGCTGGCACAGCTTCCATTCGATCTGCGCAGCGCAAATTCGGAAAAAATCCAAAATGAGTTAGCCGCCGCAGTGGCTTTTGACGCGTTGTTTATCAGAGAGGCATCATCAGCCAGCTAAAGCCGCACAGAAACGGATTAAAACACCATGACAAATAACGAAAATCGACCGCATTTTCACTGCATCGTCTCATGCATCGCACTACGCATGCTGGTACGGGCACTGACGTCGCCTGCCTTCACTGACACTTGCTGCCGCAAAACCAGGAATGCCTTTGGAAAAGCCTCGAATCAAGTTTCGGTGCCAATGTAACCCGCAAACAACTACTTGGCCCGCGAATTCGAACCGCTGCAAATCCCTACTAACCAAGGTCGCTTTCATGACACACGAAAAAGTCAACCCTTACAAATCTACTTGCCAGCTCACCCGTACATCGGGGCGAATCCGCAGCTGGCGTGCCATCGGCCTTTCGCTTGTCGCGATAGGCTGGGGAGTTCCGTTCGTAGGTTTCTTGTCCGGAGCAGGCATGCCTGAAGCCTTTCGGGAACATTGGATTCGCATCGCGTCGTTGTTTTCGGTCTTCGTCACCGGTTTGATCGGGTCTTTGATGCTGGCCATGTCGACCTCGTACGTCCGCAATCTAAGTCGATTTAGGCTGCGTTTCCTTGTCGCAGGCTGGTGTACAACACTGAGCATCGCAGGCCTGGGTTTGGTGGTGGACAGCCAACCGCCGGGGTCCGCACTAGCTATGTTCATCTCACTTACAGGTGTACTGCTATTTCCACTTGCAATAGCTGGACTTGCGTTTGGAATCCTGGGCTTATTGATGCTGATTCAGGGGCATGAAGCAAGGGATGAGTGAGCTTGGCTAGCGGAATATCTTTCTGACCAGTGGCTGGCGCCTAGATTTCTCAAGCCCCACCTAGTTAACCACGAGCATGTCGCTTGCAAAATCTCGTTGCCCGTCCAATTTACCGCATAAAGCATCATTGGAAACATGTCTTCTATGGCGATTGTCTGCGGTGCATTCGCTGTAATGAGTATCGTCTCGGTCGGGGCGAAGCCAACAAATACCAGAACTCCCATTTTCCGCGGATCCGAATCATGCAAACAATGAAAATCCCCGTCTTGCTCGATGACCTTATCTGCTTCGCCATGGCGATCGCGATCGCGACCCTGTCGTCGTTTCTAGGGGCTTGGTTGGGGGGCGCCACCCGCGAGCGGCGCTTGCTCTACGTCCCCGAGTGGCGACCGATACGAAACGGCGCCCTGGTTGCCGCGGCGATGTTGTACGTGAGCGGCGTCGGCGCGTTGTGGTTTGTCGGGCACGAAGCTGTCGATTTCAGGCTCTTCGGCTACCTATTCTGGGATGAGCATGCGATCAACCAAGGTCTGATCACACTGGCGTGGATGATGATTTGTACCATCGGGTGGGTGTTAGCGGTGTGCGCAATTGCGATGGCAGTTGCGTTTACGACGGCGAGTCTGTGTCGCCCTGATCGCGAGGACGTCCGATGGTTCCGCTTCTCATTGAGAACGTTCTTCATTCTGCTTATCGCCGCCAGCATTGCTTTGGGGCTGTGGATCGGCGCGCGGCAGAAGTCGATCAACTACCAGCGCGCGGTCGCCGCGGCTCGCACCGCTTGGCGCCCCTACGGCTTGGAGCCACAAGTCGACCGACAGGGCGAAGTGTGGTCGCTTCGACGCAAGCCTTTCGGCCCTCAGCCCAAGCCGGGCAAGCCTGCGATGAAACTCAGCGAACGAGTTTTTCATGACATGGCCGAGCTTTCATTGCTGGAGGATCTCGACTTGAGTGGCTTGGACATTCCCGAACATGCGTTTGAGACGCTCATCGACGCGCCGCGTCTCCATATTCTGGACCTAAGTGGTACGGACGTCACCGACCAGCAGCTTCAAAGCATCGCAAAACTTCGGGTCAGTATTCTGTACCTCAACGGCACGCGTGTCTCCGACGCTGGGCTGCGAAATCTCGCGCCGATGATACAACATCAGAAGGTCCGCGGGGTCGAGAACCCAGGTGTCTCATTGAACCTCTACAACACTCAGGTCACACCTGCGGGGATCCTGGAACTGGAAGCTTCTGGGAAGGCCATCGGCGGAGGGTGGTGGGTTAACACCAAACCCCGAGAGTGAGGCAGACGTAGGTCAGGCTGTGCCTCTGAAGTGAGCGATGAGACCAAGCACTGGTCTGGGCGCTCGAGACTTCCATCTGTGAAGCGTCGATCGAGGGATACCAATCCCGACAGCGTGTCGATCGATCCCCGAACGATGCACGAATTCGCACAGTCGATGATCGTTCGCGCGCTGAGGGCGAGTGGCAGCAACCATAGATAATCCATCGCAGACTTCCTCAGGGTGATGTCACGATTCTAAGGTAAGCCTGGAGCACTTGAGCTTTACTTTGCCACCAAAACCATTGCTCAACCTTTTTGCAGCAACGTGGGATTCGGGCTATACCCTGTGGGGAAGTGTACGTAGCAGAAGTTGGGAGTTTTGATGGAAAAACAAGACATTGCAAATCCGGGCATCGATTGGGCGAGCCTCGTGCGCCACATTGCAAAGGATCAAGTTACGGTAGAGCTCGCCGAAGGCACGGTTGCAATTGCACGCGTTGTCCCGGTGAGAAAGGCCGTTTCCATAAAGGACTTCGCGGCAATCATGTCTTCGATGCCGTCGTTGGGCGATGACGCTGAGCCGTTTGCAAAGGACGTCGAGTCGGTGCGAAAATGCTTTAAGGAAGTTTTCTATCCATGGGAGTCGTAGTCGATACGGGTGTTTTCATTTCGTGGGAGAGTCGAGATCGTTCGGTTGAGTCGCGGCAACGGCCATCTACTATGGCTACGCAGTATCTTCTCAGCACTGTGCTTCATGTCCATATCGTTGCCTGCGGCTTCGTTGGGCGGGTGGCAGCATCTGCTAGGCTTTCGTGGATCCCTGTTGGCATTGCTCATGCTCGGATTGGCGGCTGGTCTCTTTGCGAGACCATTACGAGTTTTTCTACAATCCCGACCTTCCAGGGATCAAAAGGGGCGGATGTTAGGCGCCATGAATCTTGCCAACTATGTCGCCATTCTCATGTCAGGTCTCGCATACGGACTACTCGACGCGATCGTCACAACACTCGCATGGCCGCGTAGTTCCATCTTTGGTTTCATGTCGCTACTCATACTCCCGCTGTTGCTTTGGTACAGACCCAATTTTTGCTCGCCTCCGTAAACGAGACTCGCAGTATCATCGGTGGAGACCGTCGTGGATTCGGTGAATTGAGCCCTTTGCTCCTCGGGCTTCGAAGCTTGCGGCGGACTTGAGCAAAGAGAGGTACTGGACGATGCCTATCAAGACTAGGGAAAGCATGGTAGGAACGGCCTGATGGATCTCGGGTACTTCCTGAGGTCGATCGAACTGGAGGTACAGGAGGTGAATGCTGTAGCCGACTAGCGCTGCCATGGTCACATAAGCGACAAGGGCCTTGCGACAGCGAAGCACGGAACCTGCGACAATAACGTGGTAAAGCAGAACAAGCGAACTGTTGGCGCTGATCGCCCAGAACAATAGAATGGTGAGCAATGCCAAATCGAAGGTGAGCCAAGCGTAGAGGACCCATGCTGCACCTTGCGTCCGCGTGAGCGCCAATTGCCAAACCCACGCACTCACGGCTGCGGTCGCTGTCACAATGGTCGCAGCAACATGGAACTCGGGATCGGGATACAATCCCAAACGATAGCAAAGCAAGTGGTACACATAAAAAATTGCAAGCCCGCACCAGGTAACGGCCAAGCCAGGTCGGTGGCGTGCCCAGCGGTGCAGCCGGCGAGCCCAGCTCAACGGTTTGGCACGAATGGGCTCATCGTCCAAGAATCGCTGCAAGTCATCGGCCAACTCCCTAGCGTTTGGATAGCGGCGCGCGGGATCGGTATCCAAGCACTTCATGCAAATCGTATTTAGTGCTTCGGGCACTCGACTATGAATCGAACGAGGGGCCAACACGTCATGCTCTCGGATCCTTTGGATCACTGTGACGAGATTTGCCGAGTCCGTTGGGATCGGTGGCCGGCCTGTCAGCGCGCGGTACAGTACCGCTCCAAGTCCATACACATCGACGGCGCGCGTCGCGTTTTTCGAATCTCCCATCGCCAACTCCGGCGCCATGTATCCCGGCGTTCCAATCACATCCCCAGCGGCCGTTGCCGACGACTCCGCTTCGAGGTACTTTGCAAGACCAAAATCGGTGATCCACTGACGCCCCGAACCTCGCTCCACTAAAATGTTGGATGGTTTGATGTCCCTGTGAATGATCCCACGGTCGTGTGCGACCGCAACGGCACGGCAGATGGTAATGAGTTGGTTCAAGAATTCTGGGATGGCCACGGAGCTTTTTCGTAGCAGAATCTCCAGGTTTTCACCATCGATGTATTTCATCGCAATGAATGGCTCACCCATCACCATCCCAACCTCGTAAACCGGAATAACCGATTCGCTGTCCAACTGCGATGCTGCTTCTGCTTCGACAGAGAACCTTTCGATGTCGGTCCTCGAAGCAAATGTACCACCGCGGATCATCTTGATGGCAACCAATCGATTGGGACGCAACTGTCTGGCTTTGTAGACAACACCCATTCCACCTCGATCGATCTCCTCGAGGATCTCGAAGTTCTCAAACTGAGGCAGGCAAGGTGCACGCCGATCGAACGGTATTGTTGGAGAATCGATCGATGCCGGCACTTCATGGGGGCTCGACATCAATGGATCGGATCGTTCCCCACCGTTCGCGTCAGCGCGCAGCATGGCGAGCACAGTTGCCAGTATCTCTTCGCTGTGGTTTGTCTGCTGGCGAACCCATTCCTCGCGATCGACTTCGGGTTCAATTTTGAGCGAATCCAAGAACAACTGCTGGATTTGCTCGTAGCGTTTTCGTTCTGGATCTGTCTCGCCATCCATCATCGCGATGAATCCGAATCGAGCTGGACGGTTAACCACGCACGCGCGATTCGCCAATCATTTTTGACAGTAGCGGCAGAAATGCCCAATGCTTCAGCGGTTTCTTCGACCCCAAGCCCTGCAAAGTAACGCAACTCGACCACTCGAGCGTGTCGTTCGTTGAGCTGCGCCAAGCGGTTGAGAACATCATCAAGAGCCACAAGATCCAGAGGATCTATGTCGGGAGAAAGAATCATCTCTTCGTTGAAATTCATTTTTTTTGACCGACCGCCTCGTTTACCTGCAGTGCGCTTTCTCGCATGATCGATAAGGATGCGACGCATCAGATTCGCCGCAACTGCGAAGAAATGCGCCTTGTCTTTCCAGTCCACGCGCGTCTGACCAACCATTCGAAGAAACACTTCATTGACCAGCGCCGTAGGTTGCAACGTGTGTCCTTCGTTTTCCTGCCGCATTCTGTTTGCAGCAAGCGCTCTGAGCTCATCATAAACATGAGCCATTAGCTGATCGATGCATTGTCGATCGCCTCGCGAGACGCCTGCCAGAAGTCGAACCGTTTCACCGGACATGAGCGTGTATCCTCGATCCTAAGACAAGATCTCAAACATTTTCGCGATCCCGATTGTACTTGCCTCCACGCCAGCAGGGACGCGTTCAGGAAAAGTGGAGAAATTTCCTGAATTGATTAGCTCCCCTTCGGGATTCCTACGCGTTGACGATTGCAGCCCTTGCTCTCCCCAGTCTCGCAGAAGGAATCCGATGATGTTGTTCCGTTCGAAATTCACATTGATCGACGCTTTCGAGACCCTCATGCTGGTCGCATTTTTGGGCCTGATCCTTTGCTTTCCATCGCTGGTTGAGTCAGGTTTGGAAGTGATCGGACGACAGGTCCACTGCTTCGAAACGTTTTCTAACGAAATCACCGCGCAACTCAGCGTCTACGCAGACCAACTTATCCACTAGGTCGCGTTAAACCGAGATCAAGAAATCGACGCCCCGCTCTCCCTAAACCAGAACTACGTGCCGACCATGAATGAAGATCCGTACGCCCCAACGACAAACTTCCAGTCTGACCGATCACCATCACTGAGATCTACCTTGCAGGTCGTATTTCTAATCCTGAGGAATCTCGGAATTGCAACTCTTAGCGCGATCGCCTCGGTTTACGTTCTCCCCTCGATCGCTTATTTGATCGGGATATTGATCGACGGTCGAGATTTCTACGCACCGCAAGGGTCAGCAGCCTACTTTTACCTCGGCATCATGTTTGTAAACTTTGTGTCGCCGGTCTGTTTTTTCACGACGCTAGCGAGCGCATTCATTCGCAGGATCAATGTCGGAATTATTCTTTGTTTGCTGTCGGCAATGGCGTTGCTCGCTTCCGTAGGTCTAAGTCAGGGGACCTTTCACGTCCGATTTCACACCTTCATCATCGAGTTCGTGTCATTCTTTGCGATATTTGGTTGGCTATCCGCATGGAGTGCACTCGCCGCATTCCGATTTCCTCGAAAGCAGCCAAATGGCGATTGAGACCGTGCTGGCATTCGACACGGTTCGGCGTCATCCCCGGGGGCAGAGCGAACGACATGTGCACCATAGGTTTGCTTACCTGATGTTATGAGCAACATTTGGCTGCATCTGTGAAGCGGATGGGTTTGCTAGGATTTGGGGCATCCGAAACCCCAATATGCATATGCACGATCAAGAACTCTACCATCACATCCCTGGGGCTGGAATTGCACTCGCATGGCAAGAGACATGATGTTCGCTTTACGGTCACGGTTAGGGACGTCACCCACTACAAAACCAGCCGACTGTTGTGCGCTCAGAATCGATGATTTCTTGGCAAATTCCACGTGCTGCCGTTTCCGCTGTAGCATGGCGCCATCCCGTTGTGTTTCGCTAGAATTTCATTGGACCTTTAGCCGCGACCTGCTAGAACACGTACCTCCATACCGCGATAAAGTGGCAAGCGGTTCCGGCCATTACAAATAGATGCCAAACAAAATGGCAGTAGGGTACGTATCTAGCAGCAAAAAATCCCATCCCCGCGGTATAGACGACTCCCCCGGCTAGCAACCACATAAGCCCTCCGAGAGGAACACTCCTCGAGAGCGGAACGATCGCCAGGACGATGATCCATGCCATGCATAAGTAAAGCACTCCAGGCAGCCAACGATGAATAGCTCGTCCTCGGAACTCAATGTAAATCCCGGCTACCGCTAGAATCCAAACCAAAACAAAGAGGGAAGTGCCCACCCAGCCTCCGATCGCGACGAGAGTGAACGGCGCGTAGGTGCCGGCGATGAGGACCAATATCGCGCAATGCTCCAGGGTTCTCAGGACACGCTTGCTTCGACCTTGAGGCAACGCGTGATAGAGCGACGAAGCCAGGTACATGGATACCACGGAGGTCGCGAACAGGACGGCACTGAAAGGTCCCCAGGGTTGCCCATGCTTCGCTGCCTTGAGAATCAACAAGGGGCATACAACCAAAGCGACCGCGAGCCCAATGCCGTGGCTCACGGTATTGGCAATCTCTTGGCCCTGGGATGGATTGGGTTCCTGCGGCGCGATGATTTCGTTCATACTCAACATTGAACCAACGCATTGGTTCGAGTGGAATACCCTCTTAAACTCCCGTGCTTCGACGCACCGTGATCACTGAGAAGATGATGCCGAGTCTTTTGCCCAGGATATCGAGGCCGTGCGACGGTACTTCAAGGAAGTCCCCGATCCATCGGCGTCGCAGTCCAAACGATTTCACGCAATCTTAAACGCATGCAGATCTCAAGCAAATTAGCCCGCGCTGGCAGCCATAAGCAGTGCCATTGCGTACCAAATGGAGATCCCCATGGCCGAAATAATCGCCGTGGTCAGGCTGGGCTTGATAGGGTGCGCGGCGGCCAGAATCGCTGCACAGGCGATGTACGGAAACGTGATCAGCAAGCGTTCCGACCAGCTTTCGTGAGCAATAAATGCCACCGGCAATGTGAGCAAAAAGAGCATGTCATCCACGAAGCTGAAGTAGATTCCCACGGCGATTAAAGTCAATGCAGGCAGTAGGAGTAGACTTATCAATACTGTCCCACGCCAACGAAACACATAGGTGTATAAGAGATGCGAGGCAACGCCTGCGCCAATCGCAATCGACCAAAGCACGACAATCGCCATCGGCTCTCGACGAAGGTCAGAGAGCATGAAAAGCGACAACCCGAAAACCGCGGTCAAGGCAAACAAACCACGCAGGCTGAGCAGATTGGCTGAGCGAATCGGGTTTTCGTTTGTTGCAGGACAATTGATAGGTTCTGGCATTTCGATGGGTTCTGGCATAGGGACATCTTCCTGTAAATGCGTCTACACGACCGCTCCGAAGAATGCGCCAACTCCCGCGGTGATTGCCATGGCGAGCGCTCCCCAGAACGTGACTCGCATGGCTGCCTTCAACCACGGTGCCCCGCCTGCGTAGGCACCGAATCCACCGAGAAGTGCTAGGAACAAGACAGAAGTAGTCACGACAACCGGGATCATCGCGCGGCGAGGTGTCAGCAAGGCTGTCAGCAATGGCATCGCGGCCCCGATGGCGAACGTGCCCGCCGATGCGAATGCAGCTTGCACTGGGCGTGCACTCAACGTGTCGGAAATCCCAAGTTCATCGCGAGAATGAGCTGCTAAGGCATCGTGCTTCATCAATTGGTCTGCCACTTGGCTCGCAAGCGTCGGATCCAGTCCTCGTTTTTCGTAAATGGCTGCCAGTTCCGCATGCTCGTGGACTGGGTCCGCTGCAAGTTCGGCTCGCTCGCGTTCGATGTCTGCCTTTTCCGTATCTGCCTGAGAGCTCACCGAAACATACTCACCTGCGGCCATGGACATGGCACCGGCAACCAAACCTGCAACTCCGGCGACAAGAATTTCGTTGCTGCCTGTATTTGCGGCAGCCACTCCGACGACCAGGCTTGCAGTGGAAACGATACCATCGTTGGCTCCAAGTACTGCAGCTCGAAGCCATCCAATGCGATCGGTTCGATGAAGCTCAGGGTGAGGCAGTCGCATGGTTTGAACTCGTAATCGCAGGTAGAAGCCAGAAATCTCTTACCTCAATTTTCATGGGCAAGTAGCACAAGTATACCGCTTCCGTCGTCGATGACGCTGAATGAATAGGTCCTTAGGTCTCACGGACACGAGAACGTCTATCCGTTCGAGTATACTCGACGACTCATCGCATTCGGGTTTTAAACGATGCGAGATAATATCTTTCGGAATTTCCCACTACGAACGTCTAGCTTAGTACCAGATGCAACCATTGTCGTTTACCACGATTGACGCGTTCGATTCCGTTCACGAGGCCAATGTCGCGGTCGCGATTCTAGAGCAAAATGGCATCGACTGCTTTACGGAGAATGAGACATTAATTGCCAATGATTGGCTCCTCGCCGGTGCCGTCGGTGGGGTGAAAATACAAGTGCCTGTGGAGCAAGTGCCAAGAGCTCGCGAAGTCCTCGCGGAGTGGCGTAGAAATCGAGCGGAACGATTCGAAGCAGGAAAAAATCAGTGGATTGTTTTTCGTTGCTCCAGCTGTAAAGAGCTGATTGCCATAGGTGCGGAACACGCAAACCGCGTCGAGAATTGTCCACGATGTCGGCGATACGTTGACGTTCCAGGAACATCGGATCCGAGCCTTACTGAGGAAATGCGTCAGGCAACGATCGAGTCATCGAAGGATCGTAAGCGTCAATCCGCTGAACACTCGATCACCGCGCCTTGGTTCTTGGTTCTTGAATGCCTTGTAGTCCTAGGATTCGCGTATGTTCCTTACCAGGTATGGGCTATCCACCAATGGTATAGCCTGGAGGGAGGCGAGTCCTCCTACGTGGGATTTCTCTCTATACAAAGCAATGCGGCTCTGATTGTACAGTCTTTGATTGTCATGATTAGCCTCTTAGCGATACTCGTCGTCCACGGAAGCCTAAAGCCTCATGGGATCACTTCGGAAAAAGCTGGCCACGATGCAATCCTGGGAATCGCAATTGGGACAGGTCTCTTCCTGTTCGAGTTCTTGCTCGCCAGTTTGATGGGAAATGAGGGGCTTTTCAGCCCTATCTCTCCCGACTCGCGGTCAGCAGGGATCGAAGGCTGGATCGCAATCGCAGGTAGTGGCTTGATTGGACTGTTGCTGAACAGTATCGCCGAAGAGCTTGTGATGCGCGGTTACCTCACGATCCGCCTCGAGCAATTGACGGGTAATGCTTACTTGGCAGTGATCATTCCGGCAATTCTCTTTGCTGGCTACCACATCTACCAAGGGCTTTTCGGGGCCGTAATGGCTGGGCTCACTGGGATTGTGCTGGGAACTTGGTTCTTCAAAACTCGCCGTTTGTTAGGTCCCATCATTGCGCACAGTTGCTTCAATCTTTGTTGCATGCTTCAAGAACTGCTTTGGACGTGGGTAGGAAGTTAGTCGGCACGCACCCAAAATAACACGGCGGTGCGGTGTCGCGATCACCGGCGAATATCTTCAGCCCCATTCGGGGCAAGCAGTCAGAGGGTAGGAGTCATTCGCCATCAGCGGTAACACATGCGCAAAGCGGATTGCATTGCAGTGCCACCGATGGTTTGGTCGCACTTGGACCGCAGCCGTGCAATTCACTTTCGATGAAAGAACTCGAGGCAATGCGGCTGGCATACCGCAAGCGGGACTACGTTGCTGACCGGATGCCACTCCTGCGAAGCTACTCTTTATCGTCCAACCATGCTTTGAGTTGGGCGACCTGTTCCGTTGTCAACCGCTCGTCCGGTGGCATGTAGCCAAAGTCTACAAGAACCCGTATCGGATGCGATTGAACTTGAAACAGGGGGCCGCGATCGCCATCCTCGGCGTGACACGCCGTACAGAAGTCGAGTGTCATGGGTTTTCCGGTTTTCGGTCGCGGCGATTCTTCCGGAAAATAGAAACGCGAACGAGGCTGTTCAGCGATGTATTGGCTGAGCGCCGCGGCTAATTTGGCATCCAGTACGAGATCCTCTCGAGCCGGATGAATTGCCAAAGGTCCAGAGGAATGACATGCGTAGCAACTGGTGCCTTCGAATCGAATGTCCGTATCGCTGATACCAGCGTAGTAGTCGAGTGGCGGTTGGACGGTCATGTCCTGCACAATCGAAAAATAACTCCAGCGGTCATCGGAGGCTGTTTTCTGGACCAGCAAGTAAACTCGGACCGCAGAATTCTCGAATGCCGAGATATGATTTAGCATGGGTTGGCGAATCACGTCTTCTTGCGTGCTGATCAAGCCAACATCGGAAACGGGTATCGCTTGCCCTTGCTCGAACATCAGCTTTGCATGTCGCATGTAGCTTTTGACCTCCTCATGGGTCAGCCCCTTAGCGGTGGTCCGAGGATGGTCGGGCAATGGAACGACGGGCGAAGTCCATGCCTTGCGAATCTTCTCGCTTCCGACCGTCAGCATCAATTCGGCAAACTTGTCGGTGCTGAAAGAACTCAAGTCGAGTGGTGGTTCGAGCAACAGACCTGTTTGAATGGATTCTGCCGGTGCGATGGACTTGGGTTCCGACGTACTGGATGAGGCAATTGGTGGCGCTGCGCTGGAATCTTGCGATTCGAATGTTCCTCCCCAACATAAAACAATACCCATCCAACAAAGACTCAAGGCTGAATTGCTCAAGGCTGAATTAAGAAACGCTTTCACTTCATACTCCGCCTGATAATACGTGTCGGTGACTGTCCGGTAGTGGCATAGACGAGGAATGCGATAGCCAACAGGACGATGCCAAATGGGAGGGTTGCCACGATGAGCAAGATCAGGCCATAGAGTATCTGGCCGATGCTCCACCAAGAGTTGTAGAAGATCGTTCCAATCGTACCCAGGCTGGTCGGGGATTGGACGGCAACGAACGCGGCTCGACTCTCGGCGCGGATCGTGAGGGTACTCAACTCGGATTGATCTCGTAGTAGGTTCAACCTTCCCTCAATTCGCTCGATTTCCTCTCGAACACGTTCTATCTCCTTTTCCATCTCCAAAATATCAGAGAGTTTGGAAGTGGACTTGGCAAGGTGCTCGGACAATCGCATTTCCGTTTTCCGCTTGTTGGATAATCGCGATTCCAGATCGATGAACTCTTCAGTCACATCCCGACTCTTGACCGACTTCTCGATTACATAGAAGTTCGTATCCAACCAATCCAGAAGGACTGTGAATTGATCAACGGGAACTCGAACGATCCATACACCGCTTCTTTCTTTCTGATCCCGACGCGATTCGTTGTAGCTGCCGATAAAGCCCCCCAACTGGTCCACTTTTACGGCCAGTTCCTTTTCCAGGTCTTGGAATTCCTTGACTTCGATTCGAACATCCCCTGAAAAAACCAGTGCTCTCTTATGAGTCTCACTTTGCGGCTTGTCCTGAGCGAGGATGCCAGCACCTGCAGTTGTCGCCGCGGACGCATCGCGAGCCGAAGTCCCCGCAATACTTGAAAGACCACTGCTGGCAGAATTCAACGACGAAAGGTGCGTACCTCTCTCGGCATCCGAACAACCTATGACGCAAGCCGTCCAAAGGCTTAATGCAACCAATGACAAATTCTTGGATAGATGCATAGGATGTAAGCCCCGCTGCTTAAGTAAGACGCGATCGTTCTTTTTGATCGTTCGCATTTCTACGTCGCCTCTCCGAGAGCGGCTCAATGATTCGTGATCATTTTCGAAGAATTATGTCAGTCCTTCTCCAATCGCTACGCATCCTGACCGGCGCAGCAGGGAGCTTGTCCGTTGCATCGCAATCTATAGTGGCTCGACGCTCCGCGTCGAGTGGGTTTTGGATACCGACCACGACGCGGAGCGTCGTGCCACACTGTCCCATGACCGGTGGTCGAGAACCACCTGAATCGGATCTTTTTGTAACTATCGGCACTCGGGATACCATACACTCTGGATACCGTAGTCGCCGAAATGGAAACCACTTTACACGAAATCCACGCCCGACTTGAACGCGAAAAATCGGCGAAACTTTTGAATTCGAATTCGCTTTGACCTAAAGTTGTCGCGGCTCGTCCGATAATAATTGGTGTTGGGACGCGGCAGACCAACAGCAGCGCTTCGCCGCAGCAATCAAATCTCAAGGAAGAATCAAAATGCTCGTTCTAAGTCGCAAAGAAGGTGAGAAACTGGTCATCGGTGGCAACAGAATTGTCGAAGTGGTTCGGGTCCACGGCAACCGAATAACGCTCGGCATCGAAGCGCCATCCAATGTCAAGATCCTACGCAGTGAACTGAGTCAACCAAGAGCCATGCCGCCTACGTTGGACTTGGTCGTCCAAGATGGAGTCCTGTTGGCTTGCTAGGGTATGCGGACCTCTCCACTAGACAAGTGCTCCGAAGAATGTGTTAACTCCGGCGGTGATTGCCATGGCGAGTGCCCCCCAGACTGTGACTCGGGTTGCGTCCAAAGATCCTAGACGTCGACGGTTCCTGATTTGCACGAAATGATTACGCCTGGAGCATCCTTTCCAGCTTCTTGACGTATGACACATGGCACGACTTCGATCTCATCGAAGGAGCTCGTTTTCAAGATTTCAACAATCCGTTCGATTGAATGCGTGTAACGACCCGATGGTTCGAGGGAGTATTCGGGTTGCTCATTACTTGGCGAAGAAACTCCAGTCTTTGAACTTGATTCCAAGGTAAAGACAAGCCAGCCACCCGCAGATCGCAATGCTTTGCGGGCGGCGAGGAAAAACATACGCAAATCACCAAAGTAGTTTAGCGTATCAGTAGATGCAATCAGATCAAACGCGTCTTTCATCGCGCCAAGGTAGGCTGTCAATTCCGCTTCCGAAAGCTCGTCATATAGTTGTAGCTTTTCAGCACGGGCTAGCATCTGGCTCGAAAGATCGATACCGATCAGCTTTTCAGCATAAGGACGCAACCATGTTCCTAAGAGACCTGTTCCGCAACCCGCATCTAAAACTCGCAATGAACCGTCTTTGGGAAGTGGCAATCGCAATAAGTGATCCGCCAAATCGCGTGGTGCTTGATATTGCAGCGCTGTCAACTGAGAGTCGAAAGTGTCGGCGAATTGATCAAACACTTCTCGTACATAGTCGTCCGAAGCTCGTGTCGGGGTTGTGCTTACTGAGTAAGCCCCTCTCAAATGTACAGCGATAGGATGGTTGGGAGAGGCTTGAAGCCATTGATCCAGCGCATCGCGTATAGCGTCGCGATTCCCAACTCGTCGCAACATGGCGATCTGAAGTTTTCTTGCGTCTTCCCTGGTCTCATCCAGTTCAAAGCAGTTTCGATACGCATCCGCTGCGTTATGCCAGTCATCTTTCGCTTTGCATAAATCTCCAAGTTGTCGATACAGCGATGCATCCTTCGAAAAACGCTCAATCGCTTTATGGCATTCGATCAATCCAGATTCGATCTTTGCATCGCTTTCCAGAGCCAAGATCAAATTTCGCCAATACTCAACATGGTCAGGCGTTGCCTCGATCAGCTTTTGCAACAGAATTGCGGAGTCAGCGTATCGATCGAGCAAGAAATAGACGCGAGCCAATTGTTGCTGAGCCGCTGTCGGATCGCCACCGCACGCAATCGACTCCTCCAGGTACTGTGGCTCCTTGTGCTAGATCCTCCAGGCCAATCCATGCCAATCCGACGAGATAAAGCAATGCCGGAGACCGTTTGCCCGTTCGCAGTCGATTGCTTACGACGTCTACAACATGTTGAAATCGTCTTTCCGAAAGAGCAGCGTATAGCTCTTCAAGCAGTTGCAATTTCTTGTCCTTGCTCGGATTGGACCGTTGTGTCTGCCCTCGCCTGACCATTTCTTGCACCGATCCAAAATGTTCAAGGCACCCGATGCTCATTCATTGGGTACCTAGAGGCACTACGACATTGGGCGTCAATCCTTGGGCCAATCCGGCAAGTCCTTCTTCTTGACCACATTGGCTGTGTGCTCGCTGTAGTGAGCTTCCATTTGCTTTAGCAAAGCTTTCGGCGTCCAGAAGGCGCTACCCTTGGCGGTTTTGTTAAGATCCATCCCGTCCAACAAGTAGGCAAACCTTCGCGTGAACGACTCGACTCGCTCCATTTGTTCAGATTCTTCTGCGCCAGTCCAGTCTTCATGGGCGGGACGATAGTCGGGGGGCATTTGCTTGGGATTAAGGTCCAAAATCGGAATACTCGAATCCATGGCGTGATAGATCTGCGAAAAAAACAGTAACTCGCGACCCATCATGTGCTCGGTGTTCCATCGCGGTGTATGCGTTCCGTTGCTGGGCCGAAAATTCAATTGGTTCACAGAAAGTTCTTTGAACACCGCCCGCGATGATTTGCATGCAGCCTCTTTCTTGTCGAACAAATCGCTAAGGGCCGCGTCCATCGACCAGGGGATTTCGCTCAACTTGACCCACTTGGATATGCTTGTCGGCTCCGATTGGGAAACCGAAAGCGTGTTGTGGCCGATTGGCTCTACAGACGCATTACCAACTTTGTCGAACTTTACTGCGCTTCGAAGCACCATCACTCGCGGCTTGAGTATTCCTTGCAGCGTTTCGTAACTCGCTTGGTCCGCAATCGCGTCATCGATCAAAAAAGCATCGATGGTTTGCATTTCGCTTGGAAGATCTTTTACCTCTTTTAGAGCTACCAGAAGCTCACTGACTGAATTCTTATTGCTGTCAAGAATCGCCACCCCATCCACGAAAACGATATTCAAGAAGAGCGATTTTTGGGTCGTTGCATTCTTTAAAGCAACGCGCGCGAACCGGATCGCATTCCGAGAAGGGCTGGGGCATTCACTAGTGGGCTTGAGAATTGCTTTGGGTTCATTCGGCTTTCGGTCAAGCACCAGGCTATCACTGCCGGAAGCTGCCCAGAAATCGTCTACGAACTCAACATCTGCCAAGCGTGGCAGGGCCGCTCGGTTCTCAGCGTCCACCCCAATAGCAACATGAATATTCCACATCGACTCAATGCTGATGCCTCCACCCGGCCAGTAACGGATGGCCACAGGATCGCCATCGCTGGCGATCCCGGGTTTTGCCAGCACCACCATGATGAAAATCCAGAGCATCGAATTAGCAACTGAAATCAAGGTTCGACTGGAGTCACTCTGTTCATTCATTGGTATCGCCTCTGGAGTATTCCTTATCAAACGTAGCAAATACTCGTTTATAGTCCATCTTGGTACTGCACAGTAACACTCTGCCGCGATTTTACTCCAAAGTGGATTCCGTGTGTTGACGAGGTGCGCACGGTATCATGACGAGAAAACAAGGACATGCATTGCGGCTGTTTCAAAAAGGTCAGCGGAATGCTTGCATGGGTGGTCGTTCGGCGTGGATCTGGACCTCGTGGATCGCTTTTGGACCCTGTTTGTGACGAGGGGACTTGAGCAGGAGTCTCAGCGAGAAGAAATGCGATGCGAACACAGCGCAAAATGCAGCGGTACCAACGAGTAACGCTAGAATCGACGATTTTGGAGCGTGGTTGGGTCACGATGAAAACCTCCCTTTGAAGAAAAGTGGTGTCGATGACCCATTCAAACTAGCAAACCCGATCCTCTCCCGCCACAATGCAGGGCATGTCCCTATTTTCTTATCGTAAAGTGCGTTCGCACAGGACTTCGCCCGTGAGATTCGAGACATCGTCGGTATCTGGAGGTAAAGCATGAACAGATGGATTGCCCTGTTTCGAGGGATCAATGTCGGCGGTAAGAACATTCTGCCGATGAAGACGCTGGCCACCCATCTTGCTGAGTTAAAACTACAGAATGTCAGGACTTACATTCAAAGCGGAAACGTTGTCTTCGACTCCCGAATCCAGAACTCTTCATCGCTTGCGAAATCAATCAGAAGTCTCATTGCAACGAGATACGGTTTTGCACCAACGGTCTTCGTTCTTGGCTTGGAGGAATTGCAACTGGCGATCGATGAAAACCCTTTTCCCCAAGCGACTTCCGATGCCAAGTCGCTTCACTTTTTCTTTCTCGAACGCTCCGCGACGAACGCCAACGTTGAAGCCCTTGATGCAGCCAAAACGGCAACGGAGAATTATCGACTGACGGACGGCGTCTTCTATCTCCATGCACCGTCTGGTGTCGGACGATCCAAGTTGGCATCCACGGCAGAAAAGCATCTCGGTGTCGCAACCACGGCTCGCAACTATCGCACGGTCGAAGCACTCTTGGAATTGGCATCGCAATGAACAGAGTCGCGGAAATAAACGTACAGGAACAAGATGTTTGAATCGCAAGTGCCCCATGGTGACTATTCCCTCGAACCGAAAAGCAAAACATGACTCCTGACGGGACCCTATCGAATGAACTGCCTCCCCGGGATGCGCGCCACCGAGGATTGCACCGAACCATGACCCTTGGTGGCCAATATGCAACTCGAAACTACACCGTCAAGCACCTTCAAGACTTGAAAGGAAAGACCGTTCTAACGGAAACCATGCCTTTTACGACCAACGAGGCAGCGGCGGCCCAGGAGGCGGGAATCGACACACTCAAAGTCAAATTTGATCCACGCAGTCCGGCCAGTGCCATTGCGATCCGAAATGCAGCGTCCAATACGTTCATGACATTCTGCATCGGGCTGACAAAGGTTGCGACGGTGGAAGAAGCCGTCCGGGCTGGCTTTGACGCCATGGAAGCCGGTGCGGATGGAATCATGTGCCAATGGGGACCGGAATTCATTCGGGCTGTTTCGAGCGTTGGGATTCCTGTGCAAGCTCACGCTGGCTTGGTGCCACGGCTATCGACTTGGACTGGTGGCCTCAAGGCTGTCGGAAAAACCCTTGAAGAGGCAATGTGGATCTTCAAACAAATTCAGTCATTCGAAGAAGCAGGCGCCTGGGCGGTCGAAGTCGAAGTCATTCCCGCCGAGCTACTTAAGCAAATTTCCAGTCGCACCCGTCTGGTAACGTCGTCGATTGGTGCGGGCAGTGGAGGTGACATTCAATTCATGTTTGCCGAAGATATCTTGGGCAATCACGCTCCTCCCTATCCACGACATACAAAACAATATCGCAACCTCTTCAAGATGGAGCAGGCAATGCAAGTGGAGCGAATCGAAGGCTTTCGCGATTACATCAGCGACGTCCAAGGGGGCAGATTTCCAGGGCCTGAGCATACCGTCAAGGCTCCTGAAGGACTGATCGAACAGTTTCTTCGGGTCGTCGGTGGTGACCATGGCTAGCCCTCGATCAAGGAATCGTCGATGACGAAGCGAGTCTCGGAGAGACTCGCCTACGGTCGGGCAACACTGGGATCGATGATTTTGGAATGTGGGTGAGTCAGGGTGAAAATCTCTCTTTGAACGAAAAAGCTTTCGTGAACCCCGGCAACCTAGCGAACGCCGTTGGCACCTGCAACAATGCAATGCATGTCCTAGTTTCTGTTCTAGTTTCTGTTCCAGGGTCTGCGCATACCGTCAAGGCTCCTGAAGGACTGATCGAATGGTTTCTTCGGGGCGTCGGTGGTAACTAGGGCTAGCCCTCGATTAAGGAATCAGCGATGACGAAGCGAGTCTCGGAGAGACTCGCCTACGGCAGGGCAACGCTGGGATCGATGATTTTGGAATGTGGTTGAGTCAGGGTGGAAATCTCTCTTTGAGCGAAAGTGCTTTCGAGAACCCCGGCAACCTAGCGAATGCCGTTGGCACTTGCAACAATGCAATGCATGTTCCTAGGGCCTGCGCATACCGTCAAGGCTCCTGAAGGACTGATCGAATGGTTTCTTCGGGGCGTCGGTGGTAACCAGGGCTAGCCCTCGATTAAGGAATCATCGATAAGGAACCATCGATAAGGAACCATCGATGACGAAGCGAGTCTCGGAGAGACTCGCCTACGGCAGGGGAATAGCCGTGGGTTTGGTAGTCGACATAGGTTTTAGGAATCGAAATCAACGCGTAACTTCGAATGACGGGAAATCAAAAGCAATGACAGGACGTGGGAAAGACGGAAGAGCACCCGTAGGGAAACCGACGCGGGGCGACAGACGCGTTTTGACGGCATGGAATTCGGATGCGTACCGATCGTTCGTCGATTGCGACCTCGCGCTCGGGCTTGAGGAAGGAACGACGAAACGCATCATTGACGCGAACCGGCAGCGCGAAAAACAATCGCAACCAAAGCCCAAGTGATGTCGCTTCCAGCCGCCTCGATCGAAACGGCGATAGATCGAAGTGGGAGCGGGGTACCGTTAGGCATTTAACCTCAAAACTTATTCACTTGTGAGGCGAACTCACAAGGGTCTAGTTTGAGTTTTGCCATGCGCGCAGGCGCGATTACGTGCGTTTCCAAATGCTAATTACGCCGATCCCAGCCCGATTTAGGAGAGGTACGGTCGCCGCATCGATGGCTTGCTTCTCTTCAACCGTCAGGATCCAGCAGGTGCGGGAAGCAACCACAATGCATGTTCCGAAAACCATCGTAGCGGGGATGGTCCCCAACGCCAAACTGATGGGAAGCGCGACGACGATCAACGTCTCCCAACCCAATGTCACCCCCAGCCAACGCAACGCGCCAATCGAGAGCAGCAGAAGCACACCACAGGCCAAAACGTTGGCCAACATCGCGCCGTGGATCCCCATGAGGGGAATCAGGAAACTGCTAAGCGCGATCAATATCACGAGCGCTAACATGGTAAGACCTCCCAGCACTCGTCCTTTTTCGGCACACCAGAAGTAATTGTGAAGGAACGTGGCAACCGCCATCCAGCAACAGACCAGCAACGCTGCTGGCAAAATGGCAAGACCATCTGCGTAGCGTCCAGCCAGTACGACACGAAACATTAGCGGCGAGACGAGCATCGCTCCTATCGATAGCCCAAATAAAAGCATCGTCCCGAATTTGAGACTCGTCCGCAAGGAAGCCGCGACACGCTCCTTCCGGCCACTTTCCCATTCGACAACCATGTAGGGGAGCAGAATTACTCCCAACATGGCCGCTAAGTTGGCGAGTAGGGTAGGAATAAGTTTGCCACTGTGCAGTTGGCCCACCAGAGCTTGACCCATCTGACTCGAATCTTCAGCACTCGCAAAATGCAACAGCATGTAACGATCGACGATGTCAAAGGTGTTCATGATAAGATTGATAGCCCAGACACTCGCAGCGAACGGAGCCACTCGCTGCAGCAGTTCCCGTGGAGAAAACCGCTCTGCCGCCGGCCGTCCCCAAGTCGATTCCTGCAACAAAACCCGACAACCGGGCAGCAAGCCAAGCAGGGCTGATGCGCTGAAGGCAACGACCAGTACTTGCCAATCGCGAACCCAAGCCAAGGCAATACAACTAAGAATGGTCAACGACAATGAGTTCACGGCATGCATGGCCGATGCGGTTTTCGAGAGTCGCAGTCCACTGATCAACTCCGTCGCGGAATTGAACAAGATGATGCACCCGAGTGCGATTGCGATGTTGAGCATCGTCCACGACGATTGCGGTGCGCCGAAGATCAACGATCCGCTCGATGCTGGAAAAGCGAATAACCACAGTGCGAGTAACCCGTACCCGATCATGGCGACCGTCATTAGCGAACCCACGAAGGCCTTCAATTGTCCTCGAGTTCGGTAGGACTCAACAAACCTTCCAAAGGTGCCCGGCAATCCGAGTACCGCCATTGGAGCGGCGATGAGCAGAAAACTCGTGGTCAGTCCCCATCGTCCAAGCTGCTGGTCGCTTAGGTAGTAGCAGAGGGCGATATTGCGCAAAAACCCGATGCCGCGCTGCAACACATTCGCAACCAGCATGTAGGAAAAACCGCTCGCGATGCTATCGATTCGGCGTGGTTCCGACTCGGAGGCGGCTAGGGTTGCATCGATAGCGTTCAAGAATGGAGGTCCGGTGGAGATAGCCGTCGGGTGAATCGCGAACACCCTCAGTTTGCCTCCGGACTCCGGACACCCCAGTCTGGTTCAGGGGTAGGCGCAGGAGAAATCCTGCGGTCCGTGCGAAACGATAGCGGTTTTGACGGTTATGCCGCGGAGCGGATGCGATGGCTGTCGACCAACGCCAGCGGATGCGCCATGGGTTGATCGTCGTTGACGACGACTTGGATGGCCAGCCGCCGAGTTGAATTCAAGATCAGCGGGCTCTTCAGATTGGTCGTCAGGTTGCCGCCATTGCGACTCACGATTGAGAGCACGTAAATCTGATCGCGACTACGGATCTGCAAGCGATCCAGTTCGCGTCCATGGACATGCAATCGGTAATCGGGCAAGAAACGACGTGGGCTGATGACGGGCAACGCAATGTTGGCCAAGGCGATGGATTGTAACCACGCAACTTCATCGTTGTCTTCGCTTGCTAGCAAAACCCAGTGCCGAGAGGATTCGAAGCCGATCAAGCCGGAGGGCATGAAAAGCATATCGGAATGGCTGACTTCGAAATTTCCAAACCGTGATGATTGGATTTGCATGGTATGACCTGGGACAACGAACGGGTCGATCGAACAGACCTGGATGATGTCTTCGGCAGAATCGGACCGGTCGGGTCAAGGAACTCGGGCAATTTCGCCAGATTTCCTCACTACATCAGGCAGTGGCGGTTGGCCATTGAGATGCCGCTGACGATCGCTCCAACGATCCCCACGAACCCTTGATCGGTTCCGCACAGGAATAGATTATCCAGGTGGGTGGAGCCATCGAGACGCTTTTCAGGTGCTCCGTATACGGCCCCGTTGTCGTGGGATGTGAAACGTCGAATGGTTTTCGGAGTGAAGATATCGGTGTCGATGATATGTCGACGAAAGTCGGGGATAAATCGCATGCAGGATGCCAGCGAGGCGTCGTACCAATGCAGTTTTTGGCGTTGGTATTCTTCGTTCTCCATCTGGCTCCATCGATCGGGATCGGCGATGGTGGTCAATCGCATGAAGCCCGCAGACAATTCGCCTTCGTCTGCCGAGTACTCGTAATTGTTTGGCGAGCAGATAACGCCGGTTCGTACATCGCACATCGCGTCGCGGCAACGTTCCCAATGGAACGTTTCGCTGTCATTGTAAAACACGATCGTCTTGTCGAATCCAATTTGGCGGGGTTGGCAATCGAGAACCGAGATCGACTCGATGAAAGACATTTGCCCTGCCACGAGTGGGACTTCCTGGGAGAGATGGTCACACATCCGCATGGTTTCGACCACGCCAGCGCTGGACAGGATCCGCCGTGCGGTCAATACCTCGCCGTTCTCCAATTCCACGCTGGCAATGCGTTGGCCGTCGACATGCAGTTTCGCGACGCCGCTGCGCAGTTTGAGTTGGCCACCGACTTCGCGAAAGCGACGCACCAAGTTTTTCAGGATGAGTCGGACCCCTTTGTAAGGACGTGCAAATCCTTCCAAGAAGATACTGCGGAACATGATGCAGAACTGTCCCCAGTCCATGTCATGCTCGCGGGCATTCCCGTACCACATCAATGGACACAGCAGCATTTCGATCAACAATCGATCCGAAAAAATCTCATCGAGAATCGCCCGTGTCGAGCACTCGAAATCTTCTTGCTGCAGATCGTCATAGTCGGTTAGACGTTTCAGGAGCGTCGCGAACGCATCCTTTTGGTGCGGGAACTTTTCAGCGATTTGACTTTCGAACAATTGGATGTCGTTATTGAAATCGAGTTCTATGCCGGGAAAAGCGATGCTGGAACCTCGCTGTGGGGCCAATTGAAAATCGTCCCAGCGGAACCGTAGTTGCTTGAGCAACCGCGCGAGCGGCCCTTTTTTGGCCCCGCGCTCGGTGAAGTTCGTCATGGCGTGTAAGCCGACGTCGTAGTCGCGACCATTGACGCGATAGAAGGAGTTGAGTCCGCCGATTGTCCAGTGCTTCTCGAGGATGCAGACCCGCTGATCGTACATGGCCAGCCGGATGCCGGCTGCCAGTCCGCTCATGCCTGCGCCGATGATGAGGGTGTCGTAGTCGTTGTTCGATGCCACTGTTGAAGAATTCGTCACGGATGTAGTAGTCGCCACACGGATAGAGATGTCGCCACAGATAAAGAGGTCGCTTCCGCTAGAGTACGCGCGACGGTTCGAGAGGACCTAGAGACTAGAGAGCGGTTATTTGAGCATCGGTTCGAAAGTAATCTTGTCGAATCGGGTTTTGCCTTCGGCCCCGAACATGCCGATCGACACGATGGCTTCGCGGGTTTGCGGCGGCACAGGGAAAACTTTTTCTTCCAGTCGCCAGCCTCGAGTGCCTTTGAATCCACCGACATAGTTGTAGCCCACGCGTGCGCGATTCTCATCGAAGTACTGGATCGCAATGGACGGTGATCGTTCGCGATCCGGCCCGACCCGCACGTCCTTGACCGAGACCCATGCTCCGAGTTTGATACGTCGTACCTGTCGGCCGTCGAGTGGGATGCCTTGAAGAAGCATGTTTGGCAGTTGTGGATCATTGCTTTCGAACTCGACGACTAGCTTTCCATCGGGTGCTTCGGCGTCCTCTACCTGAATGCATCCGAATTGATAGTACCAGCCAGGGATATGAAAGTTTCGAATGAGCGGCTCTTCGAAACTGGTATTGATCAATTGCGGATTGCTCGGGTTGGGGGTGTCCGCCCGTTTTTCTTCGGCGTTGCCAGTCATCGGAACAAATAGTGTTGGGCTGATGGCTTCTTTCTCGAGTTTGCCATCTTTCTTGCGCATCAAGTAAAGCATCTGTTGGTACCGTTCACCGACCGGGATGACCATCAGTCCCCCTTCCTTCAACTGCTCGCGCAACGGCTCCGGCACGTCGGATGGCGAGCAAGTGACGATGATTTTGTCAAACGGTGCAGCTTCCTTCCAGCCTTTGAAACCATCACCCAACCTGCAGTGGATATTGGTGTAACCCAACTCTTCGAGAAGCTCGATCGTGCTTTGACCAAGGTCTTCTTTGATTTCGATCGTGTAGACGTCTTTAACCAGCGGGCTCAGGATGGCCGCTTGGTACCCGCTGCCTGTACCGATTTCCAAAACCACATCGGAGGGCTGAGTCTGCAGGGCTTCGGTCATCAAGGACACGATGTACGGGCTACTGATCGTTTGCTGATCGCCGATAGGAATGGCGATGTCGAGGTAGGCTTGGCGAACGAACTGCGGGGGGACGAATTCATGCCGCGGCGTCTTGCCAACAGAATCCAAGACACGTTTGTCTCGGATACCGCCAGGGATCAACACGTTTTGAATGAGCCGCTCGCGTTCGACCGCGTAGGGATCGAAACCGGCCTGCTGAGCTACGGAGCGCATAGGGAAAAATCCAAACGCAGCGAGCACGACCGCAGCGACTCCGAACGTCGCTTGGCAATGCCGAACTATGGAGAAAAACGAAACCAAAGAGCGGCATGAGTTCATAAGTAGATCAATCCATACTGACGCGTTCGACGTATTCACCGGTCCGTGTATCAATTTTGATAACGTTACCTTCTTTGATGAAGCCAGGGACCTGGAATTCCCCTCCGGTTTCGACCTTGGCCGGCTTCGTAACACTCGTGGCCGTGTCCCCTTTGATTCCGGGTTCCGTTTCGATCACTTTCAATTGGACGTGCGACGGAGGTGAAATCGTGATTGGGTTGCCGTTGAAGAGCACCATAGCGACCGGCATGCCTTCCTTGAGGTACCGCCAGTAATCGTCGACTTGCGCGGCCGTCAGTTCGTACTGCTCGAAGGTTTTGCTGTCCATGAACACAAACATACCCGTTTGGTTGTACAGGAACTGCGTGTCGAGTTCTTCGACGTCCGCGACCTCGAGTTCGTCCCCACCCTTGAGTGTGCGATCGAGAACCGTATTCCGGACCAGGTTTTTCAATTTGCACTTGTACAGCGCGTTTCCTTTGCCTGGTTTTACGAAGTGTACATCGCTCAACAGGTAAGGTTCACCATCGATCTGGACTTTGAGACCTTTCTTGAGATCGTTCGTTTTGTACGTTGCCACAGCTTACCAATCGTGTTGTCGGGAGGGGGGATTTTGTTCGGAAAGACCCTCTCCAGTTTAGGCAATGAAGGCGGAATTGTCTTGCCCCCTTAGCGAGTTCCTGAGTCTGGGTTTTCGATACCCCAAGAGTTGCGTATTCCTGCCTGGCCGCTGGACCCGTAGGTCAGTGATACTCGGGCAACCTTGGGAAAACCTGACAACATGCGAGTGACGGTGGTGGGGCTAGGATGGTAGAATAGAGGACTTTGACCGTCGACACTCCCGCACTTGTCCGCTCCCGCTTGGCGAAATCCAATCCCATGTCGTAGCGATTGTTAGCGTTGTGATTGCCCTACCCATGTTGATTGCCCCACCCATGAAACCGGACAGGAAAAGAAGCCCCACCCCGAAAGCAGGGGTGTTGGGTACGAAGTCATGAGTCTCGAGCGCGTGGTCCAACCCCTCGTGGCATGCTTAGGCAACCCAGTCGCGGGCAATCCAACTCAATTTGTAATGTCCCGCATTGCCCGCGATGCGGGAGTGGATTGGCGTTTCTTTACTTCGGAAGTGGAACCCGAGCAATTCGAACCTGCTTTTCGTGGCGTTCAAGCTTTGGGGATGGCTGGGGCTGCCCTATCGGAGCCCTTCCAAAACCGTGCCTTGTCCTTGTTGGAATCAGCGACCGAACCGGCATTGATTTTGGGTCGCGTCAATGTTGTTCGGTGTGATGGTACGGCATGGATCGGAGACCACACGCTGGGGCAAGCCGCGATGCAACTCCTGCGATGCCGTTTCTCGCGTTTTCGAACGATGGGTGATTCGGAACTCGAACCGCATGCGATTGCCGTTTGCGGATCGATACCAATGGCCAGATCCATACGATCCTCGTTGGGAGCGCTTTCGGGGGACGTAACGCTATTCGCCTGCGGCGACCGACCCATCGTTGCCAGTATCGAAACTTCGCCACCAACTCAGGCGTTGATCGACTACCGTACGTGGGACGAAATGGACCAACTCGAACGGCCGGTACGGGGGCTGATCGTGACCGATGTCTCAGCCTTCCTGAGCGGCAGGCCTGCGTCCGTGATCAGACGCCTGCAACAGATCGGTTGGGCTTCCGACGGAGTGTGCGTTTTTACTGAGCGGATTCCATCGAGCCTACGTTTGGAGTTAGGTGCATGGTTCAACGAGCGGGGCATACAACTGACCGACGAGGTGGAATTGATGGTGCATCAGTCCGCCATAGATTTTCACTTTTGGACCGGCCATGAACCGAATCTGGATTTGATTCGAGAATCGTTAGAGGAGTATTTGCAATGGTGAACCGACGTGCCTTCCTGACGCAATCCGCTAATGGCTTTGGAGCGGTTGCACTGACGGCGATGTTGGCCCAACAGCAACCTCTTCGGGCTGCAGGCAACGAGGGAGACTCAGATCGCTATCACTTAAAGCCTCGGGCCAAGAACGTGATTTTTCTGTACATGGACGGCGGACCTTCGCAGGTCGACACGTTCGACCCCAAGCCGTTGCTGACCAAATTTCATGGCCGCAATCCCGGTGAACTTTTCGAAGTTGCCCCGACACAGTTCAACAACAATGGGACGGTTCTAGGAAGCCCATGGGCATTTCACAAGTACGGCGAAAGCGGGATTGAGGTCAGTGATCTGTTTCCCAATGTGGCAAAGCATGTCGATCGATTGGCCATTATCCGCTCGATGACGTCGAACTTTCCCGAACACACGTCGGCCAACTATTTCTTGCACACCGGCCATGGCCTGCAAGGGCGACCAAGCATGGGAGCATGGGTTACCTACGGCCTGGGCAGCGAATGCGACGATCTCCCAGGCTTCATTATTCTCAATGGAGGGTTAACTCCTCCCGGCGGACTGGATTGCTTCGGGAACGGTTTCTTGCCCGCGACCTACCAAGGTTCCGTGCTTCAACCCAAACAAGAGAGTCTCGCCAACGTCCGACCAATGGAATCCACCTCGGGACTGCAGCGGCGCAAGCTAGCCCTCCTCCGCGAACTCGATCGCTCCACGGTTCAACGTTTCGGAGAACACGATGCGATCGAATCGGCCATTGCCAACTACGAATTGGCCTTTCGGATGCAGTCGGCCGTCCCTCAAGTATGCGATGTCTCGCAGGAGACCGCAGCCACGAAATCCTTGTACGGTATGGACCATGCTTTCGAACCGACACGATCGTTTGGACAGGAATGCCTTATTGCTCGGCGATTGGTTGAGCACGGTGTGCGGTTCATCGAATTGACGTGCCCCAGCGTCGGCCATGACCGATGGGACCAGCACAGTAATCTTCAAGCCGGGCACACGCAAAATGCGTTGGCCGTCGACCAGCCAATTGCCGGTCTGCTAACCGACCTTGACCAACGCGGGCTACTCGAGCAAACCCTTGTCGTTTGGGCTGGGGAGTTTGGACGCACACCTTTCGCCCAAGGAGCCGATGGTCGGGACCACAATCCATTCGGATTTTCAGTCTGGATGGCGGGCGGCGGAATTCGCGGTGGTCAGATCTATGGCGCCACCGACGAATGGGGGTACCACGCGATCGAAAATAAGTGCGAGATTCACGACTTGCATGCCACCATGCTCCACTGTTTGGGCCTCGACCATACCCGATCCACCTTCCGTTTCAGCGGCCGCGACATGCGACTGACCGACGTTCATGGCCATGTCTTGCACGAAATTCTCAGCTAAGCTGCACGTGCTGGCGAAAACTTTCGGACAGCCTCGCTCCATCGGCCCTCGGACGCGTCTGCTGGACGTCTGGTGTACAATCAATGCGAAAACTGCAGGTGGAGAATGGGGAGCGGTGAGCCGCTTTCGCCATGGCTTCCGCCGCAGCACCCGCAACCATGGATTTGTTTCCAATTCCCATAGGATTTCATATGCTTCGCCGACGATCAATCGAATCGATGCCCTACCGCACTCCTACGCTGCTGACATGCTGCCTGCTGGCTAGCTGCATCACCTTGGGATTCTTGCCTCTGGGTTGGCTGCCCCAACCCAACCTGCACGCAGAAGATTGGCCGCAGTGGATGGGGCCCAATCGCGACAACCTTTGGAACATCGACAAGCCGCCGACCAAGTTTCCTGAGGGTGGACTCAAGGCCATGTGGAGCGCCCCGATCGGCGGAGGCTACTCCGGGCCAGCCGTGGTCGGTAACCGTGTCTACGTTACGGACCTGATCACCCAAGAGGATGCCAAAGTCGACAACTTCGGCCGCAAATCCATTCAAGGTAGCGAACGCGTTCTATGCCTGGATGGTGATACTGGCAAAGAAGTGTGGAAGCATGAAGCACCTGTCGAGTACGCAATCTCGTATCCCGCTGGCCCGCGTTGCACGCCGATTGTCGATGGCGATCGCCTCTACACCTTAGGCGCCGAAGGCGATCTGATTTGCTTCGAAGCCGCAACAGGCAAAGTGATTTGGTCCAAGCAACTCAAGGAAGTCTACAAGACCAAATCAGCTCTTTGGGGTTACTCTGGCCATCCGCTGATCGATGGCGACAACATCATCACTCTGGCCGGCGGACCAGGTTCGCAAACCGTTTGCCTGAACAAGATGACCGGAGCCGAAGTTTGGAGGTTTGGCACTGCGAGCGAACAAGGCTACTCGCCGCCTACCATCATCGAAGCCGCAGGCGTTCGTCAACTGATTTTGATCAATCCCGACGCCGTTAATTCGGTCGATCCCAGCAACGGCGAACTGTACTGGACGATTCCCTACGAAGCCGACAATGGCTCGATCATCATGAGCCCCGTTCGCTCCGGCAATTACCTATTCGTCGGAGGCTATTCCAACCGAAACCTTTTGATTGAACTGGATCCCAAAGCCCCGAAGGCCAAGGAAGTTTGGCGGAATCAAGCCAAAAAAGCGATGTCCCCTGTCAACGTCCAACCGATGGTCATCGGAAATATCGTTTACGGCTGTGATCAAAAGTGGTGAAATGATCGCTTTCGATATCGCAACCGGCGAGCGACTCTGGGAAACCAGCAAACCGATCAGCCCTCGCCCGCAAGGCAGTGGGACGGCGTTTGTGGTTCGGTGCAATGACTTGTTCTATCTTTTTAATGAATCTGGAGAACTCGTCATCGCAAAAATGTCCCCCAAGGGATACGAAGAGATCGATCGAAGCCAAGTCATCGAGCCCACGAACTTTGCGTTCGGAAGGGATGTCGTTTGGTGCGCACCTGCGTTCGCAAACGGTTCGATGTACGTGAGAAACGACGAGAAGTTGATCCGTGTCCCGTTGACCAAGTGATTTTACTTGTATTGCCTACTCACCTCTTCCAGGAAACGATCCTATCATGACTAATTCAGAACGTGGTGACTCCATTTCTAGACGTGTATTCGGTGCGCTCGGTACAGGGGCTGTCGCTGCCGGCCTGGTCGGTGCCTCGGCTCATCGCTCGGAGGCCGAAGACATCAAAGGCGATGCCTCGCAGGGCCGACTGAAACAATCGCTGTGCAAATGGTGTTACGACAAGAACCTATCGCTCGATGAACTTTGCCAAGCGGCCAAGAGCATGGGCATGGTCGGAATCGATCTGCTAACCCCCAATGAATTCGATACCGTCAAAAAGCATGGATTGGTTTGTACCATGGTCTCCTCGCACAGTTTGACCGATGGTCTGTGCGATCCCAAGTACTGGGACTCGGCCTTGGAAAAAATGAACGAAGCCGTCGAAGCCACCTCGGCTGCCGGGTTCCGAAACGTGATTTGCTTTTCGGGCAATGCTCGAGGAATGGACCGCAAGACCGGGATCAAGAATTGTGCGGAAGCCCTTCGCAAAATTGTTCCTGTTGCGGAAAAGAAGAAGGTCATCCTCAACATGGAATTGCTCAATAGCCGTGTCGATCACGCCGACTATATGTGCGATTTGTCCTCGTGGGGAATCGATCTGTGCAAAGAAGTCGCCAGCGACAATTTCAAGTTGCTGTTCGATATCTACCACATGCAAATCATGGAAGGGGACATCATTCGCACGATCCAGAAGAACCATCAGTACTTCGGACACTACCACACCGGTGGCAATCCAGGTCGGCATGAGATCGATACCGCCCAGGAGCTGTACTATCCCGCCATCGCGAAAGCCATCGCCGATACCGGTTACGACGGATACTTCGCGCACGAGTTCATTCCTGTCCGCGATGCCATCTCTAGCTTGAACGAAGCCGTTAAACTATGCACGGTTTGATCGCGAGGTCCTGCCGTTTGGCCGCGTTTGCAGCCATAGTTTTCTTCGTTTTATGTGCATGCTTCACCGGTTCTGCACGGAGTCAATTGGAAGATTCGCTCCGCACCGTTCCAGCAGCAGAGCTTGCGGCGCTCGCCAAACGCAACGGCGACGCCGCACGTGGAGCCATTGTCTTCTACCAACCCTCGCTCGCATGCACGCAATGCCATGCAACATCGCCGACGTCTCAGCCGTTGATCGGACCCAAATTAACGCACGAGCCTAGCGCACGGTGGGAACGCTTGCCCGATGCGCAACTCGTCGAAGCCTTGCTCGAGCCATCGAAGTCGATTCGCGAGGGATACACTGCTAGCCGGATCCGAACCGGCGAGGGCGAAGTCTTGACGGGAATCATCCAAGACCGGACGCCAGAATTCCTTGCGCTTCGCACCGCCAATGGCGAGTCCATCCGATTGAGCACCTCGGAGCTCGAAGCCGTCGAATCTTCCAGTCAGTCGCTCATGCCGGCAGGGCAAATGAATCAACTAACCAGCCAGCAACAGTTCCTCGATTTGGTGCGGTATCTGATGGAGATTCGCGATGCAGGACCCGAACGGGCAGCTGCCCTCAAGCCTGCGGAGTCGTTGCTGGTTCTTCAAATCCCGGCCTACGAATCCTCCATCGATCATGCGGGCATGCTACGCGATTGGGATAAGGAATCCCTGGAGCGTGGTCAAGTGATCTACGGCCGCGTATGCGCCAATTGCCACGGCACCCAAGATCAACTCGGTTCCCTGCCTACGGCGTTACGATTCGGTGAGGGCAAATTCAAAAACGGTGACGATCCGTACTCCATGTACCGTACATTGACCCATGGTTTTGGATTCATGCCCGCCCAAACATGGATGGTGCCACAGCAAAAATACGATGCCATCCACTACATTCGGGAAACGTTCCTGCGGTCCAATCCGAACGTTCAGTCGCGTGATTTGACTGATCGCTACTTATCCAACCTTCCATCGGGCAACACCCGTGGTCCTGAACCCAGGGACATCGAAGTCTGGAGCGCGATGGACTACGGCAATCATTTAGCCCACTGCTACGAGATCCCAGGTACACGGCTCAACATCGCGTACAAAGGAATCGCCATCCGTCTGGATCCCGGTCCGGGTGGAGTTACACGCGGTGACACATGGATGATCTTTGATACCGATACGCTGCGTTGGGCCGCGGGTTGGACCACCGCTGCGGACGACCCAAAATCCCGCTTCATCGATTGGCGAGATATCCAATTCAATGGCGAACACGGTATCCATCCGCGCATCGTGGGCCAAACCGTATTTTCCAATGCCATCGGACCGGGTTGGGCAAATCCCTCCAACGGTTCGTTGGTGGATGATCAACGCGTTGTGGGTCGCGATGGCCGGCGTTATGGACCGCTGCCCAAGGATTGGGCTGTGTTTCACGGCACGTACACTTACGGGCAAAAAACGATCGTTTCCTACGCCATCGGCGGCACAGAGATTCTCGAATCGCCTACGCGTTGGCTCGATTCGACCACCAATACTCCGGTTTTTGCGCGCGTGCTCAACATCGAACCGCATGCGTCGACATTGGAGGTCCGCGTCGCGGATCTCGAGGGCGCAGAACAAGAGACTGCGCCGGAGTACTTGGTGAATGAAGAGCCAGCAAGTGATGCTGGGAGCGACAAAGAATTCTCAGCGAGCAGCGTCCGATTCGGAGATACCGCGGCGGGTGTTTATGGACAAGTGAAAGGCATGAATTGGAAACGCAGCGATGGACAAATGAGGCTAGCAATTCCTGCCAATACACGCCCCATCCGAGTCGTTCTTTGGACCACAGAAGCCAGTTCCGAATCCGAACTCGCCGCGTTCTCTGCAGACGCAAGAACCCAAATCACCGTCGGCGAAATGGATCTCTCCAATTATCTTTCAGGCGGCACGGCACGCTGGTCGCAAGTCCTTGAGTCGAGCATCGCAAACTCGTTTGCATCCGATGATTTCGCAATCGAAACTCTGACCTCTCCCGAACCCAATCCATGGCTTGCGCAGATGCGGCTCACGGGCTTGGACTTCTTCGCCGACGGCAGCATGGCGGTTTGCTCCTGGGATGGAGACGTTTGGCATGTGCGAGAAATCCACGAGACCGGGAAACTGGAATGGCGCCGCATTGCGTCGGGTTTGTATCAACCGTTGGGACTGAAGATTCTCAAGGACACCGTTTACTTAACCTGCCGCGATCAACTCGCGGTCTTGCGCGATCTCAACGGCGATGGCGAAACCGACTTTGTGCAGTGCCTCAATCAGGATCATCAAGTCACTGAACACTTCCATGAATTTGCGATGGGGCTCCAGGTCGATGACGAAGGCTATTTCTATTACGCCAAATCGGGGCGACATGCGTTACCTGCCGTCGTGCCACAGCATGGGACCTTGCTTCGGGTTTCACCCGATGGTGCCACCACCGAGATCCTTGCCACCGGTTTCCGGGCCGCCAACGGCGTCTGCCTTAATCCCGATGGTTCTTTCATCGTGACCGATCAGGAGGGATTCTGGAATCCAAAGAACCGGATCAATTGGGTCACGCGCGATCCGAACGGCCATCCGAAATTCTATGGAAACATGTTTGGTTACCACGATGTGACCGATCCCTCGGACGCAGCCATGGAACCACCGTTGTGTTGGATAACCAACGCCTTTGACCGATCCCCGGCTGAGTTGCTGTGGGTCGATAGTCCAACCTGGGGTGAACTGCGCGGTGGCTTGCTCAGTCTGTCGTATGGATATGGCAAGATCTTTTGGGTGCTGCATGAAGTGGTCGATGGAGTTCGCCAGGGAGGCATGATCGAGTTGCCCTTTCCGAGTTTCCCAACTGGGGTAATGCGTGGACGGTTCCACCCCGAGGACCATCACCTCTACACATGTGGCATGTTCTCATGGGCTGGCAGCGCAACCGCACCTGGCGGTCTGTACCGCGTTCGCAAAATGAATACTGTCTCCGCTCTACCGATATCGCTGGCCGCCAGACAGGATGGATTGCATTTAAGATTTGCGCAACCCATGGCGGCCGAATCGCTGTCGACCGATCGCGTACACGTTCGTGCCTGGGATCTCAAACGGACGAAGAACTATGGTTCGGAACATTACAACGAACGCGAGTTGCCGGTCGCGGGGATTGAGCTGTCGGACGATGGTCATCAAGTACGATTGTTGATCGATGGGTTGCAGCCCACCTGGGGCATGTCGATCGAATACGAATTCCTAACCGCCGGGGGAAAACCAGCAAAAGGGTTGATCCACAACACCATCCACACGTTGGGCTCGGATTAGCCTCGAAACAGATTCCGCCTATGTTCGCCCGCCCGCCATGCTTCCCGACATGATCCATCGTCTCGATAGTTCTACGATGGATGATTCATCGTGCAGGGCGAGGGTGGGCAAATGATGGGCAGCGAGTTTTGCGGCCGTATCTAGCCACTCCTCGGACCCTTGATTGACCACAACCGAAACGGCGAAACCGCGTCGACGGAGCATCGCCAATGCTAGTGCAGCGGCGTCGTCGATTTGTTGGACAAAGACGAGTATCGAGAGCATGCGAGGCAAACGGCTTTCGGTTTCTTGGATGAGATCTGGCAATTCGAGCCCATCGGTTCGCTCCAATCTCGCCAGAACGCGATGCATGTCCGCGAAATGCTCTGGACCACGATTGGCTTGCAGAACTACCGGCCGCATGCGATCGCTATCACTCCGCATGTCGACGTTTTTGGTTGCCGAATCGCGATCCGCAAAGGTACGCGTGGTGGTGACGGAACGCGCACGGTCGGCCGCATCCCGACCGTTGCTGATCAATCCGAACGGTTGTCCCATTTGATAGAGCAAATGCCCAAGGGAGGCTGCTGCTGTGATGGCCAAATCGGTTCGAATGGGTTCGTGATGTTGCGGGTTTGACTTCGCATGCATATCGACCACCAGCATCGCTCCTTGCAAACAAGTGGGTTGAAAAATCCGAGTATGTAAGACGCCCGTCCGAGCAGTCGCTTGCCAGTGCACGCGATTGATCGGATCGCCGGCTTGGTACTGTCGGATTCCGACCATGAGCGTGGGATCTTCCATTCCGCGATCGACGACGCGCATCTCACCCATCGGTCGACGGCTGGCGATTTCGATACCGCTCATGCCCACGATCTTGGGGAGGACGAGTAGGTACTGGGGCTGGGACACAACGCGATAGCTGCGATGGAATCCCAGAAGATCCCCCGTTTCGATGATGGTAGGACCGATTTGAAAGTAGCCACGGCGAAGCGCATGCAGGGTATATGTCAAAAGGGCATGCTGGCGGGGGCGAAACGACTGCAATCGAGCAGCCAAGCCAGTCAGCCGAAGCGCGGGCGGTGGCAATCGCAGGGCCACTTTGGGCAATCGATCTTCGATGAGCATCCAAGGAATCCAATAGCCGCTGCCATTTCGCAATTGCAGCCCGACCGTGAACGACTCTCCAATTTGGATTTCTTGACGGTGTTGTTGCCGTTCCACGGTGACCGACTCGGCCCAGACTTTGGACAGGTGGCGAGAAATTTCGATGGCGATCAAGAAGGCGCTGGCTCCGATGGCGAACAAGCTGGTTCCGGTCAGCAGAGCAAAAATCAACAGCAGGGCAATGATGGGAATGAGGACCATCGTTCACCGCGCGGTTTCGTCCAAGGTCGGGACAGCAATCTCCGACACAATCCCATCGAGCACTTGGTCCGCCGTAATGCGCCGCAATCGGCTTTCCGGTCTGAGGATCAGCCGGTGGCTCATGACGGGCGCGACGATTCGTTTGACGTCATCGGGTTGGACGAAGGCTCGGCCGCGGATGGCAGCCATGGCCTGCGAGGCACGGAATAGTGCCAAAGTTGCTCGGGGGCCACCGCCGAGCGCTAAATCGGAGTGGCCGCGTGTTTCATGGACAATTTGCAAAATGTATTGGCGTACTTTGGGATCCACATACACACGCTGAACGTGCTGTTGCGCCTCAAGCAACTCGGCCATCTCGACAACGGGCGAGAGCGTGTTGATGGGGTGTTCTGTCTCGAGCAATTGCAGCATGCGAAGCTCCTCTTCCATCGAAGGGTATCCCAGCGAAAACTTCATGAAGAAGCGATCGAGCTGTGCCTCAGGAAGTGGAAACGTACCCTCGTGATCGATGGGGTTTTGGGTAGCGATCACCAAGAATGGCGGTGGCAGCCGATGGGTTTTGCCATCGACGGTCACACTCGCCTCAGCCATGGCTTCCAATAAAGCCGACTGTGCCCTGGGCGTGGTGCGATTGATCTCATCGGCCAGAAGAATATTGGCGAATATCGGTCCTGGTCGGAATTCAAACTCCGTTGTCTTCTGATTGAAAATAGACGTGCCAGTGATATCGCCGGGCAGAAGATCGGGGGTGCATTGAATGCGTTTAAAGCGGCCTCCTACACTGGCAGCGAGCGCACGCGCCAACATGGTCTTGGCAACTCCAGGGACATCTTCGAGCAGAATATGTCCTCCCGAAAACCAGGACACCAACGACAGCACCAACTGCTTTCGCTTGCCGACGATGCAACGTTCAACGTTGGCGATGATCTTCTTTGAAGTCTCGAAAACCGCTTGGGTCATGGCCTATGGACTTTCTCAAATCCGTTTTTTTGGAAGGGAGCGGTTCTCAACGCGTCTCGTGAGTCGCGGGTAAATTCAGCAGCGCATGAGTTCCGCTTTTCCCTGCCACTGCGATGTCGATCCGTCCATCGCCATTGAGATCGCCGGTCGCGATCTGCAATCCGATCCCCACGTGTCCTCGTTCGATAGGGCTCTTGGTGAACTGGCCGTTGATGTACGAGTACGCATGAATCTCCGGCATGTCTTGTCCGCCTGGATCCCCGCCATTGTGGGCGTAGTAACGTTTGCCGGTAATGATCTCATCGCGTCCATCGCCATCGAGGTCGGCTAGCGCCAACGCATGGGGTTGCGAAAACGACTTGTCGATGACCTGCATATCAAGTTCAACGGATCCATTCTCTTTGATTCCTTTCTGCCGCCACCAATACAATCCATAGTCGTGTCCGGCGCCGACCAGTACATCGTTCTTGCCATCGCCATCGAGGTCGACCACTAGCATCGGAATGCTGCCTTGGATGTTCCAATCGGCATGGAACTTCCAGTCATCCTCCCAGCAAGATTCCGGCTGCTCGTACCAACCGTGGCCGACCAGCACGTCCGCGCGGCCGTCTCCGTTGAGATCACCGACTCCCATGCCATGCTGATTGCCCGATTTGCCGATCACTTTTTGCTCAATGCTGTAACTCGATGTTTTCCCATCGCGGTTGCCGTTATCGACCAAACGCCAAACCGTGAGCGGATTCTTTGAATTCCAACTATTGACGACCCAATCACGGATCCCATCTCCGTCGATATCGTGCATGAGTTGAGCTTCGTTCTCGGAGGCTTGGGTATCGATCAACAAATGTTTTTGCCAAGCGTGGCCCAATCGCAGTCCTTCGGCACCGGGATTCTCGAACCATTCGAGTTGGCTGGGAATGAAGGAGCCGGCGATCACGTCCATACGACCATCGCGATTCACATCGAGCAGGAAATCGCCGTTGCTCTGGATGTAGCCATTCCAGTCCTCGATGGCGCGCAATGGGCGCGGGGTAAATTCGGGACTCGGGTACCACATTCGACCTGCGACAATGTCCAATGCACCGTCGCCATCGATGTCCCCGATCGCGCAGCCCTCGTTGGCATCGAGCGTTAGCGGATGAATCTTCCATTGAATGGCCAGCGGCTTTTCCGCGCAATCCGGGTCCGCAGACTGCGAACCCGCCACCTGAGCTAGTAGTAAGCAGCTCGCGAGAGAGATGGTTTTCAATTTTCCAGGTATAAACTCGAGCATCATCAGAATCCAAAGGGAGAGGAATGAATTTAGGTTCAATTGCGGGGGCTTGTGCTGGATTGGCGAATCCACTCCGCGATTTCGGCCTCACCATCTTGGACGTATCGCTCCATCAGCTCAACTTCGGGGGCATTGTTGCCTTGTTCGTGCTTTCGAAAGAGAAACAAGTAGGTTTCGTTTTGAGGTCGGTAGCGATGGAAAAACCATTCATTCTTACGTTGCACCAACGTTCGCAATGCATCGATCGCATTGGGTGATTGTTCGGCAATCGCGTCAAGACGAAGGTCTTTGAAACCGAGTTGACGCATGAACTCGCGACCACTGGCTTCATATCCTGCATCATTCCACGCCACCCCGTCGGTAGTAAATCGTTGATCGATCGCAAACGACTCGAGATCGATGATGCCGCATGCGTGCTCCGTCGCCAAGCCGCGTATGCCTTCGGCGAGTTTGGCTAAATTTTGGTTGTATCGGTTCGGATCTGGGTAGTTGGGGCCGACCTGTTCGCGTTGACGCGGAACGACCAACACAATGCGGCAAGGATGCCGTTTGACCTCATCGATGAGTTTGTGGTAGCCGGCCAGGAATTCGGCTCGTTGCGACTCGTTGCCGAAAGCTTCATTCTCTCCGTAGCATAAGAACGCCACCTTGGGCGAAGCGTAATCGAGGTCCTTCATTAACCGCTGATAGCCGTCGGCACGGCCTCCAAAAACGGCCCGCGCGTCGCCGTGAACGGTATCGCCGCTCCAGCCGATGTTTCGAAACGTCGCTTCGGGAACTTGAGCGGTCAGCATCATCTCAAGCCACGGATGTTGTTGCATGCGTTCCACCCAGCCGCTTCCCACGAACACGACACGGTCTCCCGGTTGGACCCACGGGTTTGGCTCCGGAGCATCCTCGGGCCCTGAGGCGAGAACGAGCGTGGAACACGTCAGAAACCAGAATGCTGCGACCGCGAGCAACGCCCGGCGAGGCACGTTGAACTCTGCGCTGCGCGAGGACACGAAATGCATGGGAAGGGTCCATTGAGGGAGGGAAGGATGGCCGCATGGAGAGGGGCCACACCCCCGAATTGTAATTCAAATCCATTGCGGCTGAGGAACCCCAGCGGTGGTTTTTATGAGTACACTGAGATTCAATTCTCTGCGACGCCTGCTCCATGCAGGCGTACTTGATTTTGAAGCCAACCTAAGGATCCTTTCCATGCAGTGTACGATTTCCTCTCGCTATCTGACTTCGCTTCATCGAACTTCACTTCGCGTCGCCCTCGCCGCAGCCACAGTCGGCGGCGTGTTCGCACCCAACTGCTTGGGTCAGGAATACCTCAACGGGATCGAATGGACCCCTCCCACCTTGGTCACTCCGGGTGCCACGAACGACGCTCCCCCGTCCGATGCAGTCGTGCTGTTCGATGGCAAGGACATGTCGCATTGGAAGAACGCAGAGAAGTGGTCGATCAAGGACGGGGTGATGGTGGCCGGTCGTGGTGCCATCACCAGTGTCGATGAGTTCGGCGATTGCCAAGTGCACGTCGAATGGTCGGCTGCCACGCCTCCCAAGGGGAGTGGTCAAGGGCGAAGCAACAGCGGCGTTTTCTTGAATGGGATTTATGAATTGCAAGTCCTCGACTCCTTTGACAATCCCACCTACTTCGACGGCCAAGCTGGGGCGATCTACAAGCAAATGCCTCCCATGGTCAACGCCATGCGCAAACCGGGGGAATGGAACACTTACGATATCTTCTGGACCACACCGCGATTCGAAGAGGATGGCAAGCTGAAATCGCCAGCCTACATTACGGTCATGCACAATGGTGTCTTGATCCAGAATCACTTTGAGCTCAAAGGCAACACACCCTTCAGCGCTCCGCCTAAGTACAGCCCGCATCCCCCCAAGGGTCCAATTTCCCTCCAGGATCATGGGGATCCAGTTCGATTCCGCAACATTTGGGTCCGCGAACTCGTTCCGATCCAGGGCAAACAAGTTCGCAAGCCGTTTATGCGCAACGGAGATCAAGAAACAGCTATCGGCGAATGAGCCCTTTCACCAATATTACCTCGCGGTTAGTTAGCGAACGCACCAACGGCGTTGAACTGAATCTTGAATCAATGGCTCATTCATCATCCGATGGGTCGTTCGATGGGGCATCGGAGCGGGTGCCCAGGGTCGCTTGAAGGGCTTCGATCTCTTGTTTGAGAGGCCCTAAGTCCAAGATAGGTTCGACGCTCGGTTCGTTCGGACCCATAACACGTTGTTTGCACGTGAAGAATTCCGAAACGTAGTGTTGAAGTCCGTTCTTTTCCGGAACCTTGAACCGGTCTCCCTTTTGAAGAATGGGTCGGTAGTCGTGCATTTGTCCAAACTGCCGATCCCCAGCAACTTGGCATGGAAACCAATGCCCCTTGCCCTCCTCGTCCTCGAGATAAAACTCGGGGTAGCAATGCTCGGGGATCCACACACAGCGGGCGGGAATATCGCTTGCGCGGCAGATGGCGATGAAGACGCCTGACATTTCCTCGCAGTCACCTTTTTTATCCTTCATCGCATCGCGGGTGTTTCGAATCGGACCATTGCGATATTCGATATTTTCACGAACCCAATCGTAGATCCGTTCGACATGCGTCCACGCGTCTGGGGGCTCCGTCGCCTTGATGCTCTTCGCGATGCGTTTAATGTCGGAAGCACCGGCATCGATCATGGGGCTATTGCCCATGGACCAATTCAAATCACGACCGATCTTTTTGGGGATCTTGAATTGAGTGGTGTCTTCCGGGGGATCGATGAAGGATTTTTCAATTTCCACTTCGAATAGGATCTCGAGTTCCCCTTGAGGCTGCATGAGGGGAATGTTCATCACTAGCTGACGCGCGGTGGGAGGCGCGTTGACGGGCAAGTCGCGAAACTGCCACAAAGCGTTGGGAGGCAAAAACGATTGCTTGACAATCACGCGTTGCTCGGGCCAATCCGTGGGAAACGCAATGGTGGCGTGCATTTGCGAACAATAGTTATCGTTGGAAAGGAATCGCATCCCGAACTGCATATCAAGTTTGCGGGGTGCGGCGATGCGAACACCGGGGTCTGCTTGGAGCGATTCGTCCGTCGCTTCTTCGGACTCCTGCGCCCAGGCGGTACTCAGGCTGGTAGCGACGATAACGCCAGCGAACATAAGCGTCTTGAATACGAATCGAACCAGGGGCCACAGGCCTGGTGCTGGTGTGGGAATGTTCATCGTGGTGTGCGTCATGGTTTTGGATAGGATTGCGTGTCAGGAGTCGTGCCAACACGTCTCCTTTAGTTTGCATAGGTAGGATGGGTCGTGCAGCAGTCGCTTTTGAGAAACCCAAGATTTTTCCTGGGCTAGGCCCGGGCCACGGTCTACGAAGGGACGAAAATAACGGTTCTGCGGGTTACCAAGCTCCGCATCGCCCAGCGAACCTTCGACGGGAAAATGGACTACAATCGTCCCAAATTCCATTATTCGAACCTCAACGCCTTGAGAGAATCCCTGACCGTGACGGCCAACGCATCCAACCTCCATCGTATTCCCGCACGCCGCGTCCATTTGCGTTGGCTGCATACAACCGTTGCCTTCGTGGTCCTTAGCCTCCTGAGTGTTGGCCATGTCCTCGCTCAGCTGGAGGTGGCAGCGAAGCCGATCCCAGAAGCCTTGGCACAGATCACCGAAGGCAAGGTGACGGCAACGATCTCCTTCCTGGCCAGCGATGAACTTGGCGGTCGAGGTACGGGGACAACACAATTCGACATCGCAGCCGCCTATGTCGCTTCGCGTTTTGTCGGTGCAGGACTCGAGGGAGGGGCCGCCGATGGCAGCTTCTACCATCTCACCAAAGCGACTCAAATCCAAACCCCTACAGAATTTCGATTTGAAAGCGAGTCAAAGGTACCGATCGCACAGGCTGGACTATTGGTCACAGGGGATGCCGCCAGCGATCTCAGCGGCCCAGTCGAGCGGGTCGATCTGGCGGCCTGGCGCGAAGGAACGACGGACAATGTCAAGCTTGCAACGATCGTGCGGGGTGGTTTCGAGACCCAAGCCAAGGGCTCTCGGGCGCTTTCCCAATTGTCCCGCATCGCAACCAGTTTGCAGGCCGCCGGCGTCCAACTCCTGTTGCTCGACGCGGACCCGGACAGTGAATGGGTTCGCCTGGGCGAAACCATGCGATCCAAACCGCGACTGGAATCGGCCAATCGATTTCCCATTCCGATCGTCTTGGTCGAGCCCTCGACGGTACTACCAGAAAGCGTTCATCTCTCGGTGCCAGCATCGATCCAACACGAAAGCTTGATGCGCAACGTCATCGGTGTGCTTCGCGGCAGCGATCCAAGTTTGGCCGAGGAAGCGCTCCTCTTCAGCGCTCACCTGGACCATCTAGGTACCAATGCCAAGATGGAAGGGGATGGGATCTTCAACGGCGCCGACGACGATGCTTCGGGTGTGACGGCCGTGGTCACCCTGGCCGATGCATTTGCTGCAATGCCCCAGCATCCTAAACGCTCACTAATCTTCATGGCTTTTTGGGGAGAAGAATCCGGGCTCTTGGGCTCGAAGCGATTCGTCGCAGAACCGAGTTGGCCCCTTGAGAAGATTGTGGCCAACGTCAATATCGAAATGATTGGGCGACCCGAAGGGGGAGCGCGCGGCAAGATATGGATGACGGGTTGGCAGGAATCCGATTTAGGTTCGATCATGCAGGCCTCGGCCAAGCGATGGGGGACCGAAATCTTTGAACACCCAAAATTCAGCTCGATGCTCTACCGTTCCAGTGACAACTGGTCCTTCGTAGAAAAAGGAGTCATCGCCCATAGCTTCTCGGCCGGATCATTGCACGCCGATTACCATCAGCCAGATGATGAATGGGATCGACTCGAAATCCCGCACATGACCGACGTGATCCGTGGACTATTGCTCGGTTCGCTACCTCTGATCGATGGTTCGGTAACCCCGACGAAAACGTCGAAATAGTTCAAACATTCAACGGATCATCTACGCGCACCCCAGTCGGGGGCAGGAGGAAAAAATTGGCTTCGAAACGCGTCCTGTTCATCGTCGGTGATTTTGTCGAAGACTATGAAGTCATGGTTCCTTACCAAATGCTGCTGATGATCGGTCATCGCTGCCACACGACATGTCCAGGCAAAAAAGCGGGCGAGTTCGTTATGACCGCCATCCATGATTTCGACGGCTATCAGACCTACAGTGAGAAGCCCGGTCATCGTTTTCAACTCAGTACCGACTTCGACGCGATCGATTCGTCCGCTTACGATGCCTTGGTCCTCCCAGGAGGGCGCGCGCCGGAGTATCTTAGATTGAATCCACGCGTGTTAGAGATCGTGCGAGAATTCGACGGTGCGCAGAAACCGATCGCAGCTATTTGCCATGGACCGCAGATCCTAGCTGCCGCGGGAGTTCTGAAGGGCCGCGAATGCAGTTGCTACCCGGCTTGCCGATTCGAGGTCACTTACAATGGTGGAAAGTACGTGGAGCCGAGCCTGGGTTATGATTCAGCACATACGCAAGGCAACCTCGTGACTGCACCTGCATGGCCTGCGCATCCCGCATGGATATCTGAGTTTGCCAAACTGCTCGGCAGCCGAATCGAAGCCTAACGGTCCTGGACGCGAGGGATCAACCTGCTCGGCGAGCCTGACGTACCGAATCTTCACTTTCACGATCGATCGAATAGAAGGCGGCTTCATCGACTTCATCCCCGTCGAAGTCGCCGACAACCACTCCGTCGCCGTCGCCTTCGATTTCGAATACGCGATCGGTCGCGTCCAATCGACCGTTTCCATTACTATCGGTGATAACCTGATTGCCGCGTACGATCGCGATTTCATCCAGACCATCGCCATTGAAGTCGCCGACGATGGCGATATCTCCTGCTTGACCGAACTCGAATATTGCATCGCGTTGGCTATCGAAACGGCCATCTCCGTCCAGATCTAATCTCCATTTGCCGTCACGGAAGACACCGATCGCTGAGATGCCCGAACCATTGAAGTCTCCCGCCACGGGCTGCATGTTATCGCCACCAAAGCGGAATACGTGATCGATGGCGTCCGATCGCCCTTGACCAAGAGCACTGCGCTGCATCAGCCTTCGGTGTTCCAGGTTCGAATCCTCCTCAATGGCTTCCTCGTCGCGCGAGGTCTCAGCCAAATTCTTCGGTCGCGTGCTGTAGCGATTGTCTGGGTTGGGCAATCCCGACTCGATAGCTAGTCGTTCTTCGTCACCACTCCATTCAGGGCCATAAATGCCGATGTCGTCTTTCCCATCGCCGTCCCAGTCCCCGATGATAGGTAGATCCCCTCGCGTGCCGAGGCGTAACCACATGTCACCCGGATCCCACTCGCCGTTGCCATTCATGTCCAACAACCATTCGCCATCCTTGAACAGCGCCAACTCGTCGCGACCGTCACCGTTGAAGTCACCCGCAAGTTGCTTGGCGCCTCGAACATTGAAGGCGTTCTTCTCCAAGGTTCCGGAACGTTTGGAGACGATGTACCACCGACCACGATCTAGGGTGTCGATCGTCCATTGCTCCACATTCAATAATTGGGTGGCGCGAGCGATGGTTGCGGGATCGACGATGTTGTCGTCTTGGTAACCGCGTGGTTCACCAGCATTGACGATGCTCAAATGCCATGAATAGTCCACTGCATAGCCAGCCAAAGGTTGATCGAATTGACCTTGCAATGGGGGTGCCATGACGAGGTACAGAGGCGCAGGCGGTGGTACCGTCCCGGTCGGAGGTATGCGCTCGATCACGACCGCGGGTCGTTCGGGTGGCGGAGCAGGGGTCACCGGTGGCTCGGGCGGCGGCGGCGGTGGCGGTGGTGGCTCTGGCGGAGGTGGTGGAGGGGCTTTGATTTCAGGAATCACTTCGATCTCGCTGAAGTTGTTTTCCTGAGATAGGATCCCGGAGATGGCCTCGATCGCAAGAATCGCATTGCGACCAGGATCGGTCTGAGGATTCTGACGCAGCGATTCGAGCAGCGATTCAATCACCGGATCGAGCACCGGATCGAATGCGTTGTCGGCGAATCCGCCAGTCGTACCTGCCGTATCACGACCATCGAATACGCCTGCCGGTTGGACTTGGTACACATGGTAACGACCAGGACGCAGGCTTGTGAATTCAAAATAGCCGTTCGCATCGGTCCGCACGCGGATGATGGAATCGGTTGTTGATCCTGGAAGAACATCATCGGCGTTGGCGTAGCTGCCATCGACTCGACGCAGTTCCAATAAAACGCCAGCCAATGGCCGATCGTCCGGCGTGCGGACACCGTCGCGGATGCCTCGTAAATCATCCGGTGGTAGTCCCGTCTCGGTGATCAGTAAATCGCCGTCAACGAAGACATACCCCGAAATGGCGGCCGGCTGGATCTCGCAGAAATCGAAACGAATGCCATCCTGTCCTCCTTGGATCGCGATGCTCTCAATGCGTGTTCCACTCGAAGCAACTCCGGTCGGAACACCCAGAATGGTTCCAGCTCGGGTCCCACCATCGAATAGATTTGTCGGTTGGGTTTCAGCGATGGTGTAGACGCCAGGCATCAGGTCCGTGAAAGCATACGTTCCATCATTGCCAGTGTACGTCGTGGCGATGAGCATGCCATTGGCATCGACCAGATCGAGTCGAACGCCGGCCATTGGAACTTTGCCCGATGGGTCTTCTGAAAAACAGGAGAAGCCCGGCAAGGTGATGCAGACGCGACCCGAGAGTGAAGAAGGCTCGATCTCTCCAAAGTTGTATTCCGTCCCTACGTCATTGCCGTTGAGCGTGATCTGAGTGAACGCATCATTCCTCAGGATTGAACCTTGTGTTTTGCCAGCCACTTCCCCCAAGGTATCGATGCCATCGAACAAGCCTTCGGGTTGCACCTCGAAAATTTGGTACACGCCGGGCGGCAACGCGAGGAATGAGTACGAACCGTCGGAACCCGTCAGCACACTCCTGGAAATCGACTGCCCGGTAATGGTGGAGATCGAAACGATCCGAATCTCCACGCCCCCAACCCCGCGCTCGTCGTCCTGGCGTAAGCCATCGTTGTTGTTGTCTATGTAAACATTGCCTGAAATACGAGCCGGTTGGGCTTCGGCAAAATTCAATTGTGTTCCGCGACTATCCCCTTCGAGAATAGCGATTCTATTCAGTACATCCGGATCTCCCGTCACCCGTTCGCCCAATACGCTGGAACCATCGAGCAGCCCGGGAATGGAACCGACACTGAAGTAACCCTCAGGCTGTGTCTCGCGGATTTGGTACGTGCCAGGCGGCAGTTCGAGATCGAGACCAAAAGAATAGCGCCCTTGAGCGTCGGTCGTGGTTCGATGACCAGTAGAAACGTAGCCAGCGCCTTCCAAACGGAACAATTCCAAACGGACGCCAGCAATACCAGGTTCGCCAGTCTCTTGAGTGAGACTCAGGTTGTTGTCGACATAGACGACGCCCCCTAACGCAATTGGCTTAGGTTGCTGAACCACGCTGGTTGCTGTACCGGCGGTACGGTCGCGAAGACCTGTAGAATTGTCTGCCGGCAGGTTGAGTTGCGAGGGTGCGATAACCGGATCGTACCGATTCACGAATCTCCCTTGGACGGTTGCATTCTCAAAACGGGGCGCAATAAAATCGGCGACTAGAATGGAGCCTTCGAACTCAGCCCCAGATGTGATCGGATCTAGGCCTTCATTGAATTCGGCGATATCGGTCTGCGAGTACAAGTGCTGAACTTCATCGACATCGATCGAGAATTGCAGGCGATCGCCCGCAAAGAAGTTCTCAAAGTACAGTACCAATTCCATGCCACTGTCACTGACCTCGGCGCGTACCTTGGCATTGGGATTCTGAGTCGTGAGTGATTCTACTTTGAACGGATAAGCATGATCGGCTCCACGCCCACCCTCAACCGTATCGAAGAGATTGTCCGCAACCGAATATCCGGGTGTCCCCTGATCGGTCCGCAACACAATTCGTTTCAATTCGGTACCGGCAGCACCACCATTGAAGGTGATGTAGAACGCGTCGCCTTGCGCGTCGGTCCCCGTGTCCTTTTCAATGTATACCCCACCTACCCAAATGGGATCCACATTGAAGAGATTTCTGGCTTCGAGAACTTCCAATTGTGATCGACGGTTCATCGAATCCTCTCTTGCGCGCTGGAGTCTTCGAACTGGGCACTGATGGGGTGATGAAAACGACCCGCGTCGTCCTGGTCATGAAGCGCGGTATCGATATCCCAAAAGCGGATGGTGGTATCGAATCCACCCGAAACTAACTCGCGACCCGATCGTTCGAGCACCGCGATCGAGCCATCGTGTCCAACCAATTTGGAAACGATGATTCTTTGTGCGATATCTACCAAGCGAATCGTGTTGTCACTTCCCGAGACGGCAGTAATCTCCGAAGTCAGTGGACAAACCGATAGCAATTTGCCTGCATTGATGTCCATCTGCGTACGAATCGTTTTTGTCGCCAGATCGAAAACCACCAATCGTCGGTCCTCGCCCACACTCAAGACGCTTCCACCATCCAGCGAAAATCGGATGGATTGGATGCGGGAGAAATGCAAGTTCGGAGACAGCGAGGGGATGCGTCCCTCAACGGGCACGTTGTTCGAGTCGCTGTCCGATTCCGTGCTCGGCTCGATCGACATCCACCGTACGATGCCGTCACGGCCCGCGTACGCCAGGGTGCGGCCATCTCGAGTGCAATCCAAACTACGGATATCTCGGCAGTCGCTGCGATGATGCATGCCGAACTGATTGCTATCAATTTGAAGCCGGTAAATGGCTGCGTCAAAGCCAGCCGTCCACACCTCACCGTTGCCAGCAAAGGCCAGGGCGAACAATGCATGTCCTACCGTATGCTCGACCGTATGCTCTACCGTATGCTCGACAACCGTATTCTGGACTGACGTATTCTGGACTGCCGTATTCTGGACTGCCGTCGGTTGGGCGACTTCTCTGGCTGAGTCGCCAAGGGTAGGCACCTCCCAGATCCGAAGTGATCCATCATGCCCGCACGATGCGAGCTTGGTGCCGTCGGGCGAAAATGCCAACGCCTTGACCCAGTCCCGATGCCCGAGCAGGGTTTGCGTTTCCGTGGGTGAGCTCAAGCGGATGAGTCGAATGGCATGATCGTCACCTGCCGCCGCCAACCAATCGCCGGAAGCGGAGATGGTCAAGGCGGTAATGACCGGTGATTCTGTTTCCTCGGGAAGCGGCGCCAAATGAAGGACTGAGGGTACGTTCCTGGAACCCACCGAGTCCGTGTTCAAGGTCACCCGGCTTTGTTGGGCAAACCCATCGCTAACCGAGACCAACAGCAGTCCGAGACAGGCGGGAATCAGGGAACCCACCGCGTGAAACCAACACGTCGGCATCAACCTATCCTCCCAAATCGCAACGAATCCATTCGACAACGCGCTCCGAAGAGGTTATCGACTGAAACGCCAAAGGCCATTCAGCAATCTTGTTGAAAAATGACGATTAGGTGCAAAGAATCGGGTTGCACAGGCTGCGAGATTTAGAGTGCCTGTAGAAACTAGGCAGGGGGCGGGGAGCGGAGCAAGATACTGATGACGGGACGGCATTCGCCGTCCCGTCCCAGTTTTTCAACAGACCGCCGGATCGGTCAGGGCACATACGGGCGAGAGCGCCCCTACATGCAAATCAGCAACGGTTGCGTCGCGACTTACTGAAACATCGCCGACAGTTTTTGGTACGCGCGAATCGACTCGATGGCTTGTTCGGCCGAGCCCGTGGACTTGACGAAGTCCGACGCAGCTTTGATCGAGGTCAGATTTAGGTCTGCAGCGGGTGCAACCTTCTTCGCGACTGAACCGGGCTTTCGTCCTCGCTTGGCCGGCTTCTTACCCTTGGCCGGGCTACCGCGCAACGCTTGACTGACCAACGCTGGGTATGCTTTGTGTCCTTGTGCAATCAGATCTTTAGCGATCTGAGTAGGTCCCAAACCGGGGTTGGCTTCCGCGTATTCGCGAATTTTTTGCGACAAGCTACCGGATTTCTTGGTGCCTTTTTTCAATGTACTTCTCCTTAGTGAAACCATTTAAAGTGGACGGGCTGATCCCGAAGTTTAATTCAATCAATACCTTTTTACAAATGACTCTGGGCCAGTTCACTTTTACAACTTCACATTTTCTTCAGTTTTTTTGAGAAAACAGGCCGGTCTGCGCGGTCGAATTCTCGATTTTGTAAGTTTGCGCGGCAATTGCAACGATCCGTTCACTGCATTGTAGGACTCGAAAAATAGTGCTACACACTTAGATGCCAGGGAGAATTCCGGTGCTGTCGCCGAAGGAATCTTCGTTGAATTGGAGCTTTTGAAGCATGGTGAGATATAAATTGCACAATGGCACCATGCCCTCGACAGCCACATGCTGACCGGTCATCAAATGACCACCCCCACGCCCTCCGACCAGAATCGGAAGGTTATCGGGATCATGTCGATTTCCGTCGGACATACTGGAACCAAAGACGATCATGCTGTTATCGAGCAGCGTCCCATTCCCTTCGGGAATCGCTTTGAGCTTTTCTAAAAAGCGTGCGAACTGCTCGACATGCCAACGGTTGATGCGCTGGTACTGTGCAATCTTGGCATCATTGTTTTCATGGTGTGACAATTCGTGGTGACTGCCGTGAACTCCCTCCAAGAAAGAGAAATTCCGTCCTGATACGTCGTTGGCAAACATCAAGGAACAGACGCGTGTCGAATCGGATCGGAAGGCCAACACCATGAGGTCGAGCATGGTGGTGATGTGCTCGCGAAATTCGGAGGGTGTGCCCGGCTGCGTTAGAAGCCAGTCCTGGTCGTTGAGTCGAGCCTGCTCGCGATCCACTGAATGTTTGGTTGCAAATTCGACGCGCTGCTCCACGCCTCGAACCGAATCGAGATACTCATCCATCTTGAACTGATCGTCACGACCGAGTTTATTTCTCAAACTGCGTGCGTCTTCAAGAACGTAGTCGAGCAGATTTCGGTACGACTCAGAAGATGAATCCACAACGCCGGCTCGCGATCCGTACATCCGTTCGTAAACAAGTCGCGGATTGATTTCTTTGGCAACGGGTCGATTTGCCGATTGCCATGAAATATTCGATCCATAGAGACGCGTGTATCCGACGTTGCTGTCGATCCCACTGATAACGGGCTCGGTTCCCAGTTCGAGTGATGGCAGCGGCGTTTGCCCTCGAAATTTCTGGGCAATGAGTTGATCTATCGAAATGCCACCGCTGCTTACATCCTTGCCCGTCGTCTTGGTTACAGGCATGCCTGTCAGGAAGTTAGCAGTCTTCGCATAATGACCATCCCCTCCATGGCTATTCTTTTTATCCAAACCGGAAAGTACAAGCACGTCGTCGCGAACCGAAGCAAGCGGTTCTAGCGATGGGCTTAATTGATAGTCAGTCCCGGTAGCTTCCGGTACCCAGGCTTTCTCCCAAACGCCATTAGGGAAATAGATAAAGGCCGTGCGGATCGGAGAAGGCGTTGGGCTCGATGCAGCCAAAACGGAAGTCCGCATCAGCGAAGGTAGCAACGGCAAGGCCAGCGACAGACCTGCACCTTTTAAAAATCGACGGCGAGGATGCGACGCGTGGTGTTTCGATCGATTCATGGTGCGCCTTTGGCCGGATTGTAGTAGCGGTTTTGAAACGGATAGGACAAGAGTATTTCCTCGAGAATCACATCCGCCCGATGCTCTTCATTCAATCGTTTGAGCGATGCGTCGATGACACACTGGTCGAATTTATTCAGGTCGCGGCCCAATGCGAAACCTACCAACTTGCGGACCGCATGCTGTTGAAATTCGTCGCGGCGTTGGAGCAGGATTCGTTTGAGTTCCTCGGGACCGGAAAATGATTCACCCGAGGGCAGTGTACCCGTCGCATCGATGGGCAAACCTTCTTCTTCGGCTCTCCATCGACCGATGGCGTCGAAGTTCTCTAGGGCAAAGCCTAGGGTATCCATGCGTTGATGGCACGAGGCGCACTCAGGCTGGGTACGATGGATTTCTAAACGAGCCCGGAGGGTGGTGACTTTTTGTACTTCAAGTGAATCTTCCAAGGCCGGAACATTGGGCGGCGGCGGTGGTACCTTGGCTCCAAGGATATCTTCGAGAATCCAACGCCCGCGGAGGACGGGACTGGTACGACGCGGATAGGAGGCTTTCATGAGCACGCTGGCCATGGTCAATATTCCCCCTCGATTCGAGCCAGCGCTGGGGACACGCGCCCAATCGCTCAGTCCGACTCCCTCCGATTGCTCGCTCTTGAATTGCCCGGCATCCAATAAGCTCTGATCCAACTCATAGTGGCGAGCCAATCTCGGATTGACCCACATGGTTTCCGAGTCCAGCAATTCGGTCAGCGGACGACCTTCGCGGAAAATCGATGCGATGGTCCGGATCGTTTCCTCGATGGCGTCGTGCGCAAGTTCAGGATCGTAATCGGGAAAGACATCGCGATCGGGTTGCATCGATCGCCAATCGCGCAGCCCCAACCATTGCAAACCAAAGTTTTCGCCCAGCGATCGGGCCCGATCGTCCTGGAGCATCCTGTGCAATTGGACTTGGAGGACTCCCGGTTGCAGTAACTCCTTCGCATCGGCTAGCGTTAGTAGTTCCTCATCTGGGATGGAGGACCACACGAGCAATGCCATGCGTGTCGCGAGTTGATGCTGCGTCAATGCTTGAACACCTGCTGTTTCAGGTTCGGGTTCGGCCAAGAAAAGAAAATGAGGCGAAACAAGAATTGCCATCAACGCGTGCCCAACCGATTGTGGATACGTCTCAGCTTTTTGACGTCGGTTCTCGTACAGAACCATCAAGCGTTGAACCTCATCCGAAGCGATCGGGCGGCGCCATGCGAGACGTGCAAATGCCTGGAGTGTCTGTTCCGCAGCGCGGCGTTCGGCCATTTCAAGTGGTTCACCATCCGCGGGAGTCACGAGGCTCCAACGCAACGCAGCCCCGCGCGCAGTCAGTTCTTGATTGACGCTCTGCAAATCGATCGCCACGGAGCCTTGCTTCGGGATGCAATGGGCAACGCTGGCCGCCGCGACCCGTATATACGCTTCTAGATGTATGGGCGAGGTAAACAACGCATCTCCGACGGTGTCGAAGCCCAGTCCACCGGATCCATCGGAGGGTGGAAGAAGGTCGTCGGGGACCTCGAAACCCATCAAGTCACGGACGGCGTTGGCGTATTCGTACCGAGACAATCGCCGACTCATGACGTGACCGCGGTACCAACTCTGTGTCTCGTCCGAGGCCAGTTGATGGCAGAGGTCTTGATTGGGGCGTGCATCGACCCAACGATGGAATGCGGCTTTCTCGGGATCGCTCAAACCTGGGCTGCCCGGCGGAGGCATTTCATTGAGCCTCACCCGTTTGGCCACGCGTTCCCAAGCGTCACCGGCTCCAACGGCTGTGGCGCCATCCGGGTACTTCGAAAAATCAAACTCGCCATCGGGATTCTCACCACTGTGGCACTCAAGGCACTTGGCACGGACAACCGGCAAAACCTTTTCTTCGTAGGACGCCCCCCACTTTGCGAACTCAGCATTTTCATCCGCGCTGACCTGGATCGCGAGTGTGATCCAAGCAGCCGTGGCGATCGAAAGCCTGCAAAGAAAGGACGCTGAATTAGGTTGTCTTAGAAAGTCCATTCGACGTTCGCGCAGGAGGGGGGAGTGCGGGTGGGGGGGCGTGTAGGTGGGGGGGAGAGCTGTTGGGGGTAGAGTAGGTGGTTATGGGACGATTAGGCCAGCGCCTTCTCGAACAATACGAGCAGACGAGACCAAGCCTTCTCGGATAGGGCTTCGTTGTAGACGCGCGTATCGGGGGGGCACCAACCGTGACCGGCGGCATACACCTCGATTTCGGCTGGCTGCTTGGACGTCGCAAAGGCTTCTTTGAGCACGGTTTTCGCTTCGGGCTCACGTTGATCATCGTTTTCGGCGATGGCAATCAGGAATTGGGCGTTCATCTTGGGGATGAGCAGATGCGGGCTATCTTCGTTCTTGGTTACCAATCCACCACCATGGAACGTACCGGCAGCGCCTACACGGTCTGGAACTGTGGCAGCCGTCCGCAGGACCATCGGGCCCCCCATGCAATAGCCGATGCTCCCGATCTTCTTCTTTGTGTCGACCTGGGGTTGCGCGTCCAACCATGTGATGAAAGCTTTTGCGTCGGTCGTATGGGTCTGTGGATTCAGCTCCCGCGCGAATGGAAATACTTCTTGGATCGGAGTGCTGGTCGCATCGAGTGCAACAGGCGCCTTCTTGGAACGGTAGAAGGGATTCACAACCAGAACGCTGTAGCCCGATTCGGCAAGGCGTTTGCCCATCTGACGGAAGGCAGGTCGCAGGCCAAAGATGTCGGGCCAAACCAACACTGCTGCATGGGCGCCGCTGGCTGGAGTAACAAAGTAAGCGTCGCAGGTACCGTCGGGAGTTGAGATCTCTACCTCAGTCTCTGTAACTTCGGCAGCATGGGCGGAGCGAGGTAGTAGCATCGCAGCCCCGATACCGGCGGAGACCAGGATACCCAAGTCCCGGCGTGAGTATTTCTTGACGTCTTCTTCAAAATGATCTTGATCGCACATGGGGAGAACTCAATTGGGAAAAAGGACGAAATGGAAATGAGTCAATGGATAAGGAAACTGTCGAGGCTGCAATATTGCTTCACTTATTCTAGCAGCTCGCAAAGGGCATTTCCTGAGTCCTGCCGGAAGCCCCCGCTAATCAGACCTGACGCTGCCGGCCCGCGATGGGAATTCGTAGTGCTTATCGGCAGGATATTTGATCGCATTCTTGGTCATTTTTGCAACGAGCGCGGCCTCTAAATCGACCTCCAAAACACTCGCCAATCGCAACAGGTATGCCAGTACATCGGCCATTTCCTCGGCCACCGGCGAATCGTTCGCGACAGGTCCCACGACTTCGTCGCTGGCGCTCCACTGAAACAATTCCATGATCTCGGCCGCCTCGATGGCGATCGACATGGCTAGGTTTTTCGGGGTATGGAAGCGGGCCCAATTCCTGGCCTCGCAAAAAGCGTCCACCGTTTGCTGCAGTTGCTTTACAGTCGCAGTGGAGTATCGAGCGTTGGGTTCTTCGTGTTCAGCCATGTGTCGTCTCGGGTACATCGATTCTCAACGGGTCGGGTTCATCGCTACTAAACGGGTCGATCCCAACTCAAAGCGTCGGTCCGATCGACCAAGGAGTGAACTCATCGTCGCCATAGCCAAGCTGTTCGCTCTTCGTTTTTTCACCACTGGCGGTCGCTAAGATTGCATCCAACATGCGTGCCCCGGCTTGCTCGATTGTTTCCTCCTCGAGAATGGTCCCCATGTTCAAATCCATATCATCGTTCATGCGTTCGAACAGTGACGTATTGGTTGCCACCTTGATACTCGGAACCGGTTTGCAGCCGAAGCAACTACCGCGGCCCGTTGTAAAGACCACCACATTGGCGCCGCTAGCGACCATGCCCGTAACGCATACGGGATCGAAGCCAGGGGCGTCCATGATCACCAAGCCGCGATGTGAGACGGGTTCCGCGTATTCGTAGAAACCTTGAAGTGCAGTCGATCCCCCTTTGCTCGCAGCGCCTAGGGACTTTTCAACGATGGTTGTTAAGCCGCCGGCTTTGTTTCCAATCGATGGATTGTGATCGATGTTCTCGTGATAATAGGCCGTGTAGTCTTTCCACCACTGCAGTTTGTCGAGCAATTGCCGAGCCACTGCTTCGGTTTGTGCGCGCTTGGTGAAGAGCTGTTCGGCGCCATAGAGTTCCGTCGTCTCTGAAAGAATCGATGTCCCGCCACAACGCACGACTAAATCCGAAGCGATTCCTAGGGCGGGATTGGCGGTGATCCCTGAATAGCCATCGGATCCACCGCATTTGGTGGCCAGAACCAGAGCGCTGGCCGGTACCGTCGCGCGGCGAAGGGCATCGACCTGAGGCAACAATTCGCGCACCAATTCAATGCCTCGCCGGATGGTGGCCTGAGTCCCGCCGCTATCCTGAATCGAGAGCACAGGGACCGCTTGCGCTTGGCCAGTACTCCCACGGGTCTGAATGCCGTTGAGCTGAAACAACTTTTGATTCTTTTGAAGATTGCCCAGCGTGTTTTGTTCGCAACCCAAGCCGATCAGCACATAAGCGGCAATGTTTGGATGCCGTGCAATCCCACCCAACACGCGGCTCAATGTACGATGCTTGATCCCCTCATAAGCCATCCCACAACCACTATCATGCTTGAAGGCGACTACCCCATCGACATTGGGAAACGCCTTCAATAATTGCTCATCGAAATGACGAGCGACAGCGCCGGACACACCCGCCGAGCAGTTCACGGTGGAAATCACTGCGATGTAATTTCGCGTTCCAACGCTACCGTTTGGCCTCAAGAAGCCTTCGAATGTTTTACCGTTTAGGGCAGGCAGCGGATGGGGCGTCTGTGAGGCCAATCCTTCGTAATCCAACGTGTGTTCGCATTGAAGATTGTGATCGTGGATCCAATCCCCTCGTCCGATGGGCGCGGTGGCAACTCCGATTGGCCACCCGTACTTGAAAACTTCGCGACCAGCACCCAAATCGGCAGTCGCCAGTTTATGCCCCGGCGGAATATCTTGTCGGATCAAGAGCGGCGGGCTACCGTCCTGAAGTTCGATCGTTTCCCCAGCAGCCAACCGACGGAGCGCGACGATGCAATGATCGTTGGGACTGAGACGAATCCATGACTTGATTTCCCCAGCAGCTTTCAACGGCGACTCCTCAATCGATTCTCTTGGATGAACATGTGCATGCGGATCATGCGTAAACGGCGAACTTATTCAGGCGCAACGGTTTGAGCTTCGGGCGAGTCTTCGGCGGGTTGAACCGGAGCCCTCAAGGCTTGGACGACCAAGTGATCGTCGGCTGGATCAATCGTGCGCAGAACGATTTCAACATGCCCCGAAAGCACATTGCACCAAACGGGTGGTTCGTGTTTTTTCAAGCGGTCGGCCAATCGGGATGGCGAGCCTTCACTCGGAAACACCTTGAGTACCGCGCTGGCGATTCGTTTGGACTGCCAGACTCCTGACCCCAAGCCACAGTCTTGCGTCACAACTTCGACCCGATCGATACCAGGAGTTCCGGCGCATTGGACCGCGATGCGGCGCGCACGGTTCTCAAGATTTTCGAGGGAGGTCGAAAGCGCTGTTCCGATCGGTGACTTCAACCAACCCTCGCGCGACAGTGTGCTGCGCACTACCTCGGCGAGCAAGAGATGTGTCAACCGGTCGGCTTGCAATCCATCGAGCTCTGCCAATGCGCGAATGGGAGCCACCGCGTCGAGTTTTCCGAGGATGATGCCACATTCCGGACCCGACAAAAAACATTGTCCAGGCACGATCACCAGATCGGCTCCTTCGTCCCAACGCCGACTGAGGGCCATCGACGGGATGCCGAGCGTGTCGAGGTCATGGATGCAACCGTCCATGGCCAGTTCACAGACCAAGGCGTTATTGTTCCGAGCCTGGGCGATTCCCGCCGAGCACTCATCCTGGGGTGTATGGGGGGAGGTGACCAAGAGCAATTGTTGCGATTCGCTCAAGGCCCTTTGATAATCGCTGGCCATGCAGTCCGTACTCGTTCCGATTTCTCGGATCGGCGTGCCGGACGACTCGAGGATCGAGTGAACGTGCACGCCACCCATGCCGGCCCCCGAGGGAACACGAATGCACGCCACGCGTGGAAGAACGATTTCTTTGACGCGTCCTGATCGATGCAAAGCCTGACTCACTAAGTGCAAGGCAGATGCTAGATTCGGAGCCACGAAGACATCGGCGGCTCCGGTCGCGCCGATCATGGCATGTTTGAGCTGGGCTTCGATCCCACCGTCTTCGGTAAAGCTGGTTTGGACCAAACCCGAGAGGGAAACGACTTCGGCGGGCAACCTAGGAGCTGTCCAACGATTGCTGAACCATTCTCCGGTTGCGTTGATGCCGGCTGACCAGCGCGACGCGTTGGATCCGGTCCACGGCTCGACCGCCGATTCAACCCATGCACCGGCCTGCCGCAGCAGTTCCTGCAGACTCGATAGCTGGGGCACTTCCTTGATGCCTAACTTGCTAGCGGCATCCTTAAACGCTTGTGTGAGCATGGGTTGATTGATCCATTGCGACAATTGCTTGACGGCATCGGAAGTACCAAAACCACGAAAGGGAGGGAATCGCATTGCCATCATCCTCGACCGGTGAGTCGCCATCGGCTTCGGAAGAGCAGGGTCGTGATCCCCAGCAGAATTCCCGTGGAAGCGATGGTGACAAGGAAATAAGAGCCAACCAATGGCCAAGAACCGATCTTGGCCCTCGCGGTTGATGTTCCGGATTGAACCGAGGTCATCGGCACACTATCAGCGGCCATCAACGGACTGGTAATTCCGAAAAACCGTAACCCTTCGACCTCGGCATCCGGTGGAGAAAAGTTCCACACCAAAAAATAGATTGCCAGGGGAAGGCAATAAAGTACGAGTAGGGTGGTGTAGCACGTCATCAAAGCGACGCTGGTACGGCGAACCAACGTCGAAACGAAAAGCGATAGCACGGAATTGAAGACGGCAGCAACGATGCAAATACCGAAGAAAGCCAACATGGCTTGCCAGTTGCGCGACAATTCCGGATTGATGCACGCCAACACCATTGGAAACATCAAGAAAGCGGTCAACACAAACGACACTCGAAAACCGGAGACCAATTTGCCCCATAGGATTTGCCAGGAGGATACCGTCGTGGTCAACAACAAGTCCAACGTTTGCCGTTCGCGTTCGCCCGTAATGCTGCCAGCTGTGAATACCGGGGCGGTCAAGATATTAAAAACCAAAACATACCCAACATAGTAAGACGCGAGGTTGGGAAACAAGAACAACAAAATCGCCATCAGTGGGATGGCCAACACCATGCTCAGTTGTATCACCAACCGCAGCATCAACGTTCCTTGACTAAACAGCTCCGCATGCATCTCCTTGTCGTAAACGGGATTGGCCGCATCGTCCATCAATGTTTTGCGGCGCGGTGGTGCAAACAGGTTGTCAGGGAATTGGTCGCGTCGAATAACCAGACCCACAGCCTCCCGCTGCTCGCGATCCAAATCGACAACCTCGCTGCCTTGAGAACCGATGTCCGGAGGGTACAGCAATCGGCGACCTGTGACGGTCAGCAGCACTAGCCCGATCGTTGTGCAAAAAAACGGGACTACGGTAACGGTCATCAGCAATCGAAGGTCGCCGCGGGTAGAGAGCCCGAGCCAAGAGAACACGCCCAGGAGCAAAATCGGAAGGATCAAAACGTAGCTGACGACCAACGACGACGACGTTCGCTTGAAATAGCTCGAGCAGAAGACACTGATGGAGCCGAAAAGAAAAATGGAGAAGATCAATCCCAGGTACGCAGCCAGCAATTCGTAAATCGAAACGCCCCCGAGTGGCAAGCAGAGCATGATGATCGGTAGCGAACCTAAGATCAGGATCACCAAGTGCGCCAGTGCGGCAATCAATTTGCCGGACACGATCATCGATGGCAATAACGGACTGGCCAGCAGCATCTCATACGTTTTGCGTTCCTTCTCGCCCGAAATTGAGCCCGCGGTGAAGCTGGGCGCCATCAGCGACGCGATCGCGAACTGGCCGACAAAGAAGAAGTCCACCAAGCGTTGTGCCGACGCCGACTCCCGACTGAGGTCGATTTTGACATCCCGCGGATAAGCGATCAGAACCACAGCCGCCAACGCGACTTGATAGACCAGCATCAGCACGAACGCCCGCGGGGCGCGTAGGTTCGTCAGCAGTTCGCGTTGCAGGACGGGATTATCAACCAGGAGCATGTGCCATCACTCCGCGATCCCTACTTGGTTACCCATTCAACCGGCGTCGGTTCGATGGTCTCAGCGTAGGGCGAGCCGCAGTCCTTGCGACCGCTGCCTTCCAATCGACTGATCATTCGAATCGACATGTCATGATCGCAAGCGATCTGGCAACTCAATCGTACCCCATGGGCTTCGCGAGCTGCCAAAATCGACTTTTCCGCAACGGTCATGCGATCGGGTTCGCCGGCAGAGAACTCCACGCGGCATGTGGTGCATCGAGCCTTGCCACCGCAAGCATGCAGCTGATCGGTACCGGCTTCTTCACGGAGCGCGGCAATCAAGCGCTTGCCGTCCGGCACCTCGAACTCACCGATTCCGTCCACTGTTAGTTTCGCCATCGTTTCGAATCTTTCGTTGTATTTAGGAAGAGAAGTGTATTCTTGGAGAGGCTCACTCGGGCACCATGGCTTGTCCCGTAACCTCGAAGCCGAGGTCTTCGATCATGCGGTAATCGTCGCTAGGTGCTTGACCTTCGGTGGTCAAGTAATCGCCAACAAAGACACTGTTGGCAACCAACAGCCCAAGTGGCTGCAGAGATCGAAGGTGTCGCTCGCGGCCACCGGCAATCCGCAGTTCGCTCGACGGATTGACGAATCGGAACATGGCCAGCGCCCGAAGGCAATCGCGGGGGGTCAAATACTCCTTTTGTTCCATCGGCGTTCCATCGATGGCATGCAGAAAATTCAAAGGAATCGATTCGACCGACAGCTCGCGCAGGGAGAATGCCATGTCGACGATGTCTTCCGGCTTTTCACCCATGCCGATGATACCACCGCTACACAGCTGCAAGCCCGCTTTGCGGACATTGCGCAGCGTTTCCAGTCGATCATCGAAGGTGTGTGTGGTGCAAATCTGCTCGTAGTACTCTCGACTGGTGTTCAGATTGTGATTGACCTTGTCCACTCCGGCGGCTGCCAGCCGCATGGCCTGTTCCTCCGTCAGCAGTCCTAGGCACGCACAAATATTTAGTCCGTACTGCTGTTTGATTTCCGGCACAATCGTCTCAATCGCCTTGATCTCCCGTTCGTTGGGGGCGCGGCCGCTGATCACGATGCAGTAGGTTTTGCTTTGCCGTTGGGCGGCAATGCGCGCTCCGTCGAGCAATTTATCCCGGCTCAAAATCGTGTACTTGGGGATCGGTGCGTCGGAGACCTTCGATTGGCTGCAGTAACTGCAATCTTCAGGACATAGCCCGCTCTTGGCATTCATTAGGAAGTAAAGCTGCACGGTCTTCCCGAAGTAATGCCTGCGAATACGCGAGGCGGCGGAGAGCACTTCCATCAGCGCATCATCCGAGGACGTGAGTACCGACAATGCTTCGGTGCGATCGAGCGATTCACCTGCCAGAACTCGATCGGCCAGGGCATGCCATGGCGATGGACCGACCCAAGCCGCAGTGGAGTCGGATGAAGTGGAATCGGATTGAGTGAGCGAGCGAGCAACTTCCGGGATGAGCATGGCTACTGCGAGGGGTTCCAAAAAGGGGAAGACGTTAGTTCGCGAGGACGGTAGTTCGCGAGGATCGTGTTGTACGCTCCAAACTTGTCGTAGCGATTGTAAGACAAAACTCTTTGTCGGACAGAGCTTTGCGTACTCCGCACAGCCGCTACAGGCGGGTCCGAGGGAGATTTACTCGGAAATGCATTCAATTGACGCCGATCCATCGGTGTCCCAGGCTCCCTTTTCGCCGCCGATCGGTTTCGATCGTTCTCGACGTCGAACGTTGGACCCTGGATTGCGTCAATTTCTTTTTACCTTCCCGATCGCACGTGAGAAAGTACCATCGATGGTTCAACCTCGACCGCTTCTCGATAACGTGGAGGATCCACACGACGACGAAGTCCATTTGATTTCTGATCGTCGACGTCGCAAGGATAGCGACCAGTTGCAATCCCCTTTGGAAACGTATCTGCGGGAGATCAATGAAACCAAACTGCTGACCGCCGAAGACGAGCAGATGCTGGCCCGGCTGATCGCGAAAGGGGATGTGCAAGCCCGAGACCGTATGGTCCGTGCGAACCTTCGCCTGGTGGTCAACATCTCGCGGAGCTACGTCGGTAAAGGGCTCGCCCTGCAGGACTTAATCGAGGAAGGTAACCTGGGACTGCTCCGCGCTGTCGAAGGTTTCGATCCCGATATGGGCACGCGATTCAGTACCTATGCCAGTTACTGGATCAAGCAGTCGATCAAGCGCTCGTTGATCAATTCTGCCAAAACGATTCGGATACCGGCCTACATGGTCGAGCTGCTCAGCAAGTGGCGTCGGGCTACGGCCCGATTGAACGATGAGCTGGGTCGGATGCCAACGCAGGAAGAAATTGCGCGGATCCTGGGACTGCCGAAGAAAAAGCTTCCGATCATTAAGAAAGCCATCCAGATCTACAACGCGACCCCGCAAAGTGATCAGTCCGATCAGGGCTGGTCGTTGGGCGAAATGGTTATGGACGAACGGCTCAAGAGTCCCGATGAGGAACTCCTGGATCATGACGTCATGACGACCGCGTTGGAGTTGCTCAGCATGCTCGACGCGCGGGAATCGACGGTTCTCAAAATGCGTTTTGGGCTTGGGGACACCCCGCCGCATACGCTGAAGGAGATCGGGGCGGAGTTGGGTTTAACACGCGAGCGCGTGCGGCAAATCGAAACCGAAGCCTTGGCGCGACTTCAGCACGGGTTGAAGGACCCCAAAGAGCGTCTCGGACTCGCGTAATTTCTGCCAGTGAATTTTGCGGTGTCGTTTTCTCGCCGCAGTGTCATCGCCGCAGTGTCATCGCCGCAGTGTTATCGCCGCCGAATCCTCGTTATTCGGTCGGCAACCGGCAAGGTCCCGGTTTTTTGGGGCATGATCCTCCAAAGTGAAGCACTTCCCAACTGGGCTGGGTCTCCAGTTGGGAAGTGCCCGCGGGGGAAGTGCCTGCGGGACAAATACCCGTGACGACCGATCGGCTACGCGTGACGACCGATCGGCCCTGGCTTCGCGCCGACTTCTGAATTCCGTGACGCGCAGCTTGCGTCGCCCATCTCCGTTTTGCGTATCTTTCGCAAAGTCTCATCCATCAGGCACTTGGACTTTTTCTGCCTTTTTTCCGTCTTAGCCAGTGGTCCAATCCAAGTGGACACGCATACCATTGCCACGTGCGAAATCGAGAATGACTCTTGAGGCAATTCGGTTAAACTGGAAACGTGGTCCTCACCTTTCCGTTCCTCAGCCCATTGCTCGACGAATGAACTCCGCATTTGATCCTTGGTCCTCCCTCTCGGCATTCTTCTCGGACTCGATTGTCCAAGTCGTATTCGGTGTTGTGAGTGTTTTAGTGGTCGTTACTTTGGCTCTGTATGTTCTGTCAAAGTTGCGCGATTCCAACACGGACAACCAGCAAGTTGACGATTTGCTTCGGAAGAATTTCGAAGAAATGCGCAGTGAGGGTGACATCGACGATCAAGAATTCCGAAAGATTAAGCTGTTGCTATCCGGTGTCAAAAAAACGACGCTCGGTGACGCAACCACTTCGTCCACAACGACGAATGAGCCGTCACCAGAAATCGATGCTGACCCATCGAAAGACATGTGATATACTCGATCGGAAGTGTTGACGAATCTCATCGGCCTGGGAGGCCGCATTCGCCGTGTGCGAACATGCAACTGAACCCATCGGCTCGAAACTGTGGTCACGGACGCCCGGTTTGCCACCAAGGTTTGGAACATCCATATAAGGATGTCCCAGACACTGGCTGCTGACGATCGAGCATCCAACACGTGAACCACAGACCCAGGCCCGCTTCGCGATCCATCGCGAGTGTTCTTGGGTGTCCATAGCAAGGAGTCGAGAATGCCTTCAGGTAAGGATGTCATGGCTGGCCGTCGAGGCGGCAATGGTAGCACAACAAAAAAGAACGCTTTTTGTTCTTTCTGCCGCAAGAGTTATCGCGATGTCGGTCCGCTCGTCGAAGGACCTGGGGATGTGTACATCTGCGGTGAATGCATCGAATTGTGCCAATCAATACTCGACCAAGAACAACGCCGTCGCGGTCCGAGCAAAAAGTTGTTCAACGAAATCCCGGCTCCACGTGAGATTGTCGAACACCTCGATCAATACGTCATCGGACAGATCCCGACCAAACGCGCTTTGGCCGTCGCGGTGCACAACCATTACAAGCGATTGAGTGCGGACTGGGAGGGTGGCGAAGTCGAAATCGAAAAATCGAACATCCTGCTCGTCGGTCCGACCGGAAGCGGCAAGACCCTGATGGCCCGCACTCTGGCCAAAATGCTCAATGTGCCTTTCGCCATCGGTGATGCAACCACGCTGACCGAAGCTGGTTACGTGGGCGAGGACGTTGAGAACTTGTTGCTGAAACTCCTGCACGCTGCGGATTTCGATATCGAATCCGCACAGCGAGGAATTTTGTACATCGATGAAATCGACAAGATTGGCAAGACCAGTCAGAACGTGTCGATCACACGTGACGTTTCGGGCGAAGGGGTTCAGCAAGCCCTGTTGAAAATGCTCGAAGGCACGGTTGCCAACGTGCCTCCACAAGGGGGACGCAAGCATCCGGAGCAGCAGTATATCCAGCTCGACACCACCAATATCCTGTTCATTTGCGGTGGGACGTTTGTCGGCGTTGAGGACATCATTAGCAAACGACTGGGCAAGCGATCGTTGGGATTTGGACCCGGAGCCGGTGTTCATCTAGAATCCGATTCGGCGAAACTGCTCAACCAAATCCACTCCGACGATATCCTCGAATTCGGAATGATCCCCGAGTTGATTGGTCGCCTCCCAGTTGTCACCGCCCTCACTCCGTTGGACGTCGAAGGATTGATCAAGGTCCTAACAGAACCCAAAAACGCGCTCGTCAAGCAGTACCAAGCCCTCTTTGGAATGGAAAACTGCGACCTGCAGTTTACCGAAGCCGCTCTGCGCTACGTGGCCGAAAAAGCCCAAAGCAAGAACGTTGGTGCACGCGGTCTGCGAAGCATCGTTGAGGAAATCATGTTGGACGTCATGTTCGACTTGCCCGAACAAGAAGAAGGTACCCTCTACACCATCGACGTGGATCCAGCCGACGGAAAGATCCGTCCGTTCAAATCCCAGTCGAAACGTAAAGAGAGCGCTTAAAGGCGAGTCCTTACGAGTAGAGCTGGATGGCTTTGATAATCGCGTCGATTTCATTGGGAACCGCGATCGCTCGATTGGCGTACGAGGCCCTCGACACGCCACGCTGGCCCAGCACTTCGTTGAATTTTTCTTGATCGGTGGTGTGGTACGCCACCGTGGCCGTGGGATCCTTGAGCTGATGCCCGGTCAGGATGCACACGACCCGATCGTCCATTCCGATCACCCCTTGCTGACGCAGCAACTTCGCGCCCGCAACGCTCGCCGCGCTGGCGGGCTCGCATCCGATGCCGCCCGCTCCCACCTGTGCTTTGGCGTCCAAAATCTCTTGATCGCTGACCTTGCGGACCACGCCATCGCAAGCGTCCAGGGCCCGCAAGCACTTTTTGAGGTTCACGGGACGATTGATTTCAATGGCGCTAGCGATCGTGTCCGCTTTGACGTTTCCACGATCCAGTTCATCGTAGTACCAACAGGCGATTTCCATGCGCGGACGTCCCCCGCACCACTTGAGATTCCGCTGGTTGTATAGGACATCGAGGGTATCGGCACCCGCAGCGTTGATGACGGCCAGGCGCGGCACGCGATCGATCAAACCGAGTTGACGCAGCTCGAGAAAGGCCTTGCCGAAGGCACTGCTATTTCCCAAATTCCCACCGGGAACGACGATCCAGTCGGGGACTTCCCACCGCAAGGCCTCAAGGACGCGATACATGACCGTTTTCTGGCCTTCCAAGCGGAAAGGGTTGACGCTGTTCACCAAGTAAATACCTAGCTGTTTGGAAACCTCTTGGACACGTGCCATGGCGTCGTCAAAGTCCCCCGCGATCTGGACCGTCAACGCACCGTATTCGAGGGCCTGGGACAGTTTTCCGTAAGAGATCTTGCCAGTGCCGATGAAGATTACTGCCTTCATTAGCTGCGTCACCGCGCAGTACATGGCCAGCGATGCGCTGGTGTTCCCGGTTGAAGCGCAGGCAGCCCGCCGAGCACCAATCATATGGGCATGCGTGAATGCGGCGCACATGCCGTTGTCTTTGAACGAACCCGAAGGATTCATGCCTTCGTACTGCAAATACAATTGTCCAGGTCGCACGCCAACGTACCGCGCAACGCTGTTGGCTTGCTGCAACAGCGTCTGTCCTTCGCCCACCGTGATCAAACGATCGGAAGGTGCAAAAGGCAATAGTTCGTGGAAACGCCAGACACCACTAAATCGCATGGGTTCGTACCGGCGACTCCACATGGCTTCGAAATCGGACATGCGTTTTGGAACCTGGAGACGGTCCCAATCATAGACGACGTCCAGGAGATCTCCGCACGAATCGCACCGTGTACGAACTTCTTCGACGCCGTAGGTCGCCTCGCAATCGACGTTCAGACAGCGCTGGAAGACCAAATCGCGGTCGAGGCTGGTTTTCGGATGCATGATGGTTGTTGCCATGGTGCAAAAATCTAGGTTGTCCTGGAAGGGCTGTGGTGCCAAAGGGGCACAGAAGGATCCATGTAGTCCCGTTGAGCCGGCCGTTTTCTCCGCACAATCCGTACCTCCGATTCCTTGCACCGCTGCTGCGAACTGCCTGTCACCCGGCTTAGTTTATGCCATTCCAGTCCCTCCGGGAGCGCTTCACTTCCGACGAAGGGTCCATTTCCAGGGATTATGACACCGTTCTCGTTCGGCTTGCCGCGTGACATAATGGCTCCGGGTGGCTAAGATAACGGCAAGTGATATCGGTTCGGAGGTGACAAGCGGAAAACCCTCCCAGACTGATCGTTTCTCATTTTTGAATTTTTGTCCGCAACACTCCCTTGGGATCAGCATGGTCGATATCGATACGGTCACGAGCGTCACTCCTCCTCAGACGGTTGCCGATAGTATCGAGTCCGCCAAGATCGCCGCGAAAATCGCCGCGGAAAACAAGGGGCAAGATATCGTCGTGATCGATTTGTCTCGGCAGACGAGCATCTTTGATTGCTTCGTTATCGCCACCGGCACTAGTCGACGTCAATTGCATGCCATCGCGGAAGAAATCAACCGCGAGCTTCGCAAACGCGGTGAGGTTCGCTCGTCCATTTCTGGCTACGACGAGAGCCATTGGATCGCCATTGACTACGGCGGAGTTGTCATCCACCTATTCGACGACGACAATCGCAAATTCTATGACTTGGAAGGGCTTTGGGCCGACGGATTGCGCGTCGATCTGACCGAAGTCTTACGCAGCACCGGTGCGCGGCCCAGTACTATCGAGTAAGCACGCTTCAGGCTGATGTCGTAGACATGCGAGTGGTTCTCCCAGAACCACGCTGAGTTTGCTAGAATCAGATTGGCGTTGGGTTCACACGAGGCATTTCGCAAAAGGCTGTCATGTCGATCTCGGTTGAGTACTTACTTTGGGTATTGCCCGTTCTGGCCGCGGTTTCGCTGGTCATGGCCGCGACCCGACACGAACGCACCGACTTGATTTTGCAGCAAGCCTGGAGGACAGGCCTGTGGACCGTTTGCTTCCTCGGTATCGTCGCGTTGCTGATTCGGTTCGCGATTTGGTGCATCGGATAATTCCCATGTGGCAAACCGCAATGCGATCGCGGTTGAATGTCCGACAAATGAATATTCGATAACGGACAAGGTCCATTCCATGCGAAGCGTTCCTGCACTCGTTTGGCTACTGATACTGATGGTGCCATTGGTTGGGTGCAAAGGCTGCACTTCGACTCCCGATCCGAATGCCAAGCTGGATGCGAAGGAAGAAGAAGCCCGCAAAAAGAAACAGCGCTTGGTCGCCGACGAACTCAAGGCGTTGCCATTCTCCACCGAAACAACCGGCATTGCGATCAAGCCCGGGCACTGGTACCAGGTCCGACACAAACTCAAGGCCAACTTTAGCGATGAGTCGCTGACAGCGACGTTTTCCGTCACCGATCGCGAAGGACTTCAGATCCCCTTCGAAAGCAATTCGGTAACACTGGACTTCAATCGCAATATCTCTCTGGCGGTCGGACAGGAAAAGGCGATTCAGATGACGTTGCTCTACCCCGAGATACCGGTGTCCGAAAGCACGTCCGATGCGTTCGGTAGCAAGCCGAACCTTTCTATCCGAACGCTCTACACATTGCGTAATTTGGGAACTCAGATCCACGATGAATCGTTCCCCAGCATGTTGCTAGATGGTTACCAATACAACTTGGTGGTCCTCAGCCGAGATCTGTCGCGACATACGTTCTGGCGTGGTTTGGACTGCATCGTGTGGAGACGTGCCGATGATCTGCAGGAGAATCGAATCAATCCACATCGTATTGTCGACATCAACGACGATGAACTCGCAACGCAATTCCCAAGTCAACTTGCAATGATGACCGGTATGTCCCATTTGGTTATCAATGATCTACCCGTCAGTTCCATGTCCCCTGATCAGCAAGACGCATTGTCGGATTGGCTGTTTTTCGGAGGCACGATCATCGTCAATGGCCCAGAGGCCGTTGGCGGCATGGATAACTCGAAGCTCATCGATTGGATCCCTTTTCAGAAAACGTCCGAAGGGTTGTGGACGGACTCGTTGGAAAGTTTGCTCAACGACGGATGGACGGTGCGGGTCGCAGGTGGTGCCAAGACGCCTCTGGTCGCCGACCGCAAGATCTCGATCCTCGACGGGCAACTAACGCCCGATTCCCAGTGGATTTCTGGACTCGAAGGATTGGTTGCCGAACGACTGCTCGGTCAAGGGCGTGTGGTCATGACCACATTTCCTATGACCGACGCTGCGTTCCTTCGATGGCCTTCGTACAGCTCGCTCATTCACAACGCCATCCTTCGCAAACCGCATCGTACTCCTACCGTCGGAATGGAGGCGAGCACGATGTACGCGGACAGCTTCAGTGGTTCGGAACGCAATCCGCTGCTCAGCACACGACTTCGGTTATGGGCTCGGGATTTGGATCTCTCGACAATGCGTTCAGACGACCAGACAGGGGGCAAACAATCGCGCGATGCTTCGGCCCAGTTCCCTACCGGCAAATCGACGAGTGTGGGGGCCTGGAATCCCGAATCTCGCATCGTGCAACATGCCGCAGACTGCTTGCGAGAGTCCTCCGGCATCACGGTCCCACAGGTCCGAACGATCCTCCGGCTGCTGATCGGATACCTCGTCATTCTGGTACCAGTCAATTGGTTGATTTTTCGACTCATTGGACGGGTCGAACTGGCATGGTTGGCAGCGCCCATAATCGCTTTGATAGGCGCGGTGGTCGTAGCACGCAGTGTTCAATTGGACATAGGCTTCTCGCGCAGCCAAACCACCTACGGCTTTCTGGAATGTCACAACGGGCACCCGCGCGGATGTCTGTCTTCGTTCCATGCCCTTTACACATCGCTGTCAACCAATTACCAAGCCGTTTACAAGGAACGGGAAGGCTTGGTCGTCCCGATGCCGCGGAACATGGTGCAGAAGTCGATCAAGGACCGAACGACTTTGGATTATTGGCTGGCCGACCAACTTGGCTCAGGCTTGCAACGACTTCCGGTTCTCTCCAACACTACCGGCATGATTCAGTCGGAGGAAATGGTCCCGTTCGATGGTCCCATCGCCTGGACGCTCGATGCACAAACGGGCAATGTACAGGCGACCAACGAAACCGGGATTCCGATCCGTGACATCGGAGTTCTGGGACTGAGCAACGAAGGCGAGTTGATGCGCGGTTGGCTGGGCTCAGCCGAACCTGGACGAACGGTCGAAGCGTCCGTTGCTCTGATGTACGAAGATGATCGCTGGTTCTCGGAATGGGATGCCAACCCGCTCCTCAAGAAACCAGACATCATCCGAGCCAGGGATGGCATGAACTGGACCGAGTCGCCTGTCGATGACGTCTACCTCGGACCTCTTCTGTTGGACGTCGCCCAGCGCTATCCATTGCAACGCGGCGAATGGATCGCATTGGGATGGACCGATCAAGAGATGACCGACCTTGAGATCACCCCCTCCACGGTTCAGAAGAAGCAGAAAACCTTAGTGCTCATGCATGTAAAGGCTGGTGACCTGACCGAGGTCCAACCCGATACGCGTCTCTTTGCAGCACCCGAATTCGACCTGGACTCCCCCTAGCCCGCATGCATAGGCGGACCCGGCGGTCTTCGATATACTCAAGTATCGAATGCTGACAACAGTAAGGCATTGAAGTTGCCCTTTTTCTTTCCAAGGCCATGCGATGAATGCTCAAGAAATCCTCAAGCAGTCCCTCAAAACGACCAACATGGTCGTATCCAGCTACCTCGGTGATCTATCCGATGCGGAACTTCTGGTACGTCCCGGGCCTGGATGTCACCACATCGCCTGGCAGCTAGGCCACCTCATCAGTAGCAACACGCGCATTCTCAATTTGGTCGCGCCCGGTGCCGCTCCCGAGTTACCCGCCGGCTTTGATGAGAAGCACTCCAAGGAATCGGCGGCCAGCGATTCACCGAAAGACTTCTTGACCAAAGCTGAGTACGAAACTCTGATGAAAAAATTGGACGAAGCTATTTTTACGAGCCTCGATCAAATGACTGAAAAGGACTTCGATCAACCCAGCCCTGAAAGCTGGCGGACGATGTTCCCTCGCATCGGTGACATGATGGTTTTGCTAACCTCGCATGCCATGATGCACGTGGGTCAGTGGGTTCCTGTTCGCCGTTCGCTCGGCAAACCCGTAGTTATCTAGAGCATCCATTGCGATCCATTCTGCTGGATCTTGATTTCTGCGTCGGTTGGAGTGAAGGCAAGGCGTATGAGCGTTCGATTTCAGGGAGTGATTCCACCGATCGTTACCCCGATGGCCGCTCGTGATCAACTCGATCACAACGGTCTTGAGCGACTTATCGAACATGTGCTCTCAGGTGGTGTTCACGGCATTTTTGTTTTGGGTACGACCGGCGAAGCACCAAGCTTAAGCTACGCGCTTCGTCGCGAAATGATCGCCGAGACTATTCGTTTGGTCGATAGCCGGGTTCCCGTCCTGGTTGGGATTACCGACACGTCCTTCGTGGAATCGGCGAGGCTGGCAAAACATGCCTCGAACTGCGGGGCGGATGCACTGGTTCTTTCGACACCCTATTACTTCCCCGCAGGTCAAACGGAGTTGAAGCACTATGTCGATGAACTGCTTATGGAATTGTCGTTGCCCGTCATGCTCTACAACATTCCGAGCTTGACCAAAGTCGCATTCGAGCTACCAACCCTCGAATACTTGAGTCGCCATCAGCAAATCGTCGGTCTCAAGGACAGCAGTGGCGACTTTGATTATTTCACACGGGCGCTCGATCTGAAACAACTACGGCCCGATTGGTCCATCTTGATCGGACCCGAGGCCATGATGGCTCAAGCGGTGCAACGCGGAGCGGATGGTGGCGTGGCGGGAGGAGCCAATATCATTCCTTCGCTGTTTGTTAAACTATTCAACGCAATCCGAAGCCAGGACCCGCATTGGCAAATGTTGCAATCGCGTGTTGAGCAACTGCAAGGGATCTATGACATTGGCAAGTACGCATCAAGGTTCATTAAAGGAACCAAATGCAGCCTGTCGCTGCTCGGCGTATGCGACGATTTTCTGGCCGACCCCTTCCATCGCTTTCGACCCGAAGACCGGGCCCGAGTCGCCGATGTTCTGCGTGGTATCGAAGGCATCACGTTGGCGGAATGAGCTCGGCGCTTGCCGAGTAAGCCGTGACCTAGGGAGGTAAGCCTCAAGTGTCAATGGTCGCCCTTGGGTGCGATGGCCACACGCAGATGCTTGGCATCCCGCGCCGCATCGAGCGCATCGCTAAACCGCTCTAAAGAAAACCAGGGACCAACGATCGAGGCGAAGGGGTAGTCTCGATGCGCCCGCTCCATGAAATCGACCGCGGACACCAGATCCTGAACCGTGTAGTTGTGAATTCCAATCAGTGTGATTTGTCTGCGTACTATTCGCTCCCAAACCAACGATGCTGGCTCGGATGGGAATACGGCACCTACCAATGCTATCCGGCCTCCCATGCGCAAACGTGTCAGCGCCATCGCCGTTGCGGAATTGTTTCCCGTGCATTCGATGGCAACGTCCACCCCAGGATCATGACTATGATTGGGTTGGTGATTGGGCTGGTGGCTGTCCGAACAAACTGCGGATTCATCCTCAGGAGCCAGGACATGCGTAGCGCCGAACTGCAACGCGAGCTCGCGGCGTTGCTCGGATCGCTCGAGGCAAACCACGCGTTGTGCACCGACCTGCCGGGCCATGGCACACGCGGTCAAACCCAACATACCTGCCCCAATGACCAGTACGGACTCACCTGATTGCACGTTCAGTTGCCGCATAGCCGCCGCGATGGTCGATGTCGCGCAACCAAGGGGACAAGCCGCCGCCAAAGAGATCGAATCGGGCAATCGTACGACATGCGTACCGCGTACCAGCGTGCAGTGTTCGGCAAAACCACCAGACCATCCCCGGCCTTTCTCATGAGCCTGATGCCCGTACTTAAAGCCCCGTTCACATTTCTGCGGCAATCCGCGCCGGCAATAAAAGCATGCGCCGCAGGATGCCACGACCGACCAAACCACTCGGTCGCCCAGAAGGAGTGGTTGACCATTGGCATCCAAATGCGCAGCTTCCGGTCCAAAGACATCGATTTGACCGACGATCTCGTGTCCTAAGACACAAGGGACATGCACGGCGCGTTTGCCTGCGATGCTGTGCAAATCGCTGCCGCACAGTGTACAAGCCAGAACCTTCACGAGAATTTCATGCCCTTGGGGTTCCGGCGTTTGCATGGTGCGGAGTTCCCACGGCCGATCGGGTCCAAAGAACAAAACAGCCTTAGAATCCTTAGCGATCGCGTTCATAGGATGGGGCAATCCGTTTGCGGCAGTTCGGTGCGCTGGTGCATGGAGTATTTAGGTTGGTGCATGGGCGATAAGAAGTTTGATGCCTGTGTGGTTGTGGCATGTTGGCCGAGGCGTAACATAACCGCATGGCATTCGAGAAGCAAAAAGAAACGGTCGCGGTTATCGGCGCGGGGATTGTCGGGCTCGCTCATGCTTGGTCGGCAGCCGAGCGAGGTCATCGAGTCCTGGTGTTCGAGCGATCGGACCGCGCCCAGGGTGCATCGATTCGAAATTTCGGAATGGTTTGGGTCATTGGTCAACGGAATGAAGTGCAGGACGTCGCACGTGTTTCTCGCGAGCGTTGGTTACGAGCCGGTCGTGAAGCAAAGCTATGGATTCAACCCTGTGGATCGATCCATCTGGCCCATCGGGATGACGAATGGCGTGTGCTGCAAGAGTTCTATGAGAGCCAACGCCAATCCAGCCGAGCACCCTCGCTGGCATTGCTCAATCGAACCCAGGTCTTAGAGCGATCGCCCGCGGCAAACCCTGAGGGATTGCTGGGCGGTCTGTGGAGCGATACCGAATGCTGCGTGGATCCTACGTCTGCCATCCGCACGATGCCGACGTGGCTGCATGAGGCTTACGGGACATCGTTCCAATATTCTACCGCCGCTGTAAAGGTGGAAACGGGCTGCGTGACCACCAGCGATGGACGACGACATGCCGTCGATCGGGTGATCATTTGCTCAGGAGATGACTTAGTAACGTTGCGACCCGAGCTTTACCGTGAGCAGCCGATTCGACGGTGCAAACTGCACATGATGCGCACCGTTTCGCAACCGGATGGCTGGCGAATTGGGCCGCATTTAGCCAGCGGATTAACGCTCAGGCATTATCCCAATTTCCAAAGCTGCGACTCCCTCGCAGCTTTGACGCAGCGCATCCAATCGGAACTTCCTGAACTCGATCGCTACGGCATCCATGTCATGGCATCACAAAATCATCTAGGCCAGATCGTGTTGGGAGATTCACATGAGTATGGTGCCGACATCGAGCCATTTGACTCGGAAGTCATCGATGGGTTGATTCTGCGCGAACTCCAAAAGGTTATCCTGCTCCGGACATGGGAAATGGATGCGCGTTGGCACGGCATTTACGCCAAATACACCGAGGGGATCGCGTTTGAACGTGAGCCCGAACCGAGGGTGCATGTTTGCACCGGCCTCGGTGGCAACGGCATGACGTTGTCCTTTGGAATTGCTGAACGCGCATGGAATCGATGGGAAGCAGGTAACGAATGACCCCACAATACCGACTGTCTTTGCCTCGAATGGCCGCAAACGCCGTCGGACGCTTGGGCCATGTCCGAGCCATTGTTTTCGACTGGGCTGGCACGACCGTGGACCATGGTTGCATGGCTCCTGCAGAGGTATTTCGCGACATTTTTCTTCAGGTCGGAATCGAAGTTACCGAAGCTGAGGCGCGTGGTCCGATGGGCAAGGCCAAGGTGGATCACATCCGCGCAATGCTGGCCGTCCCGAGGATCCAAAGCCAATGGCAGGTACGCTTTGGACGACCCTCGCGCGAGGAAGACGTCGAGGATCTGTACACGACGTTTCTACCGTTGCAGCAGAATATCCTCGCTCACCATTCGCAAGTGATCCCCGGTGTGGTCGAGGCCATCGCTTGGTGCCGATTGCAAGGTATGCGGATTGGCTCGACAACTGGCTACACACGAGCGCTGATGGACATCGTGGAACCGCTGGCTGAAGAGCAAGGTTATCGGCCGGAGGTAACGGTTTGTTCGGACGAGGTCGCGGCAGGTAGGCCTGCACCTTGGCAATTGTATCGAGCCGCAGAAGCATTGAACGTGTACCCGATGCAGCACATCCTGGTGATCGATGATTCCGTGGCCGGCATCGAAGCCGGACTCCATGCCGGCTGCTTGACCGCCGCCGTTACTGCCACCGGCAACGCCTTGGGCATGCCCCTCGAAGTTTTGGCGAAGCTCGAACCCGAGGAACGCCTTCAACGCGTGAACACCATCTCGGAAGAATTCATGGCCGCAGGAGCCCATGTTGTTCTGGAATCGGTAGCTCAGTTGCCGGAGCTGTGGCGGAAGGACTAGGAGACGCAATGGCTGGACAGAACCGATACGCGACCTATCCCCTTGGTATGCACGTCTGGGCAGCTGTCGCCGCTTTTGGCACCTACTTCTGCATGTACATGTACCGCAAGCCGTTCACGGCCGCATCGTACACGAGCGACGGCTGGGAGGATTGGGACCAAAAAGCAGTTTTGGTGGCTGCCCAAGTCATCGGGTACCTGATTTCCAAAATCATCGGGATTCGCATCGTGTCAGAAGTCAGTCGCGGTCAACGGGCTTGGCTACTAATGGGGTTGATCGGTGTAGCGCATGCGTCCCTGCTTTTGTTCGCATTGGCACCTGCACCTTGGCATATCTTGTTTCTGTTCTTCAATGGTCTGCCACTAGGTATTGTGTTCGGGTTGGTGTTGGGCTTTCTAGAAGGCCGACGCATGACCGAAGCCCTCACCGCCGGCCTATGCGCCAGCTTTATCTTGGCAGGAGGAGTTGCGAAATGGGTGGGGACATCGATTCTCGAATTCACCCAACAGTCGTTGCATTGGAGCCTGCCTCAATCGGAGCGTTGGATGCCATTTTTTGCTGGCGTCCTTTTTCTCGTCCCTATCGGTTTCTTTGTATGGATGCTCCACCAAATCCCGCCGCCCGATGCGCAGGACGAACTTGCGCGGAGCAAGCGCGAACCGATGTCGGCAGAGGATCGATGGAGAACACTTCGCACGTACGGGGCCGGCCTTGCAGCGATATCGACCATTTACTTATTGGTCACGATTTTGCGCAGTATGCGCGATGATTTCGCACCCGAAATTTTTCAAGCCCTCGGCGCGGAAATCCGCGGTGATGCTTATGCCAAGATCGACTTCTGGGTGGCGTTGATCGTCACGAGCGTCAATGGTTCGTCGGTGTTTCTGACGAACAATCGCGTAGCCATCCAAACATCGTTGGCTGTCTGCGGCGTCGGATTTCTGATGACGCTTGTGGCCGTCGGACTTCAGTGCACAACCCCACTACCTCCCATGCTCATGATGGTTCTGGTGGGGGCGGGATTGTATTTGCCTTACGTCGCTGTCCACACAACTCTATTTGAACGCATGATCGCATTGACGCGCGATCGAGCCAACGTTGGATTCCTCATGTACGTCGCCGATGCCTTGGGCTATGGTGGCTATGTCGTGATCATGCTTGTCAAAAACTTCGTGCCCACGACCCAGGCCGGACAGTCGGTCGATATCCTGCGTTGGTTTCTCGTGGCCTGCGTCATCGCCTCTCTCGTTAGTCTGGCGCTCACCTTGCTCGCTTCCGCCCTGTTTTCTCGGTACGATCCGAGCGAGTCAGCGGCCGGGGTTGCCGCGACGAACGAAGCCTGCAAGGCCTAGAAATCGTTGCCAGGGATGATGGGTAGGTTGACAATGATTGGGTGATCAGGAAAACTACTGACGAGATGGAGACCCCTGGAGAACGTAGCTTCAGGGGTTTTTTTGTTCCGACGCACCCAAATCCGGGCTTCCGGTTCCCTACAGAGTCAGCAGAACGATCAAGCCGATGAACGAACGATCGATCCTCGTGTACGACACCACGCTCCGAGACGGAGCCCAAGGAGAAGGGGTGAGTTTGTCTTTGCAGGACAAACTGAATATCGCATCTCGATTGGCAGAGATCGGCGTCGACATGATCGAAGGGGGCTACCCACTCTCGAACGAAAAAGACGCCATGTTCTTTGAGAAGGCGCGGACCTTAGATCTAGGTTCGAGCCAACTGACCGCATTCGGCATGACCCGGCGTCGGGGCGTGAAGGCATCGGACGATCCCGGTTTGGCCGCATTGGTCGCCGCACGGACTCCGGTCATTACGCTCGTCGGCAAGTCTTGGGATTTTCATGCCACCGAGGTCCTGGGTGTGTCGTTACAAGAAAATCTCGACATGATCGGCGAGAGCGTTGCGTTTCTGGCGAAACACGCGACCGTCGTCTATGACGCGGAACATTTTTTCGATGGCTTCAAAGCCAATCCGGCTTACGCCCTTTCAGCCATCGCGACCGCCGCCTCGGCCGGTGCCAAGTGGATCGTCTTGTGCGATACCAACGGAGGTTCCCTACCCGAAGAAGTCTCAAGGATTGTTGGGGATGCCCGAGCCCGCGTGCCGGTCGACCAAGCTGGTTTTGGAATCCATTGCCACAACGATGGCGATTTGGCCACTGCCAATTCGTTGTCCGCCATCGATGCGGGTTGCGACCACGTGCAAGGGACAATCAACGGTATCGGTGAACGATGCGGCAACGCCGATTTACTCTGCATCCTGGCCAACTTGCAATTCAAAAAACAAGGCTTCAAAACACTCGATGGTCGATCGCTCGATCATCTCACCGAGTTGTCCCGGTACGTCTACGAAACCGCCAACCTCGCCATGCGCAGCAGCCAACCCTTTGTCGGTCGCAGTGCCTTCGCGCACAAAGGTGGCATGCATGTGCACGCCGTCAACAAATTCGCGCACACCTACGAACACATGGACCCTGTACTGGTGGGCAACGAACGCCGAATTCTGGTCAGCGAACTCTCTGGCCGTTCCAACATTGCCGCCATGACTCAGTCTCAGCAACTGCCTCAGGATCGCGAACTTTTGGAATCCATCTTGGCCAAAGTGGTCAAGCAGGAGAATCAAGGCTTTCAGTACGAAGCCGCCGAAGCGTCATTCGATCTGCTGGTCAAACAATGCGCAGGGAAATACACGCCCCATTTTGAGACTATCAAGTACCAAATCTTGGCCGGCGATTTGGATACCCAACGCGGTCAGATTTACGCCGAAGCTATCCTCAAAGTCCGCGTCGGTGACGAGGTGCGGGTCGAAGCCGCCGAAGGGCACGGACCGGTCAATTCCATGGATGCCGCCCTCCGCAAAGCCCTCGCCCCGTTCTTTCCAGGCGTGGCATCCATGCGATTGGTGGATTACAAAGTCCGCGTGGTCAATAGCGAAGCCGGAACCGCTGCCCGGATCCGGGTGAACATCGAAAGCTCCGACGAACATGGTTCGTGGCGCACGATCGGGGTCAGTGAAAACATCATCGAAGCCAGCTGGAATGCACTGGTGGATGCGTTTGAATACAAGTTGCACCGCGAAGACCAGATCAAGCATTCGTAAGCGGTTGTAGCAAAATGAGACAGGCCGATCTATACTGATGGGACACCTAACACACCACCGCTACCACCGTACAGTTCTTTATGTCGACATATCTTGTCGTTACCCGCGGGGTCGACCCTAAAGCTCGATTTCCGCTAAACCGCAACGTCGAAAACCGTATTGGACGAGGGTTGGAGTGCCAAATCCAACTCAACGACCCTCTTTCCTCACGCGTGCATGCCAAGCTTCAGTATGCAGCAGGACAGTGGGTTGTTCTCGACGTTGATTCGCGCAATGGTACGCTCGTCAACGGATCAAAAATTGATACGGCGATTCTTAGAAGCGGACATCGCATTCGGATTGGGAACACGGAGTTTCAATTTGTCGATGATTCGATCCCAGACGATTTGACGATCGAGCGGATCAACCAATCCCACGACTTGGTACCCGCCGATGGTTCGGCGGCCTCGGACAATTTGGCCTCGGGCATGACGGCGTTCCTATCGCTTCGCAACGCCGGTAGGGACGAAGACCTTTCGGACTTGCATCAGCTCTCGATCCGGTGCTTGTCGATCTCTCAAGCCGACGATCTGGCCCAAATCGCGATCGATGTCTTGCGTTCGCGGACACAAGCCACCGTGGCCGCATTCTTACTAGCAAACGAATATGGACGCTTGGACGTGCATTCCCAAGCACCTCCGACATCCGAAACACGCTTCCCTTTGAGTGATCAACTGACCGACATGGTCTGCAAGCACTCGAAAGCGGTGTGGATGAAGAACGAGACCAAGACCGGTGCCAATGGTCCGATGCGTCATTACGCCGATGCCATCTGCGTTCCATTGATCGAGGGCCAAAAGACGATCGGCGCGGTCCATCTGTATCGTGAGAAAGAAGTCTTCCAAGCGTTCGCGTTCGACTTTGCGATCGCGGCCGCCAGCATTCTATCGGCTGCGTTGGTCAGCGCGCGATCTGCGGAATCGCTGAAAATCGATCATGCACGGATCGCAGATAAGAACGCGGCCTTCGATGAACTGCTCGGCGAGAGCAAGGTGATGCAAGAATTGAAAGAGCGCGTGACGCGTATCGCGCGCGCCACCGGTTGCATTCTGATCCGAGGTGAAAGTGGCTCGGGCAAAGAGTTGGTGGCCCGTGCAATCCATCGCGCCAGCCCGCGGGCCAATCGACCGATGCTGAGTGTCAATTGCGCTGCCATTCCTTCGGAACTGATGGAGAGTCAACTCTTCGGCCATGTCCGCGGCGCGTTCACGGGTGCAGATAAAGATCACATCGGTTGGTTTCAACAAGCCAACAATGGCACTTTGTTCTTGGATGAGATCGGTGAGATGACCCTCGATGGACAAGCGAAATTGCTTCGCATCCTCGAAGGACACCCGTTCCTGCCCGTGGGCGGTCGTAAGGAAGTGAAGGTGGACGTGCGGGTCATCGCGGCGACCAACCGTGATCTGATCGACTTCGTCAATGAAAAGCGGTTTCGCGAGGATCTGTTTTATCGATTGAGCGTGTTCGAGATCAGTGTCCCACCCTTGCGACAACGAGGCGAAGACATTGGGATGCTGGTGGACTATTTCTTCGATCACTTCGCACGTCAGCACGGACGAACAGGATTGAAGTTGAACGAGGCAGCTCGCAGCAAGCTGCTCGCCTACAACTGGCCAGGCAACGTACGACAACTGAGGAATATGATCGACAGCGCGGTCGTGTTGGCGGCGGGCAACGAAATTCGCGTCAGCGATTTAACGCTGCATGAGACACGCACCGAAGTATTCGACACGCTCAACATCGAGCAGTGGGAACAGCGATTGATCCAGGAAGCACTGCGCCGCACGCGCGGCAATATCCCGGAATCGTCTGAGTTACTGGGTATCTCGCGCGCGACGCTGTATCGTAAAATCGATTCCTATGACATCAAACGCGAAGAATTCAACACCTGATTGCTGCGACTTCGAGCACGAGGTTCAGTAATCGCCAGCGAAATTCACTTCGACCGTTTCCAAACAAACGGACGCTCGGACACTCTCTCCAAGTTCATACGAAATAAATTCGACGATCTCACCGGCCATTTGTGGCTTGGCGATGACTTCGATACGAACTTGATCAGCGTCGGAAGAATCACTTTCAAGTAGTCGAGCTCGCCCAGCACCGCTGCATGGAATGGTGGTGTAACCCGATGCACCCACTTCAATGATGCGATCCACGATTCTTTTCTCGTTTGCCGCTGCGGTAACGATGGTCACGCGTCGCATACGCGTCATCCCACGTTTGCGAATGGCCAGTGGATGTTCCGAGAATTGTCGATGCCCTTCCAATCCACGAATCTCCAACGTTTGACCGGCCCGCTCGAATTCATCCTGCAATTCATGGATTTGCTCCATGACCGAGTGGTCGACCAGTGACGCTTGGGAGAAATCGACGACAACTGCGTTCTTGTCTTCCAAGCCCAGTTGTTCAATCTGCCTTCGGAATGGAATGAAGTTGGAGAAAACGGCTGAACCGCGGGCTGTGATGACCACTCGGTTCTCACCTTCCTCAACCACTTCCAAAAAGGGTTTGAAGATCGACTTGAGGGGTAACCCATTCAACAAATGGATGCCCAGCTTCACAACGATGCCGATACCGATACCAATCAAGATATCGGTTGCCAAAACACCCACCATAGTCGATACAAAAATGACAAGCTGTTCACGCCCAATCTTGTACACATTAAAGAACTCGCGTGGCGAAGCCAAACGAAAGCCAGTGTAGACGAGCATCGCGGCGAGTGCCGACAACGGGACACGATGGATGAGTCCAGGAAGCAATGCGACAAACGCAAGGAGCAGTAAGCCGTGCCACAAGTTCGCGAAGCGCGTGCGAGCGCCGTTGTCAATGTTTGCCTTGCTCCGAACAATCTCCGAGATCATCGGCAAACCACCGATGCAGGCCACGGCGGTATTCGCGAGGCCTACCCCCATAAGATCACGGTTGAGATTGGATTTTCGTTTCCATGGATCGATCATGTCGATTGCTTTAGCGCTCAACATCGATTCCAAGGTCCCGATCAACGCGAACATGACCACCCACTTCACACCCGCCACTTGCAGGGAGGGATTGGTGAACACGCTCCAATCTGGAAAGGCGAGTGCGCTCAGCAAATTGTTGGGGATGTTGACCAGAAACTGCTCACCCAGCCTGTATTCCTGTCCTGCAAAGGTGTAGGTATGCTCGTGGCTCAGATCGAACAAAATTCCCATTGGAACCGCGACCAGCAGCACGAGCAATTGCGCCGGAACACTCTTCACTAGGATGTTTTTCGTTCTGGTTTTCCAATAGCCAAACCCAAATAGAATGATCAGACTGACCACGCCAATAATCGCGATCTCGGGATTGGCGTGTAGGAATTTCTCAGGCAATTCGCGCAGAATCTCAATCGGCTCTCCCTTGGCCGATTGGCCTACGACCACCGGCAATTGCTTGACCATAATGATCACACCAATGGCTGCCAGCATTCCATGCACGACGGAGATCGGAAAGAAATCTCCGAGAACCCCAGCTCGCACCAATCCAAAAACAATCTGGATCAAACCCGCGACCACGCCGATGGCGAGCGCCATTCGGTACGCTTGCATGTCCGCTACAGGATCGGTGCCACCGGTATAGCCAAACTGAGTCACTGCTCCGAACACGATCACAATCAAACCCGCCGCGGGCCCTTTGATGGTCAATTCAGAGTTGCTCAAAAAAGTGGTTAATATCCCTCCTGCGATCGCCGTGAAGACTCCGGCGATGGCAGGGAATCCAGATGCCAAGGAGATTCCTAGACATAAAGGGAGCGCAATCAGAAAAACCAAAAGTCCCGAGATGAAGTCGTACCGAAAGTACTTGCGAAATCCGTCTAGATTGCCGACGGGTGGATCGGAGGTCATCATCGTTTTTGGTGCTGCGGAATCGGTATTCATAAAATCAGGAACCTGTTTTCGGGATGGGAATTGAAGTGAGCTCTACGACGCTTTGCGTCGTATTTAGTGGTCACTTATCGCGTCCCGATTCCGATACGGTCCTTTTCGATGTATCCGTGCACTCCCTGCCGCAATTTCTTGAGTCCCTGCCTTCGCTTTGATCGATGGGGCGCGAATCGGCGAGTTGCGATCGGCATTCTCAGTCTGCTCGTCCGCTTCAGACTCGACCTCCACTTCGCTGTCGACCTCCAGTAGCTTTAGTGCCTGCTCGGGCTTTCCATGCTCGGAAAGTTTGGCCTGCCGTTCTTGGATCAGATGTTCTGCCGCATGATTGCGTGATGCGATGAACGATTGAGGATAGAGCCCCCCCCCAATCATCAATGCTACGAGAGTCATGACCGCCAATCGCTCTGGCCATCGCGATTGCAATGAAATTGTCGACGTGTGCTTGGTACCGGTAAACAGTCGAAAGTAGACGCCCAGTATCGAGATCCCGTTTATCGCTGCCGCCGCAACGACTGCCAAGCCAAAGTACGGGTAAACATGGATGACTCCATCCACCAATAACTCTGTTGATACGAAGCCGATCGTGCCTGGAAATCCAACCGAGGCGAGTCCTGTGATGAGGAACAGGACCGCCAGATTCGGCATGTGATCGTAAAGACCATGGAAGTCACTCAATGACAACCGGCCTAATCGCGACTCCACCGATCGCAACGTTAATCCAAAACCGGTCAACGACAAACTCACAGAGAACCAAACGCAAAGCCCCCCTGTCAAAGCTTCAGGGGTCACCGTTTCCAGCCCCACAAGCACCAAGGAAGCATGGCTCAAAAAGATGTAGCAATAGAATCGGCGTGACTCGCACTGGACCATGGCCATTCCCGAGGCATAAACCGTCGTAAATAGCGATGCTAACGCCATCAGTTTCAACCCCCATTCGGGCGCGACCGGCATGACCAACCGAACGGCTGCGTAGGCACCGACCATGGGTGCGACGAACAAGATCGACGTACCGAATGCGGCGTGCTCGAACAAGTCGGTCATCCAGCAATGCAAGGGTGCGACCCCGCTTCGGATGAGAATCGACACGACCAACAGGCCCCCCCCCAGCAAGTAGATGGAGCTTTCCGGCTCTTGGGTGGCGATCAACAACCAGCCCAGGACCAGTAGAACAAAGTGCACCCCCATGTGGATCGTGAAAACTCGAGTGGATTTCTGTCGGTTGATGAGGTCCTTCAAAGGAGGCAGAATGCTCAATCCCATCAGTCCGATCAACAACCACGGCTCCTTCGTGCTGAATATCCCTTGAACGATTACCTGAGAGATCAGAATTCCAGAAAAAGGTACACGCTGCACCTTGGTGCGCAACGTCGAAAGAACCGTCAAAAAACTCAATAGAGTTGTCAACATCAGCAGAGGCGCGCTAAATTCATCGACGATCAGCAGATCGACTCCAAACAACGCGTGGAGCAGATCCCATCGATCGTGCGCTTCGAAGATGTGCATGCGCGCGAAATCGACCCAAGCGGACAAGTTGCAGATCAAACTCGCTCCCAAGACGGCCAGCGTATACACCCTAGCACGCTCCGCAGATGTTACCCAGCGAACCGCGATCGCTCCCGTAAGCAACAGAATTACGGACAACTCCAACCATGGTAGATGAAGTTCGGTCATACCAGTTCCTTCACTACTTCCGTTGCTGCAGGAACCTCATCGGACTCGCGGGATTTCGTCCCAGATAGAAAATCCGTCCAAGCGAATTCCGCGCGATCACACCACTGGAAGACACGCCGGATGGGTGTAACAATCCACGAATCCAAGCAAGTGTCAAAGTACCAACGTTCCAAAGCGCATCGATAGAACACGTGCTGAAGTCGCTCGGGAAGAAACGACTCCAATACCTTGGCTCGATTGGAAACATGCCCCCCGAGCGCTCGCTCGAGCACTTGATAATCGCGCAACAATGTAGGAGCTCGCAACAACTGCAGCGTGCGAACACATGCATGGCCAATGATGTGCAGCAAGGGAAGGTACCGCATTCCCAAACCGATCTCGACCACGATCAAGCCAACTTGTGTTAGGGATGCGTAGGCAAGTGCACTCTTGATATCCGATTGCGCCCTTCCCGATAGGACCGCCATCAACGAGGTCGAGGCGCCCAGAATTACGACCACCCATCCCAACAACGGGACGCGGTCCAGCACCGGGCTGATCCGAAGCAACAAGTAGGCACCTAAGTGAATGGAGAGGGCACCGTAGAAAACAGCGCTCGACGGTGTTGGCCCCTCCATCGCTCGAGGCAACCAACCCGAAAATGGTATCAATGCGGACTTGCCCGCAGCGGCGATGATCAATAGCCCACCAATGAACAGAGCCTCGCTCACGGTAAGAGAAATCACGCCATTTGGCCAACTGGCACCCCCTGTCAAGCGTTCGAATTCGCCTTCGCCTGTCAAGTGGTGGAGCGCGGCGGCAGCCACAAGAAAGGCCGCATCGGCCACTCGATAGACCGTCCATACGCGAAGACCGTTGCGAACAGGAGATTGGCGTTCATGAAAAAAGGCGACGAGCAACGCCGACGACAATCCGACCAACTCCCAACCGAAAAACAATGTTTCAATGGAGCCCGCCAAAGCCGCCGCAACGATTCCTAAAAGGAACATCGCAAATAGAAAGAAGAATCGCTGGAAACCTGGCTCGCGATGCATGTAATTGGCCGCAAAAGATGCGATCAAACCGCATAGCAAGTACGAGAGCATGGTGAACGGAATCGACAACCAATCAAAGATGAACTCCATCCGCAAATGAAAATGTGCATGCTCAAGGACTGCCCAATCCCCGAACCGAAAGATCAGCGGCTCGCCATCTACCGAACGGACTTTGAGAAAGGCAATCGCAACAAGTGCCGCGAGTCCAACCGCAACCACCCATCGCGAAAGGCCAGCCGAAAAGCCTTCACTATTCTTCCATCCTAATAATGGCGGAAACCCGATCGCAGCCAACAAAAGGGCTGGGCCAAAGACTACCACCAGCGCCAAAACATCGAACATCGTGTACGTCAAGTGTCGCTCCTGCTACCGCGTCGTCGCTTGAGGGGAAAGTCCGCGGAGTACGTGCGCAAAATCGAGATTCGTCCTCCAACCTCGATACCATTCCACCGAGTTGGCAACCGTTGGCAATTCCTCAAGCGTGGATTGGAATCGTTCAAAGCGATCCTCCTTGAGCAGAAAAATCTCGTCCGATTCAGGAGAGAGCGTTGCTACTTGGACCCAACCATTGCCACACAATCTACGAATCACAGGAACACGGTCCATGATGCGCAAGAATGCTTCCGGGTTGGTTTCTACGACAAACAGCAATCGTACAGGATCGTGGATTTCGACCATCTGAGCCGATAGCCCCGTTCTTAGATCGCTGGCCGCACCATCCATCACACCTACGAGTGAAGTCACATTGTGCGGAAGCTTCGAACCGCATCCATATCCTGCGACATCCACGCGCGAAAAGTAGTACTCCAAATTGATCCCGCCACAAACGGGAACCACTGCCGAGAGAATCCTGGTCAAAATGCTCTGCTCGTCATCATCCTGCCGGGGATCATAGGAAACAAGAAATGACCTGCGATCCAAATACAATCCACGGGTTCGCGACCGACGTCCGACAGTACAGATCGCATTCGTCGCATGGTTGTACTCTGGTCTCGTCTGTGAGAGATCTTCCGATCGCTCCTCGACATGCCGCAAGGCGCCTGCAGATGAAAGCGAAAGACTGGCAGAAGCAAATCGGCGACAGCGTTCATGCGCATTCCGCTCGCGAGCTTGATCGATAACCTGCGTTACATGCTCGAGATCGGGCAAATGCGTAGCGGGCAGCCTCTCACGTTCCGCGAATACGACGGAGTCATCACAGGTGTTATGGTACGCTCCGAGGAACACCGTATCGTCGGGTAAATGCAATCCGCGTTCCGCCAACAAAGCGCGCACGCGAGGTTCGTTGGCCATCGCGGCTACCGCCCGCGCGTTGGGACCTCCGCGACCACCACCGCATGCACCGCAGTTGTACGCCGATTCATGAGGATTGTTGAGACTGGAAGAGCCATGCCCAACGATCACCACCAATCGCGACAGATTGCTGGTCAACCCGATGTCGCGAAGCATCCGCTCCACAGAATTCGCCATCTCCGTCACCGTGAAACCCAACTGCGATTGGGATTTTCCGGGCTCTCCGCCTGATCGTTCGAGAGTCAATTGAGTTGCGTCCGGAGACGCAATAATACGCCCTGCCGCCCGACGCATCGATGCCGCTGCCCGTGGAAACAGAACCCTCGCTACGAGCGGGATGGATGCCAAGGGTCCTAGGATTGCCATGGCCAATCCACCCACAAAGGATCGACTCGTCGTGTGGAGCGCATGCGCTTGTTTACCGATCACCCTTCGAAATCGCGATCGGCGTCCGTGCAAGTCTTGAAGATCATCGTGGACCGTCTCAGCCACATAGTGCTCCGGCTTGATGATGATCGGACAAAGAGGCACGAAATGTGCATCCGACGCGCCGCGATAGTACATCGGTACCGCAAAGAAACCGGGCGTTCCCAGCGTCTCGCATTGCGGATCGATCTCCTCGAAATGACGGCGGAACGATTCCTCCCGATCGTCAAGGCAACATAGAATCTGAAAGCTTGGCCGACTCGCCTTCGCCGATCCATTCGAGAACTTCGGCAACCAATACTTGCGAGTATGCACCGTGAAGGCATTCAGAACTTTCTCGCGATACGCGCGCTCAAACGCCAATTGAAACACACGCCTTCGCTCGTAGGAACCGAACGATTCGATCTCATCGACCACGCTCGCCCAGTTGGTTTGCGTTAAATCGAACAACGATTCTGGAGTCCATCCTCGAATCTGTGCGATCTGAAACACAGAGAATGCGCGAGAAATCTCAGAATGACGAGCATGCTTGGCCGCATACGACAATCGCGATCGCAATGAACTCAACGGCAAGGACGGAACCGATGTTTGAAGAGCTAGGTTGGTGAGCGCCATTCGTTCCAGTATGAGACGAACCGCGAGAAACTCGACTAACGTGCCTACTTGAACACCATGCGGGACACGATCACCCCGGGTCTCAACTTGATGGATCATCCCAGCCCATCCACGCAACGTGAGAAAGGTTGCGGCCAAGAAAGAATCCATTTCTTCGGAAGTGACGCCGAGGATTTCGAGCGACTCGGATATCGAATCTAAGGGGCTCGTTCGATTATCCCGAAGCCGCGAAAGCTCCGCCCCTAAACCTCTTAGACCTTCGTTTGGAGACCACTCTGTTCCTGCGTAGAGTTCAAGAAAGACTTGGTAAAAGCCTCGGTCTCGCATGGGCAATTCCCATTGCGAAAAGCCTTGGTCTAGAAATGCGGCGCAGTACCGAACCAACAGATCGTTTACACAGAAATCACTGTCGACACCCGTCGCCTCGTGCAGAAAATCGCGGTGGCGGATAGGAGGCTCCTCCACACCTAGACTCCCCGAGAAGCGTGCGACGCCGAGCTGGCCGGCACGCCATAACAATTGCAATGTACAGGCTTCCCATTCGCTGGACTCCCACGTCGCCGGGTCGGAACCTCTTGTCTCACCAATGATCTCACGCATCGCCGCTGCAGCTTGCGATTCGATCCCTTGATAGTGACTCGATGCTGCAGCCAGAACCCAGCGGCGCGTCATCCGCACCATTCGATCTCGTACGACTGAGTCTGTCTCGGATCGGAACTTGCGTAGGGCATCGGTCTCTGCGATCAACCATTCCATTTCCGCAACGGGGGCTGCATGCACTGGATGTTGCAGCATTGCAAATCGCAATGCAAATCGCGTCCCTAGCGTCGCGATCAGATCATCGTCGCGGTCTTGAAGATCTTCAATCAGTACGGCTTCGATATCCGCAAGTCCAAAGTTTCCAGCATCGAGCTCGGCCCGATACTCAGGTTCCGATAGAAATGGGTGGCATCCGAACACCCGCGATGCTTCACTCACCGCCTCAAGAAAACGTAGCTCCTCCAATGCATGCAACGTGTTGTGATGAACGAAAACATTTATCGGACCTTGGGCCGGGAGGAGGTGCGCCGCATGCGCGATTGCGTTTTCTAAATCATGCACTATGTCGGCGTTCTTTAAAGATGAGTCCATGCATTGCGTTGCAACACAGACTAAATCAATTTGTAGGACGTCGCCAGGGAGAGCGATGCGAGCTTACCGATTTGTCATCCAAACGGTTTGCCGGCCGACAACAAAAAAAGAAGATCACGACAACGTAACCTACCTTTCTGTTCCTCTTCAAAAGACGGCTATCGCAAATAGCCGCTACCATTGTCGCGCGCTGCGGGGTTCCGACATGCAGCATTGTTTGCAGAAATGTTACTTGCCGTCACGGAGAGAGTCGAAATACTCTTTCAGCTGATCGCGTTGGGCTTTCGGCAGCTGGATATTCTCGATTGCGTCGGGTTCATCGGGTTCGGAGTTGAGAACAGCCTCACGCGTTTGTTCGCGCGTCACGCCTTTGCGATTTTTCCCTCCGACCTTTCCGCCGTTGATCGTTTCGCCTTTGCGCATCTCGTCGCGCACTTGGGCGTCATAGTTCTTGAACTCAGATTCGCTCTCATCGCGATCTCCTTCTCCTTGGCCTTCCCCCTGTCCGTCTCCTGGCTTCTGTCCTTTTTCGCCCTTGCCTTTTCCTTTACCCTTACCGGCTTTGCCCTGGCCATCCTTTTTGCAGGCCTCGCATCCTTGGCCTTGGCATTGATCGCATTTCGTCGCACTCTTGGCGTCCTCAAACTGTTCGATCATGTCCTCGAGAGCTTCTGCGTTCTCTTGATCCTCTGCCAACTCGGCGAGTTGCTCCTGCATTTCTTGGAGGGCCTTGGCTGCTCCTTGTTTGTCCCCTTGATTCATGCAGGCCTTGCACTCGGCAAGCTTCCCCTGGATCTTTTCGAGAGCCTTGGCTTGCTTCTCGGCACCCTGAAGCTTTTCGAGTTGCTTACGCAACGCAGCAACCTTTTCGGTATTCCCTTCCTTCTCAGCTTTTTCAAGTTCTTTTTGAGCGTCCTGTCGGAGTTGCTCACGTTGTTCCATGGCTTCTGCCATGGCTTTTTGCATTTGCTCGAGTTGCTTTTCCAGTTGCTTGGATTGCTCGGCGTTAAGTTTGTCTGATTTGAGGGATTCGATCATCTTCTCGAGTTCGTTTTCGGCTTGCTTGAAGTCTCCTTCTTGCATGGCCTTGGCCATCTTCTCGGCCGGGCCTTTGTCGAGATCCTTCAGCCCTTCCATGGTCTTTTTCATGCGTTCGGCGCCTCCGAGCGCATCACGCTTTTGCTGCAGCTCCTGCTTCATCGCGTTGAGATCGGCGATGATTTTCTTTTTGTCCGCTTCGTTGGCGTTGGTCAGCTTGTTGAGTTGATCTTGGATCTTCTTGAATTCTTCGGCGGCTTCGAGGTCGCCGGCCACTTCGGCCTCTTGGCGTTTCTTCTCGATCGCTTTAAGCAACGGTTCGGTCGTGTTCTTGATATTCACGATCCGTTCCGATGCCGATTGGCTCAGCAAGGAATCGAGTTTGGATTCCGCATCAGGAATCCAGAACAATGCGACACAAGCGGCGATGGGGAGTGCGATCCAAGCGATTTGCGGAGCGGGGCGAATAGGGAACTGATCGCGCACATCGATACGCTCGAGTTGGGAGGCAGCGTCCCTGAGCAATGCTTGGCCGATGGCCGATTCGCGATCGCTCTGGCAGAGGTCGAGGGCACTGGAGCAACGTTCGCGAAGTGCGAAACGACGGTCGATTTCCACAGCAGCAGCGATCCGCGATGGTCGGCGGACCCAAGCGATTACGGTCGCCACGACCGTGGCCACCGCCAACGAAGAGACCAACCAGATACGGCTCCAGCTAGCGAAGGTGTACGGAAGAAACCAGATCTTTGGAATGAGCAATGCGGCGAAACAAAGACTCATGGCGATCATCAAGGACCAGCCGAAGGTATTGATCCATGATTGCAGCCAAAGTCGGCGCCAGGCCTTCACAAGTTGTCGGTGGATCGTTTCCATGATGCATTCCGCCGCGAGGCTCGTATGGAGACTATTAGGGGCTATTAGGGGCTATTACGGTTCTGAAAGAAATGTATTGGCTTGGAGCTTGGATCTAAATCTTCTGAATCGGTCGCTTGGGCGGTGGAGGTTTTAGCATCCGAGCCTTGTCGTCTTCCGGAGGAGGAGGTGCGTTATTGGGTGGCGGTGGATTGTTGTTCCGCTGAGGTGGATTCAAATCGGTGAACGACTCGGACCATTCCCAACCGATTGGATTGTCGAGCTCGCGCCCGGCCAACAAACCCCAAGGGGTTCCGCGATGCTTCTCCACGGCACTTTGAAGCAATTCGCGAGCTAACTTGGATTCCTTCTCCAGTTTGCTATCGACTGCGACTCGTTCGCTGGGTCGAAGATTCCACGTGTTGCTTTCGGGCTTCTCAAACGTCATGCCCCGTTTGGCTTTGGCCAACATGGCATTGTACGATTCGGCTCGGATCTTGGCGGCCAGAGCCGTGCCATAGGAGAGTTCGAAGCTAGCCAGCCAACGTGGCGACGTTTCCTTGGGCAGATACTTTTCTCCTTCGGCCAACACCGTGCACAATTCCGATAACTCGGGATAGAGCCGAGCGGACTCCAATTGCGATTCGGTGAGATCACGCGTGAATGTAGCTTCATCGCGTTTGATGAAGACCATGCGCGGCCTGGACAAAGTGCCAACGCGGGCCAACTGGGCGGCGTTGAGCAAGGCCATGCGAAGGGGACTCTTTTTGGCCCGGGCCATGTATTCGGCTTCGGTCAAGTAATCCGGCCGATAGCGTTCCATGATCGAAGGGTCAAAGAAATAGCTCATCTGCGAAGCGAACGCCTCGACCTCTCGACGGTCGACTCGTTTGTTCACGCGTCGATTGGGGTGGATCGAGAAGTAGATTCCGCCCGTTTCATAACAGAGTTTGGACAATGCGTACGGACCGAAGCCGGAATCAATTACCGGCTCTTCCATGTAGTTGTCCTGATACCCGAGCTTGACACGTTCCGGGAACAACGACTCTGGCCCTTGATCGACCTCGGCCCAGTCCTCGCCCTGCGCGTACTGGGGGTCGAATTCCACGAACTTGATGTAGGCCTTTTCGCGTCCGAACGGAGAGGGGACGCCCAGGACATAGCAAGGAATCGAATGAAACCGGCATGCTTTGATCGTCTCTTCGGCCAACGGCAGATCGTCACCACGTTCGTCGGTTACGACAATCATCATCACGTTGCGAGCTGGCGATCCAGGTCCCCGGCTCGTCCGGAAACTCTTGTGCCGATCCAGAGCGATGCGAACGGCATGGAAGACCATTTCGTCGCCACCTTCGTTGCCGATGCTATCGATGGCTTCACGGATCTCTGCCAAATTCTCGGTGGGTTGCTGAGTCAGGACGTTGACATCGCTTCCGAAGGCCATGATCGAGGTCAGTAACGGCGGAACCTCGAATTCCCCTTCGCGCTTTCGTTTTTCTTCCTGAACGATGCCGAGTTGTTCGTAGATGCGATCGAACCGGTCGCGTATTTCCTGACGTCGTTTGACCATCGAGATCGAACTGTCGAACAGCCACACAACCACGGTCGGTTTCGCTTCGAGCGATTGCAGGATCTCGTAGGTGACGCGATCAACAGCCCCATCGGTCCCGGTGGTGCCGACCCCAGTCATGCCACGCACCGAAGTCGCGGCGAGGGTCAATCCAACCGCTTGCTGGACGGTTTGTGAGACAGCAACAGTACCATCGGGAACCTCAACGCTCATGTCGGAGGCTTCGACTTCGGAAATATCCGAGAGTAGCGGCGCTGTGGACAAAGCCATGTCGACCGAGCCGATCGAGTCGGCTCCGAATTCTTCACTGGCTTCGTCCGAATAAGCAATCTCGTTAACGATATCGAGGGGAGCCAGTTCTTCGGCCATGGGTTCGGACGCAATGAACACCGACAGAAGATCGGGTTGGGAAACGATCGTGATGGAGGCCAATGCGACAATGATCAGCACGTGGGCTCCGACACTTGCCAGAAAGGCTACGGTATCGCGATCGAACCAAGCCAACGGCGAGTCAACGTCATCCTCGTCTTCTTCGTCTTCGTCTTCTTCGTCGCCGTCTACTTCTTCATCATCGAAATCATCGTCATCATCGTCATCCTCAGAGTCGTCGTCGTCTTCCCAATCCTCACCTTCGGACGCGTCGGACATGTTCAACTCAACGTAGCCATCCGCATCGACGGAGGACTGCGATTGGGCCACGGGCACCGTCTCCGCAGGCACAGTCTCTTCAGGCACCGTCTCTTCAAGCACCGTTTCCCCAGGAACGGCCTGGGAGGTCGAAGTCTCGATCGCTTCTGAGAATCGTTGCCGAAGTCGTTTGAGCATGGTCTGCGGGATGCCTCGAAGGTCAGAGGATACAGATCCGACGGTTAGGGATTTGTGGAAAGCCGGAAGATTACGTACCAGCCCCCAAGGAACAGATCCTCTTTCATTGTCTGGCCTAACCGTCCTGCGTTCAACAGGAATAGCGGTCTTTTGTTCCCAGAGATACTCAGTTTTCCCCAAAGAACCGTCGGTTTGCACGTTCGTGCACGACCTGACGACCACTTCTTGGTTCGCCTGGTCCAGCGGTCCGACACATCCTTTGCCGGTGTCCCTAGGCCGAATGGCGTGGACTTAAGCATTTTGCAGCGGGACTGCGTTATTGAGCTAGCATAGAAAAGCATCCTTGGTGCATGATGGACGTTCATCAAAAACACCAACACGCAAGCAAGGATGCTAGCCATGATTCTGCCACGACGCGGGGAAACTGTCGATAGCGATCGTCGATCCAAAATTCGAGAATCTCTTCAGCCTCCAGTTGTCCAACAACGCATTGAACAACTGATGGCAACCGATCAGATGCGTTTGTCGAAGATTTTCACCGACCAAGATATCCATCAACTCTGTGAAGAGTTGAAAATAGGCTTTCGAGAGAGGGACTATACGCCGGCCGTGACGCTTGGCCTTTTCGTTGCTCAGATGCTCAGTCGTGGAGACGCTTGCTCGACGGTCACGACACGTTTCAATCGCGAGAGAAAACGCGAGGGACTTCCGGCGCTTAGCGAAGACGGATCCACGTACTGCAAGGCGAGGGCGAGATTGCCGGTGGAGTTGATCAACACGCTAG
>JBGSHV010000145.1:0-59577 GCA_041752005.1 Pirellula sp. | reverse complement strand
GACCTCCGCCACCACCGCCACCACCACCGTAGGAGCCTCGGCCGCCGCCGCCCGAGCGCGGTTGTTCCTCGCGGGCACGCGCTTCGTTGCACGAAATGCGTCGCCCAGCGATCTCCTGTTCATTCAACCCTTCAACCGCTGCCCGCGCTTCGTCAGCGTCCGGCATCTCGACAAACGCAAAGCCTCGCGATCGACCGGTTTCGCGATCGACGATGATGCTCACGCGAGCCACATTGCCAAACTCGCTAAACGCCTGCTTGATCTCGTCCTCGGTTGCACGAAACGAGAGATTTCCAACATAAATATTCGTCACTGATTCCTGCCCTCGCAAACATTCGATCCGCCGCACCAACGCACGAATCTCAAAATCCTACACACCGGCGCTCGTTCGCAAGAAAGGAAAGACTTCTACGACTTAAGATTCTTGCGAGACGAACAGCTCCGACCAACCAAGGACCGTCAACCCGTCGCGCTCACGCCCGTTCAAAAAAGGAATCGGCATGTCAACGCGGTTGGCAATCCCAGGCACAACGGCGAAATTATCGAGGATGCGAAATGCTGCGTCAACGTGAAGAGAAGGAGATTTTTTGAATCCCACCCAATGAACTTTGGAACCATTGCCGATCAATAAAGCTCAACGGGATCCTTGGAATAGAACGCATGCAACCACCGTGCATCACGCTCGGCTTCCTCCGTGTTGCCTAGTCGCTCGTGGATTTTGAATCGGTGGTAGCGAAGGGTCGCCAGCATTTCCGTGATTTCCGGCAACGAGCGTGAAATCAATGGAAATTCCGCCATTAGTTCGTCATGTGCCCAACCGCGACGATCGGGATGCATGCCAGGCGAGTCCGAATCGTCCAGTCCGAGCTCCAATCGCTCCGAAGGTATTTCGTTCACGGACGCATCCTCAGGCCGATCGTCAGCCACCGGTGACGCATCGAAGACTTCCGAGGTCGATTCGCTAGCATCCGCGGACACCTCCGCGGCCCCCAATCCCGCTTCGATCGATGCCATTTTTGTGATCAAACGCTCGATCAGAGGGTTGGCGCTGAGCTTGGCGGTTTGCAACGTCCATACCCGATCGATGTCCGACAGGGCTTCTTCATTTCGATCGAGTTGGTGCAGTAGCCATGCCCGGGTGTCCAAAAACGACGGTTCATTGGGCGAACTCTTGAGGGCTTGATTGACCTCCAGCAAACCTGTTTCGCAATCGATGAGCGCCAGCGACCGCATATAGGCAATCTGGTTGTTTTGAATGGGATCGCGACGAGAGATCGGCGGTAAGAATTCTTCGAGAAGTCGGACAGCGGCTTCAAACCGCTTGGCTTTGGACAGCAATTCTGTAATGGCCATGGCCGCCGTGGCTTGCCCCTCCGGCGTTTTCACTTGCCGAACCATGTCCGCCCATATTTTGATGGATTTGGCGGGTTGTTCCGGGTCGAATTCAATCCGTTCGAATTGCTTCCAGAAGTTGGTGTCTTGCAGGATGTCGGGTGCCATTTCATAGGCCCGCTCCAGAGAATCGTGTGCGGCTTCGATCTCGCCGCGATCGTAGCGGTTGGCGGCGTCGGCCAACAACCAACGGGCATAGGTGCTAGGCCCGATGTAATCTCGCAAAACGGGTACTACGGGTAAGGCAACCATGGCGGCCACAAGCAAGCGATTGACGAGACTGGCGTTGAGCACAGGTGTTTCCTGAGTGAAAGTGAATCAAGGGGCTAGCAATGGCGCGTCCCAACGGAACGAAATTCGGTAGAAGTAGTTCCATCGCTTCGATTTTCTCAGACCGTCCGCGAGGTTAACTCCCGAGCCTGTTCGACGGTCGATGCAAAAGAAGCGGTCGAAGGAATTGGGGTGTTCGTGATCCTGTCTCCTTCGGATACAATTCCGGGCCGTGAACCGTCCGTTTTTACTCTACGATTGATTCGACATGCCTTTGTTCGAAATCGAGACCGAGTCACACATCATTATAACATGGGCCGCGGATGAGGCTTCGGCAAGGACCGTTTTGGCGGACGCCTACCCCCACGACGGAATCGTCCGGCTGACCAAACGCCCGCGTGACTCCTGGGTCATTTCCAAAGCGGCCTTGGGGATGTTCGGTTCGTCGAGCGCCATCTGCACGATCGCTCGCGACTGTTTGGCCCGATCGGCCGGTGACAAACTGCACGCGATACGACTCTACATGTCCGAGACGGGTTCGGACTTGGAAAAGGCGAGGCGCGTGATCGAGTCCAATATGGTCATGGGTTGGTAACTCCAAGTGGACGGTGACGCGATGGTGAGGGGGGCCTTGGACGCCGACAGACGCATCCTTCAACGGAGCGAAATTGCTTTCCGACGGGCTCAGCAACTGATCCCCGGTGGCGTGAACTCACCGGCTCGGGCATTTGGTGCTGTCGGAGGTCACCCTTTGTTCATTGAGCGAGCCCGAGCGCAACACCTCTACGATCTGGATGGAAATAAATATCTTGATTACATCGGTTCCTGGGGTCCGATGATCCTCGGTCATGCCGAACCCAGGGTGATCGAGGCCATCGTCCGCGCCGCCGAACGTGGAACATCCTTCGGCGCACCCACCGAGAACGAGTCTCGGATCGCAGAGCTTATCATCGCCGCAGTGCCAAGCATCGAACGGGTGCGATTGGTCAGCAGTGGTACAGAGGCAACGATGAGCGCCATCCGAGTCGCGCGTGGAGCGACCGGTCGAGCGAAGCTCATCAAGTTCTCGGGCTGCTACCACGGACACGTCGATTCATTACTGGTCGCAGCGGGCTCGGCAGCGGCCACGCTTGGCGTCCCCGATTCGCCGGGTGTGACTCCGGGTGTTAGTCACGACACTCTTGTTTTGCCTTACAACGATCCCGAACGATTGCAGGCAACGCTAGCGGAATTCGGTCCGGAAATCGCTGCCGTTATTTTGGAACCGGTAGTGGGCAACATGGGTACGGTGATCCCGACCCGCGCGTTTCTCGAAACGCTTCGGGCGGAAACGCTTCGTCACGGCGTGGTGTTAATCTTCGACGAGGTCATGACCGGTTTCCGGGTGGCCTACGGTGGCGCTCAAAGTCTGTTTGGCATTCGGCCTGACATGACGACCCTAGGAAAAATCGTAGGTGGTGGGTTGCCGTTGGCCGCCTATGGTGGTCGGGCAGACATCATGGACAACGTCATGCCGGCTGGTAAGGTCTATCAAGCAGGAACACTTTCGGGCAATCCACTCGCCACCGCGGCGGGCGCAACGACGCTCGAGATCTTGCGCGACGACCCCCCTTATCCGTATTTAGAAACGCAAGGAGCAAAGCTGGGCGATGGCCTGCTCCGCGCCGCCCAGCAGGCAGGCGTTCCAGCTCAGATGCAGCGCGTCGGCAGCATGATGACATTGTTCTTTAACGAAGCTCCGGTTACTGACTGGTCGTCAGCCGATCACTCGAATCGAATGCGATTCGCCAAATACTTCTGGGGCCTAATCCAGCGCGGGGTCTACATGCCCTGCAGCCAGTTCGAGGCCCTGTTCTTTTCGAGGTGTCATACCCCCGAAGACATCGAGGCGACCATCGCTGCCGCCGAGCATGTGCTCACTCACCTGGACGAGAGCGAGAGTCCATCAAATTGAGCTCAAAGAAGCCCAATGGCTGCCGATGAACTTTAGCGACGGCCCGATGGTACCCGCCCACGTCGGATTTCTTGTTCCGTAACATGGCGACCGTGTTGCGGTGGAACCAAGCGGTGCAGAACGACCGGAATTGGGTTGGTGTGAACAACAACCTCGCGTCCCTGAACATGACGAACGTACTGCTTGGCGGAAACAGACTCAGTACTTGCCAGGAACAGGAACGAAAACGTCATGGAGAGAGCGACGAAACTTGTGCGTGCAAAGTTCATGATGATTTGGTGTGGTAGGAGGGTTTGCATCGGGTTCGCTCAATACTATACCTCGCGGGCAGCTCATGCCAAAGAGATTTAGCTAGCAGGACCAAGCGAGCCGGGGTAAACGATCGAAATGTACGGACTGTACGGCTGAAGATCAGTTGTATGGGATGCGCCGACGGATACGGGGGAAACGGTTTGGTTTTGGACGATCTGCCACCGTTTTACAATTGAATGATTGAGGTCAAGCCAGCGTTCGAGGAAGGTAGAGGGAGCGGTAATTGCACCGTTCTTCCCTCGTACGATTGATTTCGGAACTATGAATCCAGGATGGCTCGTCGAATCGGCTAGTTTGTGGGGTTACCATGGCGCCATGCTGGCGGAAACGCGGCAAGCCTTGAGAATCGAATCGGTTCAAGCCTACTGGGTTAGTAACCGCGTCCGCTTCGACGCTTGGAATGCCATGATGACACGACTCAAGCCGTTCTTGTCATCGACAAACACGTCCCTACGAACCCAAGCCTGGTCGCAGACGGGTCAGTTGGTGGAAGAAGTGTTGATGTCGGAACCGCTTAGCCGCATTTGTGTGGCGGTCGCAGCACGACTGGAAGATCGGCACGTCGATGAGGATAGCCGGGCAATCTTGCACAACATTTTCGCGTCGCATCAAGACATCCGCAAACGATGCTTGCAGTGGACACTGGAAGGAATCGATGCCGGCATCGAAACTGCGAGTCGAGCCAATCGCGTTCGCGCCTATCTGGAGCATTGGACCGATCTGCTTTTAGGATTCTTCAGTGATCCCTATTCGGCCAACGAGTATGCATTCTCACCGGAGCGCGTGGATGAATTTGCGGAGGATTACAACTATCGCCGACTCGGCGACGCCTCGGAAACCGTATGGACACTGTTGCTGGCCGGTAACCGCAAATGGCTTAGCACTCACGGCGCGACCCAAGTACCCCACCCAGAACTGGGGCGTGATGTCTGCCAGGCCGCACTAGGAATGGTGCATCCGGCATGGTTCGATTCACTCGGGTTACTGCCTTCCAAAGCCGCCCAATCCATTGCACAGAGTTTGCACATGGTCGATCGAACGCTTGAGAGTCTCGTCGACGGTTCGTGGCTCAAAAAATCCCACGTTCAAACCGACCGCTCCGGACGATTCACGGTGTAATGCAGTTTCGGAATGCACCGAGTTAGATGATCGCAACCAAAGCGAATCATCATAACCGGAGTTCCGCGAATCAACCCACTTGGAGTACCGCTTCGAGATTCCGAACGATCTCTCGGACGTGGACCCGGTTATGTCCAACGGCGATGGCATCGTCGCTCGATAGCCACTGTTCCACTTTGCGTTGGGCCGAGATAACGGTCGAGTGCTGACGTTTTCCGAAGTACTCTCCGATTTCCGAAAGCGCAGTGCGGGTGTATTTGCGTGCCAGGAACATGGCCAACATCCGCGGTTGGCTAACGCTCTGGCATTTGGTTTTGGCTCGCAACATTTCCTCTTGCAGACCAAACGACTCGCACACGACCCGCTCGATGTCGTTTAGCCGAACAATGGGCTGGCTGGCTCGCACCAAATCCGAGGTGCAGCGAAGGGCTAAGTCGGTATTTAGCGACCCGCCATGCAGACGCTGCTGAGCTACCAGTCGATGAACGATCCCCTGAAGAATTCTCGCGTCTCCACCGCATTGTTTCGCGATAGCTTCGACAGCCGTATCCTCGATGGAAATGTTCTGTTTGCTGCACATTGACCGAAGCAATCCCTTGCGGGTGGTCGCATCCATTGGATCGATGCCGCAGCACATGCCCCCCGAGAGCCGAGCATAAAGGTCCGCACCCAAACCCGCCAACTCATGCAGTCCGCGATCGGCAACCAAAATGACTTGGCGACGATCACGCAGCAACATATCGATGGTGTTGCGAAGCTCGCCCAACGTTCCCGACTTGCCTAAGCAAAATTGAACATCATCGATCACGATCGCTTCGACATCACGGTACTTGCGACGGAAGTTGGCGAAGCCGCCGCCCCGTGCACTTTCCGTGAATTCGATCGTGAACTGTTCTCCAGTCAGTTGCAGCACTCGACGCATCCGGTACTGCTGACGTAGACGCTGAGCCAACGCTTGAGCCAAATGGGATTTGCCGACTCCATTGGGACCGTGGATGAGGAGAGGGTTGATTTGGCCGGGAGACTCGAGGACCATTTCCGCGGCCGTGTACGCGAAGCGATTGTGCTCGCCCACGAGAAAATCCTCCCACCTTCGCTCGGATTGACGGCGGAGAGCGACCAAGCGATCCACGTCAAGCTCTGGCTCAGCTGGATGCGACGGATTGGATTGCGTCGTGCGTTCCGCGCGAACAAGGCGCAAGCTAGGTGCATCGCGACGCGATCCCAACTCATCGGCCGCAAGGATCGATGCACATGCGGCATCGTCCGCTCCGATGCTCGATGCATCGTCCATTTGGACGCTCGATGCATCGTCCATTCGGACGCTCGATGAAATGGAGGTGGCCGGTGCGTTCACAAATTCGGCAGTGCTCGAGGGTGGTGGAGAAGGAGACGGGATCTCAGTCGCACCATGGTACGCGAAACTCCCGCCCTCTGGTGGGCTGAGAGTATCGCGGACGAGCGATTTCTGCTGGCGAACGACAACTTGACACCCCCAATCTGGGCCAGCACTTTGCACAATGGCCGCTTGGAGGTCCGGACGAAACATGGTTCCGATGCAATTGGCAAGGAATTCGCTGGAAACCTCGATGAGGATCATTTGTTTGTCGGTGATACTCCAACGAGTCCCCGAGCCAAACCAAAGATCCATGCGATCTTTTCCCAAGCGTTGGCGTACAGTCGTTTCTACCGATTCCAGCAGATTCTTCTGTGGTTCCACAACTTTGGGCTCACTCCGCATCGCGATCTCCTAGGCCTTGCGATTGTTCCGTCGCAGGCTGTGACACGTGATGGGGTCGGTTCCTCAAAGGCCCGAGCACACCACGCAGAACAACCTGTTCAGCATCCAATGATGGCAGGAACCTTCCTGCCATTTCGCAACGAACCTGGGGAGTGGATCATGACGATTCGTCTCGATCTCGCGATCAAACGCTTTCTCAATCCCACGTGACCACCAGCGGTGTTGCGGGTCGCGATTGTAAAATTGCTAGCTATCGAGTCAAACTGTTTCCACCAACAGAGTCCAAACTTTTTTTGATGGAAGTGTGAAGATGCGGTAAAGACCGAGTGGAATCGATGATCGGTTCGTAGCGAGTACAAAGGTGCGCTCGCTTCGCACGCGTGGAAAACCTGTTTGGCATTTTCGATCAGGGCTCGAGTCGCGTTTTGTTTACAAGGTGATCGGAGAAATGATGCCCCATGCATCGAGTCGTATCGCGCATGCATCGGGTAGCTTGCATGTCCTCACTTGGGACGATGCTGTGACTTCGATGGCAGTGGCTACCTTGCCTATTTTGAACGCGTGAAGTTGGAACAGGTCCTGACACTTGCGCCTCCACAGCTTAGGTTCGTCAACGCAGCAGGTAATCCACTGAGACCTGCGACGCGGTCGGGAGTTGGTTCTGGTCGTCGCTACCGGGTGCATCACCGATTGAAACGGAACTGGTCGAATCGGAAAGTCATGCCACGCCCCAATGGATTTTCATGAAACTCAGGTCTGCACTGCGCCTGCTTGATTTTGGCTCGGAATTCATGTCCAATCAAAGCGCTGGCGAAATCTTATCGTTCCGATGTGCCGCCATGTCTTTCTCTTCGTTCTCAAAAGCAACTCTTCGTTCTCAAAAGCAAAAGGTGCACCGTCATGCGTGCGAAGTATGGAGTCCATGGACTCATCATTGCAATGTCCCTCGCCGCGGGCTGGTGTGTGGCAACGTTGACGGTGCAAGATCCCGTTGTCGTGACCTCTGCCACCGATGACGCTACGACCGCTGCAGATCGTCCTCTGGACACGTTGGACTGGTTGATCGGTGATTGGCGTGCCGAGACCGCCGAGACAACGGTCGAGTTCTCATGCAAGTTCTCGAAGAACGATGCCTTCTTGGTTCGTTCGTTTCGCGTCTCCGATACGACCGATGTCAACTCCGACAAAAACATGTCGGGAATGCAAGTCGTCGCTTGGGATCCGACGCTGAGAACGATGCGATCGTGGACGTTTGATTCGAGCGGCGGATTCGGCGAGGATGTTTGGACACAATTCGGCGATCGATACACACTGCGAACGAAGTACACATTGCCCGATGGTGGTCAAGGCACATCGCTAAACGCTCTGACGTATATCGATCAAGACCGCTTTGCATGGCAGGCGACCCATCGTGAGATCGATGGTGAGTTGCAAGCGGACGGTGCGGAAATCGTTTTCCAACGCATGGCGGATAACGAAGCCGATCCAACCGGCGAATGAATCGAACATCGAATGAATCGAACATCTAAAGAACTGAGATAGTGAACGCGATGACGCTTCGTAATTTGCAGTTGATTGTGGCTTGCTTAACGATTCTCTCCCTGTGCAGCGATGCCGCTTGGGCCCAACGCGGCCGAGGCGGGGGTGGCGGTCGATCTGCCGGCCATGGTGGTGGTGGTGGACGCGGAGGTATGGGTGGTGGTGGTGGCGGAATGAGTCACTCCCCGAGTATGTCCCGTCCAGCTGGCCAAGGCCCGAGTTCCGGAGGGTTGGGCGCCGGAGGTCCGGGTCAGTCGTCTGGTCGCGCTGGACAAGCGCCAGGACGCGCTGGGCAAGCTCCCGGTGGACGGCCTGGCGGCGGCGAAAATGCAGGTGGTGCCAATCGCGGATCGCTCAATGCACGCCCTGACAACCGACCTGGCGGCTCCGGAGCCGGCAATCGCCCCGGCTCTAACTTTCAGCGGCCCGGTAGCGAAAAGCCAGGGGCTGGCGTGGATCGGCCGAATGCAGGTGAGCGGCCCAATGCAGGTGAGCGGCCCAATGCAGGTAATCGGCCGAATGCAGGTGAGCGGCCCAATGCAGGTAATCGGCCCAATGCTGGTGAGCGGCCTAATGCCGGTGAGCGGCCCAATGCCGGTGATCGCGTCCCAGGTCGTGGTCCCTCTTCCTCACAATTGGATGACTTTCTCGGTAACACGGCCAAGCGTCCTGGCGACGGTGCCCAAACATTGCCCGGCAATCGCAATCCAATCGGGGATGGCAATCGCAATGGCAACGGTGACCGCATTGGCAACGGTGATCGAAATCGCGTCGGCGACAACACCGCTATCGGCAATCGGACCGATGCTTCACGTGACGTCAATATTGGTAGCGTGAACGTTGGCAACAGTGTCGACTTTTCGAAGAATCAAGCCGCATGGCTCGACAATCGGCATGCAAGTGGCAATGAAGTTCGAGCCAATGCCGGTGACCGGTATTATTCTGCGTATCGTGGAGGCGCCTATCGCGCAGGTGCTGTTGGTGGTTACCCTTATTACGGCCGCTGGAATTCAGCCAATGCCTTTTACGCTTGGCGTGCTCCAACCTACGCCGCCGTTGGTGCTTTCGTCGGTGCCAGCTTGGCCAACACAGCTCCGGTCTACTACGGATACGGTGATGGCGGTAATGTCTACTACGAGGACAACACGGTCTACGTCAATGGTCAAGCGTCCGGGACACCGGAGCAGTACGCCGAACAAGCCATGAGCTTCGTCGCCGCAGCTCCTCCCGCGGATGGCGTTGCCGAAGAGGATTGGTTGCCGCTGGGCGTGTTTGCCATGACTCAAGAAGGCATGACCGACTCCAATGCCATGCTGGAATTGGCCGTGGACAAATCCGGGGTACTCGCAGGCACCTACTACAACGACACGTCCGGTACCAGCCGACCGCTCAAAGGAACGGTAGATACACAGAGTCAACGTGCCGTCGTTGGTTTTGCCGATGGCAAGAACTCCGACATCGCTTTGGAAACAGGTCTCTACAATTTGACGAAAGACGAAGCCCCCGCGTTGCTGCACCGAGGCACCACCGATGCCAGTCCCGTGCTGCTCGTACGACTACCTCCGCCGGCTGATGCGTCATCCAGTGACACCTCACCCAGCGGCAGTGACAAGTAGGTTTCGTAATCTCCTCACCGCAAAATCTCCGAGCAGATGTCCTGAAATCCTTTCAGGTCATACTGCGGGTCCCTAAGATCGTGTTTGCCACACATCACTGGATGTCCTGTTACTTGAATATTTCGAGCGCGGCAAACGTCGAGCAATCGCTCGCTAGAGTTGAACGGAATCTTTTCATCCAGAGTGCCATGCATCAAGTGTTACCGTTGGTCAGCTATTCTCCCCGCGTCAATTGCCCCACCGATTCGAAAATATCCAGATAGAAATTTCCACCGATTTGTCGAACCATTTCGAAAGGCAAACCCGGCGAACCGAAAAATGGTCGCAACGTCCATCCAAGCTGGGTTCCTACGAATGCATAAAGAAGAAGCCAAAGCAGTAGAACGCTCCTGCGCGATGCTGCATTGGCTGGATCCTCATTCTCTACCCTGCCGAAGACGCGATGAAAAAACAAGATACCCATCAAGCCAGAAATTGCGAAAAAGCAAACGTTGAGGAGTTTGAAGAAATCATAGTCCTTGGTCGTGACGAGAAAAAACACCGTGACCGGAGCAAAGCCCACTAAGGCGACACCCATCAAAGCAGTACCAGTCGCGAGCAGGGCGAGGTTCTGTAGGAGCGAGCGCTTCGACCCGAAAAAGGAACTGAAGATGTACAGGGTCGGCATGCAGATGACGGACGTCAGCAGAAACAAGATCGGTAATTTGATGGCCGATGAAATGCCTTGAAGCAGACTGTGCTGACTGCCGATGATTGCGCCGTAGATGGCAAATGAAATCGCAGCGATCAGATTGGCATCGATCAGTTTGCGTTTCAAGCCCACATGGTCGAAAATTTCTTTCGTGAAATTTTCACGGTCTTGAAGTATGGAGGTGAGTGTATTCACGGATTAGAATTCTACCGATCAATTGAAAAAGAAAGTACGATCGCGGGGGCTATCCCGCATGGCAATAGCCATGGCATCCGTCGCCTTCATAACGCCGCCGATTCAACAAGCGTTCCAAGGCTTTGCCACATGCCAAAAAAATTTGGGTACCAACAAACTACTTCAATGACTCGTCGATTTCTAGAGACATCGCGGCTTCCACCGCCGGCTTCCACCGCCGGCTTCCATTGCCGGCTTCCATTGCCGACTTCCATTGCCGACTTCCATTGCCATCGTGAGATACCCATCACATCCGCTGCGTCACGCTCCGAAATACCGGCGAAGGATCGCATTTTTACCAACTCGGATTCTCACGAGAGTTGATCGACATCTCTTGATAAGCGACGTTGTTGGCTCACGCGCCTTATGCAAAATTAAAACTCACCTACATCAGGCCGCCGCCAAGTGGCTGCTGTCCAATCAGCGTCGCTTTGATTTAGGGCGAGAACGTTTCCCAAACGATTTTGATCGATTGGTGGCCGCACCCGATTTTACTTTTTTTACTTTGCCGCTGATCGTACGACGACGGGTGGTGGCTGCGCCGCCTTCGCTGCGTTCGCTGGATTGTTCGGAAGACCTTTTCGTTGCGCCATTCCCTGCACGTGCGGATTGCGGTCTACCCATTTCCGGAGACGTCGATCGCTTGCTATCTGAGCGTGACGCTCCGCCGTCGGAGCGGGTTGCTTTTGCCGACTTGGTTCGTTGGCCTCGGCTAGAAGTACCGCGTTTTGTTCCTCGTCCACCTTTAGGCTTCGCGGAATTGTCGTACTTGCGAAGTTCTGCGTCTTCGGCGTTGATGGAATGGAACGGGTGATCTCGATCCACTGGGATCGTCATTCCGATAATCTTTTCGATCTCGTGCAGGTACTTGTATTCGTCGCCATCGCACAGAGTGATGCTCTCGCCTCGCGCCCCAGCTCGGGCCGTACGTCCGATGCGGTGAACATAGGACTCGGCTTCGACCGGGACGTCATAATTGATGACATGACTAATGTCATCGATATCGATTCCGCGTGCGGCAACGTCGGTTGCAATCAATATGCGTATCTCGCCGTTCCGAAATGCATTGAGAACGCGCTGACGGGCATTCTGGGATCGACCACCGTGGATCCCCTCCGCCGAAACCCCTGCATCGACGAGCGACTTGTACAGTCGATCGGCGCCATGTTTTGTTCGCATGAACACGAGAACGCGTGTACGCGACGGATCCGCGAGCAATCGATCGAGTAGCCGTCGCTTGTTGCCTCGATCGACGAACATCACGGTTTGCTCGACGCGATCGGCTGTTTTCGCTGGAGGCGTAACCTTCACCGTAACGTGCTGATGCAAGAGCGACGCAGCAAGTGCTTCGATCGGCCCCGGCATGGTCGCGGACAAGAACACCGACTGACGCTTGCGAGGTATGAGCTTCACGATCCTCTGAATGTCTGGCATGAATCCCATATCCAGCATTCGATCCGCCTCGTCCAGAACGAAGAACTGAAGCTTGGAGAGCGAGCAGTACTCCTGATCGATCAGATCAAGCAATCGGCCTGGAGTCACCACCAGTAGGTGAACGCCTTTCGCAAGGGCCGCTACCTGCGGTCTTTGGCCGACGCCGCCATAGATGGTGGTGTGGCGAACTTTCGTGTTCTTACCGATCGCGGTCATGTTCTCAGAGATCTGAACCACCAACTCGCGCGTCGGGGCGACAATCAAACCTATTGGTTGGTACGGGATGGGATACTGGCCGAGTTGATGGATCTTTTGAAGGATCGGAATCGCAAACGCCGCAGTTTTTCCTGTCCCCGTCTGGGCGCATCCCAGCAAGTCTCTGCCCTCCAAAAGCGGGGGGATTGCCCCTACCTGAATCGGGGTCGGAATTTGATAATCTAAAGCCTTTAGGGCAGATTGAATCTCCGGGATGATCGGGAGTTCAGAAAACTTGATTGACACACACGCCTCAAAGTCCTCCGCATTTTGGGAGGTTTACATAGCGAAACAAATAATCAAGGCATTGTAAGCTAAATTCCGGCATTTGGAATCGTTGGGGTCGAGCTAACATTACTAAAAGGTTCGTATCCCAGTCCCTGAACTCCATATTTTTCCGGTTCTGACACAACGTGTGAATGCGCTTTAGGGAGCAAGGATTTCGCCTGGTAGGTGCTGTAACGTTGCCTTGCGATGCTGGTGGGATTATATTCGTAGACTGCCCAGCCCGATCCGATCTCTCTTGGAGTCCACGTCCCATGGCACCATTTTGCCGATGGTTGCGATCTTCTGAACGCAACAAGGATCTCCGTCGCAAGGGATTTTTGTCCCGATTAAGAAATTTCGAAACGTTGGAACCGAGGCAACTACTCGCTTCCGATTGGACGAATGTTCTCCAACCCCTCAACACGACCGGCGAAGCGTCGCAGAGTGTCGAACCGCTTGATGTTCTGGTCGTGATCAATGAAATCAACGGGCCGCAAATCCGGGACAGTTCCAGCAGTCCCCTCCCTCCAGCCGGAGCCAATGGTAAGAATCCACCTCCGTATGTCGATGTCGACTGCGACAATTATGTCACCCCGCTCGACGTGCTTCTCGTTATCAACGCGATCAATTCCAAGCGCGAGCTTCTAGGCTGGCAGTTTTCGCAGCAAGGGGGCAATGGTGGTACCGAAGGGTCCGTGACCGCCCAAGCATGCCATCCTGTTCTGCGCGAGGGAAGTTCGTTCGTGACCTCTCTCACGACGGAGTTCACAGTTCCTATCGATGCTACCGGTCTCGTCTTCGAATACTCTTCCCTCAATTTTGATTCCCGAAGCGATGGCCTTGTTCGAGATGCATTTGAGGCAGCACTCCTAAGCGTCGATGATGTTCCGTTGGTGTATCCGATTGCGCAAGGCCGCGATGCATTTTACAACGTTACGGAAGGAGTTGGTGAACTCGCATCGGCAGAAATAACCGTGCAGTCTGGAAAAGTTTCTGTGTCACTCGCAAATGTATTGCCAGGTACACGCGCAAAGCTGGTACTACGATTGGTAAACAATGACAGCGATACGCAGTCTTCGGTATCCATCGATGCGGTACGGTTCGAGAGTACCGCTCCAGGACCGTTGCTCGGTGCCTTGATCGGTCCCATCGCTCCGACGATTCCGCCAGCATTCCCAGCGTCGAACCTGTCCTTCCCAGGCACCAACACATCGATCAGTAGCCCGATCGGCCCGAGCTCAGGTGATATCGTCGGCAGAGTCCCAGGCCCAGGTGATTCAACGACCGGAGGCAATGGCACCAACACAGCCAATGCGGGTGGAGGAAGTGGACTGTCCTCAGGAAGCACTAGCCCTCCGTTGCAGTCGGCGCCGATCGATTCACGAGGGACGGAATTCTGGGTTGGTTTTCCGGATAATCTCTTTGAAGCCAATCGCCCGCAAAAGGTCCTTTACATTACCGGCGATGTAGCCACGTCGGGGGTCGTCGATATTCCCGGTTTGATCGACCCTGCGACCTCCTTGCCGTTCCATCAGGAGTTCATCGTCAACCCAGGCGTAGTGAGCGTGGTGGAGCTCCCCAGCATGGATGTCGGCGACAGCAATGACGACGAAACCGACTTCGATGTCGAAGTGGAACTCATTGCAAAGGTTCAACGCAAGGGCATCCACGTAGTCACTCAAGAACCCGTGACCGTCTATGGGCTCGATCTGGCGATCAGTACCTCCGACGCGTTCTTGGCATTGCCAGTGAATGCACTCGGAAAAGAGTACATCAATCTCGGCTACGAAAACACCTATGCCTCCATTGCCCACGTGGAGGGTACACAGTTCTTGGTCGTCGCAGCGCAGGATAATACGGACGTCACGATAACGCCGGGCCGTTACTCCGGGGCAACGACGGCCAGCAATGCTGCTATCCGTCGGCCCAACGGATCAACTGAATTTAATTTGGGCTCAGGTTCTGGAACGGATATCGGCCCTTATGTAACGGATGCGGCAGGGACCCATTCGCTGACTGTGGTTCCACCGTTTGATGGCTACAGTGGAACGTACAATTTCGAGCTAATCGATGTCGCGACCGCTGCCGTTCCCGCCAACATTGGGGACAAGGTCACCGTGAATTTTCCAACCGGTCGCGAAGCGAAGGTCGTGTCCTTCGATGTCCAGGCTGGCCAAAGATTGTATTACGATGCGGTCAATCCTAATCCGGCGCCGAATGTCACCGTGCGGATACTTTCAGCCAGTGGCGAACAAGGGGACTTATCTTCCCAGACAGATAACGACTCCTTCGTCTATCGATTTGGGGCGTTGCAATTCAGGGAAACGGGCAAGTACTACTTTGTGATCACCGGCGAACAGTCTTCAGCGTTCGACTTTTCCTTCCGGCTGATCAACATGGACGTCGCATCCAAGATCAACTTGGGTACGGACTACACAGCGACCGTGAATCCTGGTGGCCGGGCTGAAGTCTACCGCTTGGATGGCGATGCAGGGCAAGCCCTCTACTACAACGCACTCGATCCGAGCCGCCTTGTCGTATTCTCGGTTTATGGTCCTGGTGGCCAGCAAGTTTTCAGCACGACCGCATCGGACTCCTCCGTTTTCGTATTGCCCGAAACGAGCACTTACTACATCGTTCTCGACAGCGTATCGTTCTTGCCTTCCTCGTTTGGATTTCGAATTCTCGATTTGAAGACCGCGCCAGTTCTTCCACTTGCTAGCCCAACAACGACGGACGTTTCAACTGGCCACGCAACTGCTTTTCGATTTTCTGGCCTGGCTGCCCAAACGTTCAGCTTCGATATTCAAAGCGTAACACCATTTTTTCGTGTTACGTACCAACTGTTTGATTCCTCCGGCAACGCAATTCTTCTATCAGAGGTCGGCAACCAACGTTTCGCTAAGTTGATGACCAACGGATCGTACACACTATTGATCGGTGCCCTGACTGTCCAAGAGGGAGGCACGGTTACGATTCTGCCAAGTCTTATCGACGATCCAGTTATCGCCAAGGCTGGATTCAACACAACTCAAACGTTGACCATCGCGGCTGGCGGAACTGCTACCTACTCGTTTACTGCACCCGCGGGAACGCGAGTGCTGGTGGATGGCTTGAATACGGCGACTGAAAACCTCTACGTTGAATTCAATGCACCGGATGGAACGCGCCTGTATACTGGGTTTGGAGTGGCCAACGACTATCAGGATATCCCCCGATACGGTCCGGCGTTCTTGCCTCAATCCGGAACTTACACGCTCACCGTTCGCGGCAATACGCCGACAGATTCCGGCAGCTACAACTTTCGTGTTCTCGATTTGGACACCGCGGGAACGCCGATCGCTCTCGATTCATTGATCAACGGAAATTTCCCGGATGGACGCGAAGCATTGGTCTATACGATCGATGCCAACGTGGGCGATCAGCTTCTCTTTGATGGTCGCTCGGGCAACTTTATTTTTGGTATCTATAGCCCGACATTGAACGGGATCTACGGACGTGGCATCTTTGGCGCCGCTTCGACCGCTGAAGTCGACGGCGTAGGGCGCGTTTTGCAATCGGGTCGCTACTACGTTCTGTTTCAAGGCGATCTCTATATCCCTCGGGACTTTAGTTTTTCCATTCAGAACCTGAATTTGGCTCCCAGCTTGGCGATCGGCGCGGAAGCCAACGGTACGGTGGATGTGAATGGACAAGTCGTCTATCGGATGCCTCTCACCTCGGGCCAGCGCATTCGATTTGATAACCTTTTGCCTTACAACGGTCACGTCAACTATCGGATTTCCAATGCGGGTGGAAGGATTCTCTACGATTCAGGATTTCAAAATTCGGATTCAGGACCACCGGGTAATCGACTTGTTTCCGTCACGGAGCCAGGCGAGTATTTCGTTTCCATTCAGAGCCGCCAGGCCACTCCCGCAACCTACCGCTTTCGCATTGACGATTTAGCGATGGCTCCGCTCCTAGCGTTCGACACGGATTTAGAAGTCACACTTAGTCCCGGGAATGCCGCACGAGTTTTCCGAATCGAAGCGACAGCAGGCGAGACCCTTCAGTTCGACAATTTTGGGTCGTTCCTGCCCCTCAATTGGGAGGTTTCTGGACCGATCACTCAGTTCCGAGGTGGCAGCAACGACGGCTCGGATTTCAACGCAAGTGTGCTCAGTACGGGGACCCATTACTTCACCATCAGCGGCCGGCAAGATAGTGGTCCAATCACTATTCGATTTCGCGCCACGCGAACTCCTGGTCCCGTGGTACCACTAACAGGGGTCAACATCCCTGTCACCTTGGACGTCGCGCAGTACGAAGCAAAAACATATTCATTCAACGCACCCACAGGACGACTCGTCTATCTCAACGTGTTGCGTTCCGAATTTGCGATCCCAACGCAGACGGTAACGCTCAATGAAGGCGAGACGTATCTGCTGCGCGATCTTGCAGACCGAGGACCCGCAGGTGCCGCAGATCTGACCGGTTCAATTATTTCCAGCACGAAACCCGTGGCTGTTTTTGGTGGCAACCGCGCGACATTCATTCCAAGCGAGTACTTCGCTGCCGATCATTTGGTGGAGCAGCTCCCCCCCACCGACACATGGGGACAAGAGTTCGTAACCATGCCTCTCGTTACAGGTTCAACCCGTGGCGATCGATTTCGCTTTTTAGCGCAAGCGGACAACACGGAGGTGAAGGTCAACGGGGTCGTTGCTGCGACGATCAATCGAGGGCAATTTTATGAGCAGGTGATCGTTGGACCTGCGCACATGGTCTCGAACAAGCCGATGTTGGTCGCTCAGTACGCGCAATCGCAGAATTATTATCGTACCGATCCTGGTGGAAACCCGAATTTCCAAGGCGATCCGCTGATGATGATCGTCCCGCCGTTCGAGCAATTCCTCGCCAACTATACGGTATCGACACCTGTTGAAAGTTCGATTCTCAATGCGCAGCGATTTGATCGAAACTACATCAATCTCGTTGCGCCCGCCGATGCCGTGGGACTCATTGAGGTCGATGGCGTGCCGATCGAAGCCAACCAGTTTGTGGCTATTGGGACCAGTGGTTTTTTTGGTGCCGTGGTATCCATTGATCTCGGTGCGTACCAACTTGCTGGACCACTCCCATTCGGTGCTTTTGTCTATGGCTTCGGATCGTTCGATTCCTATGGATATGTGGGTGGTCAATCGCTATCACCCGTAGCCTCGGTTCGTTCGATTTTGCTTTCGCCTGCGACAGCGAATCCACAGATCGGCAATTCATTCGACTTGACCGCCCGGGTCGCTGACATTTCAGGCTCTCCGTTGCCAGGCATTCGCGTCGACTTCGACGTGGCCGGTGTCAATCCGCAGCGCGGGTTCGCATTCTCGGATGCCAACGGTGAAGTTCTGTTCAGCTACACAGGAACCAATCCAGGCCGAGATATTGTTACGGCATCGGTAGGACAGATTCTGGATGACTCCATTCTCGATTGGCGGTCAGCCGCCATCGCGCCACAGCTCATCGTAACGGCTCCGTCGGACGGTAGCTCGATCACGGCAGGCACCACAGTCGTTGCAACAGGCATCGCCATTACCGACTTTCCGTTAGCGACGCTGGACCTCGTGATCGTCAATGGAGTGCCGCTCGCCAACGTGGATGCAGCTGGCAACTTTTTCGCATCGCTTTTCGTCGGTCCAGGAGACAATGAATTTGAGTTCCTTGCAATCGATTCCAACGGGAAAACGACCTCGGAGATCATCACCCTCCGCGGCACGCAACGCGATGAATCCAAGGTTGATTTTTCTCAATTCGCAGACGTAACTGGTAGTTTTCGTCCGACGTATGCAAGGACTTCCTACAACGAAAATTCTCAGATTCTGTATACCGAAGCTGCGATCGAGAATATCGGACAATTTTCCACGGATGTGCCTTTGTTGGTAGGTATCTCCAACATCAGTGATCCGACTGTTCTGGTACGTGATGCCGCTGGACAGACACCGGACGGCGTCCCGTATTACGATTTCACGGGATTGGTTACCGGCGGAACTCTCAATCCGACCACTAAAACAGGCTTCCTTGCATTTGAATTCCACAATCCAAGTTTGTCCCAGTTCACGTACGACCTCGTTTTCTATGGGAAGCTGAATCAACCGCCACAAATCAAAAGTCTTCCGCCCACTGAAGCGGATTTGAATCGCGAGTATCGATACGATGTCGTCGCGGTAGATCCGAACAACGATGCGATCGAATTTGAATTGGTCGAATCTCCCGATGGCATGACGATCGATAGAAACGGTGGCCAAATTCGCTGGACCACGACTAACGCAACGGCTGGGGTGTATTCGGTGACGGTTCGGGTTTCCGATTCGCGACAGGGAGTCGGTCTGCAGAGTTTCCTACTTTCGGTGCGTCCCATTCCGGCCAATCGAGCACCTTTATTCACATCGCTGCCTACCTCTGTCGCCTACGTTGGTCTGCCCTTCCCCTATTCGGCTCAGGCCGTGGATGTCGACGGCGACACCCTTCGCTACCGCTTAGCACTCGCCCCGGCCGGAATGTTGATTGATGCCGAGAGCGGTGTCATTCAGTGGATTCCTACGCCGCAACACTTAGGCGAGCAGCAAGTCACGATTGAAGTCACCGACGCGCGCGGCGGGATCGCTGAACAGTCTTTTTCACTCCTTGTCCTTACGGCACCGGACAACCTGAATCCAGTCATCCTCAGCTCGCCTCTGCATGCCGTGAAGCTGGGCCAGCTTTCCTATCAAGTGATTGCCTTGGACGGGGACGAGGATCCGCTCACCTATCGCTTGCTCGCAGCGCCCAGCGGTATGACGATCAGTGCAACGGGATTGATCGATTGGTTGCCCACCGCGAGCCAGCTTGGTCCGCATGAAATTGCAATCGAAGTCCTCGATGCACGCGGCGGCCGAGCCTCGCAAAGCTTTTTGTTGGCTGTATTTGACAATCAAGATCCTGTAATCACGAGTCAACCGATAGTAGCCGCCCAAGTCAACTCCCAATATCTCTACCAAGTCATCGTTACCGATTCGATTGACGATCTCCTTGCGTTTCAACTGATCGATGCCCCGTTGGGAATGACCATTCATCCATCTTCTGGCCGAATTCAATGGGACGTCCCCACCTCCAGTTACGCGCAGGAGTCGGTAACGCTTGAAGTCCACGATGGCCGAGGCGGAAGTGCCAGACAGCAGTTTGAGATTTCCGTCGCGGGGGGACGAAGCCAAGACATCAATACGCTGCCGTTCTTTGTATCCACACCACCCACCACGGCATCTGTTGGCGATTTACTCAAGTACCAGGTCCGCGCCCGCGATGCGGATGGAGACGCACTCTCATTTGACTTGCCTTTGGGCCCAAACGGGATGATGATCGATCCATCGACTGGGCAACTCGGTTGGCTGCCTACCCCAGATCAAACGGGTGTGCAGCAGGTTGCAGTTCGAGTTCAGGATGGGCGTGGAGGACTCTGGATGCAATCCTTCCAAATCCAAGTGGACGGGTCCAACACGGCGCCGCGTATCACGAGTTCTCCCTTAACGAGTGCGACCGTCGGGCTTCCATGGGAGTACCGTTTGCACGCTCAGGATGCCGAGGGAGATCCTGTCAGTTTTGAAATTGTATCGCCGCAGTCGGGCATGACCATTACGCCGATGAGCAACTCGGATACAGGTGCCGTGCTAACGTTCACACCCGTGGCAGCGGGAGAGGTGAACGTGATCCTGGCCGTCTCAGACGGGCGTGGCGGTCGATCCGACCAGCAATTCATTGTGCAGGTAGCGTCTACGAGCGCGAACGTCGCGCCTGTCATCCACTCTGTACCTCGATTGACCATTCCCGCAGGACAGACTTGGGTCTATTTCGTTGACGCGGACGATTCCAACGGTGATCCTCTCACGCTCAGCTTACTGTCATCTCCTACGGGAATGACGTTGGACTCCGAATTGCGAATGGCATCTTGGACACCGTCATTGGCACAACTAGGCTCACATGCATTTGAGTTGAATGTTCGTGACGGCCGTGGTGGAATTACCTCTCAGGTTGTGACGCTCGACGTAGTTGCCAGTTCGATCAATCTCGCGCCGCGTATTGTCTCTCCACCTTCGGCCTATCGAGCAACCCTCGGTGAGTCGTTCATTTACAACCTCGTGGCCGAAGACGACGACGGTGATCCGGTTGAATGGACGCTCATGGACGCACCGCAGGGTGCGTCGTTGGATCCTCGCTACGGAACGATGCGGTGGATTCCGACGGTCGACCAGTTGGGATTGCAACGCTTCATCGTCTCCGCCAAGGATCCATCGGGTCTGGAAGCTCTTCAGAGCTTTTCGCTGAATGCAACCGGAACGAATTTGGCGCCGACGATCCTCTCGCGACCTGTAAGCGAGGCAGTCGTGAACGAGCGTTACGTCTACGGTGTCCGCGCGATCGATCCAGAAAATGATCGATTGATTTTCACGCTGAAAGATGGACCTTCGGGTATGACGATCGATGCGATGCGAGGAATCGTCCGTTGGACTCCAACAATTGACCAGCTCGGTACAGCGACTGCCAGCGTTGAGGTTATCGATGTCCACGGCAACAAGTCCTTGCAGCAATTTCAAGTCAACGTTTCGCAAACGATTCGAAATCAAGATCCAATCATCACATCCCGCGCGGTCTTTCGAGCCCGGGTGGATGCACCGTACCAGTACGATGTCAATGCGCTCGATCCAGAAGGGAATGTCATTAGCTATTCGCTTGTCACTTCACCAACTGGCATGCAGATCGATGCGACAACTGGTTTGATTACTTGGACACCGACGGTCGCGCAAACGGGTAGTCACTTGGTTCAAGTACTAGCGCGCGATAGTGCCGGGGGACAGAGCACCCAGCGGTTTGCCGTGTTGGCTCGGGTGAACCAAGCACCTGTGATCGTTTCCGAGGCAAGGACCAGCGTTTCACTCGGCGAGATCTATCACTACGACTTGCGCGTGACCGATGCGGAAGGGGATGGGCTGACCTACACCCTGGCCACGGCTCCGCTCGGCATGACCATCGATGGGTTCGGACGCATTCTTTGGCAGACCAACACCGGTGTCGAAACCATAAATCCAATCGCAGTGCGAGTCACCGATTCTTTTGGAGCGGTCGCCACTCAAGTCTTCGACCTGGCGGTAACTCCGGATACAACGGCTCCCCGTGTGGAATTGCGATTGAGTGCGACCCCGATTTCTTTAGGTGCAGACACCATAGTTGTGGTTCAAGCCACCGATAATGTTCTCGTTTCCCAGGTGCGATTGACACTCGATGGGCAGCTATTGGTGTTGGATTCAGAAAATTCGATCACTATTCGAGGTCATGCACCTGGACTCTTCACACTGCATGCAACTGCTCGGGACAGCTCGGGTAACGAGGGAATTGCGGAGATAACGCTACGAGTTTTCGACCCAGCCGATACACAAGGGCCAACGATCGACATTACTTCCCCACAGCCCAATGCGATCCTAACCACATTGACCGACATTGTTGGTTCCATCACCGACGATCATTTGCAGTTTTACCGCATCGAGTACGCGCGTGCGGATCTCGTGGACGTGAACGATCCGATAGGATTCGATACCGATTACCAAGTGTTGGAAACTGGTACTTCGTCTGCCATGGCTACAACGTTGGCGATTTTTGACCCAACCTTGCTGACCAATGACAATTATGTCATTCGAGTCATCGCACAGGACCTCAGCGGAAACGTTTCTACCAAAACGCTTCCTTTGAGCATCGACGGACAACTGAAACTCGGTCAATACGCAATCGATCTAAACGATCTTTCGATACCCTTAAATGGTATTCCGATCATTGTCCAACGATCGTATGACACTCTTCGGGCAGCAGAAGTGGGTGATTTTGGATATGGGTGGCGGCTGTCCATTTTGGACGCTGATATTCGCGAGTCGACGCCCATTAATCCGCTCGAGGCACAAGGGTTGAGTTTCGCAGCGACGCCCTTCCGCGCAGGCGCCAAAGTTTACTTGACCAATCCCGAAGGCCGACGCGTGGGATTTACGTTTAGTCCAACGCCCCAATTCAGTCTCTTCGGCGGCGGTTCCTTTTTACCTCGATTTGTGCCCGACCAGGGAGTCTACGATACACTCGATGTCGGGTCGGTACCTTTGCGGCAGGTCAACGGTTCCTTCTTCAGCGGATTTTTTGGCGATCCGTTCAATCCTAATGCGTATCGCTTGACCACGAAGGATGGAACGACGTACGAGTACAATCAGTTCAACGGTTTGGACAATGTTCATGACCGCAATGGCAATCGACTGGAATTTCGTTCCGATGGGATCTTCAGTCCGGACGGCCAGTCCGTGCGTTTCCTCCGCGATCCTCAAGGCCGCATTTCCGAGATTATCGATCCCGCGGGCAATCAACTCCATTACCGTTACAACCTTGCGGGAGATCTTGTGGAGTTTCAGGACCAAGCAGGCCTGCAATCCACGTATTCTTATTTGAACAAGCCTTCGCATTTTCTGAAGACCATCGTTGACCCAAATGGCCATCAAGTTTTCTCTGCCCAATTCGATAGCGATGGAAGGTTAGCATCGTCTACCAATTCGATTGGCGCAAAATTAAGCAATGCATTTGATTTGGAGAATCTTGTTGAAACAACTACCGATCCACTCGGCAACGACACGCAAGTTCAATTCGATGCCCGTGGGAATATCACGCGCGTCACGCGTCCCGGTGGTGCGGTCATCTCGATGCAATACGATAGCCAGGATAATCTGATTCAAGCCACCGACGAAGCGGGAGATGTCGTTACGCAAGCGTACGATTCCCGTGGGAATATGGTCCGTATCGTGGATCCGCTCGGAGCTGCGCAGACTAATACCTACAACGATAAAGGAGCCTTGACTTCGACTACTGACGCGCTCGGCCGAAATTCACAATTGGTGTACGACGCGAACGGCAATTTGACCCAGTTCGTGAATGCTCTTGGGTTGGTGACGACTGCGGATTTCGATAGCCAAGGCCGCGTCACGGCCACAACGGATGCCAACGGGAACGGAAAATTGCTCTCGTACGGCAATGGTCCAAAGGCATCGAGCATTCTCTTTGCAGGACGGGTCCTCAATGGTCCTAGTTCCGGTCCTCTGGACTCGCGCCCGTCCAAACAGTTCGAGTACAACCAAAGCGGGCAAGTCGTACGCGAGATTGATGAGAACGGTCACGAAACTCGATATCTCTACGATTCTCTCGGACGTCCGGTTTCTTCGACCGATGCCCTCGGTGGTACGTACCGCTATGTCTACGAAGGCACCCTACTGGTGGAAGGGATCGATCCGCTGGGCCGTTCAACAAAGATTGAGTACGACGCTTTGGGCCGGAAAATTCGCGAGATCGATCCGTCCGGCGGAGTGAATCATTTTACGTACGATGCCAACAACCAACTCACTTTGATCACCGACCCGCTGGGCAGGCAAACGAGTTACCGTTATCGGCCCGACGGGCGGATCGACCTCGAGACCGACGCAGCCGGAGGCGTCACGCGCTACGAATACGACGCGGTCGGTCATCGGACAGCGATCATTGACGCCCTGCAAAACCGTTGGACCTACGAATACGATTCTCTCGGACGATTGCTGAGCGAAACGAATCCGCTTGGTGCTGTGACACGCTATGCCTACGATGCCCAAGGCAACTGGACTAGTACTACCGATGCCAACGGCAATACGACACGCTACGAATACGACAATTTGAACCGTCTTGTGGTGTTAATCGATCCGCTCAATCGGCAGTTCAAAATCGAATACGACAACAATGGCAATCCAATCGCCTACACGGATGCAGTCGGCAGCAAATCCCGGTTTGAGTACGATGACATGGATCGATTGATTCGCGCCATTGACGCTGCAGGCTTTACGCGCCATCAGACCTTCGATGCGTTTGGAAATAAGACGAGCGTCACGAATGAGGTTGGGGATACTGTGCAACTGTTTTATGACGCGGCGAATCGAGGTGTTGGTACACGAGATTCGGCGGGCAATACAACAACGCGCATTTTGGATGCGGTCGGAAACACGGTTCGCTTTATCAACGAGTTGGGCCAGGCAGCCTCGTTTGAAATTGATCCCTTCAATCGAATCCTTGCCACGTCAACGACGGATGGTCGAATCCGACGAACCGAGTACGATGCTGTCGGGAACACGATTCGATTTTCCGATCCGCTTGGCAATTCTACGAGCATGGAGTACGACGCGCTCAACCGAATGACGCGTCGCATCGATCCACTCAGTCATGCAACAACTTTTCAATACGATGCCCTGGGAGAATTGACGAACCAGATCGACCGAAACGGACGTGAGATTCGATTTGTATACGACTCGGCTCGCCGCCTCGTGAGCGAGCAGTGGTTTTCGGGGTCAACACAAGTCGATGAGATCCATTCCAGCTACGATGCCGTAGGTAATTTGCTGACCTCTCGGGACACACAGAGCTCGCTGACATTTACCTTCGACGCTCTGAATCGCATTTCTTCACAGGACAACGTGGGTACCAACGGGGTTCCTCGAACGGTTCTGAACGCAACGTATGCGATGCAGGGATCGTTAAGTCAACTTCAGGCTAGTGGGGGGACACTGTACTCCAGAACTTTCGATGCTCGGGGGCTTACCCTTTCGAGCAATTTGAGCGGTGGGGGCGTCGACCCCCTGCGCGTCGATTTCGGATACGACGCCGTAGGCCGTCGCATATCAGAGACGCGCTTTGCAGATCTTGCGGGGACACAGAAAGTCGGACGATCCACATGGCTCACAAACGCGCAAGGGCAACTTACGGATTTGACCCATTTTAGTGCGCTCGATGCGATCCTCGCCGATTACGACTACGAGTACGATTCACTCTTCCAATTGACCGACGAGACCGGATCGTCAGGGAGTGTCCACTACGACTACGATTCTGCAGGTCAATTGGTCGCTGCTGACCGAACGGTAGGCCCGTTGGAAGCGTATCGGTACGATCAAAATGGGAATCGACTTGGGGCGGAGGTTATTCTCGGGGCCAACAATCAATTGCTTCGTGATCAGGACTACACGTACACGTATGACAACGAAGGCAATCGCATTTCGCAAATCCGACGCAGCAACAATGAGTCGTTGACGTTCACGTACGATCATCGCAACCGCATGACCGACGTCGTTCAACGCAATGCATCGGGCATGCTGACTGGGTCTGCCCGATTCATGTACGACACGTTGGATCGTAGGATCCTCGTCGAGAGCAATGGCGTGGAGACATCGACAGTTTACTTCGGCGATGCTCCATGGGCGGATTTCGATGCATCTGGGCAACTCCTAGCTCAGTACCTACCCGGAGACGATACCGATCAGTTGTTGGCACGGTATCGCACTGGCGAAGGAGTATCATGGTATTTGACCGATCGACTTGGCAGCGTTCGCGAGATTACCGACAACACGGGCGCGATCTCGGATCGCATCGCATACGACAGCTTCGGAAATGTGACTAGCGAGACCAATCCAGCGCGTGGAGATCGTTTCAAATTCACGGGACGCGAGTTGGACTCAGTCAGTGGCTTGTACTACTACCGAGCACGTTACTACGACCCGAAGTTAGGAGTATTTGTCGGTGAAGATCCACTCGTCTTCGGAGGAGGAGATTCTAATCTCCGGCGTTTTGTCGGCAATGATCCGGTCAATGCTACCGACCCTTCGGGCCAACAAGCTATTTCAGCGTCTGGTGGATTGGCAGCGTTCGTGAGTTTCTATGCCGATTTTGCGCTCAACTACGGCAAGGACGAGCCGTTCACGTTCCGAGTCGGTTGCAAACCAGGAGCCTGCGGCATTAGCGGGGCGACGAATCCTGCAACGAATCTGAAAATCAATGTTGGCGTGCCAGGTTCCGGAGGTGCGCTTAATGCTGGACTATCGGCTGGTACCAGCGGAGTCGCGGCATCGCTAACCGCCAGCGCGGGGCCACTCAGTCAAACCGTTGGTCCCAAAGGCGTCTCCACATCGCTGAGCGGAAAGCTGGGTGATTTTAACGCCAAAGCGACCCTCAACGGACAAGGCAAGCTAGGCGAAGAGGTGGGAGGTCCTGGACCATTTTCACCCTCATTCAGTAGCGACAAGGCTAACGTTCCGAACATTCCCAATTTGCCCCGCAGCGGTGAGTTCAATTTCTTGGTTCAAGCGACAGCGACCGGTCCGCATCTTGTGATCGCGGCCGATATCGCCATCTATGTCGGAGTTGCTGAACAACTGGCGTTGATCGCAAAAGTCACGGCTGCAAATGATTGGGAGACAATAGTGACCGTCGACTACGAAGCCAAATCCGACAATCCGAACGCGGCCGTCAAGTCGACAGGTTTTGCAGTCATACCGCGCCGGAACTCCGCATCGACGGGTGGGGCGAACCCAAATTCCGGGTCGCGCGGTCCTCAGCCTGGCCCTTCCAACCCTCCGGGCAATGGCTCTGGAGCCAGCGGCAACGGGAATGACCCATCGAGCAATGGCGGAGGTGCCAGCAGCGGCCCCACTTTCACGGCCTTCGAAACAGGCGGAGGCGCAGCCGCGACCATAGGAGATAGAGTTTGGGTTGATAGCAATAAGAACGGAACTCAAGACCCAGGCGAGTCAGGCGTACCGGGTGTGGCACTGCAGCTCTATTTCGTAGGTCTTGATGAATTGCCCGGAACGTCCGATGACGTGTTGGTGGCACGCGTGACCACAGATCGATTCGGCTTCTATGTATTCGCGGACCTGTTACCCGCCGCATACATGGTTCAATTGGACCTAACCACGCTCCCCATTGGTTTTGTCTTGACGGTTCCCAACTTGGGAACAGACGACCGCGATTCGGATGCGAACAGTTTAGGGCAGGACAGCCTGACCACTTTGGAGGCTGGCGAAGTCGACCTCACGCACGATTTCGGGATCATCCCAGGTTAGTACCAATCTCGTCGTCTTAAAGATCCTGTCGGTACAGGTACCAGCAACCGATGGACATCATGAAGACGATGAACAAAGCGTTGCTCCAGATCGGTTGCCACGGATCCTGTTCGATCTGAGGGATATCAAGATCTGCCCTATCGAGAGCATTGGTCTTGTTCTCTGGATTTCGAAGAACGTACTGAATGGTCTCGTTGATGGCGGATGGTTTCGGATTGACCAAGTAAAATGGATTGATGATCCATTCGTAGATCAATTCGGGGATCGTCGACTTTGGTCGAAACGAACGCTCCGAACGTGACCAGGTCGCATCCCAAACGTCCAATTGTTTTACCGTATGCGCCACCCAAAGACGGTTGGCGGCATCGAAGGTAATGGTCGAGGCGTCTCCTTGACCGGGCAAATTCAGCTTCGAGGCAATTAGTTGTTTGGGATCAGAATCGGATGGGCGGACCGTCCAAAGACTACCGTCCACTGTAAGCAATGCTGCGCGCCCCAGAGCATCGGTCGCAGTCCGCTTGATCGTTACCTTGCCCATACCCTCGAGCGATTGGACAACCTGCATTTGGTCTAAGTCGACGACGATGGGAACCATGGCTTTGGGGCACACGATCGCGCGTGAGCCAGTGACCGCTAAGCTAACGATGGTTTCCGGTGGAAACTCTAAAGCGAGTTCCTGGATGACTACGAGCTTGCCATTATCCAAGCGAAAGCTCGCCAATTTCCCACCGGAACAAACAATCACCGCATCACGTGCAGGGGAGGCCTCGACAGCGATCGGTCGTTGCATGCCCCAATCGTTGGGGGTGAGGAGTTGGTACGGTTCCTCAGCCTGTGGGATCTTCACATCGAACCCAAACAAACTGACCTTGGATTCTTCTGCGAGGCTAGCGGCTACCGGATCGTATCGGTAGAGGCCGTTAGGGGAGACTGCTAGGAACGTGTCTTTCCAGGCGATCATTTCCAATGTGTCGGACGGCAAATCCGGCCCGGAATCGAGTCGAGCATCATCCCAAAGTTTCTTAGTTGAAGCGATCTTTTCCTGGGGCTGCATACCTTCGCCGGTCTGCACACCTCCATCATTGGAATCGCTCGACTTCACCGCGGTATCCATCGAAGAGTCAACGCTCAGTTCAGGCAATCGGGCCAACTCCAACCGCGACGCGTCGCCGGTAGTCAGGCCGAAAGGCAGAAATGGTGGTCGGCTGAACATCAGCATCTGTTCGGACTCGCTCCAAACCGGCCCGATCACACGTTGGCCGTTGACATCGCCATAGGCAGTCTGCCATTGCCGCTGAGCATCGTTCCAAAACTGGATTCGACCTTGTTGGTTCGCGACGATCGGTGTTTCACCGACCACCGTGATACGTTGCAGAGTGGGCGGCCCGCGCAGAAAGCCTTCGGCCAGCCCACGCACGATGCCGACGGTAAAACAGGCGCCCCAAAAGAGAGCCGTCACAACGACACAGATGATTGGATTTTTCCAAATCAGGCCAGCCAGCGCAGATACGGAGTAGAAGATCATGAAGGAGAATATGAACAAAGGAATGCACCAGAGAATTCCGTTGTTCCAAATGCCCAGCTGCAGACCCGCGTAGAAGTAAAGGCCGACGATCAGATAGCCAATATTGATAGCAACAAAAATGCATCCACCCAGATACTTACTCAGCAGCAAAAGGCTTCGGGACAGTGGCTTGCTGAGCAACAAGTGCAGAGAGCCTGTTTGGAACATGTCTGGGATCATGGGGCTGGTAATGACGATCGCTACGATCATCGCCACCTGTCCCAGTCCGATCCACATGATGAACGGGAATAGGGTGGATTCGATGAATGGACGAATCTGTCGGACGGTCAACGGCAATGGATCGGTGAAACGCATCCCACCGTACGTCACCCAACTGGCTTGGCCAAGCGATGATTTGATGACGTTGGGAAAGGCTAGATCGAGCAAACGACGATTGAGTTTTTGCAGTTCCTGCGGATCTTTATTCGGCTTTTCGATAAGCAGTTTGAGGTCGGCGCGTCGTACGGCAGTCGGCCAGGCGTCCGCATTGTAAAAGTCCGGATTTTCGATCGCCGTGTTTAAAGCGGCCACCAAACGACCTACGAAGATTTTCCGGCCGGTCTTCTGGCGTTCGCGCAAGCTGTCTTGGAAATCAGGATCAAGTTTCTCATAGATCGCTCGCTGTGCGCGCGTGCCGCGCCCGGCAGACGCGTTGGCGAGCTGATCGAGGACAGCTTTCGGTGTGGCAACGTCAGCCGTGCGGACTTGATAACTTTCTCCTTCCGACAAGGACAATGGAAAAAGGGCCAGGAGGATCAGGGTCCAGCAGGCCAGTAGAATCCATAGCACGCGCGAGCTGACCGATTCAATCAAGCTATCGTATAGGATTGCGAAGTACGGTCTCATGGCGTCCCTTTAAGGTGGTTGTTGCCGACGATGCTCATGAACACTTGCTCCAAGCTAGGACGCGCGCGCTCCATGCGCAGAATACTCAGGCCGTTACGACGCATAAGGTCGACCATTTCGTCGACTCCTGCTTGATCGATGGACGGGATATCCACACGGCTGATGGTGGCAATCGAAGGACCGTTGCTCCCGACCACGGATATGCGGTAATCCCTGCCACTGCCCAGTATCTCGGTGAGCTGCGGAGCTTCGACCACGACTTCCATTCGAAGCGCGCTTCTTTGTTCGTCGACATGTCGCACGATCAATTCATCGATGGTGCCGATACCGCGCAGTTCTCCCAAGGCCATGATGGCCACTCGGTCGCAAATCAATTCGACTTCCTGAAGGATATGGCTATTGAGGAAAACGGTTTTGCCTCGGCGTTTGAGTCGGTCCAATACGTCCCGAATTTGCGAACGTCCCATCGGATCCAATCCATCGGTCGGTTCGTCGAGGATCAGCAAGTCCGGATCATGCAGCATGGCCTGGGCCAACCCCAGCCGTTGCCGCATGCCTTTGGAGTACCTCCGCACGTGTTCGTTCTCGCGGCCGGTCAGACTGACGAGTGCAAAGAGCTCTTCCTCGCGTTTGGCGATTTCCGAGTCAGACATCTCACTCAAGCGACCATAAAAATACAAAGCGCTGCGACCGGTGTGGTGCCGAGGGAAGACTAGGTTCTCGGGCAGATACCCAATTCGACGGCGAGCGGCCTTGCTGCCCGCGGCCATCCGCAGAACTTGCGCTGCCCCCTGAGTCGGGTGAAGAATCCCTAAAAGGATTTTGATGAGTGTCGTTTTGCCGGCGCCGTTAGGGCCGAGCAATCCGAATACTTCGCCAGCCCTAACCTGCAAACTTACGTCTTTGAGAGCGGGATGCAAACGCCGTATGAAAACCCCTTCTTGATAGGTTTTCGATAAATGTTGGACATCGATCGCCAGTGTTCGGGTGGGCTCAACTCCACCGGCGTGCTCTGCTTCCGTCATTGAAATCATGGACTCCTTGGGCCTTCACGTCGGCGAAACGTTTCAAAACTGCGGCGCTTCGTAGTGTATCGCAATGGCCAATCGAAGCGATGGATCGTGTTCGTTTCCCATGCGTTTTTCTTGACTACCCATTTTCGTCCATCCGATTGCCACAGTCACGCGAACCGTGCACGGCTAGGTTAGGAAGGCTAGGGCAGAAATGGGAAGCAAGAATAGGCGCGACAAACGAACCCGGCCCGCTATTTTCTTGTTAGAATTGGGTGCATGGGAACCAATCCCACTGCCCGCCCTCCATCCTACCTAACCAGACGCAAGAGACTCTCTCCCATGCTTCGTATGAACTACTGTGACCGAATTCACTTCGATGGCATGTTCCTTGGACGCATCTTCGTCGCCACGGTACTGTCCGTAGGCATGCTTGGTGCACCAAGCGCTCGTTGCTCCGCCGCAGAAACTATCCAGCCATTCAATGGTAAAGATTTTTCTGGATGGCATGGTCGGACCACGATCGATCCTCGAAAATGGGATTCGATCCCGGCGGCGGACAAGGAGAAATGGAACGCCGAGATCGCCGAGCACTGGAAGGTCGAGGGGAATGAGATCGTCAACGATGGCACGGGCGCTTACCTGACTACCGACGCTAGCTTCGGCGATTTTGAATTGTCGCTCGACTATAAAATCGTGGCTGGTTGCGACTCAGGTATTTATCTGCGAGGCATACCTCAAGTTCAAATTTGGGATCCGGATGCCGAGAACAATCGCGGCAACGGAAATGAAAAAGGGAGCGGCGGACTATGGAACAATCCGCCTGGTTGGGCTGGCAAGGATCCTTTGGTTAGGGCGGACAAACCGGTCGGCGAATGGAACGTGATGCGCATCCGACTGGTCGGCGAACATTGCTGGGTTTGGCTCAACGACGCCGAGGTCGTAGTCGATGCGAGATTGCACGATTACTTTGCCCCAGGCGAGCCCTTGATAGCGCGCGGTCCGATTCAATTGCAAACACACGGTGCCGAGATTCGATTCCGCAACATCAACATTCGCGAATTCGATGCCGAGGAAGCCAACGAACTCCTGCGCGAGTCGGAATACGTCGCTATGAAATCGATGCCCAATTCCTTTTCGGCACTTTTCAACGGGCAAGATCTTTCGGGCTGGAGTGGAGCCGTCGAAAATTACATGGTGACCGATGGGGCCATTCAATGCATGAAGGGCAAGGGAGGTGTTCTGCATTCCGAAGCGACCTACGGTGACTTTGTTTTTCGATTTGATTTTCTATTACCACCCGCAGGCAACAATGGCATCGCAGTCCGCTACCCGTCCTCCGAAGAGCTGGCCGCCATGGAGAAAAACGCACTGCACGGCGATGCGGCTTATGTCGGAATGACCGAGTTGCAAGTGCTCGATGACGGTCATCCAAATTATGCCTCGATCGATCCTCGCCAAGCCCACGGGAGTGCGTACGGGATGGTGGCGGCCAAACGCGGATTTCTGCGTCCCGCCGGTCAATGGAATCACGAATTGATCACGGTCGAGGGGGCAAAGATCCGAGTGGAACTCAATGGAACGCGTATCCTCGATGCGGACCTTAGCACCGTTACGGAATTCATGGCCAACACGCCACACCCTGGCAAAGACCGAACCAGCGGTCACATCGGATTCGCCGGTCATTCCGATCCTGTTCGCTTCCGAAACATCGATATCCTACCGCTCAGCGCTTCGCGTTAACCAATAGGATGCCATCTCCGATTTCCTCGCTTTCGTTTGGAACGTATGAACCTGAAATCCCTTTGTTCGTCCTTTTGCCGATCCAGATCGTTTCGCTTGCTTGCCGTTTGCAGCCCATGGACTGGTTGTCTGATACTGAACGCGATTGGGATCGCGGGCGCTGTCGAAGACGATGGCCGGATTTTGCCCGTCCCCAATGCCAATGCATCGAGCGAAGCCGAGATGCAGGCTTATAGCGAGAAGGTTGAGCATTCGCAGGCCAAGTTCGACATGCTGCCCATCCCCGGCGGAACCTTTCGCATGGGGAGCCCCGATAGCGAAGAGAACCGTAACGACGACGAAGGTCCAGTGCACGATGTGAACGTCTCTCCGTTCTGGATGTGCAAGACAGAAATCACCTGGGACGTGTACGACGTTTGGATGTCCGACCTGGACGAGTTCTACCGTCAGGTAAATAAAGTCGAACCGACGCGTCGGGATGAACTTGCAGAGGAGTTCCAGAAAAGCCAACCCACCAAGCCCTACACCGACATGACCTTTGGCATGGGAAAAAATGGTTATCCAGCCATCTGCATGACGCAGCATGCCGCGAGAACTTTTTGCAAATGGCTGTCGCGAAAAACAGGCCGCTATTACCGTTTGCCAACCGAAGCTGAGTGGGAGTACGCATGTCGAGCTGGCACCGAGACCGCATATTCGTTCGGCAATGATCCTGAAGCTCTAGAGCAATATGGTTGGTTTGACGCCAATGCCGGTGAGGGATATCGAAAAGTTGGTTTGAAGAAGCCCAATGCTTGGGGTTTGTTCGATATGCATGGCAATGTCGCAGAATGGGTACTCGACGAACATACGCCCGGCGGCTACTCCGATTCCTTAAGAAATCGCGACCCTTTGTTGGTTCCTAAAACGCTTTATCCTCGAGTGGTTCGCGGTGGAGGCTGGGACAAACCCAGTGAGGCTTGTCGCAGCGCATCGCGCGAGGGATCCACAGAAGATTGGATCGCTCAGGATCCGCAGTCCCCGGTCAGCATCTGGTATCTCACCGATGCATTGCATGTCGGATTTCGAATTGTGCGTCCTTTGAAGGAGCCGACCGAAGAAGAAAAGAACACCTTCTGGGAATACTCTGAACCGATCATGAAGGAACGCCCCGTCCCGCTAGAACGTTGATACAGTCTCTCGCTTTTTCCTGTCATCCACCATTTTTACCCTGTCATCCACCATCGTATTTTTGAATGAATTTTTCTAGGAAGCTTTTATCCATGACATCCTCTCCAAACGTTCAACCATTCCAATCAGCCAACCGTCGCGATTTCCTCAAGGTCGGGACGAGTCTCGCGGCCGCTGCGGGTGTCACGTCCACGTTGGCCCGTTCGGTCCATGCATCAGAGGACAATAAGATTCGGGTCGCGCTGATCGGTTGCGGCGGACGCGGAACAGGAGCCGCTGAAAATGCACTTCAAGTCGATAACGGTGAGATCGAACTGGTTGCCATGGCCGATGTGTTCGAAAACCGTCTCAGCAGCAGCTACGCCAAGCTTAAGGAAGACTTTCCAAAGAAAGTCGATGTGCCAGCCGATCGTCAGTTTGTTAGCTTCGACGGCTACAAGAAAGCCATGGATTGCCTGCGTCCAGGCGACATCGCCATCTTGACCTCGCCTCCTGCGTTTCGCTGGGTGATGTTCAAGTACGCGATCGAGAAGGGCTTGAATGTCTTCATGGAAAAGCCGGTGACTGTCGATGGGCCAACCAGCAAGAAGATGTTTGAATTAGGCAAGTTGTCGGTCGAGCGCAACCTCAAGGTCGGTGTGGGACTCATGTGCCGACATTGCGTGGTCCGACAAGAGTTGCTCGAGCGGATTCGCGAGGGCGAGATCGGTGATATCCTAATGCTACGAGCGTACCGTATGGCCGGGCCGACAGGATCGGCTGCAGCCACCAAGAAGCCGGAAGGCATGAACGAACTGCTGTATCAAATCAGTCGTTTCCATGGTTTCTTGTGGGCAAGCGGTGGGGCCGTCAGCGACTTCTTAATCCACAACATCGATGAATGCTGCTGGATGAAGGAGGATTGGCCCGTGAAAGCACAAGCTTCGGGTGGTCGGCATTATCGCAATGATTGCGTCGATCAGAATTTCGATACGTACTCGATCGAATACACCTTTGGCGACGGCACCAAACTGTTTGTTAATGGGCGCACGATCCCCGGTTGCCGCGACGAATTCGCTTCGTACGCGCATGGCACCAAGGGTAGCGCCGTTATATCTGCAGCTGGTCACACGCCTGCTCGTTGCCGAATCTACAAAGGTCAGAACATGACCCGCGCCAACGTGCTTTGGCAAGGTCCACCGTCGGAGCCCAACCCCTATCAGTTGGAATGGAACGACTTGATCAACGCCGTCCGAAACGACCTGCCCTACAACGAAGTTGAACGCGGCGTTAAGGCCAGCTTGGTTACCAGCATGGGTCGCATGGCCGCTCATACCGGTGTTGAAATTACGTACGATGACATGCTCAACTGCGAACACGAGTTTGCACCGGAACTCGAAAGTTTGACCTACGAGAGCTCGGCTCCGGTGGTTGCCAATGAACAAGGAATCTATCCGGTACCTCAGCCAGGAATTGTCACGAACCGAGAATACGGCGAAATCTAAGCTGTGTTTCACTGACCTCTGACTTCACTGAGGTAAACGCAGTCCATGCATGCAACGCCCCTTGGAATACCACCAGGGGGCCATGGCTGATGTTTGGTTATTTCAACTTTTCGATCGATGCTTCATTCCTTGGATCGATACGACGGCCGAACGTGATTTCTATTCGCGTTTTTGTGGCGTAAGCCACTTGAAAATTCGCTGACCCGATGCGCTCACGGTGAAATCTCTATTCGCCTGGAAAAACTTCTGAAGTGGTATCGGAAGCCCCAAAGCGTCCGTCTTGGCGAGTATATTGCTCCTTATCGCCCGATCGTGATCATCCCCACGGTTACCTATCCGTCACAGACCCTTGAACCCTTTTCCCCTCATGGAAATGGTTTGAGCCTGTGGCAAATGAAACGCCCACCTCTGGAATCTGCACACATGAAGCGACGATCCTGCCCGGAGTCCAGCTTGCCGTTTGCGACTGGCTCAAGCAATCCTGTTACATCACATTCACGCGCGGCTCGCGCTCGACTTGCTGTCCGACGAAATCGTCGTCGTCGACTATCGATCGAATGTTTGGAAGGGCGTCGCTTATTGACCGTAGGGGCTCCCGAACTCGTCAGTGTCAATACTTCAGGAACGGGGACGGGCGATTTTGCTTCTTATGTCGTCGAGCAGAGTTTGTCTGGCGATGGAAGGTACCAAGTCTTCTCGAGCGATGCCGATGATTTGGTCAGCGGAGACACGAACGCAGCTCGTGACGTTTTTCTGCGTGATCTTCAGTTGGGCACGATTACGTTGGTGAGTCGAAACGCAGTTGGTAATGTTGCCAACGCGAGTTCAGATCAAGTCACCATCAGTGCGGATGGCGCGTATGTTGCCTTCAGCAGTTACTCGACCGACCTGGATGTCTCGGGTGTTGCGTCCGACAATGGTCAAGCTCAGATCTATCGTTGGCAGCGTTCCACCGGCGCGATTGAGTTGGTCTCCGTCAATGCCGTAGGTGACAATGGAGCCGACAGTTATTCGGATCAACCCTCCATCAGCGGCGATGGCGCGAGCATCGCTTACTCCTCATACGCATCGGATCTGGTGACGGGCATTACGGACCTAAATGGACAAGCGGACATTTTTGTCACCAAAATGTCGGGGGGGCCTGTCACACAACTTGCAAGCCGATCCGCGAGCGATTCGTTGGTCACCGCCAACGGAGCTTCAGAACGCGCCCAAATCAGTCGCGATGGGACGCGTGTTGTGTATGCGACCAACGCAACGGATATCGAGGTGGATGTGACCGACATCAACGGGTCCGGTGTTGACTTGGTGGTTTACGACATCGCATCGAACACCAATCATTATGTTTCGGTGGAAACCACAGCGCCCACCACCGCCAACGGAACCAGTTACAAAACGCGGTTCAGCTTGTCAGCCGACGGCCGGTACCAAGTCTTCAGCAGTTACGCTAGCGACATCGTCCCTGGCGATCTCAACAGTACTTTGGATGTGTTCATAAAGGATCTTCAGACCGGCGATGTTAAGCAGATCAGCCGAGGAGTCGGTGGTGCGTCGCCGAACTCGAGTTCCGACGGGCCGGTGATCAGCGCCAACGGTGAATATGTCGTCTTTCATAGCTACGCAACCAATCTGAATGTGACGGGAACCAATTCCACCAATGGTTATGCACAGGTCTACCGATGGCAGCGAGCAACCGGAGAACTGAGACTGGTGAGCATCAATGCGACGGGGGATGACGGGGGTGCATTCGATTCTTCCGGACCGTCGATCAGCAGCAACGGACAGCAGGTGGCATTTCAATCCGCTGCGGCTGATTTGGTCACCGGTGTAACCGATGCAAACTCCAGTTGGTACGGAATTGACTATCTGGACGTGTATCTTCGTGACTATTCGATCGCGGTTCCCACCACGACCTTGGTCAGCCATCAAGCGGCCGATCCGCTGACCACAGGAAATTCGTACGCATATGATCCTCGCATCAGCCGCGATGGAACTCGCGTGGTTTATCGAAGCACGTCGACCGACATGCAAACAGGCGTGGCGGACATCAACGGCACGATAGAAGATCTCATCGTTTATTCCGTCACGATCGGCATCAACGCTTATGTCGCTCTGCAATCCTCCGTGCCATCTACCGCCAATTCGGGATCAATCCGCACGCAGCAGAGCTTGTCGGCCGATGGCCGGTACGAGGTCTTCACTAGCGGGGCCAGCGATCTCGTGATTGGAGATCAAAATGGCTCGACCGATGTCTTTATGCGTGACTTGGTCACAGACTCGATTACCTTGATCAGCAAAGGAATCGATGGGTATACCGCCAATAGCGGATCGGGAGACGCGGTCATCAGCGCGGACGGAGAATACGTCGCGTTTTACAGCTACGCTACCAATCTCAATACCAGCGGCGTCAATTCAACGAATGGATACGTTCAGGTTTATCGTTGGCATCGAGCGACCGAGACGACGGAACTGGTGAGCGTCAATCAATCCGGTGATAACGGTGGAGATTTCGAATCGTACTTTGCTACCATCAGTGGGGACGGCCAACGTGTCGCTTTTGGGTCGTCCGCTGCGGATTTGATCTCAGGTTTCGTCGACAACAATGGAGCTTGGTACGGATACAACTACCAAGACGTATATCTTCGCGATTTTACGACACCCGTACCAACCACCATTTTGGTCAGTCATTCCCAATTGGATGCGTCTAGCTCCGGTAACGCGTATTCTCGCGAGCCACGTCTTAGCCGAGATGGAGCGCGCATCGTGTATTTGACGGCAGCCATCGATCTGGGGACTGGCGTCTCAGACATCAATGGTGGCCAAGAAGACTTGATGGTGTTCGACATTGCGACTGGAGAAAACCATTATGCATCGATACAGACGGTTGCTCCATCGACCGGGAACGCAGGCTCGTACCACCAAGAGCAAAGCCTATCCTCGGATGGAAGATATCAAGTATTCTCTAGCGATGCCAACGACTTGGTGGTGGGGGATCTCAACAATACAACCGACGTTTTTTTAAGCGACTTGGTCACGGGTTCCATCCAGTTGATAAGTAGACGATCCGATGGTTTTTCGGCCAACAGTTGGTCGACCGACGCTGCGATTAGCGCCAATGGTGATCACATCGTCTTCACCAGTTATGCCACCAACCTCGACGTTACGGGGGTGCCTTCGATCAATGGAAGCGCACAAGTTTACCGTTGGAGTCGAGCTACAAATGAAATCACGTTAATAAGTATCAATGCAACGGAAGACGACGGAGGCAACTATGATTCGTCCCGACCATCGATCAGCGCCGATGGTCAACGAGTTGCCTTTCATACAGGGGCCGACAACCTAGTACCGGGTGTAACCGATGCCAATGGTGCGTACTACTTCTACAATTCAAATTTCGATGTCTATGTGCGAGATTTCAGCCTACCTGTTCCGACGACGCTTTTAGTAAGTCGCTCGGCTGCGGACCCAATGACCACGGGTGACTATGGTTCGTACGATCCCAAGATCAGTCGCGATGGATCGACCGTAGTCTTCCTAAGCGCTGCGACAGATCTTTCGTCGACATCGTCGGACGGTAATGGCAATAGTGCAGATCTTTTTGCGTTTCACGTCGACACGGGTGTTCTCGAAGCAGTCAATCTGATTCCTGACGCATCCGCTACTGGAAATCAGGGGGTCGAGCCTGATTTCAGTCTCTCGGACGATGGTCAAATTATCGCCTGGAGCAGTCCCGCAAGCGACTTGCATGCTCTCGATTTAGATACGTATAACGACGTCTACGTGAGGGATTTATCGATAGCATTCGCAGGCGTCGAATTGGTCAGCGTCGATACCACAGGTACCATCAAATCCGATTATTTCTCGACGTCTCCTAGCCTTAGCGGCGATGGAAAATTCGTGGCTTTCGAGAGCGGTGCGAGCAATCTAGATCCGTTGGCGACTGCCTTCAGGACCAACGTGTACGTTCGCGATCGTAGTCCTGGGGCCAGTGCCACAACGTTGATCAGCCTAAACGCTGCGGGTTCATCGGATGGTGACGACTCGTCCGTCGCTGCCTGGATCAGCCAGGATGGTTCGATGGTCGCGTTCATCAGCTACGCCTCGGATCTCGATGCGGGCGTACTGGACGGCAATAGCTTGGGCGACGTATATCTGAGGAATTGGCAATCTGGATCAGCGACGACACGCCTAATTAGCCGAAGGGACTCGGTGGCCGAGTCGGGGAATGGGGCGCCTGCGAACCTTCAGCTCAGCGACGATGGTAGCCGACTCACCTACAATAGCTCCGCCACGGATTTGTTCGCTGGATTTCCCGATACCAATGGATCCGCGCTCGATGTCCTTGCCTTTGACGGCGTTAACCAGAGCTTGGTATCACAAAAGGGAAGTGGCCGTTTCACAGGCCGTGTGGGGGTCGATCCCGCATTCGATCTAAGTGACGATGCAAACTTCCTCGTATTCTCGACGAGCTCAAATGGTTTGGTTTTGGATTCCGATCCCAACCAACACATCTACCGAGCAGATGTCACGATTCCTGGTAGTCCGGTACTGGATCGGATGAGCCGAGATGCTGCCGATGCTCCGGGCAGTGGTTATTCTTACCGTCCGAGCATCAGTGGCGATGGCCGTTACGTTGCTTTCGAGAGTTGGGCCAGTTTTGATTCGATTGATACCAATGGTACAAACGATATTTATCTTCGGGATACTCTTGTACCCTCCATCGTGTTGATCTCGGTCAACGCGAGCGGAACGGGAGCAGGGGATGCATCCTCGACGGAGCCAACCCTCAGTCGCGATGGCACCACCATTGCATTTGCGAGTTCTGCAACAGATTTAGATGCCGCTGTCGTGGACAACAATAGCACGCACGACGTGTTCCTCAGGAATTGGCAGTCCGCTTCCGCGACGACGCAATTGGTAAGTCGCCTCGCGTCGGTTGCCGAAAGTGGGAATCGTGGATCGTGGCAAACCGAGCTAAGCGACGATGGTTCACGCTTGGTTTTTGTCACTTACGCTACCGATTTATTCGAAACATTGTTTGATGCCAACGGTGACCAGATCGACATTTTGGCATTCGATGGCTCTTCGCTAGATACCGTCACGAAGAAGAGAGCCGGTGGCTTTACTGGCACATCAGGGATTCAGTCGGAATTCGATCTCAGCGACGATGGATTGGTGATTGCGTTTTCCAGCTATTCCGTAGGATTGGTCGAGGATTCCGTCTCCGGTTCCCATATTTATGTACGCGACGAATCCGATCCTTTGTCCACCATCATTCAACGAATCAGCATCGATAGCCTCGGTGTCCCGGGCGTTGGCCAATCCGATTCTCCCAGCATTAGCGGGGACGGGCGGTATGTTGCTTTCCAGAGCACTGCTGCACTGGATCCACTCGATACCAATCCTTATTGGTGGAATCCTTGGGACATCTACGTCCATGATCGCACATCGGCAGCAACAACGTTCGTTAGTGTCAATGCAGCTGGGACGGGCGGTGGCGAAGGCAACTCGGTATCTCCGAACATTAGTCGCGATGGAGCGATGGTCGCATTCACGAGCGACGCGCCGGATTTGGATGCATCGTTTTCCGACACGAATAGCAATGTCGACGTATTTGTTAGAAATTGGCAAAGTCCGACCGTCTCCACGACATTGGTCAGCCGGCGCGACTCGGTCGCCGAAAGCGGAAATAGCGGTTCCAACAATATTTCGATCAGCGATACGGGAGGACGGATTGTTTTCGTAAGCTATGCTACGAATTTGCTTTCCGGCATCGCCGACGTGAATGGATCTTTGGACGACCTATATTCTTACGATGGATCGACCCTGTCGACGGTCACTGTCAAAGGCTCGGGTCGGTATACGGGAAATTCTGCTTCCGAAAATGAATTCGACCTCAGCGATAATGGTTCACGGATCGCATTCACAACCGGCGCCATCGGAATCACGGCCGATACTTTTCAAGGAACGCAGGTGTATGTACGCGATCTGAGCAATCCAGCCAATCCGGTTTCAATTCGTGTGAGTGTCGACAATGCTGGCATCGGAGCTGACAACACATCGCGTCTACCCTCAATCAGCGGCGACGGCCGTTACGTCGCGTTTGAAAGTGCCAGCGCACTTGATCCTATCGACATTCAAAACTGGTGGTCGCTTTGGGACATTTACGTGCGTGATCTCGACTTGGCATCCACGCAACTGGTCAGTATCAATGCAACCGGAACAAGCAGTGGTGACAACAGCTCCTTGTTCCCGCGCATCAGTCGTGATGGATCGACCGTAGCCTTTACGAGCTACGCCTCAGACCTGTCTGCAAGTGTGTTGGACGCCAATGATTCCGCAGATGTTTTCATCAGAAAATGGAATGCACCGAGTCCGGTTACCGATCTTGTCAGCACCGATGCGACAGGCACCGCTTCTGGAAACAACCACTCTTACTCGCCGATCCTGAGCGAAAATGGAATCACGGTTGTGTTCCGAAGTGATTCCGACAACCTGACCTCCCTCGTCGACACAAACTCCACTACAGATATTTTCGCTATCCGTGCGGCTGCGATCGCCATCCGTGCCGATGATGCGAACAGACTCGAACCCGATGCAGGAACATTAGCGTACCGATTTAAGGTCACGCGCGAATGGTTTACGGGAAGTGAGTTTACGCTCGGATGGAAAGTTGTACCCTCGGGCATAAACCCAGCCGCCGCAAGTGATTTTGGCGGAAGTTTCCCAGAAGGCAGCCTTGCCTTTGGCCTCGGTGAAGTCGAAAAATCCATCAACATTTTGGTGAGCGGTGATCTCGATGTCGAACAGGACGAAGGCTTCTCCGTCGTCTTGTTCGACTCAACCAACAATTCGCAAATTGTTGGTCAAAAGGACGACGGTACGATCCTCAATAACGATATTGATTTGGTTCTCGAAGCCGTCGATTCCTCAAAGTCCGAAGGCAACTCGGGTTCCACAGCATTCGGGTTTCAAGTTCGACGGATCGGATACACCGGTATCGTTACGACCGCGGACTGGGTGACGTCGGGCAACACGTCGGTATCAGCCAACGCGGCGGATTTCGGAGGAGCTTTTCCGTCAGGGAATGTTAGCTTTGCGATAGGCGAAACCGTTCGTCCGGTATCAGTTTCTGTCTCTGGCGATTCTTTGGTCGAACGCAACGAGGGGTTCAAAGTCTCCCTTTCCAATCCTTCACCCAATGCGCAGATCAACCAGGCCGAAGCGATTGGTTCAATTCTCAACGATGACGTTGCTTCGATCGCACTGGTCGGCGTGTCCGCCGTCGAATCGACGGGCCTCTTAAATTACACGGTCACCATTAGCAATCCTGTCGATACCGCCGTCACGGTCGATTTCAAAACCCTCCTCACGGGTACTGCGCTGGCAGGAACCGACTACACGGCGATCGCTAGTCAACTGGTCAGCTTCGCGGCTGGAACGACCACCACACAAACCGTGTCCGTCACCGTCGCGGATGAAAATCTGGTCGAACTCGACGAATCGGTGCATGCGAGTATCGGCAGTTTGTCCGCTGGAGGTCGCAATGTGTCGATTGGAACCAGCAATGCCACAGGCACCATCGCCAACGACGACTCCGCATCGATCGCACTGATTGGCAGTTCCTCCAATGAATCAACCGGCCTATTGACCTACACAGCCACTTTGAGCAATCCTGTCGATTCGGCCGTAACCGTCGACTTCAAAACCCTAACCACAGGTACGGCGTTGGCTGGCACCGACTTCACCGCCATCGCCAGCCAGTCCGTCACGTTTGCTGCGGGGACCACCACCACGCAATCGGTTTCTGTGACTGTCGCCAATGAAAATTTGGTCGAACTCGACGAAACGGTAGTCTCCTCGATCGGTAGTATCTCCGCGGGAGGACGCAGTGTTTCTATCGGTACAGCCAATGCTACGGGTACCATCGTCAATGACGACTCTGCCTCCATCGCGTTGGTCGGTATTTCCGCCAGCGAAGCCACAGGCGTGTTGAACTTTACGGTAACGATCAGCAATCCAGTAGACACTGCAGTCACCGTCGACTTCAAAACGCTCGCGACCGGTACTGCATTGACCGGCACTGACTTTAGCGCCATCGCAAGCCAGGTAGTCACATTCAGTGCTGGGAGCACCGCCACACAAACCGTAGCGGTCACGGTAGCCAATGAAAATCTGGTCGAACTCGACGAAACGGTAAACTCCACGATTGGCAGTCTTTCTGCGGGTGGGCGTACTGTTTCTATTGGGACGGCCAATGCCACGGGGACGATACTCAACGACGATTCGGCCACCATCGCATTGGTCGGCGTTTCTGCCAGCGAAGCCACAGGCGTGTTGAACTTTACGGTAACCATCAGCAATCCAGTAGATACCGCAGTCACCGTCGATTTCAAAACGCTCGCGACCGGTACCGCATTGACCGGCACGGACTTTGGCGCCATCGCAAGCCAGGTCGTCACATTCAGTACCGGGAGCACGGCCATACAAACCGTAGCGGTCACGGTAGCCAACGAAAATCTTGTTGAACTCGACGAAACGGTAAACTCCACGATTGGCAGTCTTTCTGCGGGTGGGCGTACTGTTTCTATTGGGACGTTCAATGCCACGGGGACGATACTCAACGACGACTCTGCTTCCATCGCATTGGTCGGCATCTCCGCCAGCGAAGCCACAGGCGTGTTGAACTTTACGGTAACCATCAGCAATCCAGTAGACACCGCAGTCACGGTCGACTTCAAAACCTTGACCACGGGAACCGCCTTGTCAGGTACCGACTTTACTGCCATCGCTAGCCAGCTAGTCACTTTCGCGGCAGGCAGTACCGCAACGCAAACCGTCGCGGTTTCGGTCCTTAACGACCTGTGGGTCGAACCCAATGAAACAGTCGACGTTCAGATCGCGAGCTTGGTCAACTCAGGCCGGGCCGTAACCCTGAACATCAACGCGGCAACAGGCACAATTTTGAATGATGATGTAGTCTTTGTGGCGGGTCGCAATGTCTTTTACAATGATTCAGGCTTCGAAACCACCAGCGGTGTTGCAGCTGCACTGGATTCGAGCAAGACGATTCTGAAGGCAAACACGGTCGCCCAAACGACAACTTCTGCCAATGTCAGCAGCTACTCGCGCGGAATCAATGGCATCGTACTGGATGTGGCGGGGTTGACGACAACAACACTGGCAACTGGCGATTTCATTTTCCGAGTTGCACCCTCCGGTGCCACCGGCACCGTGACGCCAAGTACTTGGCCAGCCGCACCGCCACCCTCGGTCATTAACGTAACGCCAGGTACGGCTACGACTCCTGCCCGTGTGCGATTGGAGTGGCCCAATAACAGCATTCAAAACACATGGCTTCAAGTCATCGTTTTGGCCAATGCAAATACCGGGCTGATCAACCGCGAGGTTTTCTATCTTGGGCACGCGCTGGGCGACGTTGACTATTCTGCGTCTGGCTATCGCGTGAGCACCGGAGACGTCAGCATGACACGTGCCGCCGTTGGCAACACAATCGTTAGCGTTAGCGACGCTCGCGACATCGACAAGGACCGTCGAATTTCTACCAATGATGTATCGTTCCTTCGGAGCCGAGTCTCCAACACAGTTCTGCTTCGCAACATTACTGTTCCTGCCGCAGGCTCCGCTGACGAAGGCGAAGGCGGACTGGCTGCTTCCACTCAACTCGCCAAGCCAATGGAGGTTCGCATCGATCTTGGCGGAGCGACGCGTCGTCGACAGGTTGAAACTCGCTGGACATCCACCCAGTACGACGCACCGATCGAAAACCCCGTAGCCAGCGCGGTTCAATTCGAATCCACCTTGGATATGCTCGCCCCCGACGTGTCTCGCCGAAAGCAATCCGCCCTCGATCCTGTCCATGACTCTCACCCAGGATGCTCGCCAATCGGTGATGTCACTGACCTCTTGAATGGCATAGAATAATTCGGCTGAAAAGAAAGTTCGCAAGCGTTCCGACCGGGAAGGGACGAAATCGAACTTCACTCACCATCTGGAATTCCAATGCAAGTATCGGTCGTTATTCCCGCCTACAATGAAGCTGACGCATTGGAACGGGTAGTCACTTCGCTCCGCACTTGCTTGAGCGGTCACTCCATCGAGCATGAAGTCATCGTCGTAGTCGATGGTGCGACCGACGCTACGGAGTTGGTTGCGCGGCGGGTGGCGGATAAGGTACTGGTACATCCGAAGAATTGTGGTTACGGCCGGTCGTTAAAAACCGGCATTCTGGCGGCCACACATGACCAGATAGTGATCACGGACGCAGATGGAACGTACCCGATCGAACGCATCCCCGACCTTCTCTCCGACGCGGGGCGATTCGACATGGTCGTCGGAGCTCGCAGCGGTACGTTTTATACAGGCACGACTGTGAAGCGGCTGGGTAGAATCGTCTTTCGATGGTTGTCAGAATTCGCGACGGGTGAACATATCCCGGACATCAATTCAGGACTTCGCACGTTTCGCAAAAGTCAGATTACGCCCTTTTTTCCGATCATCAATTCGGGATTTTCCTTCACCACCACCTCGACTCTGACTTACCTTTTGAACGATCTCTTGGTCCATTACGTTCCCATCGATTACTTCAAGCGCGAAGGGGAGTCCAAAGTTCAGCCGCTACGCGACAGTTTGCGTGCTCTGCAAATTATTCTGGAGGCAATTCTTCGATGCAATCCGATCAAGGCCTTTCTGCTTTTGGTTATTCCGTTGGCGGCGCTGGGCACCGTGATGCTGCTGCTCGGTATGCTTAGCGGCGCTGGCTGGCTCGGATTGTGCGGATTCATGGCCCTTTGCACATCTGCGTTGGTTCTGGGGCTGGGTTTCTTGTCCGTCGCTTTGTTGCCTCCTCGCGCGATCCGATTTCCGCGAACCACAACACAATGAAGATCTTCGGAAGCCGACGGTCTCGGATCTGGGAAACGCTGAGGATCGCTTGAATAGTCATTCTCCCATCGGTCAGTCGACCATGAGTCCGGCCATGGCAGACATGGAGGCGTATCCAGCTTACCTGCTCCGCCAAGTCATCGAACACTTGGGAGATCGCGTATGGGAAATTGGGGTCGGCAATGGTCAGTCGATCCGCAATTTGCTGCGCACCGGACGACACGTTTTGGGGACGGACATCGACGTTGAATGCTTGAGAAACGTTGTCAGCTCCGTGCGGAATGATCGGCCCGAACAGAGCGCGCATCTGCAAACAGCTTGCGTTGACTTAGAGAATCCCGAAACCATCCAGGCGCAAAGGGACTTCCGCGCTAACTCGATTTTGTGCATGAACGTGCTGGAACACATCGCTTCCGAAGTCGCGGCTCTCGAAGCTCTGCGCTGTACCGTTAGCTCACCCGCCACGTTGGCCTTGATCGTCCGTGCCCATCCCCGATTGTTCGGACGCATGGATCGCGAGGCGGGCCATCATCGTCGATACACCCGTCGCTCTCTCGCTTCCGTCCTTCATGCATCCGGGTGGGAGATTTTGAAATGTCGTTACATCAATGCGTTGGGTGGTGTCGGCTGGTGGCTACATAATCGTCTCCGGCGCAATGCGGGCCTTCATGATCCTCATGTCAATTCCCAAATGCGGATGGCCGATCGATGGCTGCCGCGCGTTGCCCGATGCACTGATCCGATCACCGGACTCGCGTTCGGTTTGAGCGTCGTAGCAATCGCTCGCGTACGGGATCGCCCCGAATCCGGGAGTTGCTAAATCAATGTGCGGAATCGCTGGCATACTGCAATTTGACGGCTATCAAGGTGACTCACTCCGATGCGACGGGAGTACGGAGTCAGACGCGCTGGCCATGCTGCACACGTTGCACCACCGTGGGCCTGACGACGGTGGGTTGCTGATCGACGCACCCATGTACCTGGGGCATCGTCGCTTATCGATCCTTGATTGCACACCCGCGGGACACCAGCCCATGGGAGATCCAACCCAACGTTATTGGCTCAGTTTCAACGGTGAAATTTACAATCACCGAAAACTTCGAATTCAAATGGAGGAAGCTGGCGTCTCTTTTTTCACTCGATCGGATACCGAAGTGCTTTTGCGAGCGTTGCTTCATTGGGGAAACGATGCATTGCGACGTCTCGATGGAATGTTTGCGTTCGCACTTTGGGACCGCGGACTGAAAAAGCTATGGTTGGCTCGAGACGGTTTTGGCATCAAACCCTTGTTCTATACGATTGATGGCAATCGACTTGTTTTTGGTTCCGAGGTCAAGGCTATCTTGGCCGCGGGTGTCAGAGCTCGCCCCAATCGGGCTGGACTTGGAATGTTCCTCGCACTGGGTTACTCCGCCGCTCCCAACACCGGCTTCGAAGGCATTCAGCAATTGCTACCGGGACACGAATTGATGGCCGGCCGTGAGCAGTCGACGGTCGAAACTCGGCAATGGTATCGACTTCCCTATCCCGCTGCTCCTGAGCATTGGTCGCGCCAGGAGTCGGCCGATCGGCTTCGAACGGCGCTCGAATCCTCCGTCCATAGTCAGATGCAGAGTGACGTGCCGTTAGGGGGCTTACTCAGTGGTGGGCTCGACTCGTCGGCGGTGGTGCGTTGCATGGCCATGAACAGCGATCGCCCGATCGACAGCTTTACCATCGCCTTCGAGGAATCCTCTTTTGATGAATCACTACCTGCTGCCTCCGTTGCTCAATTCTTTGCGACACGGCATCATTGCCCAAAGGTGAACGTTTCCGACTTCGAAGTGCTGAACGGCGTCGTCGAGCATGCCGAAGACCCGATCGCCGATAATTCCTTGGTCGCCTTTTGGTCTCTCTGCCGTGAGACTGCGTCGCATGTGACCGTAGCTCTTGGAGGTGACGGAGCGGATGAGTTGCTCGCAGGCTACGCAACTTACCGAGCGACCCAGCTTGCGTCCGCGTACCGTTGGTTGCCATTCGGCATTCGACGAGGAGTTTTTCAACCCATCGTAGGTTGGTTGCCCGCAAGTGACTCGAAATACTCGTTGGCCATGTTCGCGCGACGGTTTGTGACAGGAGCCGAACACGGATGGCCACTGGACCATTGCAGTTGGCGGACCATGCTCGATTCGGCAACCGCGGGTCAACTCGGTGGCCAGGAACTCCAAGAGCAATGGAACGCCGCCCTGCGCCTGTATTCGCAGCCGTTATCCGAAGCACCCGATTGGCTGTCTCCCTTAGAACAGCAATTGCATCTCGATCTATGCTTTCATCTGCCCAATGACATGCTGGTCAAAGTGGATCGGATGAGCATGGCGCATTCGCTCGAAGTACGCGTTCCATACCTGGGCAATGAGGTCGTCGAAACGTGTTTGGCGATTCCATCGCAATGGAAACGACGCGGTGCCAAAGGAAAAATCGTACTCCGCGATTCGATGCGACCGTTCCTACCGCATCGCATCGTCGACCGAAAAAAAGCGGGCTTCGTCATTCCCATAGAAGCATGGCTGCGTGGTGCATGGCGAGAACCATTGCTGGAAACTCTGACTCCAGACTTTTGCGAAGCGACACAGATGATTCGTCCCGAAGCGTTGCAGTCCTTGCTATCGGAGCATTACTCTAAGCAAAGAGACCATTCGTATACGCTTTTTACTCTGCTAATTTTCGCACTTTGGTGGCGAACATGGATCGAGTCCACTCGCAGCCCGAGGCCCTATGCTTCCAGCCAGCACAACATAGCCCCGACTCGAATCACCCGCTTGACATCAGAATTCTCAAGGTGAACGCCATGGAACGTGCGGCCGTTGTTGAACCGAATGATTCAAGGAGTCCGAACGCTTCGTTAAGGCTTGGTGGGTGGTTGATCATCGCATGGGCAATCATCACGTCGGCCGTCCTGCATTGGGTCTCGGGAAAATGGCAACTTGTTTTCGAACCCGACAGCCTGAGCTACATCGAGTTTGATTGGACCACACGTGAAGGAATTTTCTGCGGCATCCGAACTCCAGGCTATCCGCTGTTCTTACAAATGGCCCAGCGCTCGCTTGGTTTGGATTGGGTGCCCGTCATGCATTGGTGTGCGATGGTGGCTGCCGTCGGGCTAATGATGCGTGGTCTTCGCGTCATGGGTTTTGGTTGGCCGTCAGCAATCGCTACGGCGTTGCCACTCGTCTGGACCAGGGCGACGTGGGAGTTGGGCAGCGCCATTGCATCCGATTCACTCGCCATCGCCTTGGCCATCGGATCAACTGGATTATTTTTTGCCGTATTGGCACGTCCCAACTCCTTCCCCGATTGGCTTGGATTGGGAGCCATGACATTGATGACGCTTTTGGTGCGTCCAGCTTTCCTTTTCCTACTGTGTTTGTGGCCGCTGTTGGCCATTTGGATTCCGACCTTTGTCAATCGTGCGCCTTGGCGTACGGGACTGCGGATGGGAGCACTAGCACTTCTGATAACCACGGGTCCACTGCTGGGTTATTCGGCGCTGCGCTGGGCCATGGTCGGTGAATTTGGACTCGTCTCGTTCGCGGGATTCAATTGGATCGGGATCACGGGCCAATACCTAACCCAGGATGACATCCCGAAGTTGTCGCCAGAGGTACGCGTTCTGGGGGAACGACTGATTGCAAATCGTAAAAATATCCAGGATTACGCCCCGCCCGATGATTACGAAACCACCGCGTTTCTCTTCAATCGCACCGTCTGGGTAGCTGCAGCACCGGCCGCGGAAAGTTTATACGGCCGAGATGGAGCGACCATCAATCGCCAGCTCAGGCGTTTAGCGTGGGAGTCGCTTCGATTGCATCCTGCCGCGTACGGTCGATGGTTGATGCACAATGGAAAACGAATGTGGGATCAGGTCGTTTTGGGGGCGATGTCCGAGGGGAGTACACGCGTCGTGACGCTGCTGACGATCTTCGGATTGGCCAGCCTATTGATCTTCCATCGCTGGAAGCATGGGGTTCGCGGCGGTCAAACCAATCACAGCGAACCGACTGAGCACCGCAGCGCTGGACAAGAAATGCCCGCCCGAGTGCAAATGCATGTAGTTCTTTGGACCATCGTTGCTTTTGTGATTGGCAAAGGTCTATTGGTAACCCTAGTCGAACCATCGTTGGGACGCTACGCCATCGCCGTCGGTTGCTTGATCCCTTGCATGATTGGGTGGACTGGATACCAAATGCTGCGGTCGACGATCGATCTGCTATCCTCTCATCACTTGTTACAATCTTCCGCATGCAAAGTGTTGTGATCAAAATTGGTGGGGCGAGTTTGTTTTCGGACGATGTAGGTTTGGAAGCGATCCGGCGTACGGTTCGGCCCATCGAGTCGGAGACGCGGTTCGTGTTGATCGGTGGCGGCGATACGATCGAGTCGATGCGGACATTGCATGCGCTCTATCCGACCTTGGACCCGGTGGCCATCCATTGGCGGTGCATACGGTTATTGGACTCGACCTGGGAGGTGGCGTGCGAGTTGCTTCCTGAATGCTGCCCGATTTCCGAAGTAGAAGAACTGGACCAGAGCATTTCCTCCCACTCTGCGGATTCCTACTTAGTTCGGCCTTCGGCCTACTATGCCGAAGCTTTACTTCCAGATATTCCCGCAACTTGGCAGCCGAAAATGAGTTGGGAGACAACCACCGATGCTTTGGCGTGGCTATTGGCCAAGCGAGTGGGAGCATCGTTTCTGCGCATCGCGAAACGGATCGACTGCGATCTGACAACATCGCTTCAACAAGCCGCACAGTCCGGTATCATTGATACGGAATTGGCTCGTTTGGTCGAGGCCGATCCGGACCGGGAACAGCTGTTGATTGAGACGTTCAAGCTGTAAGCCATTTGCATTTTTCCACAAGCTTTATCGATCGGAAGCTGGCCATGCGAACATCGATGCCTAGGCGAGCCTTATTGGGTTTATTCCTTGCGATAGGAATCCTGCTCAGCCACGGTGCGGGCAACAGTTCGATGCACGCCGAAAGCTCGGCGATCGTATCCTCCGCCCTTGGTGAGGAAGGAGACTTGTCCATCACGTCCGAGTCGGCTACCAAGATCTCTCAATGGGTCGCAACACAAGAATGGCTTGGTCCGATTTCGGCTGTTGCATTGTCGCCATTCTTCGGCCTGGCGTGTTTGACCGGCATGGCCACCTACGGACCCGAGTGGATGCAGCAAAATCCACTGCTGCAAACTTCAGGACCGATGAACAATCCTGTTTTGTTTTGGATTTTGGCCAGCTTAACGATCGTAACCAGCTTGCCCAGGTGGAGCAAGTTGAGCAAACCGATCGCGTTCGGCGTGGAGACGATTGAGGCCTATGCATCGATCCTCATCATTGTCCTCATGCGTTTGTCGGTAAGCTACCCCGAGGACGGAGTTACTACGGTGGGACAACTCAGTGCCGACGTGTCGTTCGCGGGCTTGGGAAGTGTCTCTGTGACCGTTCTGATGAGTTTGGCCATGGCCATTAATTTGATTGTGGTCAATACCATCAAGATGGGATTGGATATCATCGTTTGGGTGATTCCGATCCCTGGGATCGATGCGGTGGTGGAAATTGCCAACAAGGTTTTGTGCGGACTGTTGCTTGCGTTGTTCGCCATCAGTCCATTGCTCGCCACCATCGTCGACTTGTCGATTTTCGTTGCATGCGCACTCCTCTACGGTTTTGTCGTACGTCGGCTGGTGTATTATCGAGAGTGCGTTCTCTATCCGATCATTGAGCGGTTTATTCCGTCGAGAGATCCGGTGACGTCGTCCGCCACCGTGTTCCTAGGCGCCCGTTGGCATGGTTACCCGAGATTGACTCGATGCGAGTTGATTTTGGCGGAAGGCGGAGCACAAGGAGAATTGATGGTGAGACGATGGTTTTCAGTCAAACGGTATTGGGTAGAACGCTGCAAGGATGGTCCGCGAGTCGGATTGGTCGATCAGTGCATGTCGTTCGAGAGCGATTTCGGACCGTTGACGCTTCTAGCGCGCAAGGGGACGGCGCTCTATCATGCGAGCGTCGCCATGGCCACCGCCATGATGTTGTTGCTTGGCGTCCAGGGCGTGCAGGCCCAATCGCTCAAGACCGCCATCGTAGATTCCGAGTTCGTTTTCGATTCGGCCTCCTTTCCAAGCTGCCATGCTTCAACGATCGAACAAAGCAACGGTGCGATGGTCGCCGCGTGGTTTGGCGGCACGCACGAAAAGCATCCGGATGTTGGTATTTGGTTTTCGCGCCAGAACGATGAGGTTTGGAGTCCGCCGCGAGAGGTTGCCAATGGAGTTGTCGAAGCCAGCGACCGGCGGGCTGGCGTTCCGGATCGCTATCCCACCTGGAATCCGGTTCTATTCCAGCCTCGCCGTACAGTCGACGCGACCAATCCACCGCTCGTTCTATTCTACAAGGTGGGCCCGACTCCTGAGACTTGGTGGGGAATGATGCAGACGAGCGGAGACGGGGGCCAGACATGGACGAAGGCCTCGCGACTACCGGATGGGTTTCTGGGCCCGATTAAGAACAAGCCGGTGGAATTGCCGGATGGAACATGGTTGTGTCCGTCGAGCACCGAGAGTGAAGAGGACGATAGCCGGTGGCAAGTGCATTTCGAATGGACTCGTGACGGAGGTTCGACTTGGCAGCGAACTTCGGCCATCAACGACGGGATCGCGATTCGAGCCATCCAACCGAGCCTTTTGCATCTGGGAGCCGAGCATTGGTTAGCGATCGGTCGGACGCGCGAGGATCGCGTTTTCGAGACCGAGACTCGGGATGCAGGCCGATCTTGGAGCCCGATGCGTTTGGGATCGTTGCCCAATAACAATTCCGGATTGGACGCCATTACGCTGCATTCAGGGATGCACCTAGTCGTCTACAACCACGTTGCTGGCACACCCGGCGAATGGGGCGGCAAACGTACCCCGCTCAATGTTGCGTTATCGAAGGATGGAACGACGTGGCATCCAGCGCTCGAGTTGGAATCCGAGCCGGGTGAATTCAGTTACCCTGCGGTCATGCAGTCGTCCGATGGAATGGTGCACATCACTTATACTTGGAATCGCAAGAAGATCAAACACGTCGTGCTGGACCCGAGCCACTTGGTGTTGGGGCCGTAGTCGTTCTGCGAGCCAACCGCTCCGGTGACGTTAAACGGTACGTTTACGATACAAGAGTAGGGAAAGCTAGGACATGCATTGCGGCAGGGGCATCGGACTGCTTGCATGGAGGATCGCATGTCACGGTGAAAACCTACCTCTGGGCAAAAGCGGCTTCGATACCCCGGTCAGCCTATCCAACCCGATCTGCTTCCGCAATGATGCAATGCATGTCCTATTTTGATGTTTTTGATGTTGCTTTCGCTCAATGCGAAGGACGAATCGCAGGCAAGTTTAGGAGGTGTACATGGCGGTCTGTGTACGCATTCAAGGCGTCGGAACAACGACGCGCTCGGCTAGGTCATAGGCCTGGCCGTCCTCCAATGCGATGAAGTCAGGTTGGTCAGGTTGTACCGGTTGTCGACGGTCGTAGAAGTGCACTTTGCCCGCTCCGGAAACCGTCGCGATCGACCCCTCCACCGTGATGGCTGTCGTTTCATCGATTCCGATGCCCAACAGTTGCGGGTACCTGTTGACCAGTTGCGTCATGTCCGGATGCCGCCCGCGCTGTGAGAAATGTTGGTCGATGGCAACGCCGCTGAGAAACCCAAGTCCCCCTCGCTCATATCCTGGTGCCATGATTTTAAAATTCTGGATGGGAGTCGCTCTGGCCAGGTAGCGGGCTTGGATTGATGCCCCCGCAGAGGAACCGCCAATCACACCACCTCTTTGGAGAACTTCCTTCATCAATCGATGCGATTTGGTGCCGTAATACGAATCCGCCAAGTTCCATTGCCTGCCTCCGCCAAACCAGACGCCCGTCGCGTCGCGAAGCGGCGCGTAGAACTCCTCATCGGTATTGGCTTGGACACGATCCTTCGTATGCAAACTCGTCGCATGCCGCACCCCCAACGCTTTCCATGACTTGACCATGGACGGTTTGGGATCCACGCGATCGCTTTCTTCGCAGGGAATGAAGACCAGCTTGGCTTTTTCTATCCCCCCAGCGAACTCAATAAACCGCTTCATGTGTCCAGCCGGCAATCCGCCCCCTCCAACGATGAGCAAGTGTCCCTTTTCGACACGGGGAATGCCTGGATCCACAGGTGGAAAGGGTTCCAGGGTCCGATCAATCGCCTCGCGCCGCCATTGCGTCAAGTCGATCAGAGAGCGTTCCGGATCCTGCCTTGGAGCTACGGGTTCGGATATCGATTGAACGCGGGCAGGCTGCCTGTCACTATCTGCTAACAGAATGTTGGCCCCCCCTGGTCCAAAGACACTCATCTTTCGTCCTCTCAGCATCAGGGCCGAATCTCGGGCCAGTCCAATGCCAACACACTTCGGATGCAATGCTAGAACACCGAGCACCTGTTCTCGGCATGTGTCAGTTGCATCGTAATCGATTTCCAGCACGCAATCGGGCAGCATATGGATCCCTTTTGCAATGGAAAGTTGATCTTCATTGATCGATCGGCGGTAGAACCGAGACAGGGCCTTCGCGTGCGGCCCAAGCAGCACCAATGTCTTGCCTTGCAGAACGTGCGTGCGGAATGTTTCTTCGGCGCGATGCAGGACGTCTTCTGGGATTTCATGAGCGGCGCGATCGTCGCGCCAGAGGAAGACATCCGCATCGATAGGCGCATCGAACGCAAAGCTCGTGTTTGCGAAGCATTGGACATGTTCGAATCGTTCACCATATTCGGAAGCAAGAGAATTGAATTCGGATGAGTTCCCCAGCACCATCAGCGTTTGAACCATGGGATCGCGGGTCAGCGACCTCCAGCAGGCATCGGGCAAGTGCGTGGCTTCGGAAACGACGATCGTGCCATTGATCTTGAGATCGGTCGGCCAATCTTCAAACCGCTCATCGAATACCTGTGCCGAAGCCCGACTGAAAAGCAACCCGACACAGAGCAGCGCTGCGGCGAACAACCGCCAGGAAGTGCAAAGCCGTCGCGGTCCCCATCGTCCGTCACGTGGCAAGAACTTTTCGAACACCGTGCACAAAAAGATTCCCGTCGCGAGTCGAATCAGCAGCAGCCCCAAGTCAATCGAGACGGAACGCGGATAGGGGGAACCAAGACCAAGGGATCGTATTAGTTTCATCTGCAGCGATTTTGTCCGGGATGTCGAACGAGAACAATCATCAAAATCGGAGAGTTGACCGATCGCGAGTTAGCGCGGCCGTCCGAAACCTTAGGTGGATCATGTTGTTCGCGCCCGGTTCTCGAGTTCTAGAATATTTTGGATTGTATCGGACGCGGATTGGAAAAGCGATCATGAGCCGTCAGCGTCTCGGATGCCGTTCGGGGCATCCGGCGGGAGGGGACTGGACGACCCGATCGATGTGCACGTAGCAAGACGCGCTGATCCACCGAACGACACGATCCCTCGCGGTCGAGGAGTTGACACAACGCAAGTCAACCGTCGTGATCCGCCCGTGTACAGGCAACCACCGGCTAATCTCTCCTGCCCTAGTCAGGGCAAACAGCCGTGAAGGAACGAATGGCAGCCATCACCTGGCACGCGCGAGAGGTGTTCCATTTCAAAAACGGACGATCGCGTGCTCGGCTTGCATGGCTTTGTTCGCGTTTTCAAAAGCGAGTAGGCGAGTTCCCTGTCAAGGCAAGCCGGATTCAGTCGGCCCAAACGTCATTCGGCCAAAGACGATTTGAGCAAAGTTCCACGTAGTCACGAAGCGCTGACGCTCCCTATTTGTTTTTGTTTTTGACGACCATGACAACCGTAAACAACGAAATTGCAACTGCTAACAATGATATCCAAAGTGCGAGGCTCATTGGTTTTCAACTCTTGGGTAAATGACTGGGTGATTCTAAGTTCTGCTGGATCGTTTCTCTAGCCTGTGAGTTAGGACTGACAGGCTGAATTGTCGAACGCCTAAATCGCAGCAATCGTTGGATCTAGCCGCGAACGAATAGCAATCTATCCCGACTGGAGCGAAGCGGAACGGTGGGATAGATTGTGCGTTGAACTGTGTGGCTTCGCCCCGATTTCATTGGACAGTATACCGAATGCATCCTACGTGCGGATACTAGTCGATCTCAGGTCGTGGCAAGACAGGTCTAAACAAGAAGATGGCGAGATTCGCTCGCGCAAATTGGCAATTCCAAGCCCAACCAGGCCGATCGTACGGTCGCATGCTGGCGAAGTACGCCTGCCAACCGCATGCTGCGCTCCGTTTCTTGATCTGGAGGCGCGATGGGACTCAGCCCAGTGCTCTGCGCTTCGTAGAACGGGATTTCACGCCATTGGAGTCGCCTCATCCGCTGCGACTCGCAATGATCTCGTCGAAGATGTCCCATCCCGATTCTTCGGTATCGTCTGGGTTTGGCTCTTCATCGCCTGGCCCTTCAGCATTTAGCTCGGAACCCAATGGCTCATCGGGTCCTTCGTCCGCAGGAGAGCACTGGCCACGACTCGTCCACTCAAACCAACCCGGATGCGTTGGACCGTAAAACAACTCACGCCAACTCGGCCTGTCTTGCTTCTCAATGCATTGCATCTCACCTTGGCAGTGCGGGCACCGGCGACTCTCCTTCGGTGGCTGGTTCTCGCTAACCGGAACTTTGAATTCCACTTGCCCCTCTCCCTTGCGATTGCTCCTGGCCTTGAAGTAGATGCGGCCGTCCTTAGGTCCATCGCTTGGTTCGTCCAGCCTAATATTTTCCACCAGCTCCAAAGGGATCTCCTTTTTGCAAGACGAGGCCAAGTTAGATCGACCAGTCAGCAACACATCCGCTTTCGTCAAACGACACTAACACAAAACCGCTAAATCCCCACACATCGTATTCCCAATCTCCGGTCGGATAAGTCCGATGAGGTTTCCCGAGTAGTTCGATCAACTCGGATTTTGTTAATCCGTTCTCGATTCGCCAAACAGAAGTTGTGGATATGCCATTTTTGCAAACCCATACGTAGCTGCTATAGCTCACGCCAATGATAGCCATCACTAACAGCAAAGCTCGGATTGAGAATCGTGATGTCATTTGGACGAATTGGAACGTACGAACCGCATCGATGGGACGAACGTCGGCCATCACCCGGCACGCGCGAGTAAAGCCACCATGTCAAAAACGGCTGATCGCGTGCTCGGCGTGCATGGCGTTGTTCGTCCAGCTTTTCTGTTATTCTCGGCTAGAAGGTGGAAGGGTACAATAGCGATCCCATCAAAAGTGCGTTCCGGAGGATCAATGATGTCAGTAGCAGAAGCCGCCAAGCAGGTTTACGAAGAAGATTTGCGTTCTCGTTTAGAACGAGAGCACAAGGATGACTTTGTAGCAATCGAGCCAAGTTCACGTCGTTACTTTGTGGGAAAGACCTTCCTGGAAGTCGCATTGGCAGCCAAGGAGGCATACCCACATCGAAAGTCGTTCGTGATTAGAGTTGGCCATGAAGCGGCGTTCCACATTGGAGGTTTTACTTCGTGAAGGGCTTTGTAGACGATCGCGATCGAGCGCTAATCCCAATTCGAGTCGCCAGCAAGCTTCGAGGCGAGTTGACCGATGTTGTAGCATGGATCGACACGGCATTCGACGGACATCTAGTTTTCTCCCGAGAGCTAATCAACAGCCTCAAGCTTGAGGCATTAGTTGAAACGGAGGCAATCCTCGCAGATGGATCGAAAGTCTCACTCGAGTCCTATTTTTGTGTCATTGAATGGTTCGGCGAGAAGGTGCCGGTCCAAGTCATTGAGAACGAGGGGCGGTTTCCGCTAGTGGGAACTGGCCTACTGGCAAAACGCAATCTGGCAATTAGCTATCAATCGAAAACAGTGGAGCTAACTTGACTGGCCTAACGCCACGATTCACCGATGTCGCGGCAAGCAAACTAACCATCAGGAAACGGCCGATCCGCGACTTCGGTGGAATCGATTGTTCGTCCGTCTATGTCTTGTCGGGAATGTGTGAAGCGTAATGCTCAATACCGAGCGTTGCGATGTCGTCGGGATAGTCCATGAAATGATACGAAAGATCATCGATCATTTGAAGTATGTTGTCTGGAATAGGCGACGGAGGCGGAGTCGTGACGGTTCCGTCTCGATTCAAAATTGGATTTGGCATTAGATTCTGGAATCGTTCGTATTCTGGTAAAGACGCATCGGTGTATTGATCCACAAGACACTGACATTCCTCGACCACGCTTGCCATTTTGTTTGCGCCAATCTTACGCAGGCCTGCGAGGGCATGATCATACGTTTGTAGGCCCCAGTTCTGGAGAAACTGGAGGTATCCACCGTTGTTCACATCGGCTTCCAAACGCCACAACGCGGCAAGCTCTCGCTGCCATTCTTCTGGTAACACCGCAAGGTCGCCATCGTTTTTGAGAGACTCTCCGTGGAATCGATCTGTGATTTCGTACCAGTCCATTTTGTGTTCCAACATTAAGGACGAACGACAAAAATCACCCGGTCACGACGAGAGATTCTTCATTTTCAAAACGCCCGACTTCGCGACTTATTGTAATCCGCACCACCAAGTTACTGGCCTGAGTGGGAGCCATGCCCCCAGCTCAGAACGAAGGCCAAAGCAAACAACCGTGCGGCGCGAATTACTATAGGATTGTACTCCACCGAATTGGTCGGTGGGAAGCTCCTTCGAGTCAATGGCTGACGAATTTTGGCGACTGACTCGCTCACTTTCTCAAGTTGACGAAGTCTAACGCGAGACCTTCGCAGCCATTGGTTTGCTTTCCGTTTACGAATCCTCAGATGAAGCACTCCTGCAAAGGCCATCAATAAGTTCTTCGATGCGGAAGGCTTCTCGAAGTCGCTCTCAAACCCATTCAATTTGCACGAGGATCATCTTGCAGTTTCTGCAGCACTACCGTGACCAATTAAGGCAACTCGTTCCCAATTCCCCCGAGACACGTGAATTGACTGCGCTGGCCCAGGATCGACGCCAACTTGTCGAACAACGTGTCGCACTTGCCAACCGCATGATGTCCT
>JBGSHV010000144.1:0-7186 GCA_041752005.1 Pirellula sp. | reverse complement strand
AGCTCTTCAGCGAGGCGTTTTTATAGAATTAGAAGAGAGACCAATTACTCTAATTGGCTCGCCACCGACCCGCGAACAGAAAATCGCAGCCACACAAAGCCAGCCCGCGAAAGTGGCTCAACGCTCAACCGCGATTGATACCCTAAGGGAACGACAAGCGTTTGTTTTCCCTCTCGTTCGAGTGGCACAACGTCCTGAACCACAAATGGCGAAACGGCATCAAGCTCAATCTCCAGTCGTACCCTGCAAATGCCCCCGTGGTCGAAGAACGCGATTTGCTTTGAGATTCGACCTTCCTCTATTGGGACCTGCATCTGAAACTCCACTGTCGCGGTTTCTCCAATGGAGATGTTTATCCCCGGTGGTACGCCTCGTATGCAACCGCAGGAGCTCGTGCAACGAGGCAAATCCAATCCTTCGACCGCGTTGTTCAAGACCAACCATTTGACCGCCAAAGTCACACTGGTTTCGTGTTCACCGAGACTTAGCCTAATATTGCGGCAACCTTGATCGTCTTCCGAAAGCTCGTCGAGCTTGGATTCCACAATGACTTGTGTCGATTTCGGGCTGCCCGCCAAGTCCAGAGCACTGCAGTAATGGGGAACGGCAATGAGAAGCCATGTCAAGATTCCCGCCAGAGCAAAGAACCTCGCCAAACAGTCTCGTGCCTGAATTCTCGCCGCTTTAATCAAGTATGAGCCCCCTTTTGGTGACGAAACAATTCGAATTTGCTACGATCGATTGTAGGGAAATCAGTTGAATCACCATTCTGTCGTCAGCAATATCCTAGCGGATTCGTATGCCAGTTTACGAGTACCGAACCCGAAGTTCTGCTTTTGCCAAAGCCATTCTGGGAACAATTAGCGCCGATTCTCCAAGAAAAGCGAGAGATCAGTTACGGCAACAGGGAATCGAATTCGAATCGATTCGTTGCCTTGACGAGTTGCCTCTGGCTCCTGTTGCTGCGACGAAGCGTGGTCCAGGGACATCAAACGTTTCGCTGCTCAGAAAGCAATACGAAACTCTTGTGCACCGATGGAACGCCTACCGGCTTTCCGATCAGGTTTCTTGGTTTACCCGAGAAATGTCCACATTATTGCGAGTTGGAAGCCCAGTGATTGAGGCTATCGACCTAACGATCGTCCAATGCAACTCAAGCATGAAGCGATGGCTCCTGCGCGTACGTAGTGGTGTTCAATCAGGGCTTTCCTTGGCGGAATCGATGAATAGCTGCTCAGGAGTGTTCGGCAATGTGTTGGTTGAAATGGTTCGCGTAGGAGAAACGGCAGGGACATTGCCTGTTATCCTTCAGCAAGCGGCTGATTTTCACGAGAGGAAGGAACGGCTCCGAAACCGAGTTGGTTCCGCATTACTTTATCCCACGATGGTTCTTATGCTCAGTGTGTGCGTTACGCTGTTCCTCATGACGGTCGTAGTGCCGACACTACTGGACAGTTTGCAAGAGTTTGGTCAGGAATTGCCGTGGCCCACGATGGTTCTAAAAGCAATCTCTGATTTTTTGTTGCAGCAATATGTGAACCTACTGGCAGTCCTGGCCGTGTGCTGCATCGCCATCGCGGTTGTGTTGAGCACACGAACCGGCAAACGTCTATTGCATGAACTCTCTCTAAAAATACCCTTGCTTGGTAAGTTGATCATCAGGCAGAATTGTTCTCGACTTTGCATGATTACTGGCACACTTCTGGCGTCGGGCGTTGAACTCATTCCCGCCCTGGAGATCGCCGAAGAATCGGTTTCCAACCTCCATTTGCGCGACGCGGTTGCATCCGCTCGGAATCGTATAAGGTCTGGTGCTGACATTGGAAAAGCGATCTCGATGTCAACACTCTTACCCGTCGGTTTGGTTCAAGTTTTTTCTCTTGGACAAAACTCCGGCGAGCTAGATACCCTTCTGTTGGAAATTGCCAAGGACTATGACGCACAAGTCAACCTCGTTGCCGATCGACTTGCTTCCATACTGGAGCCCGTTCTCATCATCGGTCTTTCCATAATCGTCGGATTCATTCTGTTGGCCACGCTACTGCCAATTTTGGAGACAGGGAATGTTTTGTCAGAACAATAGAACCGTGCCAGGAAACTCAGCCGACTTCGTTCAGTGGATTCGGCGCAGGCCAGGCTTCACATTGGTCGAGCTTATGGTGACCCTTGTCATCCTTGCTTTACTTGCGAGCATCGTCACGATAAGTGTTCGCAGTTACTTGATTCGAAGCAAGCAGAGCATTGCGAAAGTAGAGATCGGTCGCATGGTCCAAGCCATGGAAGCCTTTTACGCAACCTTTGATCGCTACCCCACCAACGATGAAGGCATCGAGATCCTGGTTGCCAAATCCGAAGAATTCCCCGAAGGGTTACTCGGGTTCTTTCCCACTGATCCATGGGGAAACAACTATGACTATCGATTTCCCGGAGATACCGAGCCGTTTGAGATCGTTTCTTTTGGTGCCGACCGACGAGAAGGTGGTACCGGCGCAGATCGTGACATTACCAGCATGGACCTGTTGAAGTCGCGAAAGAGAAATTAATGCACTTCCGAAGTTCCATGCCTCGAGCAGGTTTCTCCCTGCCTGAAGTACTTTTGGTCGTAGTACTTCTCGGAATGATTGCTGGCGCTGTTGCCGTGCAGTTAGATGGTCCACTCCGGAAAGCGCGCGTCATCAACGCAACAGAACGGTGGTTGGCCATCGACCAATTCGTAAGAAGTTCCACCGTGCACCGATCCGCGACCTTGACTATCAGACGTTCCGATGATCGATGGGAAGCTATCGCCACACGACACTCAGGTGACGCCTTCGGGCACTGGCAATTTGATCCTAGGATTGACTTGGAGATTATGCGACAGAGTCGCGGCGAAACACTGAACGAATCGCAAAACTCCGAACGAATTGTTTTTGAGCCTGGTCGCGGAACTAGCGACTACAGCGTGCAAATTAAAGACAAAGGAATTAGAAGAGTATTGTTGATTGCGGGAGGTACCGGTGAAGCCAAGGGTATGTAGTGGTACAACTCTGATTGAAGTCGTTGTTGGACTTGCTCTGCTCGGGTCGTTGCTCGTGATATTGCTTCTTGCAGCGTCAAAGCTTGAAGTGCAAAAGAGGAAAGCGGTAGAAAAACTGCAATCGGTTCAAGTGCTGGATAACGTTCTTCAAGACTGTTTTTCCAAGGGCTTCCCGATGTTGGGTGTTTTGCGCCCCATTCCAGGAGAATCACGATGGGACTGCTCATTCGAGATCGTACAAACCAGTGCAATTGACGATCCATTTTTGGTTATTCGTGTTCGCATGCATCGTCATGGCAAACCTGAATCAACGCTGAGCTTTGCTGAGGTGTTAGTTCACAAGGATAACCTAGAGAGGAGAGCATGGTGAATCGAAATCGAAGAGGACTGACGTTAGTCGAAATGTTGGTGGCGCTATCGTTGTGCGTCATGATGATCGGTGCAATAACAGGCATTCTGGCAGCATTGGTGCAGCAGCAGCGGCAACGTCTCGTTCTGAGTTCAGATCATTGGCAGGCGAACTTTCACCGAATGCTGTGGGCGGACCTTTCACAGGCACGCTGGATCTCGAGAATGGATTCGGGAATTGCCCTTGCACTTGCAGATGGCTCCGTCGTTACTTATGAGATGACAAAAGGGGATCTGGCAACACGATCCCTGACCCGAGGTTCGTTTGTCTACCGTGAAAACATATCCCTCGGACAGATTCCCGCTGCGATGCTGAATTCTGACTCACGCGGATATCGGACGATCGTTTGGTCCATTGCGTCGATCCAGTTCCTGCGCGGCGATGCAAATGGAACGGTCCAACCTATTCCTGGGACTTGGAGCCCAGCACCTTCGGCGCTTTATTATCGCTTAGAAAAATCGGATTCTAACGTTGCCAAAGACCATTGGATCATGGTCCGATGAGTCAAAGATCCGTAAGCAACCTGGACGTTGTCCGCATGGCAGAAAGTGATCCATTGTCGCTGACACAAAAGTTTTTTGATGATATCCCTATCGACTTCTGCCGCCGCGAACGCTTTTGCTTGCTGACCGCAACGCGAGTTAACGATGGGGCGCAAATCTACCCAGTTTTGGCTTATAGCGAAAAAGCAAAATCCGCAGTCCTTGACGGAATTCGACGCTTCCTTGGACGACCGATCGAAAAGACCCTGGTCGATGATCAACAACTCGAAAGGATCATCGATGAAGCATACGAGGCGTTTCGAATTGATAGTGCGCGCGAGCGAGGAAGTGCTGCCACGAGACTTGAGGGAAATCAAGCACAGTTGCGGCCGGTTGATTCGGAATCGGATTTGCTGCAGGTTCAGTCATCTGCTCCCGTCATCGAAACGGTAAACCGGATCTTGTTTGAGGCCGTCCAGCAAAAGAGCTCCGATGTTCATTTTCAGCCTCAAGAAGAATTCCTCCTCGTCCGTATTCGATTGGATGGCATTTTGGTTGACTTCGAAAAGATCTCCAAAGAGATCCAGGAAGAAGTTCTCGCACGAATCAAGATCGCTGGGCGAATGGACATCGCCGAAAAACGTCTCCCTCAAGATGGTCGCGCAACGGTGTACGTTGGTTCAAGGGCCATCGACTTGCGAATTGCCTCAATGCCATCAAGCTATGGAGAGAGGATCGTGATTCGGCTCCTAGACAAAAGTGCTCGACTCTATGAACTTCCTGAACTCGGCATGGATGCCAATACACTCGTTCGCTTCCGAAGCGCAATTGCGGTGGAGCACGGGTTGATTCTGGTCACGGGCCCCACGGGTAGTGGAAAGAGCACGACGCTCTACGCGGCACTGAAGGAACTGGACACCACTGAGCGCAATGCCGTAACTCTCGAAGATCCCATTGAGTATCAACTGGACGGGATTTCTCAGACACAGATCAACTTGAAGAAAGGCATGACATTTGCGAGTGGACTTCGAAGCGTTCTGCGTCAAGATCCAGATATCATCATGGTTGGTGAAATTCGAGATACGGAAACAGCCGCAATGGCAGTTCAAGCAGCGCTCACAGGCCATTTGGTTTTTTCCACTCTGCACACCAACGATGCGGCAAGTGCCATTACGCGAATGCTTGATCTTGGAATCGAACCTTACTTGGTGGCAAGCAGCCTCGTCTCGGTTTTGGCACAGCGTTTAGTTCGACAATTGTGCAATCATTGCAAACACCCCGTAGACACCGCTACTCCCTCGATAGGCTGGAGATCAAGAGGCTGCGGACAGTGCCGAAATCTCGGATATAGTGGTCGAATCGGAATCTATGAATTGCTTACCGTGGATGAAGAGTTACGAGGGTTGATTACCCGATCAGGCCATGCCTCGTTGATTCGAGACCATGCAGTTTCCCAGGGAATGAAACTGCTGGCCGATTCTGGGGCGGAGAAAGTCTTGGTAGGTGCGACAAGCCTCGAGGAGGTACAACGAGTCACATTGCGAGCCTCGATGTAGCATGATGTTCAGTCTCAACAACCTAAAAACCACCGGCAAACCAAAGCACAGAGTAATCCGCAATCGCACGGCGAGGCGCGGTGTGATTCTTGTGTTTGTCCTTTTGTTCCTCGCCTTATGTAGCGCTGTCCTAGTTCGCTCGCATTCTTTGGTCACACGATCACTCTTACAAGCCGCTCAGTCAGAGAAGGAATTGCAGAACCGATGGGCTAGGGTATCGCTACGGCGTGGCCTCCTCATGCGCTCAGACTCATTGCTCGAAGTGCCCTCTCTGATTAGCGAGTCGACGGCACGAGAGAAGAACGGACTCATTCTTGCGACCTCCAATCGTTTAGCGAATTGGCAAGTTGACTTGGTACTATCCGGTTCGAGATATATCGCGAAACTCGAGGACGAGAATGCAAAACTCCCACTGAATCGGTTGCACGCGTCAAAAAACTTTGAACTGTGGAGATCCGAAGTTCGAAGTCTCATCGCAGGCCATGCGAATCTGAAGCAGTCACTTACTTCCCGGAAGCTTATTCGTTGGGGGGATGTTTTCCAAGCGTCGCCCGATACCTTCGAAAGCAGCCGTCAACTCGCTGAATTTGACGGGGCTACGAAGTACATCACCCTCTTCACGAACGATCTGGTGAATTATCGAAATGCTCCGACTCCCGTTCTGAATTCCTTATGGAGGATTTACTTCAGTCGCAATGCGCCAGGGTGCATCCTCGACATGCGCCGGATCCAAAGCCCATTCAACATCGCGCAATACTGCCGAGCCAATGGCCTTTCCGAAGCAGAATCCGCGTTTGCGGAAGAGGTGTTGTCGGACACCAGTCGATGCACGTCCTTGACGATTTCTCAGCTCCTTGGCGACGGATTTACTGTGACTTCGCGCTACTACCGTCGAATGCAAGAAGGGTATGCGGACGATCAGTTTGGCGATCCAGGCTGACAATGGGTTCAAATCGAGGGTTCACCTGGGGAGCGCGGGTCTCGAGAACGATTTTGCTCGCAGATCATCGAAAAGAACTTTTCGCACATCGCGATAGGATTGTTGCCACGGGCCTTTGAACGTGTTATGATCCGGCCGACTTCATGGAAATTCGGCGAGTAAGTTGAGTTTACGGAAGTCGAATTTCGTCCAGTTTTTCCATTCAAAGTGTGTCCTGGGGTACGTTCATGCCGACGCGTGCATCATGGATTGTGATTGGTACTGTCTGTGCAGGTTCAATTGCAGTAGCTGCTTTGTATTGGTTTTTAGTTCCGGGATCAGAGGATGCGGGGCCGCCGATTGCATCGCAGCCTTCCACGACGGCAGGTAAAAATCCGCCGCAAGCGTCTCCCAACTGGGTATCGATTGGTGGTGTGATGCGAGCATCTACGGATGTGACTCCAATAGCGTCCAATGCATCGAAGGAGCAAGCCATCCCCGATCGTGTGCTCCACGGCTTTTCACCGCCCGTGCAGCCAGAGGCCAATCCTCAAACAAAGCAAGTGCATGCTGCTCTGAAAGAGCGCGTGAATTCCGCAGCCTACTCATCATTTATAGAGGCATCGCAGTTCGACGCAGAAGCGTACGAAAAAGACCCCAGTGTCGAATGGCACTGGCTTTATCGAGTTGGATCAACATGTAGTTGCTTGACGTTGGGCGGAGTCTACCAGTAGTGCTAGCAATTTGCATTCATCAATCGATAGCATTTGGCGTACCGTTTTGCATTTGAAATCACGGTGGAAC
>JBGSHV010000143.1:0-93034 GCA_041752005.1 Pirellula sp. | reverse complement strand
GATACCAGCGTGAACGCAAAAAGAGTACCGATGGCTGCCAAGTCGGTGACGACCGGCGCACTCAATAAGAGGGTCGGTATGGCCACCGTGATCCCAGTGATGACTGTCGCAAAGGCTGGTGTTTTGAAACGCGGATGGACCGCCGCAAACCGCTTGGGAAGCATCCCATCGCGAGCCATGCTCATGAAAATTCGCGGCTGACCTAATTGAAAGACCAAGAACACGCTTGCCGTAGCTATGACCGCGCTGATCGAAACGATCCCGACCATGCTATCGAGTCCGACCTGGCCGAATACGAACGCCAACGGATCTTGAACATTCAACTCGCGGTAGGAAACCATCCCGGTCAATACGAACGCTAGAACGATGTAGATGACCGTGCACAAAACCAGCGTCAGCATGGTGGCCCGCGGAATGTCTCGCTGCGGATTGCGACATTCCTCTGCCGTGGTCGAAATCGCATCGAACCCGATGTAAGCGAAGAAGACGGCCGCGATGCCTTTGAATACTCCTTCCAATCCATTGGGGGCGAAGGGGTCCCAGTTCTCCGGTCGAATGTAATTGACCCCTACCACGATCACCAACAGGATGACGGCTAGCTTCAGAAACACCATGGCATTGCTGACCCGCTTCGACTCCGTGATCCCGATGTAAACCAAAGCCGTCATCAGAACATTGATGAACAACGCCGGTACATCAACTATGAATCGCAATCCAAGAAGACGGGGTGCCGAATTCCAAACCTCCACCATTCTCTCCAACGCAGCGTTGGGTGGTTCACCTTTGGCTAGCAATTCCTGCAATCCTCCCTCGGCCCGTGCGCAGCTATAGTAGTCATTGCACAACCAGCGAGGGAATTCGAAGTCCAAGCCCATGGTGCTGAGCGAGCCTTGAACGCCATCGACCAAGTTCATGAAGTACTCGGACCACGCGAAGGCCAAAACGCTATTGCCGATGGCGTATTCCATCAGCAGATTCCAGCCGATCAGCCAAGCCACGAACTCGCCGAAAGCGGCGAAGGAATACGTGTACGCACTGCCGCTGACCGGAATTTTCGAGGCGAACTCGGCGTAGCAAAGGGCAGAAAAAAGGCAGGCCACGGCGGTAATTACGAAAAGAATGGAGATCGCGGGCCCACCGTCGTAGGAGGCAGTTCCGATGGTGGAAAAGATCCCCGCTCCAATCACAGCCGCGATTCCGAAGCAGGTCAGATCGAGAAGTGTCAAGCTTTTGACCAGAGAACCCGATTCGCGCTGGTCGAGTTCGACTTGGATTTGAGCCAAGCTCTTTTTGCGGAACAACTGCTCGAGAATGCTCGGTTTGCTCATCGGTCTCGTTCTTGCAGGGGCAATTCGGGGTGGCGCGACGCTGTCTGGGTTGGATATTTACTTGGATATCGTAACCCGATGAACCTTTGCTCGGGCTTCGCCTCCTGTCCGATTGACGGTAAATTTTACGTTTTCGCGGATTGGTACCACGGTCCGCCTCACAACCGAACACCCTGCGCGCACCCAGTCATGAACACGGACGAGCTTCGAGAAAAATACCTTGCGTTCTTCCAATCCAAAGGACACCATCGCCAAGCCAGCGATGTGCTCGTCCCGACCTGGGATCCCTCGGTTCTGTTCACTCCGGCCGGGATGAACCAATTCAAAGATCATTTTCTGGGCAAAGTCAAACTCGACTTCACCCGTGCGACCACTTGCCAAAAGTGCTTGAGGACCGGTGACATCGACAACGTGGGTCGAACCGCCTACCACCACACGTTCTTCGAAATGCTGGGCAACTTCAGCTTTGGCGATTACTTCAAGGCCGAAGCCATCGCTTGGGCATGGGAATTTCTGACCGACAAAAAATGGCTAGGCATTCCCGGCGAACGGCTGACCATTACGGTCTACAAAGACGACGACGAAGCTGCAAAAATTTGGAACGAGAAAATCGGCGTGCCGATGACGCGGATCACCCGCATGGACGAAGCCGATAACTTTTGGCCCGCCAGTGCCCCCAGCCAAGGACCAGACGGCGTGTGCGGTCCCTGCAGTGAGATCTACTATACCCTCGAGTCGGGCAAAACGGTCGAGATTTGGAACCTGGTCTTCACCCAGTTCAACCGCGTCGGCGAACCGCCCGACAATTTGCGTCCGCTGCCGAGCAAGAATATCGACACCGGCATGGGCCTAGAACGGACCGCCAGCGTTCTGCAAAACGTACCGACGAACTTCCACATCGATATATTGATGCCGATTGTTCAAGCCGCTGCCGAAGTGTGCGGCGTTCACTACGAGTACGCCAGCGACAACGGCCGCCGTCTGCGACGGATCACTGACCACGTGCGAGCCTGTACGTTCGCGATCCATGAAAACGTTTATCCGGGGCCAAAGAAAGCCCGTTACGTCATCAAGCGATTGCTGCGCCGAGCCGTTCTCGATGGTCATCAACTCGGCATGCGGGAACCCTTCTTGTACCAGCTCGTGCCCGTCGTTGCGCAGATGATGCGGAATCCGTATCCTGAACTTTCGGAAACCATCGATCGGGTGACTTCGGTCATGAAGCGCGAGGAATCGGACTTCTTCTCCACCCTCGACTCGGGACTCGAACGCATCGAACGGACCTTCGATGACATGGCCAACGCCGGTCGACTGATGGTCGACGGGGCCGAAGCCGCCAATCTCTACCAAACCTACGGGGTACCGCCAGAACTCCTGCAACAGATCGCTGCGGAAAAGAATTTTACGTTTGATTGGGACGGCTATCGACAATCGATGGCCAAGCACGGGGACATCAGCGGTGGCGGCACCATCGAGCTCTTCGAAACCGGACCCATCGAAACACTGAAGGAAGCCTTGCATCACAGCGAATTCTTGGGCTACGAAACCACTGCGACCAAAGGCCAGGTTAAAGGCATCATCGTCGGCAAACCCAAGGACGATCGTTTGGTCGGTAGTGTGGCTCACGATACCCCTGGCGACATGTTTCGCATCGTATTGGATCGAACACCGTTCTATGGCGAAAGTGGTGGACAAGTCGGAGATACGGGGCGATTGCAAGGGGAACACGGAGTCTTCGAAATCTCCGACACGCAGCGGAGCGGCGATCTGGTGGTTCATTACGGACGCATGACCTCAGGCACCATCAAGGAAGGGGAGACCGTTCAAGCCGTGGTCGATGAGATCCGGCGAAACGCAATTCGTCGCGCGCACTCGGCCACTCACATTCTGCACCATGCCTTGCAAACCGAACTCGGTAAGCATGCGCAGCAGCAGGGGAGCAAGGTCGATACCGATTGGCTGCGCTTCGACTTCAGCAACCAAGATGCACTCACCGAACAACAACTCGACCATGTCGAGACGTTGTCCAACCAACGCGTGGCCGAGGCAGCTTCGATCGCGTGGCAAACCGTACCGTTGACCACCGCACGGGAGGCGGGCGCCATGATGCTGTTCGGGGAGAAGTATCCCGATCCGGTCCGCATGGTCAGCATGGGAAGTTTTTCAAAAGAACTCTGCGGCGGCATTCATGCCAGCAACACAGCCGAGGTCGGGACGATGGAATTGCTCAGTGAGGAGAGCGTCTCCTCGGGTGTACGACGAATCGTGGTGTTGACCGGCGAGCGGGCTCAGGAACAACGTCGCAAGACCGAAGCGATCGCACAACGTGTGGCCGCGCGCATGGGTTGCTCCATCGATGCAATCGGGACGCGCGTCGTCGAGTTGGTAACCGCCATTCGCAAGCTGAAAAAACTCACCTCGGGATCCTCCGGTGGCGAAACCGCACCGGATCGGATCGGGGGCACGAGCTCCGCAAAATCCAGCCCAGCTCGTCCCGCGTACGCCGCCGTCCGGTCCGCTATCAAACAGGCCGCCCGGGCGTTGAACGTATCGCTCGATGAGGTTATCGATCGGATGGAAGCCATGCTGACCGAAGAATCGCAACTGCACGATCAGTTGGCTCAGATGGCCTCCTCGGGGTCGATGGAAATCGATGAAATTCTCGAAGCCGCCGAGGTCGTCCAAGGCACACGGTTGATCGTCCGAGAAGTACCGCATGCCAACACGGCCATGATGCGTCAGTGGATCGATCAGATTCGCAAGAAGTCGGCCGAGCCCACGGCCGTGCTCTTCGCCACTTCGGCGGACGGCAAGGTGACCCTCATCGCCGCGCTCAGCCATGCACTGGTGGAACGCGGATTGAGCGCCGGCAAATGGATTGGACCGGTCGCACAATTGGTCGGTGGTAGCGGAGGTGGCAAACCGGACTTGGCTCAAGCCGGTGGCAAGCTGCCAGAAAAAGTCTCCGAAGCCCTCGAGCTCGCCAAAGCCAACTGGCGCGCGATGGCTCAATGACCGAGCCCCCTTCCCGCGGCGATGGGGACGACCGCAAATGGCTGCTGGCCTTAGAAACCAGCGGCCGCAGCGGATCGGTCGCGTTGGCCCGCGCGTCCGATGAACGAATGGTGGTGGTCGATGAGGAATTGCTCGACCCCGCATTCGGTTCCGCACGCACGCTGGCACCGGCCATCGAGCGGCTGCTCCTACGCAACGCCTGTGCTACCAACGCCATCGGTTGCATCGGTGTGATTCAAGGCCCCGGATCCTTCACCGGCTTACGCGTCGGTGCCGCCACGGCCAAGGTCATGGCTTGGGCACTCGGCATCCCGCTCGTGGCCGTCGACACATTGGATGTGATCGCTACCCAAGTCGCCTCACGCGTCGCTCCCGACTTCGATGTTGTTCCAGCCAGCGACACGGCGCCACCTGACACAGCGCCGCCCGAAACCGTGTCACTCGAACTTCTCACGGTGATCGACGCGTATCGGGGTCAATTGTTCGCAGCGCGTTACGTCATCGACGGCATCGGAGTGAAAAAAACCAGACCGACAGGCATTGTGGACATCGATACCCTTTGCGAACAATTGGAGGACGCGACGGAGTCACGGTTATTGGTCGCTGGCCCCGGTACAGAAAAGCTCATGCGAAGCCTCACGCAGAGAACGAAAAAATCGGCGCAACGAGTTGTTAATTTTCTTACGGTTCCCGAAGCCACCCCGATGGCATCGACCGTCGCAACTCTGGCCTGGAAACGATGGGAGCAAGGCCTCATAGAGGACGTATTGGGATTTCTACCGTTGTACTATCGCAGCAGCGCTGCCGAAGAAAAACTAACATAAGCAATCCGGTGGCACGCAAGCCTTCCGGCGATTCGACCACTGCCCACCGCCAACTGCCAACTGCCCACTGCCCACTGCCCACTGACCACTGCCAACTTACTCCTCCTCACACCAATCGATCGAGCATCAGGGACGCGAAACCCAATACGAAGAAAAAACCACACATGTCGGTGATGGTCGTCAGGATCGGGCCAGCCGCGATCGCAGGGTCGATGTTCCATCGCTTCAGCAACAATGGAATGATGCCGCCGATCGAGACGGCAACCATCGTGTTGAGAGCCAGGGCGGAACCGACGACCAATCCCAGATACGCGTTCCCCTTCCACAACACGGCCACGATGGCGATCAGGATCCCAAGAGCCACGCCGTTGATCAATCCGACGCTGACTTCTTTGACCCACACGCGGAACAACTCGTTGGTCCTAACCAATCCTAAGGACAACTCGCGAAGACTCACCGCCACCGCTTGGCTCCCCGAACAGCCACTCATGTCGGAGATGATCGGTAGAAAGACCGCCAATGCGATCACGGCTGCCAGGGTGTCTTGAAAGAACGCGATCACACTCGCGGCCATGATGTTGAGCAAGATATTGACGCTGAGCCAACTCAATCGCCGCTTGGCCCGCACCATCGTCGGCAAGGATCGCATTTCTTCACCGCCCACGATCCCTTGCGATTTGAGGTAGTCGCTGTCCTGTCGCTCCGATGCCGCTTCGTCCACTGCCGAGCGTTGGACGACCCCCAACAGGACGTCCTGGGGATCCACGACTGGCACTCCCAAAAAGCTATGACTATCGAAGAAATCGATGAGTGCATCGAGTGGGGTATCGCTCCGTACCGATAACGGGTGCGCGATCATCAAGCTTGCGATCTTGGTGCCGCCCCGGGCTAGCAACAAGTCACGCATCCGCAATACGCCGGTCAATTGCTGCGCGGGATTGATGACGTAACCGTACTGGATGTCGTAGTCGCTGTACTCCTCGGCGTTGGCTCTCAAATCCTGCACGACCTGTTCAACGCTCGACTCTTGGGAGATCTCCAAAAACTCGGTCACCATCAAGCCGCCGGCGACGTCGTCCTCGTAGCCGCACAAGCGCCGCGCATCGTCCGCTTCCTCGGGATCCATCCGTCCGAGAATCGCCGCCGCATCCTCCGCGTCGAGATCACCCAACAAGTCAGCTTGCTCGGCGCTTGGCAATTCATCGAGAATCGCAGCCGCGCGATCGACATCCAGATTCTCGAAAACCTCGACGGCCTGCGCGTCGGGTATCTGCTGCACCACTTCCGCGGCGGTTTCTGCCGTCAACAACAAAAACAATTCTCGCTGCTCGTCGTCGCTGAGGCGCGAAATGGCCAAGGACAAATCGTTCGACGACAGTCCATCCAGAAACGATTCAATCGCGGCCGTATCGCGACCCAAAAGCAGCGATCGAAGACCGATCCACGGTTCTTGAGTTGTGGAAGTAGTGGTGTCCGCCATAGCGATGAATCATGTGAGAAGATCGTGCGCTCGAATCGTCGATCGATTGTAACAGCTCCTCATTAATTGCGAAGTTCCTACCGTGTGGCCAGCTCGAAACCGCGCAGCCAGCTCATTCGTGTGCGACGGTACATCGCTCGAAAGAATTGCATTGGCAGGTTACCATGAAACGCGCTGTCCACATTTTTCCTATACCTTTAGCCAAAAACCATCCATGGCAGTTTTATTTGATCCGTTCCAACTGAAAGACATCGAGCTTCGCAATCGTGTGGCCGTGTCCCCCATGTGCCAATACTCTTCGGACAACGGTTTCCCAAACGATTGGCATTTCGTGCACTTGGGCTCACGCGCTGTCGGGGGCGCTGGTTTGGTGGTGGTCGAGGCCACTGCGGTCTCGCCCGAGGGGCGGATCAGCCCAGCCGATAGCGGCATCTACCTCGATGATCACGTTCCCCACTTCGCGAAAATTGCGACGTTCCTCAAACAGCACGGATCCGTGGCTGGAATCCAGCTCGCCCACGCAGGACGCAAGGCAAGCGCCAACAAACCTTGGGAAGGGGACAACCACATCGAGGTCGAAGCGGGAGGATGGGAAACGATCGCCCCCTCATCGATCGCGTTTGGTGGCAATCTCACTAAAGTCCCCAAGGCCATGACGCTGGACGACATCGCTCGAATCCGCACCTGCTTTGTCGATGCGGCCAAACGATCGCTGGATGCGGGCTTCGAGTGGCTGGAATTGCATTTCGCACACGGCTATTTGGCCCACGAGTTCTATTCACCCTTGGCCAATCATCGCACCGACGCGTACGGCGGTTCGTTTGAAAACCGAATTCGATTCATGCTCGAAACGTTTACTGCAGTCCGCGAGGTTTGGCCGGAACGACTGCCGCTGACGGCCCGATTGTCGGTGACCGATTGGCTCGACGGCGGCGTTACCGTCGAAGAATCGATCGAGCTGGTAGGGCGACTCAAAGGCCTCGGTCTGGATTTGCTCGATGTGAGCCACGGCTTTGTGACACCCGATATCGATTGCGTTCCCTGGGGGCCGGGGTTCATGATCCCAATAGGTGGGCAAATCCGTCGAGCCACTGGCGTGCCCACCGCTACGGGCTGGATGATCACCCAAGCCGATCAGGCCGAAGCGTGCATCCGCGATGGGCATGCGGACTTGGTCATGCTTGCCCGCGAGTTGCTTCGCGATCCCTACTGGCCTTACCATGCCGCAGTCGCCCTCGAAGACCCGCGCGTGAACTCTCTGTTACCTGTGCAGTACGCGCGTGCCGTTCGGGCTCGCTAGGTGGTTTCCCTTCGGGCCACAACAATTTCGCCTTGCGGTTAAAGGCCTCCTGGCGTTTTTTTGCCAATTGGCGTTGCTTCCATCGATGGTGGTACTGCAACGCGAGGATCGTGGGGTACACGATCACAAGAAGAAAGAAGACGATCATTTCGATCGAATCCCAAACTGGGGATAAGCGGTCCATGGTCACGACCCAATCGCTAGCGATGCAGCGGTCTTGCAACGCGCAAGAGGATACGGTGCGGCGTGCGGCCAATCACTCCTTGCGTTTCACCATTGTAAGCACCACGCAGCCTGGCAGATATCATGCGGCTGCGGTTTTTGCGTCCAAATGGGTCAAGACACCGGCGTGCATGGTGTAGACGTCATCCGCCAAGGCGATCAAGGCTTCACGGTGAGTGATGATGATGATGGTCATGCGACCCTTCATGCTCTGCAGCGTTTCGCGGATCTGCAATTCGCTTGCCATGTCGATCTGGCTGGTCGATTCATCAAGGATCAGTATTTCTGGATCCCGCAGAATCGCTCGCGCCAAGGCGATCCGCTGACGCTGACCGCCGCTGAGCCGCTGTCCAGCTTGCCCCACCACCGTCTCGTATCCGTCACTTAATGAACCGAGAATAAACTCATGGGCATGGGCCATGCGGGCCGCCTGCTCGACTTGTTCTGGCGTGGCGTCGGGGGTGCCGTAACGAATATTCTCGATCACCGTACGATTGAATAGTTCGGTGCTCTGACTGACCAACGCCAGTCGATTGCGAACGTCCGACAAGGCCAACTGCCGTAAATCAATTCCATCCAGCGCGATGGAGCCCTGGACAGGATCGTAGTAGCGACACAGCAACTGAATCAAGGAAGATTTGCCACTGCCGTTGGCTCCCAAGATGGCGATCGTTTTGCCAAATGGAACCGTCAAGTTGACTTCGCGCAGGACCGGTTGTTGCTCATGGTAGTGGAACTGAACATCCCTCAGCGTCAATTCATGATGCCGAGCTGGAAGGGATTCGGGTTGCGCAGGCTCCGCCAAAATCGGCTTGGTGTTGAGGATTCCGTAGAGCAAGTTCGATGCCACGATGCCGTGGTAAATTACCACCGAAACCCCGGAGAGCTTGCGAAGCGGATCGCTGGCTCCGATGAGCAGTCCAAAAAAGATGAGCAAATCGGTGACACTCATCGGGCTCTCGCAGACGCGCAGAAAGCCCAAATGCGTTTGCTTGTTGACCACCAAATAGGCACCCGCGCAAACAGTGATGCCGACCATGGTCACGCCGACCAACTCCGTGAACGGCTTGCCAACACCGGTCCAGAAGATCATTTTCAGACTGATGCGGCGCATCTGCTTGGTGCAATCGCTAAAGCGATCCTTCTCGTGCTCTTCCATGGTGAAGGCCTGCACGGTGAAGATGTTGCCAAGAGCTTCCAAAAGGACTTCGTGAAATCCCGCGTTGCGCGACAGGATCGAAGCCGCCGTTTTTCGTATGCGACGATTGAAGAAGACGACGATGACCACCAGCAGCGGCGCCAGAACCATCGATAGCAACAACAAACGCCAATTGATGAACGCAGCGAAAATCAGACAGGAAGCGATCCGCAAGGGTTCACGTACGGCGGCTCCGAACAAATTGATGAGACCGTTGGTCAAACCATCGGCGGCTGAAGTGATCGCGGCCAATAGACCACTCGTGCCATAATTTTGATACGTCTGACGATCCAAACGGAGCGCGGAACCGAAGACTCGCATCCGAAGATCGCGAACGATGCTGGTCGATACATGACCGATGATCAAGTCGTTGGAGAGCATCAACACATGTTTGACCATCGTCGATACGATCAACAAACCCATGATGCAGCAGATCGTGCTGAACGGATCTCGAGGCAGTATCCGGTCGGCTCCCCGTACGATGGAACTGCGCCAGCCTAACAACCAGACTTCATGCGCGCGGTGCCTCTCAAGTTTGGAGACGAGTTTGGTATCGTTGGGATCGGACGCAGCGACCTCGCGATCGATTCGCTCAAGCTCCGATTGCGATTTCGTCACCCCCTGCTCGAGCCAACTCTGAATCGATTCCCCATTGAGGGTCATCTCGACCACCGGGTAAAGCGCACCGATGTTCGATCCCCACAGGAAGGCAATACCCAACGAACACATCGTGGCCAGAATGAGGGCCGGGGTATGATGGAGCGAATCGCGTATCGCGTTCCAAAATTGCTTCATCGTTTGCTCGAATTTCTAGCTCTTTGCGGGGACAGCTTGGCCGAGAACGTGTCTTCCTCGAGGAAACACACTCACCGCCGGCGGGTATCCCACAAGCCAGGCTCATGCGTCAAGATCAGGCCGACAAGATAGGCAATTTCTCGATTGCTAGCATGGCGATTGCCTGCATGCCTATTGCTTGCAACGCCGTACAGCAATGCCGTGCAGCAATGCCGGTAGCTTGAGCAGCCACGTCGAGGACCCGAATTCAATTCGTGGACCCGAATTAAAACTGAGACGAGCGGAGCAAACAGACCGAACGAGCGCGTTGGGCTAGCCGATCGATATCTTCCGGACCCGAAACGTGTGCTAGTCCCAGCAGTTCGATCTGCGCGGCAGGAATCGGAGCCATGAGGTACACGCTGCGTCTGGCTTGGACCCACCGCACGACTGCGGCCGCAAAGGCATCCTCGAGTTCACTCTCCAATAGTTCGCGCTCCAGGACATCATCGGGCTCGTCCGAGGCGAGTTGGGCGATACCGTCGCTCAGGTGATGAAGATCGCAACAGATCAGCACACATCCGGCGGGGGTCAGCATCGTTTCGGCGGTGACGAGTGCCCGGGCGACATTGAGCCACGTCTGTTGATCGCGGTCGCCATCGATGGTGGCGATGATCAAATCGTGCTTGTTGGCGCTAGCCTGTTCGTGCACCCCTTCTTGGAATCGAGCGGTGGCAGCCCGAAAGACCTGTTCGGGATCCCCACCGATCATGCCTGCGATCGAACCGCCATCGGCGGGCACAACCGCGATCGCGAATTGGATCCCCATCAACCAGCCCGCTTCGCGACTGAGTTTGGCTTGCAGATGCCGATGTTGCTCATTGTCCTTCAGCCAAGCCAGGTTCCATCGCTGTTGGGTCTTGGCATCAGCAAAGCCTGGGCACATGGCGTACAAATCACTTGCACTGAGGGCATCGGGATGCCGGATGCAATAGATCGGTAGGACCACGGCGGCTTCGACGAGATCCCGCTGAATGTAGATTGGATCGGCGGTTTCGGAAGCCGCGACGTATTCGAGTCGCTCAGTGTCTTGCGGCGCATGTGGCACGATACGTATGCCTACAGTCGACTGCAGGGCCTGCCGCATACTTTGCAGCGCCGCTTCCTCTCGCGCGGCCAGCACGACCGTGATTTGTTCGGGCCGAAGATTCCTTTCGAGCAGCCAGGCGACGAGTTCGTACACAATGCTTTCGGAATTCGGGACCCCTGCCTCGAGGGCGATGGCCACGAGATCCTCTTCGAGGATGGCGAACCCTAGATCGGGAAACTCCAAAGGGTCGGTTACGGCATCCCGCACCATGTCTCGGATGGAACGCTCGGTAGCGACTGCGGCGCAGCGAATCTCTCGCGTGTGGTCCGCCAACTGCAACTCGAGTTGTCGATCGGCCAAATGGATCAGGTGTGTGGTGGTAGCATTCATCGGTCGGACATCCGTCGGTAGTAATCGGCATGACGATCGATCATGCGCTGGGCCCCGTGTTCCTCGAGAACGTGCTGTTGGGCAGCCGCCACCAGACGATTTCGCAACTCGGAATCTTTGAACAATTGGTGGGACATCCGCATCAGCCGATCGACATCCCCTACAGGAAACAATATCCCCGATTCTCCATCGCGGACAAGTTCCCGGTTGCCTGGAATGTCACTGGCCATCACTGGCACCCCGGCTTGCATGGCCTCCAACAGGACGTTGGATTGGCCTTCGTACAAACTACCGTTCCAGAGCAGATCCGCATGGGGTAGGATTTGGGACACATCGTCGCGATGTCCGACCATGTAGACCTCCGAGGCCGCGCGGACATTGTCGCGATATTCTTCCAACCGTTGCCGTTCAGGACCCTCTCCGACGATCACGTAAGAAACATCGCCTCGAAGAACGCGGAGCATCTCCGCGGCCCAAATCAAATCCTTGTAGCCCTTCTGATGCCATAAGCGACCGATCGATAGGATCAATCGATGGTTCGGATCGACACCTAGTCGGTCGCAGGCCTCAGCCCGTGTGATCTCGAGCTTCGGATCGCGGGGCAGAATTCCATTGGGAATCACTTGAAACAATTCGCGAGGTATACCTCGCTCGGCGTAAAAATCGACGACGCCTTGGCTATTCGTTGTGATGCCCGCGGACGCTTTGGCCAACAAACGGTCGATCTGCAATTGCCAAGTTCCTTTCCACGGATCGACCGAGCGTTCCGAACCCAAGATGCACGGCACTCCAACCCATCGAGCGGCGGAGCGCCCATACGCATTGGCGGCGAATAGCCATGTATGCACGATGTCGGGTTGAAGCTCTTTGAGATGCTGCACGAGTCGCCACCAGGCCGCCGGGTCGAATTTGTGGCGCTTCTCAATTCCAATCAAGCGAATCCCCGCATTGGTGAGATCGGATGCGAGCGGTCCCGAGCGGGTCAGCCCGATAACCGTTGTTTCGAAGTCCTCGCGCGGGAGACCGCAGGCCAACATGACGAGTTGTTTCTCAGCCCCACCGCGATCCAGGGTGGGCAGGATCAAGCACAGCCGCTTCTTCATCCTCGCGACTCAATCGACAGAGGTTTCAATAATTGTTCCCAAAGATCCAAACTGTGATGGCTCGAGCGATCGCGTTGCATTTGGACGCGCAGGGCTATGGCTTGGGTGATCCACTGCTGTCCATGCACTTGCCAATCCATCAACCGCTCGACGAGTTGCTGCTGATCGGCATAGAGCTTCATCGGCTGCTGCTCGGCAAACCAGGACTTCGATTCTTCGGTCTCGGCGGCGATCATCGGTAGATCGGAGTGGAGGATCATTGAGGCCGAGAACTGCATGGCCTTGGAAGGCTTCGAAACGATGGCCAAATCCGCAACGGCGACCAATTCCTCGATGTCATCGAAACCGTCAAAAAACAGGATCTCGCGATGCCAACCCCGATCCATAGCGGCTTCATACAACAGCGCATGACTGGTTTGGCTGCCGACGATCCACATCCTCGCATCGACGTCTTGATCGAGCACATCGCACAGGGCGCGCACAACAACCAGCAGCGATTGCAAATCCGATTCGCCTAAATGCAGGACCAATTGGGTGCGACTTGGAATCACAAAGTCGCTTGAAACCTGGAACAGAACATTACCGGCGGCCGTGCGGGCGGCGGAGGTACGTTCGACCCTCGGTCGCGCCCAATCGGCGATGCGTTCGATCCGATTGGTATCAATGCCATGCGAGATCAGGATGCGATGTGACATCGCGTTCGGGACCACGACGCGCTGGCACCGTCGGCATGCGTCGGCTGCGATTTGGGTGGATGCAGCGTGCATGGGTGGCAACCCGATCTCGTCAGCTTCGACCGAAAACCGAGCGATGACCGGTTTGTTCCACCGCGACGCCTTGGCTGCGATCGAGGAGAGCAACCCGTCCGCGCTATCGACGTAGATCGCGTCAAATCGATCCAGATTCCGTCCCAACCAGACCAGTACATTCTTTTGAAACTGATTTTCATTCCAATTGCTTTTCGGGGCGGGCAACAACCGCACCACACGCGTATCTCTGAGTACGGCTTCGTCTGGCCACGAGGCATGCCAACGCACTGTGATCACGAGCGACTCGATCCCCCGGCTACGCCAGCCGTCGAGCATGCACATCAATCGTTGGCTGCCATCATCGACATGTGGCCAGAACTTGCGCGACACAACCGCAATGCGTTGAGGGGACTCGAGAATGCTCACGGTTGCCATCTCAAGCCTGTGCGTGTTGCATCAAATCGGATTCTTCAAGCACACCCACGTACGGTAGATTGCGATACAAATCTTGATAGTCCAGACCGTACCCGACCACGAACTCGTTCGGAATATCGAACACCGTAAAGTTGGGAGACTCATTGACGGTACTCGTCCCATGCTTGTTCAAGAAGACCGCCGTTTGAATGCTTTCGGGCTCCAGCCGCCGCAACCGAGCGGTCACTTCGACCAACGTTTTTCCCGTGTCGAAGATATCATCGATCAACAAGATATCGCGTCCGCGAATGTCTAGCATTCTGCTATCGTCGATGGCCAAATCACCTGACGCCATGCCACCTCGGTAGGAACTGGCTTGGATCAAGCTTATACGAATTGGCATTTCCAAACGTCGGATCAAATCGGCGAGCATGACCAAGCTGCCGGTCATGATGGCCACGATGGTCAAGGGGCGATCACCGTAATGAGCATGCAGTTGTTGCGCCAGTTTGGCGATGCCTTCTTGGATTTGCGTTTCGTTGACCAATACTCTCATGAATGCGATGGTTCTCTTAACGGCTCTTTTAGCGGACGATCCATAACTCGTCTTCGGCGCGGATGAGGATGCGTTCCGGAGTTGCCGCCATCGTGGAGCGAAGGACCGCACCCGTGGACATCGAACCCAATTTTCGGAAGCTTTCGCTCGCGGCCACGGCAGTGATTTCACCCGTATCGGACATATTGATCAACGCATCCCCGACCAAGATAGGCGAGGAATAGAAATTGCCTCCGATGCGTTCGGTCCATCGAACTTCGCCATCACGCAGTCGAACACAGCTCACGATACCCGCATCCGACCACAAGAACAGCGAGTCCCCTGAGACGATCGGTGTCGGTACGTAAGGGGCGCCGCGCTGAATACGAAAGCGTTCCGTGTGGGTATCCATGTCGTAAGCGACCAACAAGTTATCACGACCGCCCATCGAGCCATGGCTGGCGATGGCCAAGGGCCCTACGACCACCATCGATGCACACACCCGCAGCTGAAAACAATCGTGATTCCACAGTACCTTGCCCGTTGCCAGATCCAACGCGAAGACTCCCATGCCCGTGGTCGCGCACACGAGTTCTTTGCGATCGGCTACTTCGCGAACGACCGGCACGCCATAGCAAACACGACGCGTCGGAAGCGGTGTTTCCCAAACCGTTTCACCCGTCTGGGAATCGATGGCCAGCATCCGGTCTTGCCCCGGTGCAACGCCTTGTTCAAGCTCTTCGGCATCTTGGCTGTCGAGCAAAATCACTATGCCGTCGGCCAACATCGGTGAGGTGGCAAAGCCATGTTGCGAAACGTAGCGACCGAAGTCGCGCGACCAAAGCTCCTGCCCAGCATGCGAGAATTTTTTCAGCACCACATGTTCGGGATCGCCCCAGGCTGCGTAAACGCCGCTCGCGTCGACGCAGGGGGTAGTCGATGCGTACGAACTGAAGGCGTGCAGTGGATGTGACTGCGTTGCGTAAGACCGCTGCCACCGTATCGCGTGCTGGTCCAGATCGATCGCAACGACATGGCGCGTCGCATCGTCGGCATCGGCCGCGATCAGGTAAGCTGCATCGCCCCAAAGGACGGGTGAGCCATTGCCCGTGCCCGGCAATGCCACTTTGGTGATCCGGTCGGCTGGCCACGGGAAGGGAATGTTAGGCCCCGCTTGAACGCCCAGCCCCTGCGGGCCTCGAAATCGCGACCACTCCGTGTCGGGGTCCTGTGCCTGCAGCGGCAAAGCTAGCGGAAGTGACAGCAACGAGACGAGTGCCAATTGCACGCTGGGGCTCATGGGAGCATCCTCACGCCCACGCTCAGCAGGATATTTGCGTAGCGTTGAACGTCCGCGGTTTGGACGGTCAATACGTGATCGTGGGTGCCCACGGCTTCGTAAAACTTCCATTTATCGATCGGTTGCAACTGCAGCGAGAGTCCTGCTCGCTCGAGGGTAGCCCGGTAGTCGTTCCAAACCGGTGGATCCGAGTCGAGGGCATAGGGCCCTTCGGTTTCGGTCATCATGGTGCTGACGGACTCAATCGGGATTGCCGAAACGATGGCCTCGAGGACTTGGTTGCACGTCACCACGCCAGGCATCAAGTTCAAACTGACGACTTCGCTGCGTGGCCCGCGTTTGCTCGAGGCCGGGTAATTGCCATCGGCGATGAGAATCGTTGCGTGGTGCCCCGCCTCGGCCAAAATGCGAGAAATCGTGGGGTGGATCAAATGACTGTTCAGCATGCATCCCTCGCGCGGCGGATGGCCAACGGCGTTGGTTGATGCGGATCAGAAACGGACTAACCCGCGTTGGCCATCAGTCTACTCGAAGAATCCGTTTTTTGCGCCGCTAGTGCCTTTGGGAACTGTCGACGGGACTTCCGTTGGTGACGATGGAATTGTCCATCGCACTGCAGAGGTCCCGCCGGGCAACCATTGCATCGGATCGTCAGCCTGTTGGTCTCGGCTGGCCGCGTTGATTTGGCCGACGAGATTGGGATCGGAGTCCAGAAGTTGCTGGAGTCTTTGACGTATCTCAGGTGGACCTTCGACGGTCGGTACGCCGGAACCGTCGGCGATCACATGCACCGGTTGACGGCTGGATTCCAGACCGGCCATCGCTCGCAATTTGGCAACAATGTCCGCCAAGCGGGCTCGCAATCGATCAGCGGGACTGGCCGCTGGATCCGGTGCTCGGTTTGGTTGACTTGATGAGTTTGACTGGCTCGACGCGTTCGGCTCCGAGAGGCCACTGGCCGTTGGGGCTAGGTTTTGCAGAAGTGATCCAAAGGCCTGAGCTGTTGATTTTCCCAAGCTCTGGGCGGTCGCTTGCACGGCTGGCAGCGACGGCGGTAACAACGCCGAAAGCATTGAAACGGGAAAACTCATCCTCCGCCTCGTTCTTCAATTTTCGATCCATAAGGGCTTTCAGCGTCCTGCGTTACTATTCGGGGTCGTAATCGTTATCGTCGATTAGGAAGCCTAGCATGAGTTTTTGGTCTGGGAAAAGTTTTCAACATACCGTGGTCGGATCGCAGTCCAAGGGATAACCTTCTTAAGATCGGCGAATTAACCTAGAAATCATGATGCCCCGCTGGCCGATCTTGGCTCAAGAGGTCGAGCGATACCTGGAGGCGGAGCAATACTATTTCGCGTTTGGAAATCCATCGAGCGATGATCCTACTGATCGATAACTACGACTCCTTTACCTACAATTTGGTGCAGAGGCTAGGCGAGATCGATTCGAATCTCGATGTTCAAACGGTCCGCAACGATGCGTTGACGGTGGATGCGATCCGATCCATGCAGCCCGATCGGATCCTTTTGTCCCCTGGCCCATGCACGCCGAACGAGGCTGGTATTTGTCTCGAATTGATCGAAGCATTGCACGGTGAATTTCCGATTTTGGGGGTTTGTTTGGGGCATCAGTCGATCGGCCAGGCATTTGGCGGGACCGTGGTTCGAGCCCCAGAACTGATGCATGGCAAAACCGATCGCATCTTTCACGACAATCAAGGCATGTTCGAAGGGCTCCCCAATCCCTTCATCGCGACGCGCTACCACTCGCTGGTCATCCAGCCGGAAAGCCTCCCTGAATGCCTCCAGGTTTCCGCTTGGGTCGACGATCCGGCCGGAAATCGGATTATCATGGGGGTCAGGCATCGACACTTTGCCGTGGAGGGTTGGCAGTTCCACCCCGAAAGTTTCCTCACCGAACCCGGACCTACGCTTTTGTCTCGATTCCTAACCTGGAACGGACCGATCGTAATGGATCCCGTAACCTAACCGCCTACCGGTTGGTTTTCTCCTCATCTCTCTACTTCTCTAATTGCCCACCCCAAGCATGCTCTGCGTTACGATCGCCAGAACCCGACACAAGCACATGATGCTCGAACATCAGGAAGTCGCCGCCCAAGGTGCCCAACTGGTCGAGCTTCGGTTGGATTACATCGGTCGCTCCATTGACTTGGCGCGACTGCTGAAAAACCGGCCTACCCCGGTCGTGGTCACCTGCCGCCGCAAAGAAGACGGCGGTCGTTGGGAACGATCCGAAGAGGAGCGACTGATGCTCCTGCGACAAGCCATCGCTTTGGGAATTGAGTATGTCGATTTGGAAGAGGATATCGTCGCCAAGATTCCTCGCTACGGTCGAACCAAACGCATTGTGAGTGTCCACAACTTCGAAGGTACCCCAGATCATCTGGAGTCCATTCACGCGGGGTTGACGCAAGTCGACGCGGACATTGTAAAAATCGCCGTGGCCGGTCATTCCTTCCAAGACGCCGCCCGCGTGCTGGAAATGATGCGAAGCTCCAAAGTCCCAACCATCGGGATCAGCATGGGTGAATACGGGTCCCTGACTCGAATCCTGGCCACGCGTTACGGTGCTCCTTTCACCTTTTGTGTGTACAACGTCGATCGACGCGTGGCTCCCGGCCAACTGTCGTTTCACGACATGAAAAATGTGTACCGCGTCGATACGATCGGCCCCGACACCAAACTATTCGGCGTCGTCGCCGATCCTGTAGCCCATTCATTCAGTCCGCTGCTCCACAATGCAGCCTTCGACGCCGATGGCCTCGATTACCGCTATGTTCCCTTCCGCGTCTCGTCCGAAGATTTGGAAGTCTTCCTGCAATGGTGCCAACACGAAAAAATTGGCGGGCTCTCCGTCACGATTCCTCACAAACAAGCCGTCATGCCTTATTTGACACAAGTCGAATCGGCAGCGCAAGGCATCGGGGCATGCAATACGATCGCCTTCATCGAGGGTGAATTGGTCGGTTACAACACCGATTATCGTGCGGCGATGGACTGCTTAGGTGAAGCCATGGCCAAAATTGACGGTCGGTCCAACCCCTTCGAAGGCAAATCGGTTTTGATTCTCGGGTCCGGTGGCGTGTCGCGGGCTATCGGGTACGGACTGGCCCAGCGCCAGGCCGCTATCGCGGTCGCCAGTCGCAATCAAGTCGCATCGGATGATCTCTCCAAAATTCTCAATGGTCGATGGACATCCTGGGACGATCGCAACCACGTCCAACCCGACATCCTGATCAATGGCACCCCGATCGGTATGTTTCCAGAGGTCGATGCGACCCCTTTCAAAACAGACAAACTGTCTCCGGAAACACTGGTATTCGATACCGTCTACAACCCCGAACAAACACTGTTCATCAAAGGGGCGCGGGCTGCGGGCTGCAACATCATCACGGGCCTACAAATGTTCGTACGCCAAGCTGCGTACCAGTACCGGCTCTTCACTGGCAGAGAACCACCGATCGACATCATGATCAAAACGATTCGCCGTGCGATATCGCCGCTGAATTACAAGCAGCTTGAGGAAGAGGAGCAGGAACAAGGACCTGACGACGAAGATGCAACCTTCGAGCATGCAGGCTAATCCAGCATTCACTGCGGCGCTGGCAAATCGCGCGTTTCAAAACGCCAAAATGCGATCGCGTAGCTGACGAGTCCCAACGCCAACAGCATGCCCGTGTATCCCAACGGACCCAAAAATTCGTGCCAGTCCCCGTTGGGATTTTCCATCGTCCAGCTCCATGCGGCGGCCGGATGATCGTGGATCTTTTGCACCATCCAATCCGGTTGGTAGGCGGCCAAGAACGTCAGCGGTTTGAGCCCCGACATCCTCGGTGTGGATTTGGCCAAGATGAATAGCAACAACTGCAACACGTAAATCCCTATGACAACGCCGATCGCCCGCCATCGGTATTGGTCGAACGAACTCACCATCACGCTCAGCCCCAATACGGCGAATCCCAATCCAAAAAGATTCAGCGTCGAGGCGACGAACAACGATGGGTCAACCAGTTCTCGAAGCGGAACCATCCGAAGCTCGGGATCATTCATCGCTGGCGTTAAATTCCAGTTGAACCATGGAATGCTCCAGCCCGTCGCTTCGCGCACCGGAGTGGCGTTGGTCCATATTCCCAAACACAAACCCAAGTAAACCAAAAGGCACAGGATCGCCAAACCGGAAATTGCTACCAGAGCATGCGTTACCATCAGTTGCCATCGAGTGATGGGTTGAGCCAGCAACATCTCCATCGTTCCCCGACCCAATTCGCCACTGACGACGTCCGTGCCTCGCGCTATGCACCAGGCCAAAATGCAGAGCAGCAACACCGGTTCGTCAAAGGTCAGGCCGATCATCCCTTGATAGGTTAGGAACTGTTCGAGCGGCACCGGCGAAAATTTCTCGAAGGCTTTGAACTGCGCAATCAAGGGCGCAAAGCCCGTGAGTTCGAATTGACTCACCGTCCAAATGCGTACCCAGGGAAATACAAACAGCACGAGGGCCAAAGCCAAGCCGAGTGCCAATGACTCGTAAACGTACTTGCGGATCAAGATTCGGTACACGGTGATGGATCGTTCCTTCAGCAAGCCCAATGTCGAAACGCGGATTCGTACAGCCGCACGCCACGCTCGAGTTGGTCCAAGGCGATCCATTCATCGTTGCGATGAGCTTGTTCGATGCTCCCTGGCCCGCAAATCATCAACCGCTCCAGCCGTTGCAGGACCGCTGCATCCGTTGCGTAACTCACCGTGATCGATTTTTCTAGCCCTGCGATGCCCAGCATGTCTTGGATCCATTCCGATTCAGCCCCCACTTGCCACGGCGGACTACCTTTGCGTTCGATCAACTCCAAACTGTGATCCGCGGCTATCTCCTTGAGTCGTTCGACCAGCCCTTCGTGCTGCACCCCGGGCATGGTTCGAAAAAATATCCTGACCTCGGCGATCGATGGGGTGATGTTCACCGCTTGCGGTTCGTTGATGAGGATCATGTTCCAAGACAAAGTCGGTGGTTTGAAATCAGTGTTTTGGTATTCAGCCTGCTGTTGGGTCGTTTCGTACAGTTCCAACAAGGGAGCCAGGGCGGGAATCAATCGATGATTCGCATTGACCCCCCTACCCGTACTGGTGTGAGCACTTTCACCTCGCGATCGAATCTTGTATCCCTGGGAGCCTTTGTGCGCATGCACCACCTGCAACTCCGTCGGCTCACCCACGATCCCCACCACCTGGTGATCGACCATTTCTTGGAAAACCGCCGACTCCGCATCGATCTGCTGGGCCCCTTGCATGCCGATCTCCTCGTCCGCCGAAATCACGAAGTAGAGGGATTTCTTTTGTTCGTTGGCAGGGATGTTGCTGGCCGCAAGCAACGCGCAAGCCAACGATCCTTTCATGTCACAGGTCCCCCGGCCGTAGAGTTTTCCATGTCGGACGATCGGTTCGAAAGGCCCATTGAAGCCTGTATTCCAGTCATCCACGGGGACGACATCTGTGTGGCCTGAATAGCCGATTCCGCCAGGGATAGGCCCTCGTCGCGCCACCAGGCTAACCTTTTCCTGATGGGCTTTGTCCGTGCGGACCAGCCTCTCAATACGGAATCCTAAGTTCTCCAAATATTCCGCTACGAAATCGCTGATGGCTGCGTTGCTGCGATGACTGACGCTGTCAAAGGCCACGAGACGACTGGTCAAACCCTCTGCGGTGTGGATAGGAAAGGCTGAATCCTTCATAGCCTATGATCATAACCCTTTTTTGGTTCGCGTGTTAGAATGTTCCTGACCTGCTAATTGATGCTCCTCCGATGAAAGGCTTTCGTTATGATGCTCGCCGATATGAGGCAAGTCGTATCCCTCATTTTGGGTGGTGGTCGTGGAACGCGACTCTTCCCTCTGACCAAGATCCGAGCCAAACCTGCCGTCCCCCTGGCGTCGAAATACCGTTTGATCGACATCCCGATCAGCAACTGCCTCCACAGCGGTATCAATCGCATCTACGTCGTCACCCAGTTCTTAAGCGTATCCCTGCACCAACACATCCGGCAAACGTATCGCTTCGACAACTTCAGCAACGGCTTTGTCGAACTCCTCGCTGCCCAACAAACAATGGAAACCGAGCCTTCGTGGTACGAAGGTACGGCCGATGCCGTTCGAAAGAACCTACGTTACTTCGATGAAATCGACTGCAAGTATGTCCTTATCCTTAGCGGCGATCAGTTGTACCGCATGGATTACAGCGACATGCTCGATACCCACGTGAAGTCCGGTGCCGACGTTACGATCGCTGCCATTCCTGTAGCTCGAAGCGAAACTCACGCCCTCGGAATCATGCGTTGCGATGACGATGGCCGCGTCCAAGGCTTCCTCGAAAAACCTCAGACCGAAGAAGAAATCAATCTCGTTGCCATGACTCCTGAATGGATTGATCGCCAAGGCATTCCTTCTCGCGGTCGCGATTGCTTGGCAAACATGGGCTTGTACATCTTCAACAAGGACTTGCTGTTCGACATCCTCAACAAAACCAACTACAGCGATTTCGGCAAAGAGGTTTTTCCAGCCGCCATCCGATCTCGCAAAGTTCAAGTCCACCTGTTTGACGACTACTGGGAAGACATCGGTACCATCCGCGCTTTCTACGAAGCGAATCTGTCGTTGACCACTGAAAATCCTCCTTTCGATCTCTTCTCTGCCGACAAGCCCGTTTACACCCGAGCTCGCTTTTTGCCACCGACCGTCATCGACGGTGCTACGGTCAATGGCTCGTTGATTGCCGACGGTTGCCGGATCGGTAAAGGTACGATCATCGAAAACAGCGTCATCGGTTTGCGTTGCGTGATCGGCCAAGGGGTCACGATCCGCAACAGCATTGTCATGGGTGCCGATTACTCCGAAACCCAGGAAACCCTCGATCGCCATGAAAGCGAAGGGAACAACCGGGTGGGCATCGGTGCCGGTAGCCTGATCGAAGGCGCTATCCTAGACAAGAACGTTCGCATCGGTCGTCACGTCCAGGTCGTCAACAACCTCGGTTTGGTGGACTCCGATCAGTTCGATCCTTGCTATATCCGGGAAGGGATACCGATCGTCACCAAGGATGCCAACCTTCCCGACGGATGGACCATGGGCAAAGCTAAATAGATAAAGATATATCTATCTTAGTCGTAGTAGTAGAGAGACCCGAGAGGCTGTCGATAACGCCAGGCAAACAAGGTTTTTCCAAATCAAAAGCAGCGTATAGAAGAAGCAACCTTAGGTGGAAAAGCTGTTGGGACACTGACAGCTGCTAGGAACGTGACGTTGGTCGCGAAAGCAATCACCAACACGGAAAAAGAGGCTGTCGAGTACGCGACCAAGCATCGACGGGAACGAACAGCAAAGGACAGGTTATCCACAGTCATGAAGGACACAAAGGTGCGAGGCGTAGCCTTCGACATGGACGGCTTGCTCCTCAACACCGAGGACCTTTACGAACACGTGGGTGCGGAGCTGCTTAGGCGGCGAGGCAAAACCTACAGGGAAGTGGTACGAAGGCAGATGATTGGTTTGCCAGCCCAAAAGGCGTTTGGCGTTTTGATCGAGCACGAAGGATTGGCCGACACGTGGCAAGAGTTGCAGCGCGAGACCGACACGATCTTCTTAGAAATCCTCGATAAGGACTTGGCGTTGATGCCAGGCGTGGAAGCGTTGCTAAGCCATGTAGATCGACTTGGTCTTCCCCGCTGCGTAGCCACGAGCTCAACGAGAACGTTCGCGACCAAGGCGCTAGGCATGGTCGGTATCCTGGAGCGACTCGACTTCGTAATCACAGCCGAGGATGTACCCAACGGCAAACCCCATCCCGACATCTATCAAGCAGCAGCCGTTCGCATGGGAATTGCTACTCAAGAGATGTTGGTGCTCGAAGATAGCGAGTTAGGCACACGCGCAGGCGTAGCGGCCGACGCCATCGTGATCTCAGTAACCAATCGGCACACCCAGCATGGAAGCTTTGTCGGGGCGCTAGACATCGTTACATCACTTGAGGATGCAAGGGTTTTCAAGAGACTGCAATAGGTCCGAGGGAAGAGTCGAAGCAAGAACGAAGGTTAAAGCACTCGACGAGCCACTACCACGTCAGGCCAGTGCCGATCGCCAAGCCATAGAGTTTAAGATCACCCAAACCAGCACTGGCGAAGCTGTTGGTGGTCAAGTCGCCGGATGTGCCACCGAAGCCAGCCCCACCGGTGGGAGGACCTTTGATATTCCAGTACTGGTATTCGAAGGCAGTTCGAAAAAAGGCATTGGCAGGCACACAACGTAATGCGACATTGCACTCCAGACCGGTTTGAAATTCGCCGATTTGAAGCGAAGACTCCGCGTTGTTTCGGGTGACGGTAGCGGCACCGAGTAAGGGAGCATTCCCGGAAACGGACACGCTTCCAACGGCTCGACCAAACGAATCGGATCTACCATCGATATTGCTACCGCGGCCACTGAGAAATACATGCCAACGAGAGTCGCCCAGTTGGCGTCGTCCGTTCAACCCGTAGGTGACGCCTGTACCATTGAAGCTACAGCCGTTGGATAGACTCATGTTTACGAAATTTCCAGTCGTGAAAACTCCGAACGACCTAAGAACGGCCTCAGTGCTGTAGCCAACGTACCGAGCCCCAACCAATCCATCAACTTTCCACTTACCCGGTGAAAAACGGCGGATAGCCTCGATATCAATTGCCGAAGCTTCCATGCGGTCGGTCATGGTGTCGGTACTGAAATTGGGTAGATCAGTAGTACCTGGTGTTAACGCGGGTGGTCCAGCGGTCGAGTCACTCAATGTCCAGAAGCGACCAGCAACTCCCCACTTTTCGCCGAATTGGTAGCCAAGCCAAACACGCGGTGCATAACCAACGTCATTCAAGCCGCGTCCATCGGTGAAGGAAAGGTCCGTACCCACCGTATCGGAATCGTCGAACGAAAGGTTGATGCGACCACCTGTGGCGGCCTGAATCTGCATGAAGGTGAACTCGGTGCCGGCAAAGAAATGAGACTGTTGAGCGGGACGACTTAGAAGCTGGGTGTCCCATCGATCCTCGCGTTGAGCAGTGCGGCTGGTCGCATTCTCATCGAGCGAGACGGCGCGTTCATCGGAGGGTAAATCCCTATCAGTAATCAACGACGGCATTCCCCCAGAGGGATTCCGAGCACCTGGGCTGGAATCGGCAGCGATTAAAGCATTTCCAGGGAAGAAGCCGAAGGCAGCAAGCAACGGGAACCAATTAAAACGGCGCATGAGATCATCCATTCTCTTCCCTTTAACATCCATGTTAACGGCGACGTAACAGAATCAATTCGTCTTTGATTCCAAGCAAGCCGAGTCCAACGTTCGATCAATTAAATCATCGAACTGAACCCAGGACATCTCGTAATAATTTCGAATCACTAAGCGTGACCCAATCAACCGGTACAACAGGAACGCTAGGCCGTCTTATTAAGAAATTGCGAAACGATCAGCGTTTCGTAACCGAGGACCATGGCATCCAACGAAGCGTTAGCAGTCACCTGAACCCGTCCGTTCCGGCCTAACTCGCGAGCCAAATCAGGATTGGATAGGATCAGCGAAGCAGCGTCAGCGAACGCTGGAGTGTCTTGAGATGGAACGGTGAAACCATTGGTTCCGTCGATGACCGTCTCGGCGACAGAACCCACCCGCGACGCTACCACGGGGACTTGGCAAGCCAAGGCTTCCAGGATGGAGACAGGACTGGCTTCGTTCAAACTGGTCAAGACGAAGAGATCCAAAGCGGCAACCAAACGCGGCGTGTCCGAACGAGAGCCGAGCATCCGTATCCGATGCTTCAAACCGGCGTTGGCGATCGCTTTCTCGATCGCGCAGCGTTCGGGGCCTTCACCGATGATGAGGAAATGCGCCGTCGGAAATCGTTCGCAAAGCAACGCGGCCATGGCCACGAACCCGGCATGATTTTTTTCGGGACGCAATGCGGCTACGATCCCGATCAAAGGCGTTTCAGGCCCTAAACTCAATTCTTCACGGACCGATCGTCGAGCATCTTCGTCGGGTTGAAACCTGTCAGTGTCGATACCGTTCGGAATAACGACGACCTTAGACTCAGGGAATTTTTCCCACTCGATTAGGAATTCGCCATGCGATTTAGCGACGGCGATGTAAGCAGTCGTCCACGGCGTAAGCCAACGATTCAATCGACCGACACCGTCGGGCCATCCCGTCGAATGCAATGCCGAACAGACCACAGGTACGTTTGCCAAACGGGCCGCGATACGACCCCAAAACATTTTGTCACCCGCCCCGACGGTGATGAGTGCATCGAAACGTTCGCGGCGAAGGTAGCGGGCCAGCCGACGAACGATCGAGACATCGTATTTGCCTCGCAGCCAATGACTGGTAACGGGAAATTCATTGGCAAGGAGTTCACCGAGTGGTCCTTGTTCTTTGGTACATGCCACAGCCGGAGCAATCCTCTGCGGATGAAAGCGTCGTATCATGTTGACCAGAAGCGTTTCGGCCCCGCCCACGGGCATGCTGGTCAGAAGAAACAGTGTTCGCAGAGGACGATCGAGTTGACGAAACAAATCTTGTCTTGGACAAGAGCGCAACCGGTCGTCCGAGACTGGCAGAGCGTCAGATAAGCCAGGTTTCGGCAACTCACAACTCAACAACTCGGTATTCAGCAACTCGGTATTCAGCATGGCACGCCGCACTCCGGCTCGCGGATTGTTTTGCTGTTCGCCGCGGTTGATGGATTAGGGGGATGTTGGTACTGAATCGGTGATGGCCGCATGGTTTTGCGAGGATCAAACGTCAACCAGTTCCTCAGCGACGCCATCCCAGGATCACCGTGAATGCGTTGGAGATGTCGATGATCCGCCCCGGGCAGGTTGTATCCACCCGCAGCGCTCGTAAAGGCCTTGAAACCAGCCTCAAAGACCATATCGATGGCGGCTTGTGAAATGTTGTGGGGCAATCCATAGGGAAAGGCGAAGTAGTCGATGCTCTGGCAAGTCCAGTCCTGCAGTTTTTTGCGCACGTCAACGATCTCGCGGCGTAACTCCAAGCGTGAAAGGTTTTGGCCGAAATCAACGTGGGAGTCCGAATGCGCGCCGATGGTGATCCCTGCATCGGCAAATGACTGGATGTCCTCGATAGTATTGGGTGCCAATGGAACACCGCAGGCGACGTCGTGCGGGAAAGGCTTCTGTTGTTCGACGTACTTGGTCGACACGAAGTACGTTGTCGGGATGGCACGTCGCAATAGTTCTGGAATCGCAAAGACTCTGTTTTCAGCGTATCCATCATCGAAGGTGATGTGGACGGTAGGTCGATCCCGCTCCCCTAGTAGTTGGGAGTTGTGCATGTCCTCCAGGGTAACGAACGCGAACCGATCGGCGAGCCAATCCAAATGCTTTCGAAAATTGGCGTGGCTGATCGACCAATCGTTGCGATGAGCGTTCGCGACCCGGTGGTAGAAAAGGATGGCACCAGGAAAAGCATTCCGGGCTTGGAAACGATTTCTGAGGTTGCGTCGATGCTTCCAGGTCAGGTGCAAGTACGCATGCAACGCGACTTCGCGAACAAAGGGTGGCACGATGAGAGACTTTCCAGGGGAGCAACGAAGGGAAAATGAAACGATCAACTGTTGGTCGGGACCACAACTCTGCCCAAGAAGGGGTGGAGTAAAGATGCTGAAAAGCAATGGACTGGCGCGTGAAGCATCCGAACCTAACGATCGTAGGGTTTGTGACTTAACGGATTCCAGCATCCCGTTCGACCTGTGCGACTCCGGACAAAGATGCACAGGCCACTGTTCCGATCACCGAAGCGATGGGGAGAGTCAGTCCAGGCAACCAACGAGAGAGGCAAGGCCGTGGAGTTTGCGATCTTACTCGTCGCTCTGGCTGCCCTCGTCTGGGCGATCTTTTTGGTGCAATACCATGACGTGGTGACCGGGACCGCTATCTTTCTGGTGGCGACTAGTGTGTTTCCGCTCGACTTTGGCGCGCTCGAAGTCGGGGTTTCGATCACCGCGGATCGCATCTGGTTGGCGGTCCTCATCCTTCAATTCGGCTATGACCTATGGATTGGACGTAGTTATCTGAGGGCCTGGAGTTCGGCCGATCTTTTTTTGATTCTGTTCCTGGTCTGGTTGGTTCTCAGGACGGTCGTCACACCGATCGGCCAGGAAATGAAAGAACAACCGTCGACCGTCATGCACTTGTTCAACGGCTATTTGGTACCAGCCTTCCTGTACTGCATCCTTCGCAATCGCCGACCGACCGATGCAGCCATATGGGGAGGCGTCGCGGTCATGTTGATGTTTGGTGCCTACTTGAGTTTGACAGCTGTCTTTGAGATCACCAAGCAATGGTCCTTGGTATTTCCAGCCTTCATAGGCGACCCCAAAATCGGCATCCACTTCGGGAGAGCCCGCGGCCCAATGCTCAACTCCGTCCGGTTGGGGATGTGCATGTGCGCTAGCTTTGCAATCCTGTGGGCGTATCCGATCTGTCGGTATCCACGGGCGTACTGGGCTTGGGCATTGGCGGGTGTGTTGACCCCGCTCTACCTCGTAGGAATCTTCCTCACCTACACGCGAAGCATATGGATGGCGGCCATGGCCATCGTGGTGGTATTGGTGCTGACTCTGTTGCATGGCAAGGCGCGGATCACAACCGTCGGACTGATGTTTTTTGCGGGACTCCTAGGGGGTTTGATCGTCGGACCAAATCTGGTCGCCTTCAAGCGGGAATACTCCGCCGCTGAAACGCTCGAAAGCACGCGTATGCGAGGCGCATTCGCGTACGTCTCCTGGAAGATGATTCAGGATCGACCACTCATGGGATACGGGTTCAACCAGTTCCAGGTCTACAACCGTTCGTATCTCGATGACCGCACCACGAACATTCGACTCGAATCGATCCGAGGCTATGTCCATCACAATTCGTTCTTGAGTTTGCTGACCGATCTCGGGCTCATTGGTGGTATCCTGTTCACCTTGGCTTCGGTGGCCATGATACGAGGCATATGGTTTCTGCTCGCTAGTCCGCGTGCACCACCCTTGGCGCGGTGTACGGCCATCTTTAGCGCCTGCGTCCTCGCCTCGCACGTCATTCAAATGGCGTTCCATGAGGTCTCATTCTCGAGCATCGAATATGCTCTATTGATGTTTGGATTGGGTCTCACTCAATCCTATCGCGACGAATTGTTGGCCGAACCCGCCGCAACGCCGCGTCCAATCCTTCAACCCAAGTGGAACCATTCATGGTCCAGCTAATGCTGCTGAGGCATGCCAAAAGCGACTGGTCTCATGAGTCGTTAAATGATCATGAGCGACCGCTCAATTCGAGAGGCAAGCGAGCAGCTCCGTGGATGGCGAAGTGGATGCTTGATCAAGACTGCATGCCCGATCGCATCCTGTGTAGCACCGCTGCCCGAACGCGCGAAACGTTGGAAAGGATGTGCCAAGCCTGGGGTCAATCCATGCCCGAGCCGATTTACCTCGACGCGCTCTACCTTGCGTCGCCACAAACCATCCTGGAGTCGGCCATCCAACACGCCACCGGCTCCCACTCACTTTTAATCCTCGGCCACAATCCAGGCATAGAAATGCTAGCAACACGCTTGAGCGATCGCGAATGCGTGATGCCGACCTGTGCTTTGGCGATTTTCTATTCTGAACCGCACTGGCCTGCCGACTGGTGGGATAGTGCCGAGTGGACGCACGGCGGTTTGATCGTGCCAGAGCGCGACTAGCCGCTTGCTAGCAATCACCCAAGGACTGGACTGGTCGAGGTGATTTTGTTTTTGCTAGACTCGCGGCATCGACGACGGAATTCAAGCACGAGCGAGGAGATGGCAGGGATGCGAAACCAAAAGCGACATCGAAGTGTAGGCGTGCGAGGTAGATTGGCTGTTTGGGCGAGCCGCATGGCGAGCATACCGGCCTTGGGAATGGTTTTGACGCCGACCCTTTTTGCCCAGCAGACCGACCAACTGGTTACGACTGGTTTGAGTTACAGTCCACGCCAAATCGGCCTGAACTTCGACCGCGTGGAACCGGCGGACGAAAGCCGCTGCACGGGCCGCTACGAAAAGCGGAACGGCTCCGATGGTCTGATGATCTACGATCCCCAAGGGCAAATCTTGCGTCGATTCGCCGACACCAACGGTGACCGGAACGTCGATGAATGGTGCTACTTCAAAGATGGTATTGAGATCTACCGAGACATCGATAGCGATTTCAATGGCGTAGCGGATCAATACCGTTGGCTCGGGACCGCGGGAACGCGGTGGGGCATCGACGGGAACGAAGATGGCAAAATTGATTCCTGGAAAACCATCTCCGCAGAAGAGGTCACGATTGAAGTGGTTGAGGCCATCAAGACCAACGATCGCGAACGCTTTGATCGTCTGTTGCTGACGACCAACGAGTTGCAAGGCCTCAAGATGGGTGAAGAGAAGCAATCGCAAATGACGGAGCGATTGGACAAGGCCCGCAAGGGTTTCGTCGAGTTTGTGCGAGGACAGAAAGCCATTGCCAACGCTTCCAAATGGGCCCACTTCGCAGCCGAAAAGCCGGGCATCGTCCCCGCAGGTACCGAAGGATCAACGCAAGACATTACGGCGTATGAAAATGTGGTGGCCATCATCGACACCGAATCCGTCACGCAGCAGTTGCTCATCGGAACGATGATCCAAGTTGGTACGGCGTGGCGCTTGACCGATCTGCCTCGAACCGTGGGTGATGGCCAAGTCCTAGCCGACTCAGGCTTCTTTTTCCCATCGGCAGCGATCAGTCGAGCCGGTGGAGGCGCGGTGGGTGCGGGAGAGGGAGGTTTGTCGCAAGCCATGCAGAGCCTGCTAACGGATCTGGACCGAATCGACGCGGGCCTTCGTGATGGCGAGGGTGATCCCAACGAACTCAATGACGAACGGGCCAAGATCCTCCGTCGCTTGATCCAAGCCACACGAGGAACGGAAGACATGAATGCGTGGATCCGGCAATTTGCGGACACGGTCAGTTCAGCCGTGCAGACGGGAACGTATGCCAACGGACTGGAGCAACTCAAAGCGCTCGAGTCCTCGTTGGAGGAACTGCCCAACGGTAAGGAGAACCAGGCTTACGTTGCATTCCGTGTGATCAGCACCGAAAACATCGTTGAGATGTCTGATCCTCGAGCCAACTTTGCGGTGATCCAAGCCGACCACATGAAGAACCTCGAATCCTTCGCCAAGACTTATCCCAAGTCTCCTGAAGCGGCCGAAGCCATGATTCAAATCGGAGTCAATCATGAACTGAGCGGTGAGGAGAAAGAAGCCGAACTTTGGTATCGCAAAATTGCATCCTCGTTCGCGGACACCGACGCAGGACAGAAGGCTCAAGGCGCGATCGCCCGACTGAACCTGGAAGGCAAAACACTCAACCTGCGCGGCAAGACGTTAGACGGAAAAGACTTTCAGTCCTCAGGTCCGACCATCGTTCATTACTGGGCGACGTGGTGTGAACCGTGCAAAGCCGACATGGTCGAATTGCGCAAAGTTCAATCCCGCTTCGCAAAACAGAACTTGCAAATTGTGGGCGTTAACTTGGATACGCAATCCGCGACCGCGACCGATTTCCTTCGAACCAATGCTGGAAAATTCCCGTGGCCGCATATTCATGAACAAGGTGGATTTCAGAGCGATCTGGCTGTGAAGCTGGGTGTCCTCAGCGTTCCGGTCACCATCCTGATCGATCGCCGTGGCGTGGTCGCCAAACGCGGCTCCCACTTCAGTCCAGAGATGCTTCAAGCCTTGGAGTCACTCATGGAGGCACAAGCCGATACGACCACACCTGTCGCGTCGAAAGCCACACCGCCAGCACGACCCCGGGCCAACCCGCCAGCTCAGGCGCGCGCCAACACTCAGCCAGGCAAGACCAAGAAGTAACCGAGCAAGCCTCCAAGCCCTAGGTTAGTTTGGACGATGTTTTTTCAGAGGGGCAACCTAATCTTGCCCCTTTTTGGAAACAAGTTGTTAGCTCGGAGCGTGCTGCAGATCCACTGACAGAGTCGTTGTCGACCGCTTCCACAACCTCCATTCGCTGGGTTGGACAAAGGCCAACAGGCCCAACATCATCACCCACTGGAACAGGAAGATGTGCATCGTCAGTTCGATGCCCAAGTGCAAGGCCAGCCCCGCCAAGATGGCGAACTTGCGCGTGGGGCGAAACCACAACGCGATCGGCAACGCGGTTTCAATAGCCAGTGCACCCCACGTCAGCCCAGCGCTGAGCCAGAGTTCATCGAACCAACTGGCGGGGATCAATCGACCGAAATGGTCGGTCATCCGCGAGACATACCAAAGCGCGGTACCGTCATGCCACGTCGATCCCTGGAATTTGACGAGGGCCGTGGAAGCATAGACGGCCGTTATCTCCATCTGAATCAGCCGCAACCCCCAGGCCGTCGAAAAGTCCGGGTCGCGCGTCGACGACTGCCGATTGGCAGGGCGACGCATGGCCCAATACGCGTCTAGCGGCAACCAGATCATCAGAAAGGCGAAGATGCGAAAGATCGCGTCTTCGCCATCAAGGATGAATGGATTGCGATTTTGGAACGACACCAACCAAAAGAAGATCGCGGCTGCCTGGAACCGAGACCAGATCCCGAGGAGCATCAACAGAGCGTGCAGGAGTAGCGCGGTAAGTCCCATGTGGACGACCACGCTCGACGATGGCAGGACGTAAAATAACGACCAACTCATCGGGCTAATGATCTGTCGGGCCGTCTCGACACGCATTACTCCCGTATCGCTGAACCAGCGATCGGCATGGATCCATACCACGCTCGTATGGATAAGGACCAGGAGTGCGTATCCAATACGGAGGACAGGTACGATTCTAGGATCGCAGGATGCGAAGAGGAACCGGTCCCATGCTGCCACCGCTCGCTCAGCAAAGGGAATCATTGCGAGTACTCTCGGGCTACGAGGAAGTGGATCTGGTAGCTCCAGATCGTTTCGCTCAGCTTGGGCAATGGAGCGCCGTCGAGCAGGATCAAGCGCCGGGGGTGCGCATCAAGTTTGACTTTTACGATGGGAGGAACCAAAGGTGCGGGTGGCAAAAGTTCATTGGTGTCACTCCAGCGAACCGTGGGAACGGCCTCCTCACGCTCGGGAATCGCATGCTGTAGGTAGTCCGCCAAATCCCCGCAGGCGTCCAGATTGTCGCCGACATTATGGAAGTAATTCATTTCTGGAAAGCGATAGAACTTTTGCCACGTACTCGATCGACTCCAGTCGGGTGAACTCCAAATGGCCATCTGGCCATGACCGTCCGTGACCTCCGCCACGACCGTCCCATTCCTTAGAACCGGGTTGGGTGCAAACAAGGGCCATTCGCCTTGCGCCAAACCTAGGGAACTGAGGCCAGTATTCACGAAGCTCTTGATCGGTCGAACCGCTGTCCAAGAACCAGGAAGCGTATCGATGGCGATCGCGATCGCAAAGATTGCGACGAATACTCGAATCGCGATGACGCGCGGAGACTTCACGATTTTGGGGGGGTCCGATGTTGCTGTTTTTAGGTAACTGTTGAACGATGTGGTCCCTATGTTTGGACAAGGAACCACCAATATCTAGTGTGCCGTTGCCACTCTTGCAGGGCGCACACCTCAAGTTTGACTTCCCAACGTTGGTTCGCCAACGCAATTCTGGTTTCCGAGATGGCCAGGCAGCCCTAAGGATAGCGCAACCGTTACGGGCGTCACAAACATTAGCACAGAGCTCCCATGAGCAAGGCCATTACGAGCGTTCATTCTGTGTCTTCTCGAACTCGTACTCCCGCCCAAAGGGCAGTACTCGTACACGAACATGCGGGCGGAAGGGGGCTTGCGGTTCGCCACTACCGGTTGCCAATCGAGATCCCACGGAGACAAGCTCGAATGGCGATCGGTACAGGGATCCGATCTCTCGTTGTTGACTCTCGGTGAAGAGAAAGGCGCGGCGAACGCAATGAGAGAAGCAGTGGTACCAGCGCGTCACGCTTGGACCCACGCTTTTGGAGCGATGTTGGGTCACAGTGTAAAACCACTCTTCGGGCAAAAAGTGGTTTTGAGAATCTCACCTCCGTAGCAAACCCAGCCTTCCCCTGCAACGATGCAGTGCCTGTCCTTGGCTTCCTATGGCAAGCTGGAAGCCTCTCGCAAACAGGGTCCATCGGAAACGAGCCACAGTAAAATTTGTTGCGTAGCACCTCGGATGTGACTACAAAGGGGCGATCTTCACGTTGGATCGGGCTGTGCCGAGAGCAACCCAAACGTCGTGAAGTCGGAATTCGGAGCTACCCTTTTGGGCAAATTTACCCCCTTCCATTCCGGATTTGGCAGTAAGCGATAAACCCGCTCATTTCGATGCGGCGCAATCCTTGGCAGGATGCGTTTTCACTCCGTTTGCTCTTACGTGGATGATTCCACAGGTCGGTGATCCAGGACTTTTCCTCCCTGACGCGCTCGATCGATCCCGACTTAGGTCGCAACTCGTTTTTGCGAGAAGGCCATTTCGAAACTATCACGTTGGATTGAATGATTCCTATGCGCCCCGAAGAATCTCTCCCAGCAACTCACGAGATCCATCCCACCCATTCCCAGGCGGATGCCTCGACGGAAACCAACGCTGCGCCAGGCAGTCCAACTATTTCCGATTCTGATTTCTCAACTTTCCCCGAGCTACCGGCGAGGTATCGCGTCGTCGGCGAGATCGCGCGCGGAGGGATGGGGAGTGTATGGCACGCGATCGACTCCGCGTTCCAACGCGAAGTGGCCATCAAGACGCTTCTCCCGGGAGCCGACGCGGGACGATTCCTGACCGAGGCGCGCATCACGGCCCAGTTGTCCCATCCCGGCATCCCACCCGTTCATGATCTTGGCACTCTGGCGGATGGCTCCCCCTTTCTCGCAATGAAAAGGATTCGTGGTCACACGCTGTCGGAAGCCTTGAGAAGCCGCCAAACCACCGCCGAGAACCTGCCTCAGTTCGTTCAGATCTTTGAGCAGATCTGCCAAGCGGTCGGATTCGCGCACAGCCGAGGCATCATCCACCGAGACCTGAAACCGCAGAACGTTATGGTGGGGGCCTTCGGTGAAGTGCAAGTGATGGACTGGGGATTAGCTAAGCAGGGGGTTGGAGACGCCGAAGCTTCGGAGGAAGTATCCACTATCTCAGAGGCTTCCGAGCCTGCATCAGCGGCAGAAACGCTAGCTCGTACCCGGGATCGCACTGATCCCGATCGCACATGCTTCTACCCCGAGGAGGAGCATACAGAAGATCGGACCCGAATCGGAACAGTGATGGGGACACCGGCCTATATGGCTCCGGAACAAGCTCGAGGGGATGTGACGGGAGTGGATCGACGGACTGATGTGTTCGCTCTAGGAGCCATTTTATGCGAACTGCTAACCGGTAAGCCACCGTTGCAGGGGAACAGCCGAGAAATCATCCTGGCAGCAGCCCGTGGAGATTTACTCAAAGCCATGACGCGACTGGAGGCGTGCACCTCGGATTTGGAGTTGATCACACTGGCCAAGCGATGCTTGAGCCCCACCATGAACGACCGGCCTTTGGATGCGCAGCAGGTGGCCAATGAAGTGGCAGCTTACCGAGCCGGAGTGGAAACGCGACTGAGGCTTGCAGAAACGGAGCGGGCACGAGCGGAAACAATGGCCGTCGAGCAACTCCGACGGCGTCGGGTTGTCCAATGGTCTGGTGGCATCATCGCCGCAGCCCTCTTGATCGGCATGTCCGTCAGCCTATGGCAAAGGAATCGCGCGGTAGCAGCCGAGAATGCCGCGAGTCTCGATCGGGACGAAAAGGACTATCAACGCCGAATGGCAGAAGAGCAACGGAGGGTGGCGGATGATCAGCGTCGCATTGCAGAGGAACAAAAAGGCTATGCAGTTACTAGAGAAGAGCAAGCCAAGAAAGCGCAAGCCCAATCCGAGCTCGACAAAGCCGTCGCCGTCTCCGTTCGTGGCTTTCTCCAAGACCAGTTGTTGCGTCCCGCCGATCCTTGGCAGCAGGGAAGTGAAGGATCTGGCAAACAAGTCGCGAAACACGACCTCACAGTCCGCGCCCTGCTCGATCAAGCCTCCGAGGAATTCAGCCCAGAGAAAATCCCTCAAAAGTTCCCAGGACAACGCATTGTTCAAGCTGAGATTTTGGAAACCATTGGTGAAACCTACCTAGGACTGGGCGAGTTTCCACGTGCCATCAAGTTCGCACAGGCGTCCACGAAGCTGCGTGAGGAAGAACTTGGACCCATGCATCCGCAAACTCTTGCTCGCTTCGTGGATGTGATCATCTTCAACGTTTCCGCGGGGCAGCATGGGCAGGGCTTGAAAGTTCTGTTTGAACTCTTCGCTCGCTTTGAGGAACTATTGAAGAGACCCTACTCCCCAGACTCTGGAGAGGTCGACCTAGTGGCGGAGGCATTGACCGCCATTCTGGAACGACTTGAGTATCGTGTCGACCCGCGGCGAGTTACCCTGCCGAGTATCAAACTGGGCGTCGGGCAAACCGCATTGCTTGGGGTGCAGATTGGTTTGCTAGTTCCTCGGGTTCAAAAAGTGCACAAGCTCTGCCTTGAACGTTACGGAGATCGAAGCAAAAACACACTGTTGACGCATACCTTGATCGGATTCGCGAAACATACCATTGGACAAACTCAGGCGGCCTGCGACATCTATGAAAAAGTATTGGATGTTGGCCAAACCGCACTGCGCCCCGGCCATCCACTCACCCTTGGCTTGAAGGAAATCTTGGCGACTACCTATTCTGAGTTGGGTATCAAGTTCGATGAATCGCAAAAGATTACGAAGGAACTCTACGAAACTTGGACGCAACAACTGGGACCGGAGCATCCACGTACGATCGCCAGCGCGCTCAAGGTCGCTCACGACTACATCGAAAACCATCGATTGCATGAGGCGCTTCCGCTGTTGGAAAAAACGTACAACATCTGCAAGGACAAACTCGGTCCCGATCACCCGCAAACCCTGGATACCATGAACAATCTGGGGGCTGCTTACCTCAAAATCGGTCGCTATCAAGAAGCAGCTTCCCTCCTTGAAGAAGCTCTGGCGTTCTGCAAATCCAAGCATGGAAACGATCATCAAGTGACAATCGACAGCATGGATAATTTGGCATGGGTGTACTTCAAGTTGAATCGTTCCGAAGAGGCATTGGCATCGTTGCAAGAGATTCTCAAAAAACAAAGATCCATTCTTGGTCGCGGTCATGCGTATACCCTGACCGCCATGAACAATCTAGCGCTTGGTTACCAAGCCGCCGGTCATCTCGACGAGGCGATCCAGCTGATGGAAGAGACGCTTCGCTTAGGAAAATCTAGTCGCGGCATTGCCCATCTCTATACGATCGGTGACATGATCAACATGTCAACATTCTATCGAGAGGCGGGAAGGACCGACGAAGCGATCGTGTTGCTAAAAGAAACGGACGCCTTGATAAGAGAGAAACTCGGAATGCAACATCCCGAGACACAGAGATGCATGAATGAATTGGCTATCAGTTATCAAATGGCTGGTCAGATTGAAATAGCGTTGCCATTATTGGAGGAACTGCACCAATGGAAAACGGCTCACTTCGGGCCCGAGGATCCTCGAACTCTTATCAGTTTGAATAATCTGGCCATGGCCTATGAGGATTCTCAGCAACTGCAGAAATCCACGTCACTTCTAGAACTGTTGGCAAACGGTTGTGTAAAGCATCGATTTCAGAACACTGATTCGGGCGAAATGATGCTGAACGTCATCGACGCATACGAGAAAAAACAAAATTTCGAAAGAGCTGACCATTGGCGAAAGCTATGGTTGCAGCAGTAACCGTTCACACCCCGATATTCATTGAGCATTTTTGCAGCTAAATCAGCCGGTACGCGTTAGCGTCCGGTTTCTTCGAATTGTTACGGAAACCGGACGCTAACGCGTTCCGGCTAATCGGAGTGTGAACGGATACGTTGCAGCACCTAAGGACTTTGGAAAGCCCTCCATCTCCTGCTTACGTCAAAGCGTTGCATGATTTTGGTTACTCACTGATCCAGCGACAGGCTTGGCCAGAAGCCGAAGCCACACTGAGAGATTGTTTGACCGAAAGCGAGGAGCTACAACCCGATGTATGGACAACGTTCAATACGAGATCGCTCCTCGGGGAATCGCTATTGGGTCAAAAGAAATACTCCGAGGCCGAGTCGCTTCTCATCAGTGGCTTAGAAGGCCTCAAGACCCATCAAGCATCGATTCCCGAAAAAGAACTATCTCGAATTCGGGAGAACGTGGATCGACTCATCGAACTTTACTCGGCGCTCGAACAACCCGAACAGGTGTCGAAGTACGAGGAACTTCGCGCCCAGTATCCCAACCGTCCCTAATCCTACACATTTTGCAGCATGGAAACTTGGACAGGCTGAGGTGGTGACTTGATCCCGGGCGCGCTCAGCGCTTAGGATGGCCGCTCAAGGAGATTGCCAGCATGAACAAGAAACCCCTCAAAGACACCAGCAAGTGACGACGTCAGTTCACGGATCCATTCAAGAGCGATGCAGTTCAGATGCTGCTCGACGGTCGTATCGCGACTTAGTTAACTCGCTGCGGTCACCTTCTACGAATAGTGGCGAACTTTTCTTGAGCGTATCTGACGGTCTGACGTTTATCCACAATTTCATTTTTCCTCAGGCTTTTTTTGAGCCGATTTGGCGAGCAGTTACGCATTAAATTCCGGTACCAATGCATTGGAACCAAGTGACGAGTCTGAAATCTAGCGGGGTGTCTGGTCGTTTCAGGACTATGGGAGGCGGCGGCGCCGTATTCCGTAGCAAGGTATTTTCATGCACAAGCAGTTCGCAAGGCGGAATCGCAAGACCCGTAAGCATCATTCTCATGGCTTTCAGCGAAATCTTAAGAGGAGCATGGCGATTGAGCGGCTTGAGAGTCGCTGCATGTTGATTGGCTCCGCCTGGACCAACGGACTATTCCCGTTGAACGTGGACAACGATCCCTTTGACTCGATTTCCCCCTTGGACGTTCTGCAGGTTATCAATGAACTGAACGGCAAGCAAATTTCGGATCCGCTTACTGGTAGACTGCCTGAAGTGCCTGGTTCTGCAGCGATGCCTCCACCCTACTTGGATGTTGACTGCGATCAATTCGTCACACCACTCGATGCGCTCGTCATTATCAATCACCTGAATGGTGGCGCAACGCCAGTTGGGCAAGCCTACACGCGGAGCGATGGGTCGAGTGGTAATTTTTCGACTCTCGGTTGCGGGCCAGCACTCCGCGAGGGATCCTCATTTACTACGTCTCTTACGACGCAACTGACGATTCCTGACGACGCGGCGGCTTTGTCGTTCGTGCTGGAAGGAATCGAGTTTGATTCTTCTAGTCAGGGCGCGATCCGCGACGCCTTCGAAGTGGCATTGCTTGACCTGTCAGGCCGTTCCTTGGTGCATCCCATTGCCAAGGGACGGGACGCGTTTTTTAACTTAAGCGAAGACGTAATGCCCTTTGGTACTTCCCAGGTAGTACTTTCTGGCAATCGAGTGACCCTCTCACTTGCGGATGTTCAGCCTGGAACACAGGCCAATCTCGTGTTCCGGCTGGTCAACAACGATAGTGATACGAGGTCGGCGGCAGCGATTCGTTCCGTTGAATTCGTAGCGCCATTCGCGGCTCCGCCACCCGTGATCACGGATATCCAATCAGTGTCTAGGGCAGTCGATTTCGCGCATCTCACCGACGTTTCGGGCAGCTTTGAGGGAGTGTATGGACGTACGTCGTTCGACAAAGAGATGAGCGTCCTGTATTCGGACTTGTCGCTGCTCAATTCGGGTCAGTATTTGGCGGATGCACCCCTCTTGGTGGGCATTCGGAATATCAGCGATCCAAGCGTCCGCATCCGTGATTTTGACGGAGTTACACCGGATGGTATTCCGTATTATGACTTCACAGGTCTAGTCGCAGGCGGCACACTTTTTCCGGGCGAATCGAGCGGAGCGAAGTCGATCGCTTTCTTCGTGCCAAGCCGCGTGCAGTTCACGTACGACTTGATGATTTTAGGCGGAGTAAATCAAGCTCCCCAAATTACGACGGTGCCCGTAGTCGAAGTGATCGCAGGTCGCCCCTATGCTTACGAGGTTGACGCGACCGATACGGAGGATGACGCGCTGACTTTCTCATTGCTAACGGCCCCCGAGGGAATGAATGTAGATGCGATCACTGGACGGATATCGTGGGATCCGATAACGACAGATCTTGGCGTACACACCGTAGTCCTCGAGGTAGACGATGGTCGTGGCGGCAGAGTTCAGCAGGACTATGAGTTGTCAGTAATTGAGCCTCCACCGAACCGCCCGCCGCTGTTCAAGTCGTCGCCGAATGTCAGGGCGGCGGCGGATAACCCATACCGGTACGACGCAACTTCGTATGACCCAGATGGCGATGCACTGAGTTTCGCGCTCGAAACGGCAACAGTGTCTATTCCAATTGCCAACCCCAGTTTCGAGTCGCAGGTCCTCGCGGAGGATGCATTCACCATTGGTACGCTGACGGACTGGACCTTCACGGGTGGCAACTTTGCGGGTGCCTGGAATCCCGGTCCCACCCGTTACCCCGATGGCGCGGTTCCCGACGGGCAGAATATCGCCTACAGCAATGACGCGGCAATATCGCAGGTGTTAGCCGAACCTTTGCGCTCTAACACTCGCTATGTGCTCACGGTGGCAGTGGGTGATCGACTTGACAACACCCTCGGTGCATTTCTTGTCCAACTTCGCGCGGGAGGACAAGTGTTGGCTTCCACCTCAACACCACTGCCATCGAACGGAACATTTCGTGATGTATCGGTTACCTTCGACTCGCCTAGTGGTCATCCCATGCTCGGTCAGTTGCTCCAGATCCGACTTTCAGGCAGCACGGGCGTCAACTGGGATAATGTCCGGCTCACGGCGACCGAGATTTTCGCGCCTCCAAATGGAATGACGATTGATCCGTCCACAGGCGTGGTCATATGGACACCAACGGTGGATCAAATCGGCACGCACGAGATACGCGTGCGGGCTTCCGACGGTCGAGGCGGTACGGCAACTCAGGCTTATCGAATTCGCGTGGAACCGGATCCTGCCAACCGCTCACCGATCATCATCTCCGAGCCAGTACCATCGGTCTTGATATTACCCGTACCAGCGAATCGGAGTAATCTGACGATCGATTTTGAGGGACTACCCGCTACTCCCTCGTTTCTTAATGGTAGTGATGTTCCGCCGGAGGCAAGACTCTCTGACCGCTTCTTAGCGTCACACGGCGTGACTTTCCGTAGCGGGAACGGCGTTGCGTCGGTCGCCGTCGTTCGCCTCGGAGTAGGCCATGCTACCAGTGGTAGCAATGGAATCGGCGGGATGAAATCGGCCACGATGATCGACTACGCAGCACCTGTTGTTGCCGAGTTCTTCCTCCCCAGCGACCCGTCTAGTCCAGCACTAACTGATTTCGTGTCGGTCAAAGTCGACCGGCAAGGGGCTTCGGGAACGGTCGTCTTACAAGGCTTCGGTATCGATGGCGTGTTGCTCGAGAGTACATCAGCCATCGATAACGGATTCGCAGTCCTCACCCTCTCAACGCCTGGCATTCATACTGCAGTGATTCGAGGCACAGCGAGTACTGGATACGACGATTTTAGTTTTAAGGAAGTATACCCCGCCCAAATTTACGAGTATGACGTTCGCGGCGTTGACCCAGACCATGACGCACTCACCTATTCGCTAACCACTGCCCCTTTTGGTATGACCATCGACAGCCGTACGGGGAGAATCCGGTGGCCTGTCGCGTCGCTCAGTGTTGGCACACCACTCGCCACAGTCCGCGTCGACGATGGCCATCACGGTTTCGATAGCCAAAATATTGTCATTTCGCCGACGGTTACCCCCGCCACGATCAGCGGCACGGTATTCAACGACCATAATGGTGACGGAGTGCGCGACGAAGGAGAAGTAGGCCTGGTCGGACGGACCGTGTACCTAGACCAGTCCAGCAACTATCGCCGCGATCCCGGCGAACGTTTTGTTATCACGAACGCAAACGGCGATTACTCCTTCACGAATCTCGCCCCAGGCAACTATATCGTTCGCGAAGAACAGTCGCTAAACGCGCGGCGAACGAGTCCTACTCACGGCGTTTACGAGGTCAACCTTTCCGATGGGCAGGTTCTCCCGGGCAAGGATTTCGGAAACATCGAGTCCACTCTGTTGAACGCGGACCCGAGCTTCACAACCACGCCATCGATTACAACGGTTGTCGCGCGCGACTTCCGCTATAACGCGGCTGCCTCTGACGCAGACCTTGATCCGTTGCTTTTCGACATTCTGGTTGGCCCGGACGGAATGATAGTCGATCCAGGGACAGGTGTCGTCGTATGGACGCCGGCGGCAGACCAAGTCCGCGCCCACGATGTCATTTTGCGTGTGCGTGACGGCCGAGGCGGCGTCGATCTGCAGTCGTTCACAATTAGAACGAGTGCCGCTCAAACTGCGCCCGTCTTTATCACGCCTCCGCCACAAGTTCCGTCCGTTGTTAATCAACCCTACCTGTATCGGTTCCGTGCGCAGGATGCCGAGAACGACACGCTCGTCTTTCAACTAGAGCAATTCGTGCCGGGCATGTCTCTCGATCCAGTCAGCGGTCTATTCACATGGACGCCGGAAGTTGCTCAGCTCGGTAACCACATGATCACAATCATTGCAAATGACGGGCGAGACGGCCTGGACACGTTGACATTCCCACTCGAGGTCGTCGCTGCCTCCCCAAACGCCCTGCCAGTGATCACTTCGACTCCTCGAACTCAAACTCAATTGGGTAAAAGATATCTTTATGCCGTAGAAGTGGGCGATGCAAATAATGATCCTGTTGATATCACTCTCGTCAGAGCGCCTGACGGTATGGTTTTCGACCGGGACACGCGTTGGATTCAGTGGTTCCCTTCACCGGACCAACTCAATGATAATGATGTCGAAATCCGTGCGGACGAAGGTCATGGTGGAACTTCGGTGCAGTCGTTTGTAATTCGCGTGGCGACGACAGACTCCAACGAGTCGCCACAAATTGTTTCATCGCCGTCACGAACAGGTTCGACAGACAGGCCCTACGCGTATGACCTGCGAGCGATTGATAGTGACGGCGATCCGTTGGTCTGGAGTCTCAGTAAAGCTCCGCGCGGGATGTCCATCGACGCGTTGCTGGGCACGATCCGTTGGACTCCTGCCGTCGACCAAGTAGGTCTGGCTGATGTGGAGGTTTTGGTCACGGACGCGCAAGGAGGCTCAACGACGCAAAGCTTCACCATTACCATCAGGGCTATTAACGTTTCGCCCAACATTTCGACTGTCCCGCCGACGCGGGCAAGTACTCGACAGATCTACAATTACGCGGCACGTGCGTCCGACGTCGATGGCGATACATTGGGCTATTCACTCTCAATGGCGCCAGCGGGCATGACGATCAACACTGCAACCGGCTTAGTGCAATGGACACCATCCGCCTTGCAAGTCGGTTCGCACGACGTGGTCATATTAGTCGAAGACGGACAGGGCGGCACGGCATCGCAGTTATTTACCGTGGTTGTCATTGCGGCACCTATCAATCACTCGCCATCCATTACCACCATTCCAACGATCGTCGCGGCCGTCGATTTGGCCTACAACTACGATGCGGACGCGAGAGATGAGGATGGCGATTCGCTGACATATGAACTTCTAGTGGCACCCTCGGGCATGTCGATTGATGCCGACTCGGGCGTGATCAGCTGGACCCCGAACGCTTCCCAGTTCGGCAATCATCGCGTCGTTCTCGGTGTGAACGACAGAGCGAGTATTGCCGCCCAACGTTTTTTAATAATTGTGGAGTCGCCCAATCGTCCTCCTGTGATCATGTCGACGCCTGAACAAATCATCTCACCTGGGATGATTTATCGCTACGACGTAAGTGCCAACGATCCAGACAACAATGATCTATCGTACGCACTCAGTTCCGCCCCAGCTGGAATGACTATCGATGCTCTTGGTCGGATCCTCTGGGCTACCGCAATCGCTGATATCGGCACGCATTCGATCACTGTGAAGGTAACCGATCTTTTCGGCGCATCGGCTAGCCAGAGCTACGACTTGGTCGTAAGTGCCGACACAGAAGCGCCCCGCGCGTTTATTGAAGTCAGTAATTCTCCAGCGGATCTCGGTTCTGACATTACTCTCCTCGTTTCCGCGACGGATAACGTTGGGGTCGAAAGCTTAGTGCTACGCGTTGATGGCATACCTTTGCCGCTGGATCGAAGCGGAGTTGCCGTATTTAGAGCAGCTTCCGTAGGGACGTTCGAAGTGGTGGCTACGGCGACCGATGCCGCCGGCAATACGGAAACGGTATCGACATCGCTCACCGTGATCGACCGTAGCGATAGCAATGCTCCCATTGTCGCAATCACTTCGCCGAGCGATGAGGCGGTGATTACGCGACCAGTGGATGTGATTGGGACTTCCAATGACGACAATTTGCTCTTCTACGAACTGGAAGTGGCAGTTTTTGGGAGCACCGATTTCACCGAGATTTCGCGAGGTACGACGGCCGTCGTAGGAGGCGTGCTGGGCACGTTCGATCCAACAATGTTGCAGAACGATACCTACATTTTGCGATTAACCGCCGTCGACACGGGTGGTAATTCTTCGTCGGTTGAACAAATCATTCACGTCGAAGGCAATCTCAAGCTTGGCAACTTCACATTATCGTTTACCGACCTGACGGTGCCTGTGTTCGGTGTGCCGATCACTGTCTCGCGAACTTATGACACGCTAACCTCAGGGCAGTCGAGCGACTTCGGTTTCGGTTGGAAGCTCGAGTACCGCAACATGGACCTTCGGACGAGCGTTTCACCGAACGCTCTTGAGGATTTTGGCATCTACAATCCGTTCAAGGTCGGTAGCAGGGTATACGTCACGTTGCCGGGTGGCGAGCGGCAGGGGTTCACTTTTCAGCCGGTGGTTGCCTCCGGTTTTCGCGGCACCTTTTTGGGGATTTTCGAGCCTCGGTTTGTTTCTGACGCTGGCGTCCAGAGTTCACTTACGGTCAATGCGGCCGACCTGCGTATCAATGCAGAGGGTAGTGTTTTCGACTACACGACTGGCAACCCTTACAATCCCACATCTCGTGCGTTTGGTGGTTCGTATCTGCTGACGACCAAAGAGGGCATCGCCTTCGACATCGATGGGCAAAGTGGGCAACTTAAGGCACTGAGCGATCCTACAAACAACATTTTGCGATTCACCGACGCGGGCATCACGGGCCCCGACGGCAAGTCGGTAACGTTCGAGCGCGATCCTCAAGGCCGCATCACCGCCGTGGTCGATCCAGCTGGCCAGCGCATTGTCTACCGATACGATGCCGTCGGCGACTTGATCGCCGTCTCAGATCGGATGAACAATGAAACGAAATTTTCCTATCGCGGCACGCCTGCACACTATCTAGACAGCGTTATCGATCCGCTTGGGCGTACCGGTGTCCGCACCGAATACGACGCGCAGGGCAGGCTTATCAAACTGCTCGATTCCGCAAGTAATCCAATCCAGTTCGCCTACAACCCGTCTAACCTAGTTTCCAGTCTCACCGACGTGCTCGGCAATACCTCAACATTTGAATACGACGCGCGCGGGAACTTGCTTACCAAGATCGACCCCCTTGGCAATGTCACCAGGAGGACATTTGATGGCGAAAGCAACATGTTGACCGAGATCGACCCGCTGGGCAGAACAACGACGTTGACCTACAGCGACCGCGGCGACGCTCTCACCCGAACCGATCCACTCGGAAACACATCAATATCTACTTATCAAGTATTTACATATGGCACCACGAACCTTGCTGTTGGCCGCGGCGAAGCAGCAGCACCATTTACACGCGTCAAGACTTCAACCGACGCACTTGGGAACACGACATCGTATGAGTATGAAGAAAATCGTGGTGAACTTCTTTCGACCACCAACTCTGCCGGTGGTGTCACCAATCTCGAATATGATCTCTTTGGCAAGCCCCCAAGCATAATCGAGGACGTCCAAGGGAACACGACTCAATTCGAGACCAGTGGTGGCCTCCTTATGCGGCAAGTCGATTCGCTTGGACACGCCACCATGTTTGTATACGACGTCAACGGCAACGAAATGACTTCGTCCACGACTCGCACCACAGCGAACGGCACGGTTCGTACTATGACGACGGTGAAAGAATACGATGCTAAAGGGCGAGTCGTTTCAATCACAGACGCCGAAGGGGGTGTTTCACGCTTCGATTATGACGCAGCAAACAACAAAGTGGCCACGACTGACCCTCTCGGCCGACGTACCGAATATCGTTTCGATGAACGAAATCTGCTCATCGAGACAATATTCCCCGATGATACAGAAGCCATTTTATCTGACAATCCTCGAGTACGCTCAGAGTATGACGCTATCGGACGCGCCACGGCTCGTATCGATGAACTGGGGCGGCGAACTGAATACCAATACGATGGTGCAGGACGGCTCGTCAAAACGACTTACCCAGACGACACGCCCACCGATCCTATCGACAATCCGTTCACTCGGACTGTGTATGACGCGGCTGGACAGGTGATTGCAGAGATTGATGAACGTGGCAACCGAAGGGAGTTTGAGTACGATGCTGCCAGTCGAATGATTGTTGTTCGAGATGCATTGGGTAATGTAACGACAACGGAGTATGATGCGGCTGGTCGAAGAATTGCGGTAACGGACGCGTTAGAGAACACCACGCGATTTGTCATTGATGGGCGTGGCTTCCAAACGGAAATTCATTATGCCGACGGTACTCGGACGACCACAACTTTCGACGATCGTGGTCAGGCAATTGCCATTACCGATCAGCTAAATCGAACGACAGTTTACGAATACGATTCCGTCGGCCGGCTCACGACAGTCGTGGATGCACTCGATCAGCATACCAAATTTAGCTACGACGAGATGGGTAACTTGGTCAGGCAAGAAGATGCCCGCAGCCACGTCACACGGTTTGAATATGACGGCTTAGGCAGGCAAACGGCCACGGTTCTGCCGGCTCTGGATGGACAGGAGCCATTCCGCTCGACCGTGCAATACGACGCAATCGGAAACATCGTCGGAACAACTGACTTCAATGACGACCAAATCGTATACACATACGACATTCGCAATCGCCTGATATCAAAGTCCTTCCCGGACGGCTCTTTTACGCGATTCACCTACACGCTCAATGGCGAGCGAGCCACGGTCACCGATAGCCGCGGGCTTACGCAATTCGAATACGACGAGCGCGATCGCTTGCTATTCCGGACCGATCCCGACGGCGCACAGATTGGCTACAACTACGACGTGGCCGGCAACCGAACATCGGTAACGGGGGTTGTTGGGACCGCCATCACCACCACAAGCTACACGTTCGATGCGCTCAATCGAGAGGTGGCTGTGGTCAGCTCGGACGGCGGTGTCACTCGGTTTAACTATGACGCGGTCGGTAATCTTGTCCGGACTCAGCGTCCCAACGACATCGTCGAAACTCGCAGTTACGATGCCCTGAACCGCTTGACTTTCATTGAGAACAGCAACTCCTCGGGAACGATTGACAGCTACCGTTACGATCTAGGCTCGAATGGCCGCCGCGACTCTTTGACTGAAAATACAGGCCGCAGCGTCGCTTATAGCTACGATGACCTGGATCGCTTGACGAGGGAGCAGATTCGCGATGCAGTTTTTGGCGATCGGACGATCGACTTCGCGTATGACAGCGTAGGGAATCGCATGACCCGCGAGGATTCCCTGGAAGGCATAACAAACTATTCGTATGACGAGATAGACCGATTGACTACCGAAGTCCTCTCGGGAAAAGCAACCAGCTACACCTACGATAGAAATGGCAACACCCTTTCGCGCGTCAACGAGACGGATCATGCGTTCTACGAATGGGACTTCGAGAACCGGCTGGTAGCGGCGGACACTGACGGCGATGGGATCGTCGACGTGCGAAATACCTACGATGCCGATGGAATTCGCACAAGCCAGATCGTCGCCGGTGATGAGACTCGGTTCTTGGTCGACAGCGTACATCCGTACGCTCAGGTGATGCTCGAATACAGGCCCGGTGGATTGGTCGTCGCAAGTTACGAACACAGCAATATGTTGATCAGTCAGACACGCGCAGGAGTAAAGTCCTTCTACCTCGTGGACGGACTTGGGAGCACGCGCGCCTTGACTGACATTAGCGGTGTCGTGACCGATCGATACTTGTATGATGCCTTTGGCAGAACCATCTCGCAGAACGGATCTACGGTCAATAGTTATTTGTTTGCCGGTCAGCAGCGAGATTCGGCGTTGAGTATGGACTATCTGCGAGCAAGATACCTAAATACCGAAACAGGACGGTTTTCTAGCGCCGATTCGTTTGCGGGACTGCTTGGCGATCCACGGACGCTCCACAAATACAATTATGTGGCACAGAATCCGGTGAATCTAATTGATCCGAGCGGCAACACGTTTTTGGATCTCAGTGCGGTTTCATCAATCATCGGGACACTGCGAAATATCGGCTCATCGGTAGGCAAGTTTCAATCATTTGTCCAGACAGTGGAAGGCCTCCAGGATTTTCTCTTCCTACTCCAATTCGGGTTCGGTGTTTACGCACTGGCAGTGAGTAACGATTTCAGGGCAGGCATGGCGTTTCTTAGCCATCAGTCAAAAACAGGTAATATTCGAAAAGCCGAGGTGCGCACCTTCATCGCTTCGAATAGCTCGGACCTGATTTTTGCCCTCGTGTTGGACTTCAATTCGGACAAAAAATTCGGGTTCAATATCAATGTTACAGACCCTCAGAAGTCCGAGGTCCAAGGTGGTTTAAATCTGCCAATCCATAAAATCACGAACCTGGGAGTGGATATTCTCAAGATGGAACTCTCGTTTCGAATCGCATTTTTGCCCTTTGGCAAACAGAATGCACTCGCGTTCAAGCTCGGTGTCGACGCCTCGTTTGGGCCGGGTGGAATATGGAAGCTGCAATTGCCTTTGTATAGCAACCGCTTTACGCAACCTAAGGACAATAACGTTTCAGGTTCCTGGTAGACGGCGTTCAGTCGATTCAAGCCGCGTTCCATTGGTTTCTGGTTTTCGGATCTGTGACAATTCGGACGACTTTGTTTTTTTCGTGACCGAGCTGAGCTATACTCTTCGGCATGAGCGATGTGACCGAAATCCTGAGCCGGTTGGAAAGTGGTGATCCGACCGGGGCGAATGAACTGTTGCCACTGGTCTATCAAGAGTTGCGCCAGTTGGCACGGAACAAGTTAGCGCACGAATCGCCTGGACATACACTGCAATCAACCGCTCTGGTCCATGAAGCGTATTTGCGACTGGTGGGGGGGAAAAACCCCTCGTCGTGGGAGAACCGGGCTCATTTTTTCGCCGCCGCCGCCGAAGCGATGCGGCGGATTCTGGTCGATCAAGCTCGACGCAAGGGATCCCAAAAAAGAGGGGCAGACAGCAAACGTATTCCCCTGGACGACGATTTGATAGTGATTGGGCATTCTAGCGATTCCTCGGAACAGTTACTTGCATTGGACGAGGCTCTGCAGGAATTTGAAAGGATCGATCCAGTTCGCGCGCGGGTCGTCAAGCTACACTATTTCAGTGGATTCACACTTCCGGAGACGGCCGACGCGTTGGGGGTTTCGCTGGCGACCGTTAAACGACAATGGGTCTTTGCGCGATCGTGGTTGTTTGGAAAAATACGAGAGCAATGAAGTCTTTTCACATCCTTTGTAGATTCCGTTGAGCCGTTTACTTCCTGTTTTACGCATTGGATACGTCCTAACATAAGGAAACGCCAATGGAGCCTGACCACGACCGGATCGAATCGATCTTGGTGACAGCCCTGGAAATCCAGACTGAGATCGAGAGGCAGAAGTACGTCCAGCAAGCCTGCGGAGACGACATGTTGCTGAAACTGCAGGTTGACGAATTGATCCAGAATCACTTTTTAGCTGGTAGTTTTCTGAATGTGCCAGACCAACTCGATTCAAGTTCGGATTGTCGTTTGGACAATGAGGGCTCGCTGATCGGTCCGTACACGCTGCTTCAGAAAATTGGCGAAGGTGGAATGGGCGTCGTCTACCTCGCGGAACAAGCCAAACCGTTCCGACGGCAGGTGGCGGTCAAGATTATCCGCGCCGGCATGGACTCAGAGCAAGTTGTCGCCCGATTCGAACAGGAACGACAAGCGTTAGCCGTGATGGACCATCCGAACATAGCCAGAGTTATCGACGGCGGATTGACAACGGATGGGCGACCTTACTTCGCCATGGAGTTGATTCAGGGCCTTCCCATCACCGAGTACTGCGACAAATATCAATTGCCCCTTCGACAGCGGTTGGAGCTGTTCGTACCTGTTTGCCTTGCCATCCAACACGCCCATCAGAAAGGCATCATCCATCGTGACCTGAAGCCCTCGAATGTGTTGGTCACCGAAGCCGACGGCAGACGCATTCCGAAAGTGATCGACTTTGGAGTGGCCAAAGCCGTCGGAACGCGACTCACTAGCGATACCCTGGACACCCATCTGGGGACGATCATCGGCACGTTAGAGTACATGAGTCCCGAACAAGCCGTTCCGGACCAAGAAGATATCGATACGCGCAGCGACATTTATTGCCTGGGAGTCCTACTCTTTGAACTGCTCACTGGTACAACCCCTTTACAACGCCAGGAAATGAGGGAAGTAACGGTGTTGGAGTTGTTGCGAATCATTCGCGAAGACGAAACACCCACACCCAGCCATCGGTTGAGCACCATTCACGATTTGTTCTCGGTTGCCGCCAGCCGTGGTGTTGAGCCGAGAGCACTAAGCCATGTTGTCCGAGGCGATCTCGACTGGATCGTTATGAAGTGCTTAGAGAAAGATCGCAATCGGCGGTACTCAGCTGCAAACGGAATTGCCCGGGACATCGAGCGATTCCTAAGTGATGAGCCGATTGAAGCGGGGCCGCCGGGAGCGGGATATCGGATGCGCAAGTTTCTATGGCGCAATCGATGGGCTGCGGCCGTAGTAACGATTCTGTTATTAACCATGTATGGCGGCATCGTGGGCACGTCCATCGGGTTGATCCAAGCATCGCGAGGTCGGGCGGCAGCTAGCCAAGCCCTGCAAGTCGCAGAGCATCAACGCGATCGGGCCGAGCGGCACTACCAGCGCGCCTTGTCTGCCGTCGATCGACTTTTGACTCGAGTGGGTGGAGTCGGATTGGAGTCTTTGCCCCATATGGATGAGACCCGCCGCCAACTCTTGGAGGATGCGCTGGAGTTTTATAATGAAATCCTTCAAGACGAGAGCGACGATCCAGTCTTGCGTCGCGAAGTTGGATTGGCCTGGCAACGCGTGGGCGATATTCAAGGCCAATTGGGAAATAAGCAAGCGGAAGTTTCACTCCAGCGCGCGATCGATATTCAGCACGACCTGTTGGTCGAATTCCCGCAAGAATCCAAATACAACGATGATACCATTCGTAGTCGTAGGTACCTTGCATTCGAGTTGTTTCGATCGGGCCGTTTGATGGAAGCCGAGCGAATGGTAGATGAGGCCTTGAGCCATCATCAGTTCACAACGATGGAAGCTCAATCGGAAGAAGTCTTGTTGCTCTATCTGCGAGGCACCCTGTTTGCCTCAACGCAGAAAAGGGACGAGGCAATTTTGGCTTGCAAGCAAGCGCTCGCAAAGGCAGATGGTTTGGTGCGACGTGAACCCTCGCGATCGAGCGATCAGTTGGATCGCGCACGAATCCTAAGCTATTTGGGTCATCTGTATCGCGAGGACCGGCGACTAGACGAAGCGGAAAACTGCTTTCAGGATAGCAAGCGCGTGTTGGAACAACTGCTGACAAACGATCCCAGTGATAAGAATGCGCAAGCAAATTTGGCCGGAATTTGCTGTAACCTTGGCCTGACTTTTGCAAATCTGGGTCGACGTGCCGACGCCATAGCGGCGAATGACCAGGCGATTGCCATCTTTGAGACGTTAGTTCGCGACCATCCTGGCCTTCCTGATTTCAAGTGGCAAATGGCGAAAACATACAACAACATTGGCTTGTTGCACTTAAAAAATGAAGATATCGAGCGTGCCGTTGTTGAAAACGAAAAGGCGCTCGCGATCTTCCGAGACTTGATGCAAAGCTATCCGCAGCGGCCTGAGTTTATCACCAGCTTCGCAGGTGGATGCGGCAATCAAGGCAAATACCTGGGTGATCTCGAGCGATGGGATGAATCGTTGGTTTGGAATTCCAAGGCTATCGAGGCGGCTGACCAGTTGCTTGCGATCGAGCCACGTCACACGGAAACACGACGATTTCTCCACGGCAGTTTGATCGGACGCGCTGGAACGTACCGAAGGTTCAAACAAGTTGAACTGGCCCTTGCCGACTATCGCCGCTCGTTGGAACTCAGCCAGGGTGAACGCCACGTTAGCTACGTAAACTTTCGCCCTCGCGCCCTGGCGTTTATTGGCGAACACAAGCAAGCCTCCGAAGCCGCCGAAGCCATCGTATCCAACGCGGACGCAACGGACTCAAACTTCAGCGAAATGGCCAAGGTCTATGCGACCTGTGTCGAAGCAGTCGGCCGAGACTCGATCTTGATTGACGCGGAACGCCATGAGCTAGCGGAACAATACGCGGTACGATCCGTGGAACTTCTATCTCGCGCAGCGGAAAAAGGCCGCTTCAGTACTCTGGAGCATGTTGCCGATCTACGTTCCGACGATAGGCTCCAATCGATTCAAAATCGCGATGATTTAAAGCAATTTCTTTCCGAATTGGAACATTCGATCCAGCTGCAGAAATAGTCTCGCGAGCCTTTTTTTGCTTTTCTTTTTGTCTTTCTTCTTTTTCTTTATGCGACTGCGTGAAGCAATTGAGTTCGCTTGTCGATGCGGCCTAATCAGGAAGAAAAGATCTTCTTCAACTCGACTTCAATCTCGCAGTCGTCGCAAACGCTCATCTTGATCGTAGATGAAACATCGATTGGTTCGTACTTTCTTGCGGGCGAAAGTGTTAGCTGTTCGATCGTTTTGGCATCCGGATCGGCGATCAAGTAGCTACGCACGCCTTGGCTCTCGTAGAGTTCCCGTTTATAAGTCAAATCGTTTTGCCGCGATGATGGCGAAAGAACCTCGACAATCAATTCGCGCCCGTTTGGCAATTGTAAGCCAAACGTCGTAAAATCCCTAGGCGCGACTCGTTGACATTGACGCAGCATGCACCCCTTTCGGGGTATCATTGTAGTCACAGCGACGGGAGTGTCCCCGAACTAATGGCGTAGTCGAATCGGGTTAAGTTGGCGCCGCCACTATCCCACCGAATCAGCTCAGCTCTCATCGGACAATTTAGATGCCAACATCGACCTTTGCCGGATCGCGATTGACTTCCCGTTGCTCTGTCTTCGTTTTCATCTTTTCTACCATTTGCACGCTGACGAACTCGTCAACCTCAGCGGCGGACCTGCAGTCAAAGTTGTCGGAACTTGCATTGGTCCCGGCTGCGACGGACAGCGATTGGCTGGTTGAACCGACTGTTCGCACAGCAGGTGTCTACCGCGGCGAACGTCCGGGGGAATTGGTTTTGGACAACGGCCTTGTCCGGCGCACGTTTCTAATCGCACCCAACCTTGCCTGCGTTGAATTACGGCAATTGCAAAATGGCGAAGCGTTATTGCGTAGCATTCGACCTGAGTGCCAAGTCCGCATCAATGATCAGAACTTCGACGTCGGCGGACTTGTGGGACAGCCACTGGGCAACTTCCTTCGGTCAGAGTGGTATCCCCATCTCAAGAACGATCCAGCCGCTTTCCAATTCGCTGATTTTTCAGTACGTCCGATCCAACCTCGTTTTGCGTGGAAACAACGCCCTGAATGGATGGCCAACGATGTGGCTTGGCCGCCCAAGGGAGTTGAGGTTCAATTCAAATTCAACGCGCCGCTCCAAGCCAACGCGAATCCAGAGCGCACGACACTCTTCGAAGATCGATTGAGTGGTGTCAGCGTCGTTGTGCACTACGAAATTTACGATGGCCTGCCACTGCTATGCAAATGGTTCACTCTGCAAAACAACACTGGCCAGTCTATCCATATCAATTCATTCACCAGTGAAATCCTGGCCTGTACGGAAGCATCCAGTCAAGTGGAAGACTTGGCCGCACCGCTCTACCCCAATTTGCATATTGAAACCGACTTCACCAGCTGCTCCATGCACGGCGCGAGTGCTCAGAGAGACTCAGTTCATTGGATGGAAGACCCAACCTACAAGACACAGGTGAACTACCTGCTTCAGTCGAAGTGTCTGCTGGAATGCCGTCCTCCACTGGGGCCGGATATCGATCTCGCCGATGCAGACACGTTCGAATCGTTCCGCACTTGGATTCTCGCCTATGACGATCGCAACGAAACTCGACAGGCACTCGCTCTGTGTCGCATGTACAAAACTATTTCACCTTGGGTCACCGAGAATCCTTTGATCCACCATGTTCGCAGTGCGCAGCCCGATGCCGTTAAACTGGCGATTGACCAATCGGCGGCAGTCGGTTTCGAGTTGGTGATCATGACGTTCGGCAGCGGCTTTAACATCGAGAACGAAGAACCCGAATACCTGGCGCAGATTCGTGAACTGGCTGACTATGCACACGAAAAAGGGATTGCTCTGGGTGGTTATTCGCTGTTGGCAAGCCGTTCTGTCAGTGCCCAAGACGACGTGATTAATCCGGAGACGGGTAAGCCTGGAGGATTTGCACGGTTCGGGAATAGTCCCTGCCTGGAAAGCGAATGGGGACATGACTACTTTCGGAAACTTTACAAGTTCTACGAAGCAACCGGGTGTGATCTACTGGAGCACGATGGTTCTTATCCCGGTGATGCGTGTGCATCTGATGAACACCCCGGACACGCTGGCTACCAGGATTCTCGCTGGCGGCAGTGGCAGACTATTACACAATTCTATCGTTGGTGCCGAGGTCGCGGTGTTTACCTAAACGTGCCCGACTGGTACTTCTTGAATGGCTCCAGCAAGAATGGCATGGGCTATCGTGAAACCAACTGGTCGTTGCCTCGGGATTACCAAGAAGTCATCGAGCGACAGAACATCCACGATGGAACTCGCTTCAAACTGCCGACGATGGGCTGGATGTTTGTGCCTCTAACGCAATATCACGGGGGCGGGGCAGAAGCGACCATCGAACCATTGAGCGAACACCTGGACCACTACGAACGCCGATTGCAAAATCTGTTGGGGGCGGGCGTGCAGGCTTGTTTTCGTGGACCTCGCATCTACGACACGGAGGAAACCAAATCCATGGTGAAGCACTGGGTCGATTTTTACCGACAGCATCGCGCGATCCTGGACAGCCCGTTGATTCCTTTGCGACGAGCCGACGGACGGGACTGGGACGGTTGGCTGCACGTCAATCCTGAACTGAAGACACCAGCGCTGGCGGTGGTTTACAACCCACTCAACGAACCCATCACGCGCGACATCACCATTCCACTGTACTATTCCGGCTTGAGCGAAAAAGCGACTGCCAGCGTCGTTGACGGCGACCACCAAACGATCACGCTGGACCGCCGCGAAAATGCGAAGATGACAGTGACCATCGCAGCTCAGGGTGCAACCTGGATCCTCTTTACCAGGTAGCACCCAAGCCGGTTGGACCGCCCGAGCAATCGCCTCACGCCCAAAAACGCAATGTTTGTCCCTGCTTTGTTCTGGCGCTGCAAGACATTTTGGAAAAATACGTTCGAGAACTCGGCGCTATGCCGGTAGAGTTCTTTGTCTTGCATTTGAGTGGTTCCTTTCCCCTGCGATTCCACCATTACCCACACAAAACCTGGATGGACCCTACTTCGGCTTGTCTTGCTTATCAACCGCTTTGTCGGCTCTTATTTCTTCTCCTCCGTCTTTGCTTCGCTCCGTGGATATTCCGCGTGGGCCGGGAGGGCATTGGTAGGAGGTTGAACGAGAGGAAGTGGAATCAAAGGGGACTGCGCGTTGTAGGCCGGCGCGGCGTAGATCGGAGAACTTGCGGCAGGTGCAATCATTGGTGATCCCATCCAGTTCGGTGAAGGGACCATCGCCGGATCATAGTTGACCGCACCCGAAGGGCTAGGATCGGTACTCCAACCGAGTCCTTCGATGTTGTTGAGCAGCTGTTGCACGCGATCGCCTACGATTTTCTCTTTCAGAGATTCTCGTTTGGAGTGCCTCTGTTTCAGGTCTGCAAGTCGCTCTTCCAATTGCCGAAGCTCCTGCTCCCGCATTTGCTGCTTTTCTTCAAACTGGTGCGTTACCGTCGCGGTGATTTGATTGACTAGCTCTGACCGTTTGTTTTCCTCTTTGACGGACTGGTACTCTGATAACAAAGAGCTGATCTTCTGATCGTCGTGATGCGCGCCCGGCGATGAGTAGACTTGGACACCCTTGTTCAGGAGACCCGCGATGCTGGTTGGGTAAAACAGGGCAGGGGGATTCACGGGAAGAGTCGGAAGCCCGGGAACGCTGTTCACGGTTGTTACTCCCGGTGCTGGAGTCATGGAATTCGAATAATAGATCGTTGTTAACGCCGGTTCAGTAGTCTGCCTTGGTTTTTGGCTGGGACTGGAGGAGGTGGTAACATTTGTCCCCCACACAATTTGGGCTAAATCCTCTTGGATCAGCCCATACGAGCTTCTGATGGCAACCAAGAACGTAACACCGGTTGCAATTCCAATCATCGGATACCATAACAGTCTGCGTTTCATTTTTTTGTTCCTTTTCGAATCACTTCAATCGTATCTGCTACATCGCGGATACGTACCAACATGGTTTGGTTCAAAAACCGAGTTATCGGGGTTCCAACGCATCCAGACGACTAAGTTCTTGCTGAATACTCAGAGCTTCCTGCCACCAGTTTTCCGAGAGCCCCTTTGAAGTGTCGAATGGGGCCGTTGAAATCGCGTCGATCCGATGGAAACCAAGTCGGGTCTTGCCCTCCTCGATATAAGCTTCGAAGAGGTTCAATTCCTCTTTGGATAAGCCGTTTCGAATATATTTCCGACTCAACTCAGGAGAGCAATTCATGAGTTCACCTCCAAGGATGATTCATGGGCTAGATCGACAATGCATTTCTTGATTTGCGCCAGCACGCGCGACTTGATCGAATAAATCGTGCCCAACCGAATTCCCGATTCTTTTGAGGCTTGCATGGATGTCAAACCATAGATGGTTGTCATCCAGAACGCTAGGCCGCTAATGCATGGCTTGCGGGTGAACAGCCAAGAGGACTTCTTGAACCACATCGAGCGCCTCATCCGGATGCCGACCGCGAGATCGAGTCAAACGATAGATCGTCGAATGGTAGCAATCCTCAGAATGCTTCCATGCGCTCGCATCGTCGGGATTGGCGAGACTTTCGATCAATCTGAATTGAGTTTCCGGCCAAGAATTCATCGGGTTTACCCTTCCAAAGGTGAATGTACCGAAGTGGCGGATCCTTGCACGAAATTTCAGAGTCTCAAGAAGTTCACGAAGTTTCTTTGCAGTAAAAAACTGGGTAAAAAAACTGGAATAGGCACTGCGTCGCGCATTGATAGCAAAGGCCCGCTGGGAAGGCAAAGGTATACGCTGCGATGTTGAACGGCGGCGATGGTAGGGTGACGTTTAACTCTATTGCTCTGACCCTGATTCCCTGACTCATCTCGCAAACCCTTCCGCGAAGAAGGTCCGTTATCGTTCGCATGAAAACGGGGAGAAAAGGTCTAGCAACCGTCTCAATCTTGTAGAAAACGGATCAATGACGCTCTTTCACCCTTCCATAAAACGTCGACGAAGCATTGGCGAAATGAAATCATCTCCTACCAGATGACTCATGCCCGGAAACGCAATGCATATCTTTGTCTTTCTTGGCGGCGCGTTTTGGCGGCGTCTCACGCCTCTCATCTGCCGCCTGAACCCGACGTGTAGCTAAATTTGGCATGCTCCACAATCCTCTTCTCATAGGATCGCTTGAGTTCGGCGCGTTCAAATCGGCCGCCTGACATCAGTCTCCAACAGAGGAGCTCATTGCGAGGGATTTTTAAGACCTTCGGCAGGATATAGGCGGACCAGCGGCTCTTGGGATCGATCAATGGACCTTCACGTAGCGCCAACCAGACGATGCGATCCCCGTCTTTAATGGCTAGCTCGACGCGCCGGATAAACGCCTCGTCGGGGATACTATCGAGGTCGTCGTACTTGGTGTTTGAGGAAGGCAACAGGGTGGCATGAAAGGTCGCCTTGGCTCCACTTTCCACCACCTGGTAGCCAGCCGTCGTAAAGAGCATCTCCAACTCGCGCCTTTCCGCTTTGGCATCATATTCCGGGGCCGCACTCAATTCGATACGGATCGGATCCCCTACTGTCAAATCAACGAGTAATGGGCCAGCACTGGCAGATCGACCTTCCGCATGCGGCAATTCCGTGGCGATGAAACCAAACGGGTTGTTGACGTTCTCCGGCATCTCATCCAACCAAGCAGGTCCCTGTATTCCGTAAGGAAGCAGTGTATTGGTAAAGTAGCAGCAGACCGAGTGTTCCGCTTCCAGATCCACCACGTCGTAAACGGTGAACCCTCTCCCCACCAGCAAATGGCGATTGTCCAGCCAGCTGACGTAGCTCGGATTCATCAAGATAGAAGCCACGGCCAAGTTCTGTTGTTCGGCCCCAGTGGTCAAATCCCATGTGCGGACAGTGCCCAGACCGGCCGTTGCGACGTGGGTACCCGCTGGATTGATCGCCATAAAGCGGACGGCAGCCGGATTGGAGCGATGCTGCCCGAGAATCTCACCTGTCAATGCATCGACAACCACCAGGCGTTCCGGCGTGTGCGCGACGATCACCCGTCCCCCCGCTCCTATGGCGGGGACAGATCCGGGCCAAACGTTCAGCCGCCAGAGCACTTTCTTGGAGTCGATGTTCAATACTCCAGCTTCTCCAAAACTGTTAGCGAACATCAAGTGCTCCTCGTCCACGAAATAGGCACCAATTAGGCCTTCATGCTTGCTCTTCGGCTCGATCTCGGCGCGCAACCGCGTTTCATTCTCCGAAAGTTGCAATACGTACATGGCTGTTGGGGCTCCGACGCGCGCGTCGCGCCGAAAGGCCAGCAGCTGTCGACCCGAAGGACTCAAGCCCAGGGGGATACATTCGGGAATAGAGAACTCGGCGCCCGCTTTGCCGGTGAGCAAGTCAAATGGCGTCAAGAACAGTTTGCCTCGCACTTTCTCCCCTGGCTTGAGTCTTTCATAAGGTCGTTGAGCCACCAAAACCGAACGGCTGCCGTCGCTGGACATTAGATGTTGCCCGCTGCTCAAGGGCTGGCTATAGGGCCAATCGATGCGACTGACCTGTTCTGAGGCTGGACTCGAATTGGCTTGTGGTTGGTAATTCCAAAAATCGTCACCGTTCGCGCCAATCGTGCCCGGCAATTGCGTCGCGAAATGGGCTGTTTTCTTCGCGTCCTCGATGTATTGCACGTCTGCGTCGCTCAGCCGCGTCAAGGGCACGGTCACCTCGCTGCCATCCGCCTTGCGCAATACGACCGCCCCTTCGCGGAGTCCCACCAACCGCGCTTCTACCTGATAACCGCCTGTATTCGATGACCAATTGCGTAACGGTTGCTGACCCACGGCGTTCGCGCAGCACAAACAAACCACAAAGAAAAGTAACCATCGGACTTGTTGTGTTATGCCCATTATCGCGTCTTCCTCTCCCCCGTAAAACACACTCGATCGCAGTTGCGGTCTCAATCTCCTCGGTTGCTTCAAATCTCCAAGCCATCTCCCACTCAGGGAACACGACCCCCGCAATTGTAGTTGGTTGGCGTGTCCGTCTCTACCCGCATGTTCACGGCAGCGGGCCGCGAACATGCGAGTACAAAAGGGGCACGCGGTTCGCTGCTACTGGTTGCCAATCGTGATCGCCACTGAGACAAGCTCAGTGGCGATCGGCACTGGAATCCGATCTTAGGTTGTTGAGTCTCAGAAACCCGAATCGTTTTCATTTAGCCGGATACGAAGCAAAAATTCATTGTTGTCTCGACTTTTTTCGGGCGAAACCAATTGCCCGAGCAAGGGTTCATCGACTGGGGTACACTGACAACCTACCTGTTATTCAAGCCGCCCGAGTTCAATTACTTCACTCCAATTCCATGGCTCAGCAAGTAGATGAAATCACAATCGATCCTCAGCATCTTGTTCATTTTCCTTTGGGTTGGAATCGATTGGATTGGCATCGCGTCGGCAGAGGACGATTCTCTCCCTGATGAGTTGCGCCAAGTCCACATTCAAATGCGACGAGTTCGCGACGAGCTGTACGGCAACTGCTATTTGGAGGGAAGCGAACGAACAGTCAAGGAGGATTCCGAATCGACGAACTACTTCCGATTCTGGTCTCGCAATAATGAATTCTTCCGTTACGACATTTTCTCCGATCCGAACTTTGAAACCTTGACCGATCGGTTGATTGTCCGACCCGAAGGGTTCTTCCGCGCGACGGCTTCGGAGAATGGATCGACGGTCGAGGAGTGGGGCAATTCTGAGAAGAGTCAAAACTACTTGGCTAAACAACGCTACTTTCGAGGCTCTTGCCGAGGCTGGCTGGGATTGCCGGTCGAGACCGTGTTCGCGAGCTTTGCGGGAATCGAAGGTTTTGCAAAACCGTCCGCTGAGGCTCGCGTCGAGGTCAAGAAGAGCAGCGAAACGGATAAACGATTGGAACTGTCCGTCAACATTTCGAAAGGCGAATCGACGCATCAACACGAGATCGTGTTCTCCATGAACAAGACAATTTCGCTTCAACATTTTGAGAGCACCTCTCGACTCAACGATGAAATCAGCAATTGGTCCGAAGGCGATTTTCGCTACGGCGAAAGATCCGACGCGATACCCGAGCTCCAAGTCTCGAAATCGAAACTCGGCAGTCAAGGAATTGTCGAAGTGACCACCGCAATCCTTCAAATGTCATTGGAGCCCCAGCCGCTCGAGATATTTTCGTTTTAAGCCTTGGAGGTATTCCATCCGAGCGCGATTATGGCTTTGGCGACTCGCAGCGGTGCAGCAGTGACCTCGGGCTTGGATTCGGAGTAAAATCGCGGCGGGTTTGGCCAACTGGGGGTGGGCTGCTAGAATGCAGCAAAAACCCCAGGAAAACGAAACCAGCCATGGAAATCCAACGCAATCCTACCCGCTCAGTCCGAATCGGATCCATCTCCGTCGGTGCCGGACATCCCATCGCGGTCCAGAGCATGACCGCTACCCATACCACCGATGTGGCCGCTACCGTTGCCTTGGTAAACGACTTGCATCGGGCAGGTGCTGACGTCGTCCGTATCGCGGTCGACAGCGACAAAGATGCCGAAGCCCTGGCCGAGATCCGAGCCCAAACCTCCGCCAATCTGTCGGTCGATTTGCAGGAAAACTATCGGTTGGTGGTGAAAGTCGCCCCGCACGTCAACAAGGTTCGTTACAACCCCGGGCACCTTTACCATCACGAAAAGTCCAAGCCGTGGCAGGACAAAGTCAAGTTCATCGTCGAAGCGGCGGTGGCCAACGACTGCGCCCTACGCGTCGGGGTCAACTGCGGCAGTGTCGACCCGGAGATCAAGGCCAAGTTCGATGTGCACGATTCGATCGGACCGATGTTGGCTTCGGCGGCCGAGCACTGCGAGCTCCTGGATTCTCTCGGCTTCGAGCGCTACGTCGTATCGCTTAAAGATAGCGATCCCACCAAGGTGGTCGAAGTCAACCGACAGTTCGCCGAAATGCGACCGGATGTGCCGCTCCATCTTGGGGTGACCGAGGCCGGACTGCCCCCCGATGGCGTCATCAAAACTCGGATCGCCTTCGAGCAACTCATCGGTCGTGGCATCGGCGATACGATCCGGGTGTCACTGACAGTCCCCAACTCGAAGAAGCCGATGGAGATCGAAGTCGGTCGACAGATCATCGATGATATTTACCATGGTCGTCTTCGGTCGGTCGTGGCTCTCGACCCGTCTAAGCTGAACATCATCTCGTGCCCGAGCTGCTCGCGCGTCGAAAACGAAGCCTTTGTCGAGTTGGCTCAACAGGTCAAAGAGATGACGACCTATGCCAAGGACTACGCCATCACCATCGCGGTCATGGGGTGCCGGGTGAACGGTCCGGGCGAGACCGACGACGCGGACCTTGGACTGTGGTGCGGGCCCGCGAAGGTCAATTTGAAACGGGGAGGCGAAGCCGTGGGTGCCTATTCGTACGACGAAATTCTGCCCAAGCTACGGCAGGAACTCGATGCATTGATCGAGAAGCGGTACGCGCCTCAGGCGTCGTAAACATCATGTCCATGCTGCAGAGCGAAGATGGTATTGATCCGGATCGCAAGGCGTTGATCGATGCCAAGACATGGATTATCAAAGTCGGGACACGTTCTCTGACCGATCCCGCTGGCCGTCTCGACCCGGCCCAAATAGCGAATCTGGCCACGCAAATGGTGGCTCTCTCGGAGTTGGGCAAACAAGTCGTATTGGTCTCCAGCGGGGCGGTGGCCAGCGGCATGGGGCGGCTGGGACTCACGGCCCGACCGACCGATCTGGCGACGCTCCAAGCCGTCGCGGCCATTGGACAAACCCACCTGATTCAAGTCTACGAGCAAACACTCGCCACACACCGGCGTCACGCCGCGCAGATCTTGCTCACCGCCGCCGATCTCGACGATCGCGTGGCCTACCTCAACGTCCGAAACACGTTGTTGCGATTGCTCGAGCTCCATGCCATCCCGATCATCAATGAGAACGACTCTGTCGCCGTGGATGAATTGAAGACCACCTTCGGCGACAACGATCGATTGGCCGGAATGGTGGCAGGCTTGTTCCATGCCAGTGCCCTGATCATCCTCAGTGACGTGCATGGTCTTTACGATCGCGATCCGCGCGATCCAAACGCCGCGGTTCTATCGACGGTCAGCAAAATCGACGAGCGGGTCGAGGAGTTGGTGCTTGATCGCAACACCGGAATGAGTAAGGGCGGGATGGCCAGCAAACTCGCGACAGCGAAATTCGTAACCAACAGCGGGCAATCGGTCGCGATAGCCTGGGGACGTGAGCCCGACGTGATCGTGCGATTGGCGCGAGGGGAATCCTTGGGCACTTTGTTCCTACCACAAGCCCGCTCGCTGGCTTCGCGCAAACGATGGATCGGCTTCACGGCCCAACCCGCAGGGTGTGTGGTTGTCGATGACGGTGCGGCCCGAGCCATGCAAGGGGGCGGTCGCAGCTTGCTGGCCATTGGCATTGCCGAGGTCCGCGGCGAGTTTGGCAAAGGGGACATCCTCTCCGTTCAAACGCGGCAATCGGTAGAGATCGCGCGAGGGTTGACCAACTATTCCTCGGCTCAGATCCGCAAGATCTGTGGCTGCCGTTCGGATCGTATCGAGCAAATCCTGGGTCAGTGCCCCTACGAAGAAGTCATTCATCGCGACAATCTCGCGATCGTTTAAGAATCGTATCATCGGGAACCGCGTCCACATGCCCAAAATCACCGAAGAGCCTACGATGCATCACTGGGATGAGCGCGAACGTCGTTTGCTCGCTTCGTACGCCATGCACTCGATCGACTCCGAAGGTCGCGAGCATGAGGAATCGCAACATCTTTACCGCGGCCCGTTTCAACGCGATCGCGACCGTGTCTTGCACAGCGCAGCATTCCGGCGGTTGAGTGGCAAGATGCAAGTCTTCACCGGCGACATGGGGGACTACCATCGCACACGACTGACGCACACGCACGAGGTCGCATCGCTGGCCCGCACCATTGGTCGAGCCCTCCAGCTCAATGAAGACTTGATCGAAGCCATGGCGCTGTTACACGACATCGGGCATCCACCGTACGGGCACTGTGGCGAGGATGTCCTCGATGAGTGCTTGAGAGATCACGGCGGTTTTTCACACAATCAATTCGCATTGGAATTGGTAACGCATCTCGAACAGCGTTACACAACCTACAGCGGATTAAACCTGACACGGGAAGTGCTGCGGGGACAAGCGTTTCGAAGTGACAAGCTAGGTGCGGAAACACCCATGCTCGAGATTCAAGTCGTCGATGCCGCCGATAGTATCGCATACGATGCCCACGATATTGACGATGCCATCAAGTTAGGATTGTTGACCTGGGAACAGTTGCGCGACTTGGCCTTGGTCCAACGGGCGCGGTGGTTGGTACCATTGGACGCGACGCAGCCACAGCTTCGGAGACCGTTGTTGGTTCATACCCTGATCGACTTGCAGATGCAAGATTTTCTCGCGCACGGGCAAACCATCCTGGCGAGCGCCGAAGGGCTCGATTCCGTAACGGTGCAGCGGGCCGGGATCGCGCTGCGGATGTCATTGGAAGTCGAAAAGGACAAACGGGAGTTAGAAGCGTTCTTGTTCGAGAATGTGTACCGGCATCCTCGGTTGGTTGAGGTACGGCAGCGGGCTGCCCGACGGTTGGAACATTTGTATCGAGCTCTTCTGGCAGCCCCAAAGCGCTTGCCAAGTCGCTTTCAGAAACTCGCCCAAGAATGGGGCCCCGCCCGAGCAACCGCCGTCTATTTGGCGGGCATGACCGATCGCTTCTGCGACGAGCAGTATGTCTTGTTAATGGACATCGGCAGCGACCAAGCCGCTGATTGGAGCTAAAAAGCGCATCGGATCTATTAGCCTCGCCACGACCCGCCTATAGGGTGGCACGCTCTGAGGAACGAAGGGCGTGTTCGTCGCAGGTTATCCCATCCGAGTTTCCTTCAGCGACCTTGGTCCTAACAGTCAAGCAACCGTATATGGAACGGGTTTTAGTTGCCGATAGCCATTTCGGCAATCTTCGACGATTTGTGTTATGCTAGTGAGTATCTCCCTGCCTTAGTTTAGCGCCCACAAAAACGCCCACAATTTTTCTAAATCGTTGATCAAGATTCCCGTCGAGCCCCCGAATTTACTTTTATGAAACTACAAAAACCCCTCCTCGCGGCATTCTTGTTTGTGCTTCTCGGTCCGTCAGGTGCGTGGGCCCAGCGGCCTTCGGCGCCCAAGTTGTTTTCCAACAAAACGTTGGCGTATCTTCGAGTCGATGACTCACGCGATCTGAAAGACCGCATGGCCGCCACGGGCATGGGGAAAATGGTCAACGACCCTGAGATCAGCCCTATTCTCGGCAGCTTCTACTCGACGTTGGTGGGCAATATCCAAGGTCTACAGGAAGCGATCGGATTGAATTTGGATGAACTTTTGTCGGTTCCCAATGGAGAAATGGCGATTGCGTTGGTAGGGACCAAGGGCGAGCCTGCTGTATGTGTTTTGTTAGAGGTCGGAAGCGAAGAGCCCGCCTTGCAAATGATGCTTGACCGAGCGAAGTCCGCAGCCCAAGACGCAGAACGGGCAATGGAAACCAAAGCCATCGGCAGCATCACATTGCAGATCATCGATGGCCGTCGCGAGAACGAAAAGCTCGGCTACTTCATCGACTCAGGCGTTTTCGTGGCCTCCAACAAACTGGATTACCTCGAGCAGCTCGCACTGGTATGGACGGGCAATGGAATTGATCACAAGCCGCTGGCCGACAATCGAGATTTCACCACCATCATGAGTCGCTGTGTCGGGACAGAAGGCGAACGGCCGCAAGTGTCTTTTTTCGTCGATCCCATCGCCATCGTTCGGGAGGTCGGAAAGAGCAATAACGGTTCGGTCGCGGTGCTTGCAATTTTAAAGACCTTGGGAGTCGACGGTATCAAGGCAGTGGGTGGCAGTATGATCATCGCCCCGAACGAGTTCGATTCCATTATCCATGGCCATTTGCTGCTCAACCCGAATCGTCAAGGGATCATGAAGGTCATGCGACCCAAGAGCGGTTCGACGACTCCTGAGACCTGGGTCAGCGATCAAATCGTTGGCTACTTCACCATCAATTGGGATTTTGCAAAGACCTTCAAAGCCATTGCTGAAATCGTCGACACGATTGCTGGAGAGGGAACCTTTGAGAACCGGGTCGTGGTCGAGGGAAGCAAGAACTTGGGCATCGACCTCCGTAAAGACCTCATCAATTTGTTGGACGATCGATTGAGTTTGGTCCAGACCATAGTTCCGCCCAAGAAGATCAATAGCCAAGCGACGATCTACAGTTTGCATATCAAAGAATCGTCGCGAATGAAGTCCGAGATTTTGCCCAAGTTGTTTGAAAAGGTCAAAGGTAACGGACCCACGATGAAGACGAAGATGCTTGGCGACGTCACGATCTATCACATCGAGATTCCCGAACAAGCGGGTCAGAGAAACGCGAACATTCGCATTCCTCAGCCTTGCGTATGCGTCATGGATGATCAACTGCTATTGAGCGATTCGCTCACGGCGATGGAAGAAGCCATCGCATTCAACATGAGTGGTGATGGTCCTTTGTCGGATTCGATTGAGTTCAAATTGGTTCAGGATCGCATCAAGGCACAATTGAAGAACGCCGAGATGTCGATCATGGCTTACCAGCGACCTGAAGAGGGCATGCGATTGATGTACGATTTGGCGACGGACCCAGCCAGCATCGATAGTTTGGAACAAATGTCGGAGAACAACCCTTTCTTCCAAGCCATCGTAACGGCCTTGAAGGGCAAGAAGCTGCCCCCGTTCGAAGTGATCGCCAAGTACCTAGCACCTGGCGGTGCGTTCGTAGTCGAAGAAGAAACCGGCCTGCACTACACCGGCTTCTCCATGCGTCGCGACTAACAGTGTAGAGCGATTGTCCCCAATCGCTCCTCCGAGTATCGAGCAATTGTCCCCAATCGCTCCTCTGCTGAGTGTAGAGCGATTGTCCTCAATCGCTCCCCCTACCGTTTTTTCGTTGCAATATCCTGCAACATCAACACAAGCGCTTGTTCCAACTGCTTGGGGTGAAAGCCAAAGGGTCCGCGGCCGTTCTTGAAGGCGATGATTCCTTGCGGATCGATGAGGTAGAGGCGGTTTGGCATTCCGCTGTAAGTGGAACCGACTTTATCGTCGATGGAATCTACCAAGAATGGAATGTTCAAATCCAAACGTTGTTGGCAAGTGGCTGCGATCTCACGACGCTGGGAGTTTTCTTTGGGTTGAGAAAGGTCGATGCCAGCGTGTTGGTTACTTGACATCCACCATCCATCGCTTGGATGAGCCTCGCGCACGTAGACCAGAAAGAACTTCGCTCGATCGCGATAGCGATCGTAGAGTTTCTCGATGTTGCCAGCTTGGCTGCGAAAGGGACCGCAGGTAAAGTTGCCGAAGATCAATACAATGGGTTTGTCGCCCAATTCCTCCGACAACGTTACGGTGTCTCCGTTCAACGATGTCAGTGAAAAATCAGGTGCGGAATCGCCGACATTCGGTCCTGACTGTAGCGAACCAATTTCTTGGTTCTTCAAGCCCAACACGAGTGTGCTTTTACTAGGGCGGTCAGGTCGTTGATCGCGATCACCGAGAGGCGATGGCTGGAGTTCTTCGCGCAGATCATCCATGGCCAGGAAGCCTGCATCTTCGCCGCCAAACATGCTGAACAAATTCAGAAATTCCTCCTTGGTCACTTTTCCATTTGCATCGCGGTCAGCCATGAAAAACATTATGAATCCGGGCTTAGGCATTAACGAGTGTTCGGACCAATCGAAATCGGACTCGGTGATCTGATGATCGTTGTTCTGGTCCAACCGTTCAAAATCACTTGCGTCCAGGGCCAGTTCGTTGGCTTTGACAACGGCATCTTTATCCGTGTCAAAAGTCTTACTCGCGTATTGCCAGTCATAGCGAGTCTGTGATTTTGCCAAGCGGAACCATCCATCTTCCGGGCTAAGATGGCTTCCTGCGATGATGTCGTTGAGCATGGCGATCGCTTCGGAATCGACGGGCAGCGTGGCGCGCAGATCATCGGCAATTCCTTGGGCTTCCGCAGTCAGGGATTCGTCGTCCGCAACTGGGGTTTGTGTGGCAGGTTTACCATCCGTCGTTTGCGACCGCGTGGGCGGTTCGTCGGCGACTGCGTGGAGGGCGAAAGTACCGACGATCAGTTGCGCATAGAACAGTTGTTTGATTTTCATTGTGGTTCGATTCCTAGAAAAGTAGTGGTTGATTGCATACCAAGTGACGCATTGCGCTCGGTTACTTCGGTTCCGTTGTTGGCCCGTGATTGTCAAACACGTTGTCGCGTTCCAATGGCAATTGGAATCCATCGGAGATGCGCGTCATGTAAAGGCCGCGACAAAGCCACCAAAAAATAGCCATGCCCTGTTTTTCGCCAAAGTCACCCGTAAGTGCTTGGTAGTCTTCGGCCGTCATTTCCCAGGGAGTGCGGCTTAACTTGCGAGCAAACCCATAGGCGCGTTGTTCGGACGGCGGAAATCTGGACCAATTGCTTTCTGCTAGTAAACGAGTGCGCTCTGCAATCTCCGATTTGTCGAGCCCGGCCACTTCGAGCAACATCTCGCAGTGTCCCATGCAATAATTGCATTCGATTGCGCGGGTCTGCACCCAGAATAAGCTCTCCTCGAGAATGCGCTCGGCTGGAGCCTCGGACCAATGCGTTCGCGTTGCAATTGTCCATGGAATGGCCAGCTCGTGGGCATATCCGTAGTTAATCAAGCTCCAGCGAATCGACGTGGGATTGGTGGACATGGCTGCGGGCAATTTGGACCGAACCTCCTCCCATTGCGGAATGGGCAGACGCGGCATGCGATCGCGTTGGTTTTCCAATCGACGTTGGAGTTGATCGTACGTGACGGACATCCATTCCGTATCACTAGGTACGACCGCCCTGCCGTTTTCCACGTAGCGGGCTTCGCCGTCGTTGGGTGGAATCAGTGAAGCCATCTGGAGCGCACCGTCTTCGAATTCGACATTCAAAGGCGCAAGCGGTCCATTTTCTTCGAGTGGCAAGTTCAAACCCAGAATGATGCGATCTTGAAAATTGCCATAGGCCGCCAGCAGAACCATGGCAGCAACTTCACGTTCACCATACTGTTCCACGAGTCGTTGGAACAATGTGTCTGGAATGGTGGTGGCAGCGACCGTCAACATTTCTACGAACGCAAGAGCGTCCTGCTCTTCGACCGGCAAAGTCGATGAATCGACGGTCAGGGCAAGCGCACTGGCTTCATCTGCTCCGGCCCGGCGGAGATCGGCCAAAGCATAAATTTCTGAGTACGAGCAGTGATTGGCGCGCGCGATCCCCCAACGCAGTTTGGCTCGCAATTGCGGTGAGAGAGGACTATGCATCCGATGCGCAGCGTCGAGCTGCAACATCGCTGCCGCAGTGCGAGGTAGCTGGACAGCAACCGCACGCGCCCAAATGGGAAGTGAGGTCTGCTGGCCAGAGACGACTTTTGGCAACATGGCCCAAGCCTCGGCATTCGTCGGTATCGGAACCAAAGGGGCCTGTTGGCCGAACGCCACTTGCGGCAATTTTTGCGAACCTTCCTGCTGGGACAAAATCGGCGAAGCGTCTCCTGACTGATCCTGAACCGCAAAACAAATGGCACTCAGATACATTGCGACCAACATTCCCAAGAGCCCTTGAGCTATTTGCGGGAACGGATCGAGACTCTCGAATTGCCTCCACAGTTGGTGGGACAAAATAGCTATATGATTTTTGATTTTCATTTTTTCTTATTCAATGCGTTGTTTCTGAACATGTTGGAACGCGGCCGAGGAAGAAGGAATTTCTCCATGGGCTGACGGAGCCCAAATCACTGGCACATCATCACTGGCGCATAATCATTCCACTCCCGATAGAGAGTGAGAGGAACCTAAGATGGGAGTCGGTCCCTAGCCTTTGGGCGGTCGTTCCAATACGCCGAGAGAACGGCTCAGAAATAGCATTCCGTCTGCCAGAATGGTTTCGGGCGGCGGTTGCTGGTGATCCACGAGCCCGATGTCGTCGTCGATATAGGCGAGTCCGGTCCAGGATCGAGACACATGGTGGGCTGGAGAAGCAGGGCGATCGTCGTCGCGATGGCATCGACACAAGGTGCATTCTTTGCCGTCCACGTCGGAATATTCACTGCGACTTAGGAAGCCCGATCGACCTGGGACATCATTGAAATCGTTTACTGTTGGCGAGTATGCATGGTTCCAAACGATGAGTTCCGCGGCGGGCGCGAATCGCCAAATCAATTGTCGTTCTGAACCACCACAACGGGCCCAAGCCGGAGCATCGATCGAGAGAAAGAGTAGGGAAACCCACACAAGTAACCACCCATCGCAAGATACGACGGCACGCATCGCGAGTGAGTCACGCATCGCGAGTGAGTGGAGTCCGGCCTTGTGAAGTTGATCAGGCATAGGAGAAGAGGAACAGGGTGCGAGCCATCCTTAATCAGTTCTCCCTAAGCTACGGGAACCATCAACCCACTGTCAACAAAAATGAAGGCAAATATTCAGCAACCAACATGATCCCCCAGTGTAGAGCGATTGTCCCCAATCGCTCCCCCGGCCTCCCACAACAGCGAGTCCCGTTCGTCTAAATCTGATCCGATCGCTATCCGATCGCTATGTGTTCGCAGCTCCAACACACACCCCCCAAAACCAGACTACCTCTTGCTGCCCGTGGCCCGTCCACTGCGGTCGAAGATCCGGGTGGTCCCGCCTCGCGATTCCGATCGTCCTTCGTAGTTGCCGGAACGGCTGTAAAAGCGAGTGGTGGTACCCGAAGTCTGGCTACGGCCTTGGTTACGTCCCGACGCGTCGAAGTATTGGGTTCGCCCGTCTCGCGTTTCCGCACGACCTTGAACCGTGCGATTCGATGCGTAGATGCGCGATGAGCCGGCCTGGCTTTCGATCCTGCCAGCGTTGCGTCCGGAGGCATCGAGTAACCGGGTAGTCGTCCCACGCGTTTCCGCACGTCCCAACGCGGATCCGCGACTATCTAGATACTTGCCGGAACGCGGATCGCTTTGAACGATCTTGCGATCCAAGGAGTTTCGCGGTTTGTCCTGCGCATCGGCATGCCGGATGGCAATGAATAGGAGTAGAGCCGTAATCACGAAGGCAATGGATCTCATCAAGCCAGCGAGTCTCATGGGCGAAGATTCCTTTGAGATGAGGGCAATGGGGGCAAATGTTTTCCGTGGTTCTTCCATCATATCCCAATCGGTGTGACACGTTGGGTCAGGCCTAGGGCACCCGATATTGCGCATCGGAAGCAACGGGATGGTTGGCATGGTTGGCACGCGCAGAGCGCGAGCGATGGGCGTGGTGATTTTGTCCATGATTGCACCGACCAACACGCCCTTCGTTCCTCAGAGCGTGCCACCCACAAGGCATGCCATCCTCAGAGCGTGCCACCCTTTGTGCAACATTCGCCGGTGGTCGGGCGCGTGCTAGGTAGCCGTACCACCGGTTAGAGACTGTTCCTGGCAGCGCCCACTGTTTACGATGGTAAAAGACGTCTGTCCCTCCTCCGTTCCTCACAGACGTGCGTCGTGGGTTCCTTACTCGTAACCCGCTCCTGCCAACGTTGTTGAAAAGTCCTTCCCATCGCATGCAATCAAGGTTCCTGCCATGTCGTCGTTCGCTATCCCTCCCAATCGCCGTTCTTTCTTCGCCACCTCGGCTGCACTTGGCACCGCGGCTGCGATGGCCGCCACACCCGCTACTTCGGCGTTGGCCGAACTTACGGCTGCGGATTCCGAGCATCGTCTGATCGTTCCACCCGAAGGCAAACGAATCCTACTCTCGTGCAAACTAACGATGATCCAAGGTGAGGCCAATGGCAAGCGTTTGAGTCTGGTAGATCGCCTCCTGATGGCGGATCAAGCGGGTTTCGATGGTGTCGATTTTGACGAGGCTGGCAAATTCACAGTTGAGGAAGCTCGCGATGCCGTCCAGACCAGCGGTGTCTTCTGCCATAACGCGATCAATCACGAGCATTGGAGCAAGCGTCTGACCAGCTCGAAGGCTGAGGAGCGCGAGGTTGGGGTCAAAAACATTGCACACTGCTTGCGCGTCGCACACGCTATCGGAGGCAGTGGAGTATTGATCGTCGTCGGACGTGGCGACGATGGCTCGGAGTCCGAAATCAATGATCGGGCCCGCGCGGAGATCAAAAAACTATTGCCACTGGCCGCTGCGCTCGGTCAACCAATCTTGTTTGAAAACGTTTGGAACAAGATGCATTACGATCACGATGCACCGCCCGAACAAATGCCGACGCGTTTCATCGAGTTCGTCGACAGCTTTACAAGTCCCTGGGTGGGGATGTACTACGACATCGGCAATCATTGGAAGTACGGCCAGCCACGGGCTTGGCTCAACGCCTTCGGCCATCGCTGTGTGAAGATCGACGTGAAGGGTTTCAGTCGCGCCAACGACAAGTTTGTCGACATCACCTCGGCTGAGGACGATGTGCCGTGGGGTGAAGTCGTCAAGGGACTCGATGACATCGGATGGAGTGGCTGGACCACGGCCGAAGTTGGCGGTGGCGACGTCGAACGGCTGACCGTCGTGCGCAAACAAATGCAGAAAGCGTTTGCGCTCGGCTAATGGGTTACTCGGCTAAGTGGTTACTCGGTTGGCATCAGGCTTAGTCCTGACCAGGGATCCACAGTTTGCTGCCGCCCGAACCGCCTGAAGCGGGTTCGGCGGCGTCGGGAGTCCAGATCCCACCAGCAGGCGCAGCAGCAGCAGCAGGACTGCCGCCAGAAATCGAGCCAGCCGCGGGACCGCGTCCGGCCATTTGCTGCTGTTGCATCATGGCCATTTGAATGAATTGCAGTAGGACGGGATCGTTGGGGTTTTCTCGCAACGAGCTTTCGAGGAACTGACGGGCCTCGGTGCGTCGCTCGAGCATGTTGAGCAGCTCGAAGCGTTCCAAGATGGCGTTGCCGACTGGAAGTTGGAGTTTCTTGCCGACCTCGATAACGCGGGCCAACAGCCCTTCGGCTTGGATCGGATCGGTCGACGTCCGCGTTTTGAGATTCAGGATCGTGTATTCGGCTGAGAGTTGGGTATCTTCGGGCCACTGCATGCTTTCCCCCTTGGCGACCAAGGATTCAAACATTGAGTTGACCGCCCGCGTCAACGCCGACTGCATTAATTGAATCAGGCTGCGAGCATCGATGGTGTTCAGGTCGGTCCAGTAGTAGGCCGCTCCTCCCACCAAGTCGAACACGTCGTTGTCGGCAGACAGTGAAGGTTGGGAGACTTGCAGTTCCGAGTGAATATGTCGGAACTCTGCGTCGCTGATTCCGGGTGGGTTGTGCGACTGCCAATTGAGCAACAATGCTTGCAAGGCCAGGCGCGTTTCCGACATCCCAAGGCACTCGCGCGGCGTTCGTTTGCCGAGGCAATCGAATGGGGTCGACAAAATTTCATCGATTGAGAGTTGCTTCGTGGCGTCCCGCAGCGCATCGCGCCGTTCGGCGGGAACCTGTTTGCGGACGACGATCTGACTGCCAGCCCGGGTGAGGGGGGTGACGTGGAGACTCTCAATCAACTCGCGCTTGAGCGATTGAATGCCGAGCTCTTGCTTGAGGCTTTCGATGATTTGTCGGCGATAGCCTGAGGTGGGTTCTAAGACGACCAACCGGGCGGGCTTGTCGGTCTGCTTGCCATAGAAAGCGATCCACGAGCCAGCCCGTTGGGCTTCGATTTCGGCGAACTGCTCGGTGAGGATAGGTTCCACGCAAATGTAGGCGCTCTTGGGCGGGACTTCTTCGTCGAGGAAAGCTTGAAGCACCCCTTTGACCTGTTCGACCGGGAGTTGCGTGAGCAACGTGCTGGCGGCGAGTTGGCTTTCGAAGTCCGGATCTTCGATGGTGTAGATGGAAAGTTCTTCGACTTGGGTCACGCCGCAGGCGCGCGGTGACAAGTCGTAGGCCAAGGCTTGGTAGTAGATGCGTTGTGGCTCAACCACCGAGGTATTGGCAGCCAATTTACGACAGGTCGATGCGGCCCCTTCGACATCGGTCAGGATGAGTTGGCAGTAGAGCAACTGTTGCAGAATGGCCGGTTGCGGGCCGAACTCGCGCGCCATGGCTTCGAGCTTGGTCTTGGCCGAGGAGATCCGAAAATTGGAGATCAACGCCTCGACTTCGGACAATCGTTCGCTGTAGGGCGTTCCTTCCGGTTGTTCGGGCGAAGGTAGCGATTCCTGGGTCAGCGTTCCGGCCTGCGGGTGGGCGATGAGAGATTCGTAGGCGCCAGCCGCGACGCGTGCCATTGACTCGCCCATGTCCAAAAGCAGCTCGGCGTGCAACAAGGCGGGCAGGATCATGCCGCGCTGGGCCATCATCTCCATCAGATTGACCGCGACGGTAGCCGTCATCGGGTGCAGGGCTTCCCCAGACTCGGCAACCGCTTGCAGGAGCAACGTGGCTCCTTCTTCGGTGTTGCCGCGAACGACCGCGACGAGGGAGCGGTAGAGTTTGGCCAAGGGGTTGTCGGGCTGCAACCGAATGAATTTTGCCGACGTTTCCTCAAGCGATTCGAGTTCGTTGAGGTGCAGCAGCAAGTCGCATTTCATCGCCAGCAGCCAGGGCTCGGACGGGAAGCTTTTCAGGGTCGCATTGATGCGATCGAGCGCTGCTACGTTTTGTTCACCGGTGATCATGCGGTGAATGGTTTGCATCTCCTGGAAATGCTCGTTGCATTTGCAGAACTTGATCTTCTTCCCATTGCCGCAGGGGCACAGACTGTATTGCTCGAGGGACATTGGTCAAACCGTATGGGTCGCTGGAGATGGTAATAGGCTGGAAAAGGCCTAAAAGCGTACCATAATTCTGCAAGCCTGCCCATTGGACCGGTCCGATTGCGCTAGCCCATGGCATCAATTGGTTGTTTAATGGAGTCGCCAGCGGTTCTCCGTTTTGCCAGCGTATTTTCGAATCCAAGCAGGATTCGTGAGCGCCGTCCCGTCAACCCTCCCGCCAGTTTGTTTTCCACATGAACTACTTACGATTTTCCCACATCTGGATTTGCGCGGCTGCGTTCGTCATGCTCGTTAGCGGACATGCATTTTCGCAAGCCACCCAGAAGTCATCGGACGCGACCACTTCGGAAGCTACCGCCTCGGACGCTCTCGCCGACGAGAACGCGTTCTTGACCGGCACTCGTCAATTGACCTTCGAAGGGGCCCGCGCCGGTGAAGGGTACTTCAGCCGCGATGGCCGCTACATGGTTTTTCAAAGTGAACGGGAACGGTCCAACCCCTTCTATCAGATTTACTTCATGGACCGGGAGACGGGGGATGTCGAACGCGTTTCCCCGGGATACGGCAAGACGACCTGTGCATGGATCCATCCGGATGGGGACCGGGTGCTGTTCGCTTCGACGCAACAGGATCCCGAAGCGATCAGCAAGCAACGGAGCGAACTGGAGTTCCGCGCCTCGGGGCAAACACGGCGTTATGCTTGGGATTACGACCCACAATTCGATCTCATCGAATGGAATCGAACCACTGGTCAGTACCAGAACCTGACGCAGGCTTTGGGCTACGATGCCGAGGGTTCCTACAGTCCGGATGGGAAACTCATCGCGTTTTCGTCCAATCGCGAGGCGTATGACAAGCCCATGAGCGAACGCGAGCGGACCCTCTTCGAGCGCGATCCGGCCGTGGCCTTGGACTTGTATGTCATGAACGCCGATGGTTCAAATGTGCGTCGGATCACCGACGTGTTTGGCTACGATGGCGGTCCCTTCTTCTCACCTGACGGCACGCGATTGTGTTGGCGTCGGTTCAGTGAAGACGGCGCCACGGCTGAAATTTATTCCGCCAACATTGATGGTTCGGATGCCAAACGATTGACCAGTCTGTCGGCCATGAGTTGGGCTCCGTTTTATCATCCCAGCGGCGATTACATGATCTTCGCCACCAATCTTCAAGGCTTCGGTAATTTCGAACTATACGCCGTCGATAGCCAAGGCGCCCATGCTCCGGTGAGAGTCACGACGACCGATGGCTTCGATGGACTTCCCGTATTCACACCGGACGGAACTGAGCTCACCTGGACCAGCACGCGAACCGCCGATAAGAAATCGCAGATTTTCATCGCTCGATGGAACGATGCCGCGATGCGCGCCGCGTTGGGTTTGGGAGCTGCGAAAGCCGAGCTCGATCCGACCATGACCAAGTCCGCAGTGCTGGGTCAAGATCTGACGGCGAGTCCGCAAGCCATCGCGGAAGCAGCCAACATAGCCAGGGCAGCTGCCTCGGCCAGCGACAACGACTTCAAAGCCTCCGACATCGGACGTCACGTGGATTACCTATGCCGCCCTGAACTTGGAGGGCGTTTGACGGGCACTGCGGGTGAACGATTGGCCACGGCCTACGTTGCCAGTTACCTATCCACTTTGGGCATTCAACCGGCGGGAACACAAGCGTTTCCAGGTGACCCCGTTGAACAGCAACCAAGCAGCGACGAGCTCGGCAACTACTTTTTCCCTTTTCCGTACACGGCGGGAGTCGAGTTGCTGTCGAGTAATTTGCTGCAGTCGGGCGATTCGACGTGGCAGCTGGATGAAGATTGGCGGCCGTTGGTCTTCTCAAACTCGACGAGTATTGAACCGACGGAGATTGTTTTCGCGGGTTATGGAATCGTGGCTCCCGCCGATAGTGGTCAGCCCGATTACGACTCGTACGTGCATCTCGACGTCGAAAACAAATGGGTCCTCGTTCTGCGTCAGTTGCCCAGCGACGTGACTCCAGAACGCAGGCAGCATTTGGCTCGCTTTAGTTCGTTGCGTTACAAAGCCATGGTGGCACGCGATCGCGGAGCCAAGGGTTTGATTGTCGTCAGTGGCCCCAAAAGTGGCGTTCGCCAACAACTGGTTCCTTTGCAAACCGATGGTTCGCTATCGGGAACGAGCATTGCGGCGATCAGCGTGTCCGACGCCGTTGCCGAAAAGTGGTTTGAGAAGTCGGAAGACAAGCTAGCCGATCTGCAATCGGAATTAGATCGCGGGGAATTGATGATGGGTTTTGTCCTTCCCGACGTCGAATTGCGGGCCACCATCGATGTTCGCCAGGTCAAGCGTACGGGTTCGAACGTTCTCGGCATTCTACGAGCCGGTGACACGCCGAGCAAAACCATGGTGATCGTCGGCGCGCACATTGATCACCTGGGCGCGGGTGCAAGCGGATCAAGTTTGGCTCGCGATGAAGAACGCAACGGTATTCACCGCGGAGCCGATGACAACGCATCGGGCGTGGCGGGCATGCTCGAGATCGCGCAGTCACTGGCCAGTCAAAAGAAGAGTGGCAAACTCAAACTCAAACACGATGTACTGTTCGCAGCCTGGTCGGGTGAAGAGATGGGGCTGCTGGGTTCGGCTTACTTTGCTGATCACTTCTATGAGATCTATCCAGAGCAAACAAAGAACGAATCGGGCAAACTGTATCCGACCGTGGTGGCCTGTTTCAACCTCGACATGATCGGTCGACTGCGCGACAACTTGGTGTTGCAAGGGATCGGCTCGTCACCCGTTTGGACCTCCGAGATCGAACGTCGTAACGCGGTGGTCGGTTTGCCGATCACCTTGCAGAGCGACAGCTATTTGCCCACCGATGCCAGTACGTTTTTTCTCAAGGGAGTTCCAATCCTATCCGCCTTCACCGGCTCGCATTCTGAATACCACACACCGCGCGATACGCCGGAATTGCTCAATTACGAAGGTGCGGCCAAGATCGCCAAGCTCATGGGCTTGATCACGCGCGCCATCGCAAGTTCCGATTCCATCCCTGAGTTCGTTGACCAAAAGGCCCCTGAGAATCAAGGCACACGCGCCGCCATGACGGCTTATCTCGGTTCCATTCCCGATTACGCGCAAGGGGACATCCAAGGCGTCATGCTCTCGGGCGTCGCCAAGGATGGACCGGCTTCCCAAGCCGGTGTGCAAGCCAAGGATATCGTGATCGAGCTGGCGGGCCGCAAGGTAGAAAACATTTACGATTACACCTATGCGATCGAGGCCTTAAAGGTTGGACAAGAGACCGAAATCGTTGTCCGTCGCGGCGATCAAGTACTGCGTTTGAAGGTCCTTCCTCAATCGCGTCAGTGATAAGCAACCCGCGGTGCTTCGAGTCCCACAAAGGGGGGAAATCGACGAATGTCTTCCACATGCGAATCCGAACCTACCATGTTGGATTGACCCTCAAAGATGAACACCCGAAGCGTGGTGGCATCGTCCGTCACAAGTGAGCCATCGGACATCAGCATCGATGGCAGCAGCTTCACCATCGTTTCGGCAAATGCCTTGCCAATCTGAGCCAAAATGCCCGCCGATCCTAGGTAATGGTACTCAGCGTTGGAAACACTTTTTTGAAGGATCTCGAGTTCGGTTTCATTGAAGGTTTCGGAGTAGAGTTTGTCGATCCCCGATTGGCCCTGCTCGCGCGTCACACTGCCAGTCTGCATCCCCTTTGCAAGGTCGTCCAGTTTCGGTTTGATGGTGCGTTCACGTTCACGCAATTGCGTGACCTGCATGTCCCAGAACTTCTCCGTCAGAACGATGGCGACGTTCTTCTGGAACTCAGGTCGAGACGCAGGTGCGGCCATGGCATCGCGAAAATTCTGATGGATAGCGCGGTAGCGTAGCTGATCCGGACCGTAGGCTTCGGTGGGGCCGCCGACTCCCATGACGCCGATCACAAACGGCAGGTCGGGCGCGGAGAGATCGGTGCGTACGTCTTGGATCAAGAGTTCGAGCAGATGGCTATACCGATCGTAACCGCCAGGTGAATCGCGGTCGGGATAGGTATCCGAATCCACCATGTCGTTCCAACCTTGAAACCAGACGAACCCCGCCAACTCATAGCCGTGCTGTGGGTCATAGTCTGGATAGACGCGTGAGAGATCACTCAATACGTCGCGAACATGATCGATCATCAAACGGTAGGCGTGACCCGTCGCTTGCGCTTTGTCGGCCTGAATCTGATCGATGTTTTTGTTCTGCGTTCGGAATCGGTTCAATTGCGTTTGGGTGAACTCATAAGGACCAGCGCTGGGTGGTCGGAAATCGGTGTTTAGGCTTTTGCCGCCCCATGCCGTCTTGATGATCACGATCGGTTCATCGAGGAGTTTGTCCATCCAAATCCCGAACGAAAACTCAGGGCCGATTTTTGGTCCTCCCGCTTGTGCGCCAAAGCCGACTGTCAGGCGGCCTACTTGCTCCTCATCGGACGAGCCGATCGATGAGATCCAGACCTGATCGCAAACCCGCGGTGTGCCATCGGCGTTGCGCATCTCGGCCAGCAAGGGTTTCGTCACAGGATTCAACCGCATGGCATCGAACGTCTGGACCTGCGCGTGCCCTTGCATGTTTGACTGGCCAGCGAGAATAAATACCTTGATGGGTTTCGCTACCGGCTCGGCGGCGTGGGATGGGATTGAGGCCAGAAGGATCGTTTGGACTGTCAGTAGGTAGATGGCAAGTGATTGCATGAGGAACGCTCTGACAGTGTTTGGTAGATGGAGTTCGCTCCCGAACCTATCGGAACAGCGCATAGGACAGCGACCTGTCGCACCGGAGGTTACAATGAGTGTGCGATCCATGGCTTTAGGTTTTCGTTTTTAGGAAATTGGCGCGATGACTCTACAAGCATTCTATGTCCGATTGGTCGTCATTGGGCTGATGGTCTTGGTGGTCGCAGGCGCGATTGCTGGAGATTTGGATGCCACCGCGTGTGGCCGCGAGCCCTTGCCAGCCCGCTTTCTCGTGATTGCTCCGGCCCGATTTCAAAGCGCCATGACGGTCTTCCTCGAACATAAGCGGCAATCTCGAGAAACCTCACTCGTGACTCTTGAGGAGGTACTCCGTACTTCGCAGGGTGCAGACGATGCGGAGAAACTCAAGCGTTATATTTTTGAAGCCTCGAAAGCAAAAGCGTTGGGGTATGTGCTCTTGGTAGGTGACGCCGATGTCATGCCGGTGCGGTACATGGTGCTGGATCGAGTGACCAAGCCTGCCTATGACTACGCCTTCTACCCATCCGATTTGTACTTCAGCGATCTGACCAAGCGGGACGGTTCCTTTGAAGACTGGAATGCTCGCACCGATGGATTCCATGGGGGCTATTTTGGTGAGGTGCGTGGCGAGGCCAACAAACAAGATCCAATCAACTTCGATGCCATCGATTACTTGCCCGAAATCGCCGTAGGTCGTTGGCCGGTCAGCACCCAAGAGGAAGTCGCATTGCTGTGTGCGAAGTCCTTGACCTACGAAAAAGGAATTCGAGAGCGCGACAAGCCCGGAGAACGGACCGCGGCTTTTTTGAGCGTGGATGGCTGGGTGGATAGTCGCGGTACCATGGACAACGCAGCCTCGAGATTGGATGCGAATTGGAGTATCGAACGACGTTACTATGGAAGCACTGGAAAGAAAGCTTCGATGCTGCCGACTGAGGAGGCTTTGATGGCATTGCTCAACGCGGGCACTGGATTAGTGATGCACGCCGGGCATGGTCGCGACGATTGCTGGGAGCAATGCTTTCCATTGTCCGCCCTGGATCGACTCTCCAACGCGGATCGGCTTCCGATCGTTCTATCTGCGGGCTGTTCAACAGCACGCTTCGCGACACTTCCCCCTTACGAAGCCTACGTCGACACCGCTGGACAGGCGCATGTAGGAACCAACGCGGGTGAATCGTTTGACCAACCACCGCCCCCTCCAGCGTGCTACCAAACGGGAACGAACAATCCCACAGGTTTGGGCGAACAGTTGTTGCGACGCAACGCCGATGGAGCGATCGCCTACATCGGATGCAATACCGGTAGCCAACCGTGTGGCTTGGCGCTGTTGACTGGTTTTGCCAAATCCTACGACGAGACACCGGATGCCACGCTGGGTGAGTGTTGGACCGGGGCCATCGCATGCTACTACGAAGAGCAACAGCTTGCGACGTTGAAACCCAATTCGGATTGGTATCCCCCGAGCATCTTCTTTCAGGCAATGAAGTTCATGTGCTTCGGTGATCCCACGCTGCCGTTGCCAACCAGGGAATGAGAGTCATCATGCGAATCATGCGAGTTGTCGGGCTGGTAGTGACGATGGCCGTTATTGGAAATAGCGTTCAGGGGCAGAGTCCATCACCGCTCAGTCCATTACCGCGCAGTTCATCACCGAGCAGTTCATCACCGAGCAAAGCGGTTACGAACGTGCCTTATGTGGAATCGGCTCAAGCAGAGCAGGTGCTCGATATCTATGCGCCCTCTGGGGCTCGGGATCTCCCGGTCGTGTTTTGGATTCACGGCGGAGGTTGGCAGACAGGCGATAAGAGCGATGTTCAGGTCAAACCTCAGGTGTTTAACGATCAAGGTTTTGTATTTGTTTCGGCAAATTACCGGCTACTTCCGAAGGTGGACATGGAGACGTTGATTGGCGACGTGGCCAAAGCGATGGGTTGGGTGCATCGCGAAATCGCAGCGCATGGCGGGGATCCGAAACGAATCTTCGTGATGGGGCATTCGGCCGGTGCACAGCTCGCGGCACTGCTATGCATCGACGAACGGTACTTGAGCGCTGAAGGTGTGCCATTCGCGGATTTGCGTGGCTGCGTGCCCGTCGATGGAGATACCTACGATTTGCCAGCGATCATCATGACGGCGGAGTATCGACAAACCTTGCATGGATTGCCATTGCCAGAATTTGGGCATCGCGTGAAGTTTGGCAATGACCCAAAGAAGCACATCGATTTTTCTTGCGTCACACATGTTGGCAAAGGTAAAGAGATTCCACCTTTTCTGATCCTACATGTGGGCGATCACCCAGACGTTTCGGCCCAGGCCAAGCGGCTGGGGAACGCGCTTCGGGAGGCCGATGTGCCCGTTACGGTTTTCGGTGCCTCTGAGACGACCCATCGCAAACTCAACGAGAATTTGGGGACGCATGAAGATACTGCCACGAAGGAGCTGTTGCGTTTCCTCGGCCCTTTGAGTGCTGCGCAGTGATCCTAGCCTTTGCGATCCCAGCTATTGCGATAGATGCAACCATTCTTGACTTCGTCGTAGAGGAGGTGCATGTGAGCGATCGACGGCTAAAGAGTTGCCAGCCGAGTTTTCTGAGAACGCAGTGTCCGACGATGGGGACTGCTGCTGCTCGACGCTAGGAGGCCCGCGCCAAAGATCTTGCAGATTGCGATGGTTCGCTTGGCAAGACGAGCAATCGCGTTTCCGTTGCGTGGTTTCCCGCACAGCAGGCCGACTGGCACCGGAAGCGACGTCGCAAATTCAGTGTGTGCGCCATGATCAGCAGCAAGCCACCCAGCGGCGTCATCCAAGGCTGCAACACGCCGACCCCTGCCAGGACAGGAGCGGAGGCAGCCGAGGTGTCGTCGTGGCTGGACACGCCTGAAGATTGCCCGACCGCGGCCAAAGTCCCCGAACCATCTGCATGTGAGGCATGCGAGTGACCTGCATGCAAATGCGCTGCGTGCGAATGACCCGCATGCGAGTGGCCAGCATGTGGATCTATTGTTACTGAATGAACTGTTGTATCGGTTAAATTCGTATCCGTCGGATTGAGTGAGCAGCACGTGTGCGGCATCAGGAAAGCAGCGGCAATGATCAATCCGAGTCCCGAAGTCGACAACGATAGGATCCGATAATCGCGATAACGGCGAAACGCAGGCCAAATCGAAATCGCGACCAAGGCCGAGCAGATCAAGGCAACGGCCTGGTGAAATCGAACGTCCGCCATCCACTCAGTGAACTTCAATGTTGGCAAAACGGCGATCAGAACAGGCGTGACGGCGCAGTGGATCGCACAAGCGACCGAAGCGACGATTCCTAAACGATCCTTCCAGTCTCGCATGCCGTACAATCCCAACTCTTGAAAAACTTTGCCTGGTAAATGATTCCTGTCCCGGTCTGCCGGATTCCATCATCGTAGCGATTCGGGATCCAAATGCAATCCGATTGCGAAAACATTTTAATTACGGGAGTTCCATGAACGCAACGTCCGCACACGAGGCACAAGTCCTCCAGAATTACCAGGATGTTCAGGGAATGGCGCGGGATGCTGCCCAGAGGGCGGGCCGATCCCCTGAGGATATTCGGATCGTTGGCGTGACCAAATACGTGGGGGTGGACGCGACGCGAGCCCTGTTTTTGGCCGGTTGCCGGGATCTGGGGGAGAGCCGACCGCAGTCTCTTTGGGAAAAGGCCGAGCAGCTTCCCTCGGACATCCGATGGCATCTGATTGGACACTTGCAACGGAACAAAGTCCGACGCAGTCTGCCCCATCTATCCCTTCTGCATTCGTTGGACTCCATGCGGCTGGCCGAGCAAGTTACGGCCGATGCATCGGCTCAGGATTTGGTGGTCGATGCACTACTGGAAATCAATCTCACCGACGACATGAGTAAAACGGGTCTGAGTTTGCCGCAAGCAGAAACATGGTTGCAGTCGTACATCGCCAATGAATCCATGCGAGGCTCACTGCGGATCGTTGGATTGATGGGGATGAGTTCGCTCAATGCCCCGCCCGATCAAGTCCGACGCGAATTTATGGCGTTGCGATCGGCTCGCGATCAATGGAATGTGACGTACGCCTTGGCCATGAACGAGCTCTCGATGGGGATGAGCGGTGATTTTGAAATCGCGATCGAACAGGGAGCGACGTTGATTCGCATCGGTTCACGACTCTTCGAGGGCGTATTGCCTTCATGATCCGCGACTGAGTCCACGGAAGGCGGCCGGTAGGCTGTTGATCAAGTCCGTGGCCAGCGTGCTGGGGGTTCCGAGTTCGCGATGCGCGAGATCACCTGCCAAGCCATGCAGATGCACGCCCAGGACGGCGGCTTGAAAGGCCGGGAGCCCTTGGCACACAAGCCCCGTGATGATTCCTGACAGTGCATCACCACTTCCACCGACCGCGAGGCTGGGGTTGCCCGTGGTATTGACGTAGGACTTCGAGCCATCGGTGACCAGTGTTCGGTTTCCTTTGAGCACGATCACAACACCGAGCCGCGCCGCCAGACGATGCGCCGCGTCCCGCTGCTGGTCGGTATCGCTGGCAGGGACACCGCACAACCGGCTCCATTCGCCTGGATGGGGTGTCATGATTCGTGGAAAGGGAACCGGAGCGTGTTCGTCTGTGAACATGGTGCGCCAGACATCGCTGGATGCCAGAGCATTTAAGGCATCGGCATCGAACAACGCTGTTGCGGTCCATGACTTGAAAAGAGTTACGGCAATTTCATCCGATGTCTGACTTCGTCCAAGCCCGGGACCGATCCCAAGTATCGTGCCAGGTCGCATGCGGGTCTGCAGCAAGGCTAATGCGGGTGGGATCAATCGACCGTCCCCGTCCTCGGCGAGTCCCAGCGTCATCGCGCAGGGGTTCGCAGCAGCCACGATGGGTTGCCCCGACATAGGTACCGCGAGCGTCACTAGCCCAGCTCCAACGCGGAGAGCAGCCAGTCCGGCGATGGTTACGGCACCGGTCATCCCATGGACACCCCCGACCAGCAACGCGTGTCCGAACATGCCTTTGTGCGCATCCTCGGGCCGCGATGGTAACCGCGGGATGCGCGTGATGATTTCGATTGCTTTTGGCTCGCGATCCGAGCTGCCCATGGTGTCCGTGCTCCGAAGCGGAACGGTTTAGAACGCAGGCAATCCATGGTACCATACAAGGCCGATATCTCCGGTCGCGAGCTTGCATCTCCGGTTGCGAGCCTGCTTCTGCGGTGGCTCGCGCCCTGGAGATAAGGCATCTCAGCCTAGGAACGCGTAAAATAAAGCTTGTGAAGGTTGAGGTTCGTGGCTGGTAAAGACGGTCCCGAACCAACCCCAAGTGGCCCGATAACCGATAATCCCATACCAAAGCAGAGCCGTGACCAAAGGTAAAATAGTTCTCGTTGCCCTCATATGGATCGCGCTACTGGCCATCGGCGTTTCGATTTGGCGGTTGGTCGTGGTTCCCGTACGGTCCGAGCAAGAGCAGCAACAGGCTCGCGAGCAAGCAGATCAACAGATCGCCGCAACGTCGGGTGCCAGCCGTTATTCGCACGAGTTGAATCTCGGACTGGACAGTTTCTCGGGGTACGCCGTCCTGCGGAGTGAGGAATTTCGCAAGCAGTTGGCTAGTCGGGGGATTCGCATCAAGAATGTGGACGATGGTGCCAACTACACCAAGCGGGCCGAGGCCCTCGAGAAGGGTGAGTTGCAACTGGCTGCATTTCCCGCCGATGCATTGCTCAAGACGTTTTCTAAGATGGATTATCCCGCGGCCACGATCGTCGCCATCTTGGATGAAACCCGAGGGGCCGATGCGATGTTGGCCTACAAAGCCAAATTTTCGGATGTCGATCGTCTCAATAATTCCGAGGTCCGTTTCGTTCTCGTTGGAGACTCTCCGAGCGAAACGTTGACGCGTGTCGTCATGCAAGACTTTGACTTGAACCAGATCCCCGCGTCTGCCTTGATCACCGTAGATTCTCCTGAAGCCTTGATGGCTCGGTACCGGGCCGCCAGTCCGACCACCAACGAAGTGTACGTGACATGGGAGCCCTACGTGAGTCAGATCTTGGCCAACGATCAACTCGGAGTGTTGGTCGATAGTTCGCGATTCACCGGCTACATCGTCGATACGTTGGTCGTCAGTCGCGATTACTTGTTGAAGAATGGGCCTGTGGTCGAATCGGTGTTGGAGGCCTACTTCACGGCGCTGTACGCCTACCGTGACGAAGACAAGCTTATTGCGTTGCTCCTCGACGATGCCAAGCAGACCAAGCAGGAGTTGACCCAGGAACAGGCCAAGCGATTGTTTCGCGGAATCCAATGGAAGAACACGCAAGAGAACTTTGCGCACTTTGGCAAACGCGCAGGCGCCTTGGTCCACATCGAAGACATGCTGGCACGGATTTCGAGCGTGCTGGCCAAAGCCGGATCGATTCCGGCGTCCGTGGCCGAAGGCCCCTTCAATCGATACTTTTTTGATCGGCCCCTTGAGTCCTTGATGTCGCGCAACTTTCACCCGGGACTCGCGTCCGAATCGGTTCGGGTCGAAGCCAGTCTGGCGGCGCTCAACGACGCGCAGTGGAGTCGATTGGTGACCGTTGGAACATTGAGTGTCCCCGAGTTGGTGTTCCTCCGTGGCAGTTCCAATCTCTCGGATCAAAGCAAGCGGACCCTCGACGAACTCTTTCAGAAATTGCAGGCCTGGCCGCAATACTATTTGATCATTCGCGGCAACGCATCCAAGGCTGGTAACATGGAAGCCAACCGCAAGTTGGCCGAGGAACGTGGCCAAACCGCGTTGCAGTACTTGCTCGGCCTTGGTATCCCGCAGGAGCGGATGCGTGTGGCCACCGAAGAGATCACCGGCGCGACACGGGTAACCTTTGTTGTTGGCCAAATCCCGTTTTAGGTTCCACCGCCCCATTTGACGTTTTCATCCTTCGAGGAACCCATTGGACGATCTGCGCAAGCGAATCTTGAACGAGCTGTTCGTCGCCCCATCGGTTGTATTGCCGATGGTAGGTGGTGCCACCGCATGGCTGCTTTCGTGGGCCGCTGGCGGTGTCGATTGGCTTAATGCCGCCGGATTGATCGGAGTGCTGTTCGGAATCGGTTGGTTCGCGACCCGTTTCATTTTCCAGCTGGATGCCATTTCGGAAAAAGCCTTGCGCGATCAAATCGCGGATCAGCTCCAGCGCGAGGATTCCAAACTCAACGATCTTGAGAATCGATTGCGGGCCGATCGTGATCCGAGGACGGAGGATTATCTGAACCTCCTGCGCCGCAATCGGTCGGAAATCGAACGCGTGGCGCAGACCCCGGGTATCCAGCTGCGAAGCATGGCGGTGGTCAAGCAGGCACGTCAATTGTTCTGGGCCGCGACGGAACAACTCGAGCAATCCCTGCAGATGTTCCACTTGGCGGAAAAACTTTCCGGGGAGGAACGCCAGCACGTTCTCGAGCAACGCGAGGGTTTTTTGCGAGAAGCTCGTGAAAGTGCCGATCACCTCAAGGCGGCGGTCCAAACCTTTGGTAAGTTTGTCGATCGAAACCAAGAGCGGGATATGGACACCTTGCAAGAAGAACTTGCGCAGTCGATCCAGGCAGCGAAGCGTTCGGAAGAACGCATGCGTGAACTGGAATCCTCACCTGATTACGAAAACTACTTAAAAGAGTGACCGATCTCCAGACATTTTCCGCCTGCATGTACGGCACGCGTGTTCGAGATCGAATCCAATTTTGTTGTTTCCATAGCTCGCATCCAGCCCTTTCCAATCCGAACCCCTTTTTTCCAAGAGCAGCCCCAGAGGAGAAGTGAACCTATGTTTTCCGCAATAGGACGACTATTTCGAGCCATTAAGTATTTGTTCACCGGCAAAGTCGACGCGGCCGCCGATGCGTTGAGCGCCAATCCGACGGTCATCTCCGCCAATTACGACCGCATCATTCAAGATAAGAAGAATCGACTCAATCAATACAAAGATGCGATCAGCGCCATGATCGCCCAGGAAGAAAGCAAGAAAGCCAAACTGCGTCAGTTGACCGAAGAGATCCAGAAACTGGAAAAGCTCAAGTCCGGCGCCGCGGCGCGTGCCAAGCAATTGGTCGAAAAGTACAACGGCGATATCACGGCGGTCAAGAATGATCCCGAGTACGCCAAATGCCAAGCGGCGTTCAAGGATTTTTCGAGCACCTTGGCTGAAAAGCAACAGCATGCTACCGAACTTGACCATGACATGAAGACCTTGGTCACCAATGTCAACGGCCACAAAACGCAAATCCAGTCGCTCATGCGCGACTTGGATAAAATCAAGGAAGAAAAGCACGACGCGGTTGCGGACATCCTTTCGGCCACCGAGGAAAAGCAAATCGCCGACATGGTCAATGGGATCTCCAACGACAAAACCTCCGAGGAATTGCAACGTCTGCGGGACATGCGTCAAAAAGCTTCGGCCAATGCACGCGTCTCGCGCGAGTTGGCAGGCATGGACTCCAAACGCGCCGAATCGGAGTTCCTTGAATACGCGCAGAACACGGTCGCAGACGATGAGTTCGATGCGCTCATCGGTCTGTCGGATAAGAAGGCGTCCGATCAGGACAATGCCCAACACGAAACCAAGATTCCGGAAGCTTAGGCTTCGGGACAGATTCGTACCCACTATTCGTCCAATAAGGAAACGCTCTCATGAAAATCAAACTTTCTCGCCTCGCGATGTTGCTTTGTGGCGCAGCCGTCTTCGCGCCGATCTTCGGTTGCACCGATGCGAAGGGCCCGGCCCCGGGCTCGGCGCCCACGGCAGGTCCCGGCACTCCCTCGGGGGCTGCGGCCAAGCCACCGACAAAGTTTACCCTGGCATGGAGCGAGTATCCCTCGTGGAGCATCTTCGGTGTGGCCGATGAAGTCGGACTCATCGATGGCAAGGCCGGGGCGATGGGTTCCATCGAGAAGAAGTACAACATCGACATCGAGTTGCTGCTGGCCAGCTACGACCAGTGCATCACCTTGTACGGCAACTCCCAAGCCGATGCGGTGTGCATCACCAATATCGATATCCTAGGCGCGGCGGGCTCACGCTCATCCGTGGCCATCATGCCCACGTCGACCAGCGCCGGTGCCGATGCATGCATCACCGCTGGAATCGATACGGTCGATGGACTTCAAGGCAAGACGACACGCGGCTTGGAGAAGAGCGTATCGCAGTTCTGCTTCGATCGCTGCCTTGAGAAACTCGGCAAGAAGCCCGCCGATTTCCCGTTCAGCCAAATGGATCCTGAGCAAGCCGCACAGGCCTTCCAAGGCAAAGACGCGAGCATTCCTTCGATCATGGTTTGGAATCCATTCGTGATGCAATCGATCCGCAGCCGAAGCGATGCCAAGGTTCTGTTTAGTTCCGAGTTGATCCCAGAAGAGATCATCGACATGGTCGTTGTCGGCCGCGATTCGCTCGACAAACCGAGTGGAAAGGAATTCGCAAATGCGTTGCTTGAAATGTTCTACACCATGAACCAACGCATGACCGATCCCAAAACGTCCGACGCAACCTTGGTCGGGATCGGGGCTCGTTTCGCTCGCCTGGAGTTGGCGGACATGAAGACCGTGGTCAAGCAGACGCGTTTCTACTCCGACCCCAAGGATGCGATTCGATTGTTCGGAAGTGAAACGTTTCAAAAAGAAACCATGCCGATCGTGAGCAAGTTTTGCGTGCAGTATGGGCTCACCCCGACCGCCGTCGACGTTTCGTTCGGGACCGGCAAAGGGGTCATCGATTTCGACACGTCCTACATGAAAGCCTACGTAGATGGGCTGGGTAAGACGACCAGCTCGCCATGATTCGACGCGCGATTCCTATTTGGTTGTTTGTCGTACTGGCCGTCGGCGGGGTGGTCGTGCTCCTGGTGAGTTACGAACTGCTGTCGAATCGCCAGACGGTTATCAATCCCAAGCAGACGACCATCCCTTCGTTCGAAAAGCTGGGCGAAGGGTTGAAGCGGATTTTTCAAATCCAAGGAACGCCGGAAAACCCCAAACCAGCCATGGTGTGGAGCGACATGCGGGCCACGCTGTGGCGATTGATCGTGGGGCTTGGGGTCGGCGTCTTGGCGTCGATCTTCGTGGGTGTACTGATGGGGGCTTACCGCTGGATCGAGGCACCGTTGAGCCCAGTGGTCATGTTCTTGTCGAAGATTCCGCCCACGGCCATGATGCCGATCTACTTTGCGATTGCGGGTACCGATCAGAAGATGTTCACGTCCATGGTCGCTCTTGGTATTTTCTTTTCCATGGCCCAGGCGATCTACCAAGCCGTCCGTGACAACGTAACCGATGAGGCCATCAACAAGGCCTACACGTTGGGCGCCTCGGAGCTGGAAGTGATTTACGAAGTCATCTGGAAGCAGATCTTGCCCAACGTCATCGATTGCATCCGGATGCAGATTGGTCCGGCCATGATTTTCTTAATCGCGGCCGAGATGGTCGTCAGCGACGCCGGATTGGGCTACCAAATCCGCATGCAATCCCGGGTCTTGAACATGAGTATCGTTTTCGTTTACTTGGTGATCCTGGGCTTCATCGGCCTGATCGCCGAGTTTGGACTGCTATGGCTACGGCGATGGTTGTGCCCATGGTACGAAGGCAGCCGTTGATGTGCGCTACGGCGATGGAATGACGTTCCATAGTCGCCTTTCGCTCCGCGAAAGTAGCGACTCTCCATTTCTTTAGTCGTCTTTCGCTCCGCGAAAGTAGCGCCTCTCGAATCTTTCGCGGAGCGAAAGACGACTCTACAATGCCGTGCTACTTAAGCAGTTCGGTTAGTTTGGCGTCGATGGCTTCGGCCCAGATTTCGTAGCCGCGTCGATTGGGGTGCAATTTGTCTGGCATGACTTCAGCCGGCAGTCCTCCGGCGTCATCGAGGAAGGCTTTGCTGATGTCGAGGAACAGAACCTGCTTGCCATCGGCCAGCTTGGCGATGCGCTGATTGGTATCCACGCATAGCTTTCGTAGCGCGTCCTCAGGTCCATCGCCGCGCGGAAAGATACCGAGCAGCAGGATCTTACTTTCCGGCAGCCGTTTGCGCAGATCCTCGACGATGGCTTGGATCCCCGCAGCGGTTTGTTCGGAGGGCTCGGAACGATGGCCGGCGTTGTTGGTGCCGATCATCATCACCACCAATTTAGGCTTCAATCCCTCCACGGCACCGTGATCGAGTCGCCATAGGACATGCTCGGTGCGATCGCCACTGAAGCCTAGGTTTAATGGTTCGTATTTGGCGTAGCGCGTTTCCCATATCTCCTTGCCCTCCCCTTCCCAACCATGCGTGATCGAATCACCGATCCAGACCAATTGGCAATCCTTGAGGTTGCCCTTTTCCTTTAGTTTTTCTTCGTGGCGCGGCATCCACCATTGCACTGCCCAGTCCGCGGTCTGCGCTTCAGGACGCACGGACTGCGGTGGCTCCGGATCTTCGGCCGCGAGTCGGGTCCAGCTGGACAGGCCGAGGGAAGCGATCAAGCCGAGGGTGGGCGAAAGGAACCATTTGGAGTTGTTCATTGTCATGCCGTGGGTCATCCTTTGAACTACGCAATTCTTCATTTTTTTGGAAAAGGGGTCCGAGCGGGACGCCGTTCCAGTGGCGCTCAATCAGTGTACTCAAGATGTCTGTGTCCGACGCGCAACTAATCGTTTGGATGGGGCAAAAGGATCCCCGGGTTCGGACGGCTGCCTTGGAATTGATCACCAATTCCTATGCGACCGATCCACGGATTTTGCCAGCCGTCTTTCAAGCTTGGGATGACTGGGGACCCGAAGCTGCATTTCCCGATTTCCCACTGATCTCCCATTTGCCCATCCCAGCGGATCGGGTGGCTGAATGCCTCAAGCGGGCCGAGGAGATGTCGACGGGTCGCAAACTGACCGACCGCACATGCCGCTGCGCGGGCAAACTGGTGGAGGCATTGTCCGTCTGCGAACCGTCGCTTTTCATGGCCCATCTGGACGCGATCGAGCAACTCAAGCAGACCTCGAAGGTGTTTTTCCGCGTACCGATCGTCGCCATGCGCGAGCGCGCTACGGCCCTCGAGCGCACCTCGTCGTCGCTGCAGTTGGACTTCGAGGATGGACAGCCATCCGATATCGCCATCGCCTTGGAGGCCTTGGTCCTGCGAGGTGATGGATCTGCATGGATTGAACGCGGGTTCCGTGATTGGGTTGAGGAATCCACCCCCACACCACTCGCAATCGCCGTTTTGGAATTGGCTTCGCGGCGGGCTTTGTACGGCCACGAAGAGTCACTGCTCGAACTTATGGTGGGAGATCGCGCTACCATCGCCGATTTGGCCTCGATCGCTCTCGTGCGATGCCGATCGGTGCATGCCCAGAAACTCATTGCCGAGCGTTTCGCCAGCATGGGCCGCAACGGCCAATTGCGGAGCGTCGACATCATCCGACGTACCCGATTGCCCCAGTCTTCCAATTTGCTGCGATACCTATTGCCGCTGGGTGTGGATTTCGTCGTTCAAGACTCCATCCGAGTGGCGGAGGTGCTGCTGTTCGACTTCGATTCGCTCGAGGACTGGCTCGAAGCGCTGTTGTTGGCCGACGACAAGTCGATGCAGCGGATCGCCTACGCCATCCCTTTGGCCTATCCCCTGGCGATGGAATCGGTCGAAAGCGAATGGCCTCGCATCCAACATTTGATCCGCACGCGGATGGGTTCGGAGATGGATTCCCAGCCTCCTGCAGCGAATTGATCACAACACTTTCTGGCCATCGGTACTCCCATGCATTGCTTGCTCGCAATCGAATCGACATGCGATGAAACCGCCGCAGCGGTCATCACCCGAGACGGACGCGTTTTGGGGGAATGCGTGGCGACTCAGGACGCACTGCACGAACGATTCTCGGGTGTCGTTCCCGAGATTGCCGCCAGGGCCCATCTGGAACGCATTTTGCCCGTCATCGAAACGGCCATCCAGCAAGCCGGCGTGACACCTTCCCAACTCCGAGCCATCGCCGTGGCGACGCATCCAGGACTGCCCGGATCGTTGCTGGTTGGATTGTCGGCTGCCAAGGCTTTGGCGCTGGCTTGGTCAAAACCGATCATTGGCATCAATCACGTTCAAGCCCACATCTACGCATGCGGTCTCGGCCAGTCCGAGTCCATCTTTCCCTGCGTGGGATTGGTTGTCAGTGGCGGCCACACCAGTCTCTATGAGTGCGCCAACGCCATCGATTGGACTTACTTAGGAGGAACGATCGACGACGCGGCCGGCGAGGCATTTGACAAGGTGGCGGTGATGTTGGGTTTGCCGTTTCCTGGTGGACCTCATTTGTCGCGAATCGCGGAAACCGGAGATCCCAATGCCATTGCTTTTCCACGTCCGCTGCTTGACGACCGCTCTCGGCTGGATTTCAGTTTTTCGGGATTGAAGACGGCGGTCCGATATCGCATTGCCGGCTCAGGTCGGCAGGATTGGTCGACCCTTCGGTTGTCGGATCGGGACAAAGCGGATGTGGCTGCATCCTTCCAGCAGTCGGTCCTCGATTGCTTGATCGGCAAATCGATGTTGGCCGTCGAGCGCTCAGGCTTGCAGCGGCTGTGCGTAGGAGGGGGCGTGGCCTCCAATCGTAGATTCCGTCAGCAACTGCAACTGGCGTGCGATACCCGCCGGATCGAATTGAAAATCGCAGAGCCCCAGTGGTGCACCGATAAC
>JBGSHV010000142.1:0-109454 GCA_041752005.1 Pirellula sp. | reverse complement strand
GTGGGCCGCGCGGTTTTTGAAGTCCATGTCCTCTGCCGCGGCCCGCTGGACGGTAGCGTTCGTGCTCAACGCCGACGAAGACCGGATTTCCTCGTACTCGTACTCAGTGCAACGGTACTCGTACTCGATGGCAGTCCGAACTTCGGCAATGCCAATCTTTGATCGGGCCGGTCTCTGTTGTTGCGGACCAGTGCGCGGGATCGCTATAATGTCCGAGTTGGAGTACCGCTCGTCCGCCCGCGCGGACTCACTGAGTTCGAGTACGAGTACGAGAAAAACGCACGAACACATCATTGGACTGAAGTTCTCGATCAGGCGTTTTTGACTTGCGTTGAGTTAACACCTCGCATTCGGTCAATGCAAACGTCCTGCCCAAGGAAATAATCACATGATCCATTGTCGACTGTTAACTGCAGCGATCTGCCTCGCGTTCGCACCAGTGGACAAACAGATTGCCCTGGCTGAAGGCGGCACTGATATTGTTGTCACCAAGGGTCAACCTGCTTACATATCTCCGAGTTGGCCTGAAGGAACCGGGGAATTGGTGAACGAGTCATCGCGTTCCACCGGATGGAACTCATGGTTCTCTGAGTGGCCGAATGACGTCAATCAATATGCTTTCGAGATCAAATCGACCGATGATTTGAATCGGCTGATCGAGAAACTGGCCGAGTGTACGAGCGACCTTCGACAAATTCGATTGTCACACCTGAAAGAACCCAACGGACTTGGTTGGGTCACACGTGTTCCCGAAGGGAATGGAATCTCTGTCATCTTCTCGATTGGTGACCAAGCTCGTATCGACGAGTGGTTCAAACATGTGCGAAAGCCGTTCGGTGCGATGGAGTTCACAGCAACCCCCGAGGCCATTCCACCGACGCTTACAATTTTCGTCCAGAACGAAGTCGTTAATCTGGACGCGCTGAAGATGCCCGAGGGCATTGATGTGTTGGCGGGTTACGTTCCAACCGTGTTTCACAAATCCAATACGACCATCCAGCAGAAGAACGCGATGGACGCAAATACACCAAGCTCGGATTCGCCCAAATTGATTCTGGACGATAATTCACTCGAAGCGACAAAGAAGATCGCAGCGTTTCTCGAATCGCAAAAGAGCAGAACCAAGCGGTGAACCGGAGCCGCCGATAACGCGAGTTTCGAAATTATAGTCTTTTGGCGGCGGCTCGGTTACCGCAGGCGATCATCAACCAGCGAGGGTTGGACATCGCGATGAATGCGGCGATCAGTCGTCCGCAGGTCCGATTATTCCCCACCACACAACAAGTGATTTTGTAGTTCAACGATTCGAAGCAAAATATAGGAGAAAACCTCATGGCCGCAATTCTGCCTGCACTCGTGACGATTGCCATTGCGATAGGTATAATGGTCTTCGTTGTCAACTCTAAGAATAAACGGAAGTAACAAGGACAATTTCGACGCATAACGCCGTGTTCTTCGCTCGGCGTGCTTCAAAATAGCAAGAAGACGCCCGACTTGAATCGCTGACAATGAACGGCAAGTCAAACCAGCACGCTGATCGTTTATCGCCGCAGAATGGTCGACGATCAAGACGATGAACCGAAATCGCGGATCGGCCGTTTCGTGATGGTGAGTTTACTTGCCGCGACATCGGTGATCGCGGACGTTGCCCGATCGAAATCCAGACTTGAGTTTCGACACGTATGAATGTACTTCGAATGCTTGGGATTGCTCGCTTGCCAGTCGAGGCGGATGCGCTTATACCGCAAGATGATCGTTTGCTCGTCTGCGAGCATCTTTTCTGCTCGGTCACGCTTCGGAACTTCCGTGCGCCCGGTCGTGCGTGTAACTGGAAACGTCAGTGGTTCGCTGGATCAATTGCGGTATCTGAAGACCATATCATTGCATTCCGCGGGCGAAGACGGCTAATTAACACTGCTTTCGACGACCCACGGTTCTTGAAGATTTCGTTTGTTTCGGATGAATACAACTTGTATATCGCTCACGATGCTGCTCTCTATCGCGATGATTGGTCCGGTCAAATTGAGTACAGATTCCGTACACTGGACGCACAAAAAATCGCTAAAATCGTCCACGATGCAGTATCTAGATCAACCGCGGTCATGTTGTGAATACCAGCTGGCGTACAAAATCGAATTGCATTCGGATACTGCACGAAAATGGGCTGACTCGGTTCACTTGCTGCGTGAGCAGTATTCGCGTCAATCCGTAAGCAAAGATGACCGAGGCCTAGAAGCGTCGCGAAGAGTGGTCCGTGGCCCGCCGCCGTTGCACCAGGCCACCGGCGATTCGCCGAAATGGTGGAATCCGCCAAAAATTGACTTCAGAGCCACGGAAGCGATGAAATGGTATTCAGGTTTTGACTCAGGAGTTGGGCAAGCGGCGTATACGGGCTATGATACGAGCACCGGGACGATGTGGGTTTATGAATACTCTTGCCAACATGACCGACTTTGGGAACCAAACTCCATCCCGGATGGCGACGTTTTCTCACGTCTAAAAGAAGCAGAACAAGATGTTGAACCAGAGCCCCCGTCGGTCCGTCCTAACTTGTAGAGACCATTTTAGTGGGGGCTCGGTCCACGAAGTCGTTCTGCGACTCAATCCACAAGGAACATCAAAATGTCCACCGCTGTAGTAGAACCAAGCAAATGGCGAAAGCGAGTCTGGCGTTTCACCATCGCTAGTACCCTGATTGGCATTTTGATTGCGACTGGTGCTGCAATCGTGGGCTTCATAGCCATTCGAGTGCTGGCCGGGATGATGATGGCGATGATTGGGATGGCTTCGGCAAGTGCACAGGCCACGACGAATGCCTTGTACTCCGGGGACTCAGCGACGCGATTGACTGTCCTGACTCAGTTACAACAAACATTTGATGCGCAGCCTACAATTGCATTTGACCATCAAACATCTGCATGGATACTTCCAGCAATCGAGCAATGCAAAACAGACGTGGATCCTGAGGTTGTTTCGATTGCAGAAGAGCTGGCAAATCATGTCAAGGACAAGACTCAACCACCACCACAATAGGTCGCAAAGCAAACGGATGCACCGAAAGACGACTTGCGGTGTTTTTGAAATGGAGAGATTACTGGTTCGGGTTCGGTGATCCATGACGTTGAACTAAATGGCTTCACCCGTCCGGAACGGATCTAGGCTTGACATTGCAGGCGGCTAGCTCCGGTGCAACGGAGTGTTAATATTCCCTCGCTGTCCCCGTTTTATCGCTGTCTCGCGCACTCATTCTCGCTCGCTGTCTAATCCGCGTCTTGCATTGGGATCCTCCGTTCCCAGGTTCGGTTGTTACGGTTGCTAGCGAAAGATTCTGTTCAGCTTGTAACACACTCAACGATCAAAATGCTTGCGCAATTTATGATCGCAACCATCCTGATTTGAGACTCTGCTTGAGATGTTCAAGCTGGCCTTACTCACATTCTGTTCCAGGATTGAAATCCGCTCGTATGACCGCTTAGCCAGCCACCGCAGGCGAACCGCCGATGCCGGAACTGCCAAAGCGAGATGCAATGCATTGAGAAGCAAGACAGGCCGAGTTGGCGTGAGTTGTTTTACGGTCCAGCGCATCCGAGTTGGTTTGAGTGGGCGAGTCGTGGCCGGTGCTCTCCTGCAGTTGAAGGACCCGATGAGCCATTGGGTTCCGAGCTAAATGCTGAAGGGCCAAGCACGGAGCGCAGCATGCGGTTGGCGGGCGTACTTCGCCAGCATGCGACCGGACGATCGGCCTGGTTGGGCTTGGAATTGCCAATTTGCGCGAGCGAATCTCGCCATCTCCTTGCTTAGACCTGTCTAGCCACAACATGAGATCGACTAGTATCCGCACGAAGGATGCATTCGGTATACTGTCCAATGAAATCGGGGCGAAGCCACACAGTTCAACGCACAATCTATCCCACCGTTCCGCTTCGCTCTAGTCGGGATAGATTGCTATTCGTTCGGCCAGCGACCAGAGAATTGTTATGGCAAAGAAAGCTTCCGCAGCAAAGAAGAAGCCCGATGCGTTCGGCCTATCCAATGAGTATGACGACACGCCAGCAGTGACTGCGCTGATTGCGGAGACGTCACATCCAATGACAGGCGTAATCGAAGCCATTCGCGAAACGATACTTCGATCTGACTCGGCGATTACCGAGGGCGTGAAATGGAATAGCCCAAGTTTTTATTGCAATGGTTGGTTCGCCACGATTGCTGGCCGCAAGCCGGATCGGCTTGAGATTGTCTTGCACCATGGTGCCAAGGTGCGTCATGAAGCGACACTTCAGACAACGATCAAGGATTCCGGAAAACTCTTGAAGTGGGCATCGCCCGATCGGGCAATTATCACTCTCGCATCCGATGTCGCGTTCGATACAATCCAGCCCAATTTGCAGTCGATAATAATACAGTGGGTGGCTTATCAAAAACAACTTGATTCTCCCAAATGATCGCATAGCGAAAACACTCATCGCAGGGGCCGATGGAACATCACCTTCCCGGCTCGGTGATGTCAGGGAGCGATTGAATGCATGTCGAACTCAGGGATGAGGCACGTGATGATCTCCTTGACGGGCCATTTTCTACGGTGAACAATCTGTCGGCCTGGACGCCTACTCACCCAGATAGAGGACCTGCCAGCCAAGATTGACGTAGGCCTGATTCGTCGGGTTATGCCTTCCAGGAACATTATCGTAAAGACGCTGGCTGGAGACGTTTCAGCCGGAATCATCACGCCACCGCAGGTGTACGCCTGGCTTTGAGTTTTGGCGATGCCCAGAACCACCCAAGGCCGTGAAGCAATCAACGAGTCCGACCTCCGTCCAATCGCTAAAACACTCGGCTGGACCTAGCAACGGCAAATTCGGTTGCTCGAAGTCGGATTGAAGAGCTACTCACGAAAGCCCACAAGAACGCCCATCAGCAAGATTTAGCACCCATGGAGATTGAAGCAGCTAAGGACTTCATCCATTTGACCCATCCGGTTTAGCGACAAAAGCTGCGAAGCTCGTTGGGCGATGTCAGCAGACGGCCGGAAATTCAAGATCCTTTGATCGGTGGGGCCGTTGGGGAGATTGAAGGTTCCCAGATCAACTGAGACGCGGCGAATGCGTTTAGGGTTATTCCTTCTAGTTCATGGCAAAAAACGACAGACGAACCGATTCGCACGCACTAGTCAATGGAATCGCCGAGCTCCAGACGAAGGCGTTTGAGAACGCGAGATTTAGCAACTCGAACGGCTCCAGGCAGCATACCGAGATCTTTCGCGACATCAGCCGTTTCACGCCCATCTACCACTACCATCCAAAATGCCTTCCACGACTGTTCGGAGAAGTTTACACGGACATTGGAAAGCGCATGGCAGAGTGTTGAATCAACGATGACCTGTTCGTTTGATGGGTCTGCGACGTTTATGGCGGAAGAGTGATTCGAAGTTGACCGTCGCTGAGTTGCGTCTGGAATTTTCTTCAGGAAATTCAAAGCTTCGGTTCCACCTCTCGGTTTAGGTTCAAGCCCAGCTTGGCGAAAATGGTCGTTCAATTTGTTTCTTGTTAGAGTCCTTAGCCAGCCGCGAAACGTACCGTTTTCAATTGGGCGGAATTTATTGATATTTCGAGCAAGGGCATGAAATACCTCTTGAAACACATCCTGCAAATCCGCGCGGGACAGGCCAGACTCCTGACACCAAAAGTAGACCAATGGCGAGTAGATGCTGACCAATCGCTCCCAAGCTGCTGGGTCTTGTCTGGTGGCTTGCAAGATCAGGCTAAGCGAAGTTCGATTCGGGTCTATGGCATCGCGATTCTCGTTGTGACCTGTTGCGGTCATAGTACCTGTTGCGGTCATAGTAGAGTTTACGTACTTGTGAGTCGGGCTTGTCGTAGGATTGGAATGATCGTGGTCGCTAGTTGGGATCGTCATATGACACTCCCGACTTGTCGGTAGAACGGTGTTTTGCCGTCCAGAAAACTACCAGCGTCAAACCCGTCAACATCAATGCGATGCCAGCAATCAGATTGAACGCACTCCGGAGTCCCAATCGCGTAGATTCGATGTCTCGCGCTAACGGCCTTGTTATCGAAAGCACACCTGCTACGTCTCCTTCAACCCAGTCGCGTTTGGGGCTGGTCAGTTCCCTGTTATGGCATTCGACGCAGCTCTGCTTCATGACTTGTGCACGCGCGTATCGAAGCATTGGCTTGCCATCGACTTCGCCAAATTCATAGTAAGAACGACCATCAAGATTTTCCTCGATCACTTGACTTGTCACGACATCGCTTCTTTTTGAGATTTCTGTTCGACAGCCAAGACCTAAAGCTTGAATCGCTCTGGCTTCAAAATCGTTTTGAGGCCCACAGTCATTTCGCCATGGATAGTCGCTGTAAATTTTGACTTGCATGCCCGATTCGTTTTCCGTGATACGCCGCCCGGCGTCAATCATGAAAGTGAAAGGAAGCGGTAGCGAATTCGGTGTCGAAGCGTATTTGTGAGTAACAGGGATTTGATTTTGATCGATTCGGCCGATCACACTTTCACTGTAGTAGTCGTTGATATCCTCCAGCATGTTGGCCTCCATGCGAGTACTTTCCAAAGCCGTATTTTGAACGAAATGAGTCGATAGCCAAGACAGGTATGCAAATCCACCGATTGAAACCAGTGGAGCCGCAACCAACAGACTTGCGGCCAATGGAAAGGCGCGACACCAACGCCAGAGCTTCTCAGACCTACCCAATGGCCTCGCCTTGATCGGCTGGCGATGAGTAAACCTTCTCAAGTCTTCCGACATTTCCGCAGCCGATTGGTAACGCTGCGTTAGAGATTTCGAAAGTGACTTAAGACAAATTGTTTCCAAATCTAGCGGAATGGTTGCTTTGAGCTTTCTCGGCGATCGCGGCTCGTCTTCCATCACTTGAAGTAACAACATGCGGTGGTTGCCCTGAAAAGGTCGTTCACCGGTTAACATTTCGTAAAGCATCACGCCCAGACTATAAACGTCGCTTCGAGCATCGACATTGCGAGAGTCCCCGGAGGCTTGTTCGGGCGACATGTAGGCTGGCGTTCCCATGATTCGACCAAGGGATGTCATTGTCTCTTCAAAGTCGAGATCGCTTTTCGCCAGACCAAAATCCATCAAATGCGGAGTTCCAAGTCGGTCAACTAAAACGTTGGAAGGCTTGACGTCACGATGGACGATTCCGTTTTCGTGAGCGTATTGCAGCGAATCACCAATCGCAGCAATCAAGTGGGCACATTCTTCAAAACTCCATTCTTTTGACTTCAGTCTTTCTTCAAGAGACTTCCCGTCGACGTACTCGGTCACGAGGTAACAGATATCTTCTTCAGAGCGTATCGTATCGTAAACAGTCACGATACCTGGATGCTTTAGCCGAGCGATGCTTTGGGCTTCGCGAACAAACCGCTCGACTTCCTCATTGGTCGCAAACGTGCCTGCGCGCTGTATTTTTAGTGCGACGAACCTGTCGAGCTGCGTATCATGGGCCTTGAAGACATACCCAAACGAACCGACGCCGAGTTCGGACAGCAGTTCAAAACGTCCCAGCCGAACCGGGCCGCTCTTTAATTTGTTTGCAAGTCGTTTACCAGAATCAAAGGAGACTGGAAGCGATAAAGGATCGATGGCGTCGCGGGCAGCTTTTAATAATTGTACGGGAACCAATTTAGAGTGACGTTCATTCGTCGTGTTCAAGTCAGCAGCCTGAACCTTCAAGGCGCGAAGCTCGGCGACCAGCTCGGAATCGTCCAGTTTCGTAGTCGCGTCAACGATCATTCCGCACGACTCGCATTGGCCAATATGTTTTGCCAAGTGCTCTAGCTTCGCATCGGTGAGGTCGCAATTGGCGAACGCAGTCAATTCGGCCAATTCGGGACAGGGCGTATTCTGACTCAGCATCGTTTTCGAGTTCCAGGTGTCTGCTCAGGCCATTTCCCAGGCCATTCTTGGTGACGGCGCAGTGCCAAACATGCTAACGCAACACCGTTACAGGCTAGCATTCCCCTCTAATTGCAGCCAGGCAAGGAATTCACGGCTAACTGTAACGCAGCCGCGTTAGGATGTTTGTCCAGCATTCGTACCTACGGCGAATCGTTCAACAATGTTTGCCGAAAACACCATTTAAGCTAGAGAAACACATGCGAATATCGGAAAAACCTGAGACGCGAGGGGTGCTGCTGAAAACATCAGCTATGTTCCATCTGATCCTTCAGCTTCAAATCCAAATCCTGTTTTTTTCGTTGTCGTTTGTAGTGATCATGGATTGCCAGGCACAGGAAGCGTCAACGTTGACGGCGCCAGGCAACGTAAGCTCGCAACGAGCACCACTGAATGAAGGCGATCCCTCCCAACGACCTGATCCGCAACGGATCAGCGATTACATCCGCAGGATCTTCCAAGATAAAAATGGGCATCTATGGTTCGGTACAAACGGCGACGGTGTGTGTCGGTACGATGGAAAGACGCTGGAGTATTTTTCGATTGAACAGGGCTTTGGGGGCGTCGCGGTTCGTGGGATCGTTGAAGATCAGAGCGGCAATCTGTTGTTTGGAACCGAACGAGGGGTCACTCGATATGACGGAAGGTCATTTACGAACTACACCGAAAAGGATGGCCTGGCGGGTAGCGATGTTTGGAGCATCACAGTCGACAATAAGGGGGTAGTTTGGGTTGGAACGTTGGAGGGAGTCAGCCGATTCGATGGAACATCGTTTACGCCATTTGAACTCCCCGCTTCCGAACCAGATCCCACACGAGGTGTCACCAGTGCGAAGATTGTTCACGCCATCCTGCAAGACAGCAACGGGAAGATGTGGTTTGCAACCAATGGCGGTGCATACATCTACGATGGGAAATCCCTGTCTAACATCTCCGAGAAAGACGGTCTCTGTCACAATTCCTTGAACGATATCTTGGAAGACAAAGACGGTAATTTTTGGTTTGCGACTCATCATAATGGTGTTTGCCGCTGGGATGGTAAATCATTCAAGCACTTCACCGAGGCTGATGGCGTCATCGGCACGGAGGCGTGGAAACTGCATTTGGATCGATCGGGCAACGTCTGGTTTCCAATTGAGCACTCCGGAATATATCGCTATGACGGCAAGTCCTTCACCAATATCAATCGGAAGGACGGGCTCAACAGCGCTGCGATTCAGTGTTTTATGGAAGATCGGCAAGGACGCATCTGGATTGGCGGTGTGTTCGGACTCTTTCGATACGACGGGAATTCGATTTTCCCAGTAACTAAGAAAGGGCCGTGGAATTGATTCGTGAATTCGCCCACTCCAATAAGGTTCGCGAAGGCTTTGCATTTCCATACATTCCAGAAAGTTCTTTTGTGTACAAATCCATCGCTGTTTCCATCATTCTTGTTACCTCAACCGCTGTATGGCTGGGCGCACAAGAACCTTCACGTCTAGAAACGATTCCACGCAGCGAATCTGCAGGCGAGTTTGCGAAGTCGATTCGGCCGCTGCTTGTGAAATACTGCGCTGATTGTCACGCGCCAAAAGCCATGGAAGGGCTTGATTTCCTCGATGCCAAAAGCGGATCCGATCTTGCGCAATTTCGCGGCGTTTACGCAGCTGTTGTCGAGCAGTTGGAAAATCGCATGATGCCACCAGCAGGCGACGATCAACCATCTCAATCGGAACGAACAACGATGACGGATTGGATCAGGAAAACTCTTGATCTGAAAACGACCGATACCGACCGAATCGCTCAGTATGTAGTCGAAGCGTACGAGGACAGAAAAGGAAACCTTTGGTTTGGGACGACGGCAAATGGTGCCGTACGTTTCGATGGAAAAACTCTAACCTGGTTTTCGACCAAAGATGGATTGCCCAGTACCGTCGTCACCAGCTTTGCGGAAGACAAAGTCGGAAATCTGTGGATGGGCACACACGAAGGGATTTGCAAATTTGATGGTCAAACGATTACTCGATTGGGTAGCGCCGAAGGACTGCCCGCAGTAGAACCCGGTGAACGAACCGCCTTGCCTGCCGGCGGTGGCGGAGTTCACGCAGACAGGGACGGAAACATCTGGGCCAACATGAATCATGGCGTTTATCGTTTCGACGGCAATAGATTTGTCGAATTCAAAGTCCCGTTTATCAAAATGGAAACGTCGTCTTATGCCATCTTCAATGGCAGGCCGGCGATGAAACTTCACGACCGGGAGGGTAACCTGTGGTTTGGCACCGACGGATATGGCGCTTTTAGATTTGACGGTAAGACCTTTACGCATTTCACCAAAGAAGATGGCCTGTGCAGCAACACAGTAAACAGCATCCTGCAAGACCAGCAGGGTAATATCTGGTTTGCCTGTATGCAATCGTACCAACCCAACATGACTGGAGATGGCGGCGTCTGCCGTTTCGATGGAAACAGGTTCACCTCCTTTCCGGAAATTAAGGGGCTGAGCCAAAACGATATCTATACGATTTATGAAACACGGGCTGGTGAGCTTTGGATTGGCGCGACGCACGTAGGAGCATATTGCTTTGACGGAGAAAAATTCACTCTGTTCGACGAGACCGATCGGCCCCACTGGACCCGCTACTTTGGATTGCAGGCAATGCTGGAAGACCGCAACGGAACGCTTTGGTGTGGATTCTCGGGCGGGCTCTTTCGCTTCAATGGCAAATCCTTTTCCAACGTCACCGAGGACGGCCTAAGGAGCCAGAACGCTTCACAGAAACAATAGGTAAAGAACGTTGAGGAAATTTTGGAGGCCCCCGACGATCGGGGGTGCTGAACAAATCCTTTTCCCGCTCTCTTTTGCTCCCTCGATCAAATTCCATGGGTACGAAGACACCTGTTTGCACCTGGCTGGCAAGCGAAGCCTCAGCCGCTTCCTCTAGTCTTTGAACGTGACTGTTTTCCTGACAGATGCTAATGATAGGACCCGGAGCAAAACTCATGACCCGATCCATTCAAACATCCGTTGACCGAACCGTTAGCGACATTACTCCCGATCAACGTCACGCTATTGAAGAGCTGGTCGGAGGAGATCTTGCTTCTGACCAACGGATCTTTTTGCTCGCATATCGCCCGGGTGTCGAACCGAACGAAGCCGACAAATCTGTTGCTCGAGGTCGGACGGCGAACCGGTGATTGAGACCGCGCTTCGCACCAAAGCAGATTGCCGTTGCAGCATCCACAAGGATATCGCAGCAAAGGAGGTCATCGACCATTGCAAAACAGAGCAGGATGAGACGAGTACACCCGGCAGGATTCGAACCTGCAACCCTCGGTTCCGAAGACCGATGCGCTATCCAGTTGCGCCACGGATGCGTACGCGTTGCGAATCCCTCTCGAGATTCGCCACTCGGGTAAATTCTAGTGTCTCCGCCACGGTTTTGAAGGCCCCTTTCGGGTATAGTGTGCGGCGTCCTACCCGGACCTGGGCGATCCAAGGCCCTCCCCTTGGCCTCATGGACTGCTGCGCAGGGCTACCAATGCGATTGGACACCGGCGAAAATTACGGGAGGATTCCGGGAGGATCATGGATAACACACGTGAAACCATCGTGGTTCTGGCCTCCATCTTCATTCTTGGGAGTGCCGCACAGTGGCTGGCTTGGCGGATCCGTATCCCGGCCATCTTGCTTCTGCTTTTAACCGGATTTATCGCCGGGCCCATGACGGGCTTCGTCCAACCCGAAGAACTATTTGGGCCCTTGCTCCTGCCCATGGTATCGCTCTGTGTAGGTCTGATCCTGTTCGAGGGAGGACTCAATTTATGCATGATCGAATTTCGAAAAATCTGGAAACCTCTGTTCGGACTGCTAACCATTGGCGTTGCAGTGACCTGGATCGTTGCCACGCTGGGAGGCGTCTACATCTTGGGCCTCTCGTTTCCTGTGGCCCTGGTACTCGGAGCCATCCTGACGGTCACAGGCCCGACGGTGGTCAGCCCGCTGCTGCGTGAGATCCGACCGGTGGGCTCGGTGGGGGCGGTGGCCAAATGGGAAGGGATCATGATCGATCCGGTCGGTGCGACGTTGGCATTGCTTGTCTTCGAAGCCGTCGATTCGATTCAGCAAGCCGAATACGGATCGGCTGGATTGAGCGCCGTTATCGGCTTGGCCAACATTCTCGTCACCGGTTTGATCCTTGGCTTGGGCATGGCCTTCCTTCTGGTGGAGGTCATCGCGCGCGGCTGGGTACCCGAATGGCTGCACAACTCCGTGACCCTCATGTTTGTCTTCCTAGCCTTTATCGCCTCCGAAGCCATCCATCACGAAGCCGGTTTGTTGGCGACCACAGCCATGGGAATCGCGATCGCCAATCAGAAAAGGATCGCCACCCATCGCATTATTGAGTTCAAAGAAAACTTGGTCGTATTGCTGTTGGCGGTGTTGTTCGTGGTCCTGGCCGCCCGCGTCAGCTTGGACTCGATTTACGCATTGGGATGGCAAGCACCGGTGTACACGTTGCTTTTGGTACTCGTTGCCAGACCTGCTGCGGTTTGGCTATCGACCCTCTCGCCCGTCTTGTCCAACAAGGATCGCTGGTTCCTGAGTTGGCTTGCTCCGCGTGGTATTGTGGCTGCGGCCGTTTCTTCGGTCTTTGCTTTACGGTTGGGTGATGCCGGTCAAGCGATCGCGCCGGTGACCTTCTGCGTGGTGTTCATGACGGTCTCGATTTATGGACTCACGTCGGGCCCGTTGGCTCGGTTTTTGGGTGTATCCAAGCCGAATCCACAGGGCTTCCTCATCGCGGGTGCTAACAAAACGGCGCGCATCATTGGCCGAAAACTCCAAGAGTTGGGCTATGCGGTGATCTTGGTCGACACCCGCCCGTCGCGAGTGGTCAAGTCGCGGGCGATGGGACTCGAAGTGCATTACGGCAACATCCTTTCGGAAACGCTGCTCGAGGAATTGGATTTGGGAGAGATCGGATATTTCCTGGCCATGACAGCCAACGACGAGGTCAATACGTTGGCCGTCGCGCGATTTCGTGAGATCTTTGGACGCGATGCGGTCTTCCAATTGGTGCGTGCACTCCCTGCGCGGCAACTGCAGTCTCGCGAAAGCGAGCTCAAGGCCATCGATCCCAATAGTTGGGACAGTCGACTTCTTGGCTCCGAACTCTTCTCCGAAGCGCTCGACTATGAAACGCTCGATCGACTCTTCGGAGAGGGTCGCAGCCTCACGCAAATCGATTTCGATACCTACAGTCGCATCGCCGATCCAAAGGCTTTGGATACGAAAGATGGAAACAAATCATCGGCTGCGTCCATCGTCGCAGAAGGAGCGGAGATCGCGCGAAATGGCAACTCGAGCTTCAAGATCTGGCCATTGATTCAGATCGATGGCGGTGCCATCCGTCCGATCGGACGCGATGACAAATTGACTCGCAAAGAGAATCGCGTATTCCTGTGCTTGGCCAACGGCCCTCTACCCGAATCCGCGATGACTCCACCGGCAGTCGTTTCTACCGCAATCACTCCGTCCCCGGAGACCTAAACCCGGAGAACGAAGCACCAAGGAAGGCTTCTTTCGGTGTCACGTGGGTGCATGGGTGCCCCACATTTTGTTACCGCGAAACGTTCGATAGATCGAACCTCAGAATTTATTCGCTTGGACTATTTTCCTGGCTCGTAGCGTCGGTCTCGATTTGCGATGCGTAAAGTTTCCGAAGTTTGCCTCGGATGGTCGGTTGGCTGATACCGAGCAGTTCACTGGCCAACGCACGATTGCCATGGGCTTGGTTCATCGCGTAAGAAACGATCAGGTGATCGAATTGCTCGACGGAGCGCCGGTAGGCATCGGGCTGTTGCTGATGAAGACTGGTTTCAACGAATTGACCCAGCTCGACCCAGGCCGATTGCTGCACGGTCATGACCGATCCCGGTTCACTCTCCTCTTCATCGGCTGACTCTCGGACTTGTAGCGGCAGGAAATCGGGGAGCAGTGTGGTTCCGGTCGAAACGATCAATGACTCGCGGATCACGCTCTGCAACTCACGGATGTTCCCGGGCCAACGATACTCTCCCAGCACCTCAAGTGTGTCGGGGGCGATGGTTTGCACCGAGGTCCCTAGCTGTCGATTGAAGCGGAACAAAAAGTAATGCGCAAGTTCGGCGATGTCCTCGATCCGTTCGCGGAGGGGGGGCAATGGAATCGTCACGCCTCGCAATCGATAAAACAAATCCCCTCGAAACGCCCCCGATTCGATCATCGCATCGAGTTTTTGATGGGTGGCTGCGACCACGCGAATGTCCACTTTGATGGTTTCGTTTCCACCCACACGTTGGAATTGACCGTCCTGCATCAGTCGCAAAATTTTGGCCTGTGTCGCGACCGGCATGTCTCCGACTTCATCCAGAAAGATGGTCCCTAGATGGCACTGCTCAAACTTTCCAATACGTTGCCGATCGGCTCCGGTGAAGGCCCCTTTTTCATGCCCGAAGAGTTCGCTTTCCAGCAGCATCTCGGGGATGGCCGCGCAGTTGATGGCTAAGAAAGGGGCGGATTTTCTTTTGCTGTGTTGATAGATCGCACGAGCGACTAACTCTTTGCCGGTACCACTCTCACCCAAAATGAGCACGTTGACGTCTTGAGGTGCGATGCGTCCAATCTGCTTGCAGATCGACTGCATGGCCGCACCGTTTCCGATCAATCGATCCGAGCCCGCTTCATCGAAGTCGTAATTGTCCACCGCAGCGGGTTTTCGCATGAGACGCCCGATCTTAAGCGCCTGCTCGACAACCTGATGCAGTTGATCGATGTCCAGTGGTTTGACCAAGTACTCAAACGCGCCGAGTTTCATCGATTCGATGGCGGTGTCGGTGCTGCCATAACCCGTCATGAAAACGATGATCAGTTTTGGATCGATGCGTTTCAATCGCTCGAAGACGTCCCATCCCGATTCCTTACCCAAGCGAATATCGAGTAGCACGACGCTGGGTTGTTCCTCCTGCAGGAGTCGGATGCCATCGGGAGAATTGCCTGCGGTGTGAACCTCCAGTGAGTCGCTGCGCAGAACTTCAGCGATCGTTCGCTGGATACCGATTTCGTCGTCGATGACCAATAGCTTGTCCATGCTCGCTCAGATCTCCGTAGCGATGGTGGCAGTAGTAATTGTGGCGGATGCGATCGGAAAATCGATCGAAAACAAGGCACCTTGATCTGCGAGGTTTTCTGCCCGTAGCAGACCGAGATGCTGATCGACGATACGGCGTGAGATAGCCAGTCCCAGGCCGGTACCTCGTTCCTTGGTGGTGGCGAAAGGCTCGAAGAGTCGCGGCAGAATTTCCATTTCAATTCCCGGTCCCGTATCTCGGAACTCGATTCGGAAGCGATTGGGTTCGAGGCTGGATAGTTGGATGGTCAATCGTCCTCCTTGTTCCATGCTTTCAATCGCGTTGAGCATCAAGTTGACATACACCTGATGCAATTGTTCTTTGTCGCCATTGACAACGAACGGTCGAGCGGGCCGTACATAATCGATGATCACGTTTTTCTGTTGGGCTTGACCCGCCACCAGATTCAGGGCCCGCTGGATCGTATCTCGAACGTCGTGGGGTTGGGCTTCGAGGGGGCGGACGCGTGAGAAATCGAGCAAGCCTTCGATGGTCGACTCCATCCGGCCAACCTCTTCGAGGATCAAATCGAGATTGGCCTCGCTGAGCGACTCGGTCTGTTTTCGCCGTTGAGCATTCTGAAGTAGCAGTTTGACCGATGTCAAAGGGTTCCTCAACTCATGCGCGACCCCTGCAGCCAATCGTCCGACAGAAGCCAATCGCTCCGACTTGGTCACCTCGATCCGAGACATTTCCAAATCCAAGTGGGTGCGTTTCAGTTTGGCCACCATGACTTCGGCCTGCACCTGCATGTCGCTGAGTTCGTCGCTCGAGGGAACCGTAAATTCACCCAGTTCAATCGACTCCTGTCCACCCTGTTGCAGTACCACAGCGATGCGAGTTACGGATTTCTGCAAGCGTTTGGAAAGGCGCCATCCCAGGAGCAAACCAACCAACGGGCCGAGGGTTAGCATGAAAGTGCGGAGAGCGCCCACCCAAGCCCCCCAGTGCTGGCGGTCCTTTGCGGATTGATCCGCAATCTTCCGGTTGACGTTCTTGATGATCGACATGCTGGTGTTGATTTGACTCGACAGGGATGCGATGCGCTGGATGAGGAAACGTTCTTCGGCGGCCCCATCCGTCGAAGAATCCCTAATACTCCCTGCGTCAGCAGCCGGCGACGGCGAAGCGGCCATATCGGGCGAGAACAACGCGTCTCCAGTTTCCTGAAGCTGTTGAAACAGATGCGAGCAAGTTTCGAGTTCCTCGGTCTCACGCGGTGAGAAAGCCGTTTTCACCAACTCCATCCGATGGGATTGCAACTCATCGTTAATCAACTTCCAAAATGGCAAGAGTCGGGACCAAGGCTCGGTGGTCGTGAGCTCGGCGTTGTCACTCGGCAGCAGAATCTCCAAGCGTCGTAGAGATTCCTGAACAGCATCGGCGAATTGGATCGACGACAAGTTCTCGTCCATCACCCGGTCGTACGAAGATTCCACCCAATTCATGTAGGAAGTCGTAGCGGTCGCCATCGCGATCCAAAACATGGCCACGAGCAACACGGGAGGCAAGACATATTTCCACATGAACAGAACGGATCCAGGCCCGAAGGTAAAAGAGGCCGAGCAAAGTGAAGTGTGATGCAACACGAGGGCGAAATTCGATCCGCAAGATAGCAGCGGTTGATTGTACCGCGCAAAGTCTCGTTCTGGGTTCGCACTCCAACGAAGACGCGGAAGCGAGGCGAAAGGTTTTTTCGAAATCGGAAAACACTTTTCTGGCGATTCTTGGAAACGTGGAAGACCTTCTGCCGATTCATCAGCATCGGAACGTTCCTTGGCATTGACGCAAGGATTGCGTGCTTTGGCACAGGGATTGCGTACACGGGGATTGCGTAATGAAGCACAGGGATTGCGTCGAGAAGATTGTTCATGAGACTGGAATTTTGTGTCTGGGTTTTTTTTGAGAGTTGATGTCGTTCTTTCCCTTACCGTGCGCCTCGCTTTAGACTGTGCGACAAATCCTGCGATTTCGAGAAGCCATGAAACAAACGCTCTACCGCCGAATGTTGACGAATCCCACTCGAGGGGAGCCCACTCGGGGTGAACAACGACGGATGATCCAGGGAGGTCCCGGAGTGCGCGCGAATCAATCCGCTGCATGTCCACTGGTGTTGATCGGTACTCCTTCGCAGTATCGGAAGGCATGGTATCTCGACGAACTTGGTGCACGCGGCTTTCACGTGGTGGTTTCGACCACGGGTGAATGGTTGTTGGACGCGTTAACGAAGTTATCACCCGACGCCATGGTGGTCGAAACATCGAGTCGATGGGACTGTGCCCGATGGGCGCTCAAGACCCGTGAGAGCGTACCTGAATTGCGATCGCTGCCTACGATTTTAATTGCTTGTGATGGTGTCCGCTCGGACGCCTATGAATTGGCTCAGTATTCCATTCAAGGTTACTTCGGACGCTTCCCTGACGCGGACGATTTGACGACAAGCCTCACTTGCGTGATGGCTCTTCTAAACACGCAGCCTAGCGCGGGTGGCAGCGCATAGCGGCATGCTTGGAAGGTCGGAGATCGCATTCGATCCCGATCGTACCTTGGCTCCGTTACAATCACTGGGTAAGTATGCTCAGTCGCGCGGGTTCGCCTGGTAAGGATGCTGCGGCCTTGTAATCATCCGTACGCATTCAAATGCGTTCGTATCCAGAGGAGGAAACACTATGTCTCTCAATCAGTTTGGCCCTATCCCGACTGAAGACGGTAGGATCCGTTGGAATCTTTGGGCTCCTCGGGCTCGCTCGGTCCATTTGCATTTGGCGAAAGACCCATCATCACAGCCTGAATCGCTGGCCATGATCCGTGCGGAGAACGGCTTCTGGGAACGTGTGACTGAGACTTGCCCGATCGGAACACGCTATGGTTACCGCCTCGACGACGGTCCGGTACGACCCGATCCTGCCTCGCGTTGGCAACCCGAGGGAGTGCATGCGCTGTCGGCATACTGGGCGTCCGATCAATTCAGGTGGTTCGACACCCGTTGGTCAGGCTTGCGGGCCAGCGAACTGGTGATCTACGAGTTGCATCTAGGCGCGTTCACACCGGAGGGGACCTTAGCCGCCGCATTGGACCATTTGGACGAGTTGAAGGAGATCGGCATCAACACGATCGAATTGATGCCGGTCGCCCAGTTCCCTGGGAATCACGGATGGGGCTACGACGGCGCGTATTGGTACTCCGTGCAGAATTCCTATGGAGGCCCAACGATGCTGCAGGAGTTCGTCGATGTCTGCCATGGACGCGACATGGCTGTGGTGCTCGATGTGGTTTACAACCACTTCGGCCCAGAAGGAAACTACTTCGGTGAGTTTGGGCCGATCGAGTCGGCCACGCACACGACGCCTTGGGGTCGAGCGATCAATTTTGATGGTCCAGACAGCCAGGCCATTCGAGATTTCGTGATTGAGAATGCATTGTATTGGGTACGAGAATTCCATATCGACGGACTTCGGCTCGATGCCGTACATGCCATCGTCGACGATAGCCAGAATCACATCCTTTCGGACATTCAACGCGCGGTAAGCGCTGAAGCGGAACGATCCCAGCGACACATTCATGTTATCGCGGAGAGCAACCTCAATAATGTGCGGGTGCTGTTGCCTCCCGAACGGGGCGGTTACGGCATCGACATGCAGTGGAACGATGATTTCCATCACTGCGTGCACACCTTGTTGACCGGTGAGCGGAATGGCTACTATGTCGACTTCGACTCACCCGAAGAACAGCTCGAAAAGTGTTTGAACAAGATCTTCGTTTACGATGGAATCGAGAGTCGGTTTTTGGAACGAGTTCATGGAGCCCATGCGGAGGATTTACCGCACGGGCGTTTCATCGTGAGTGTTCAAACGCACGATCAAGTTGGGAATCGTGCGATTGGGGATCGTTTCGGAACGCTTTTGACGTGGAGCCAGCAACGGTTGGCGGCGGGGTTGTTGCTCCTGACTCCGTTCACGCCGATGCTGTTCATGGGTGAAGAGTATGGGGAGCGCAATCCGTTTCCGTTCTTTTGTGATTACGGCGATCCTGGACTGCGCCGTGCCGTACACGAGGGTCGATTGCAGGAATTCGCTTCGTTCGGTTGGGAAGGAACATTGCCCGATGCGTTGGACGCGAAGACGTTCGCATCTGCCCAACTCAGCCGAGCGTGGCACACCGACCCGGCAGCGGCCGGACTTCGTTACCTATACCAAGAGCTGATTGCGTTTCGAAAGCGGTGGAAGCATCGCACGACGCGCGATGATTTCCATGCCGAACATGTTACGGGAACCGATGGCACCGTACTGGTCTACCGCGGTCGCTTCAAGGACGATGTCGCCGAAACACCATGGCATGCACTGTTCAATTGCTCCGGCGAAGTCCGCGACCTTTCGGTCGGACCGTTGGCGATCGACAGCCCACGGCAATGCGTATCGCTACGATCCGATGAACCCCGATTCCTGGGTAAGACTGAGAATCCGGCGCAAACGATCCCAACGCAATTGGCCCCCTACTCGTTCTTACTGATCGAACCGGCGCGTGACCACTCGCATCGTGACACATCTATTTCCATGGAGCTTGCTCAATGAGTCAAACCACCCAGCGAGCGCCTACTGAACCGATTGATCCAGTCCCCAGTAAAGTCTCCGATACGTGGTTGGATCCCATCCTTTTGCGCGTCACCGAGCATTTGCAGGAACGGCGTTTTCCGACCGCTACCTATCGGGTGCAGCTAAATCGCGATTGCACGTTTCTACAGTTGGCCGATTATGTCCCCACGTTGTCCGCCATGGGAATCAGCCATGTCTATCTGGCTCCATTCTTGGAGGCTCGCCCCGGGAGTGTGCACGGTTACGACATCGTCAATCACGCGCGGATCAATCCCGAAATAGGAACCATGGACGATCTGCGAAAACTCCGCCAAGTCCTCGACGAGCATGGTATGGGGCTAATCGCAGATGTGGTTCCCAACCACATGGCCGCCTCCTCGAACTGCAACGCATGGTGGCAAGACGTTCTCGAGAATGGTCCCGCATCGCAATTCGCCGGCTATTTCGACATCGATTGGCAACCCTCGAAGGCCGATTTGCACGGCAAGGTGTTGCTACCGATCCTTGGGGAACAGTTTGGCAAGGTGTTGGAATCGGGTCAATTTCGCTTGGCGTATGAAGATGGCTGCTTCGCCGTTTACTACTTCGAAAATCGATTGCCACTGGCTCCGCGTTCCTACGCGCTCATCTTAGCATTGGGACTCGCCGATCTCCAATCTCAGGTTGAGGAGGAGAATTCTCTAGGAGAGGCTGATTCTGGAAGCGGTGATTCTGGAGAGGGTGACGTTCGAGAGGGCGAGGGTGGCCCATCCGAAGAACACCTTTCGGAGTTGCTCAGTATTTTGACGGCGATCCGCAATCTCCCGGATCGGGAGGTTCACGAACTCGAACGGCTGATCGAGCGCCGTCGCGAAAAGGAAGTTATCAAGCGCAGGTTGCATGATTTATCTCAAAAGTCACCGTGGATCCGAGCCTACATCGATCGAAACGTCCAACGGTTCAATGGCCAGGTCGGTAAACCGGCCAGTTTCGATTGCATGGAGGACCTGCTCGGAGCGCAGCCCTACCGATTGTCATTCTGGCGAGTCGCCGTTGAGGAAATCAACTACCGGCGATTCTTTGATATCAACGAGTTGGCAGCCATCCGCACCGAACTGCCAGAAGTTTTTGAGCAAACCCACCAATTGCTGTTCGATGGTATTGAAGAAGGCATCATCGATGGTCTTCGCATCGATCACCCGGACGGGTTGCTCGATCCTCGCGAGTACTTTCAGCAACTGCAACGGACACATTTTCTCCAGCTATGCTCCAAGCATTTCCATGATCTCGATACCGAACGCACGCATGGCATCGCTTGGCGTGACGCAGCGGATCGATTGCGGCTGCTGTGGAATTCCGCAGCTTCGCTTCCCGGCTCCCCGTTGGCGACACCGCTGTATGTCCTGGTCGAAAAAATTCTCGGCGAAGGAGAATATCTGCCGGACGACTGGAACGTGCATGGAACCGTGGGTTATGAGTTTCTGAACAAATGCAATGCGTTGTTCGTGGATACGAGAAATGGAAAATTTCTTACGGCTCTCTACCATCGATTCATCGACCAGTCGATCGACTTTTCCGAATTGACTTACCATTGCAAACGATTGGTGGTTCGGATGAGCATGGCCAGTGAATTAGCGGTTCTAGGCAATGCGCTCGATCGCATCTCAGAGCGGAATCGACTGACTCGCGATTTTACCCAGAGCGCTCTAACGCGTGCCCTGCAAGAAGTCATCGCAGCGTTTTCGGTCTATCGAACGTACATCAAGCCGGGACGAATTCTAGAACGGGATCGCTGGTTCATCACGCAAGCCGTTGAGAAAGCCACGGACCGGAACCCGGCCATGGACGCATCGGTATTTCAATTGATCAAAGAGTTGCTTCTACTGGATTTTCCTCTCGAACTCGAAGAGGGGGAAGTCGATCCTGTTTTGCATTTCACCGGCAAATTTCAACAACTCACCGGGCCGATCATGGCCAAGTCGGTGGAAGACACCGCCTTCTACCAATACAACCGTTTGGTCTCACTCAATGAAGTTGGCGGGGAACCCGATGTGTTTGGTATCGAGCCGCAGGAGATGCATGCGTTCGCGGCTTTCCGGCAACTCAAGCAGCCTTATGCAATGAATTGCAGCTCCACGCATGACACCAAACGGAGCGAAGATGTACGGTCTCGCATCAACGTCCTCACTGAAATTCCGAAGGTATGGAAGGAAAAGGTCCAATCCTGGGCACGTTGGAACAAGCGTCATAAGACCAAGCTAGGCAGCTCAACGCTGGGCCCCTCAAAGAATGCGGAGTACCTGTTCTACCAAACTCTGATCGGAACCTGGCCTGGCAAGGACGCGTTTCTGCATGCACCCCAGGTGTACCTGGATCGCTTGAAGACCTACATGGTGAAAGTCGCTCGCGAGGCCAAGGTCGAGACAAGTTGGGTTCGGCCCAACGAAGAGTACGAACAAGCCTTGATCATGTTCGTCGACAAGTGCTTGCAGTCGGGAACCAAATTTCCATTCTTTGAAAGCTTGGACGCTTTCGTCAAACGCGTGGAAGCGCACGGATGGTGGAACAGCTTGTCCCAACTTACGTTGAAAACCACGTTGCCAGGGATCCCGGACTTCTACCAAGGTTCTGAGATTTGGAATCTGACGCTCGTCGATCCCGACAACCGGCATCGCATCGATTTGCACGAACGCACGGAGCATTTTCAAAACCTGACTGCGCGTGTTTCCAACGCTCTGCCCGAGGCCTCGAATCCTTGGCAAGCTTGGGTTACCTGTTCGTCCGCCAATGGCCCAGGGGTCATTGCGCGTATCGAACAGCTCCTCAACCAATTGATGGCTACCGCGTCCGATGGATCGATCAAACTGCTCGTCAGTACGCTTCTACTGAACTGTCGACAGCAATTTCCAGACGTATTTCAGCGCGGTGAGTACTTGGCGGTGGAGAGTCGTGGCCAATATGCCCGCGGACTCTTTAGCTTTGCAAAAATAAGTGAAAACCTCCAAGTCCTGGTCGTCACCAGCCGGTTTCTAGCCGAAATGGAGGGTTTCCAAGAGAACTATCCTGAGCCAGCCGCGTGGGGTGACACCCGTATCGTTCTCCCAGTCGGCTTGCAGGGTTCGCGGCTAACCGAACTCTTCACACAACGAACCTTTGCCGCGGAGCAGGATGGGTTGCAAGCATCCGAGCTACTACGCTCCTTGCCCATCGCTGTCTTGATCGCCACTGACAACGATGGGGCATGCAAACCAACTCTTGGGAAAACAGTTGCCGGGTACTGAAAACATTTTTTTCAACCGGCTGCTGAACGTCCACAGTGTCCGATTAGCGGGCAGACTCACCGCCCTTGCGTACCTGAACGGTGATTGGCATAAGGCGTTTCAGTGAGACGACTCACAATTACATCCCAATCCTTCACTAAAGTCTCGGTTGGCACGTGGCTTGCTCCGTTTTTCACGCTGATTGAGAGCGCTTTGGATCAATGAGCATGCTCAATACGAAAATCCGCGACCCCGCGGTCTGCGACCTCACGGTCCACGACCTCACGGTCCACGACCTTGCAGTCTGCGAGCCCACAGACTTCTAAACTCACAGACAGATGCACGACAAACAGAGGAACTCGGTGATGGATTCAACCAACGTGTTGGCGATGATTATGGCAGGTGGACGCGGAGATCGTTTGTCACCGTTGACGCAGGAAAGGGCGAAACCGGCGGTTCCTTTTGCTGGCAGTTACCGCATCATCGATTTTACATTGTCGAACTGCGTGAACAGTGGGTTCAACAACATCTGTGTTTTGACGCAATACAAATCGCTGAGCATGGATCGTCACATCGACCTGTTGTGGAAGCCACTCTTTCATTGCGATCGCGGACAGAAGCTGCAAGTGATTCCACCTCAATCGCGAGTGGTTGAGGCGTGGTACCGGGGGACTGCAGATGCGGTGTATCAAAACTTGTACACGATCGAGAACGAGTCACCCAAAGATGTCTTGGTGCTGGCCGGGGACCATATCTACTCGATGGACTATCGCAAAATGTTGCGGTTTCACCAGGCGCATCAAGCCGATGTGACGGTGGGTGCAATCGAAGTCCCGGTCCAGGAAGCGGCTGGGCAGTTCGGGGTACTGCAAGTCGACCGAGATCAAAAGGTCGTCGGTTTTCAGGAGAAGCCCAAAGCGCCGTTATGCATTCCCGGAAAACCGGAGTCTGCATACGCATCGATGGGTATTTACCTGTTCCGAGCCGAATTCTTGATCGATGCACTGAAACGCAACTCGCAGCAGCCTGGGTGTGGCCATGATTTCGGTCATCACATCCTGCCTCAAATGTTCACTTCAGCCCGCGTATTTGCTTTTCCCCATAGCAGCGCATTCAAGCGAGGTGGTTAATGGCGGGACGTCGGAAACGTCGATGCCTACTACCAAGCCTCCATGGATGTGTTGCAGCAGGTTTCACCTTTGAAGCTGGACGATCCCGATTGGCCGATTCGGTCTTACCATCCCAATCTCCCTCCTGCTCGTTTCTACTGCGAAGAAGCCACGCGACGAGATATCCGTGTACGGAATGCGATCGTGTGTGACGGATCGACCGTTGCCGCCGCCGATGTCCTCGATTCAATCGTCGGGTTCGAATGCGATGTCCGGACCGGTGCTGTTCTCGACCGTTCCATCCTTTTAGGCAATGTCACCGTAGGCTGCGATGTGCAACTACGTCGCACCATCGTCGATAAAAACACATCCATTCCTGCCGGTTCCAAGATCGGTTTTGATACCCAAGTCGATCGCGCAGCGGGTTTCACGGTGACGGAACAAGGCATCACGGTCGTGCCACGCGGCTACCGATTCGATCCAGGTCAACGCCGAGATGCATCGCTGCAGAAGACTCCGCTGCAGGAAGCCACTACCAAGGAAATGAGTAACGCGTTGCCCGAGTCCCTCGTTATTCAAGGCTAAACGCATCCGCTCCGAGAAATTCAAGGTGGCTAACGCTGAATTTTTTTCGATTGCCGCACTTGGTCGCCCCAGACGGCTGAAGGATATCTTACAGTTACGTTAGATTTGCTCGACCGGATATGCCCGATCGAGCAGCGTCTCTCTATATCCTTTCAACCGCGACCCAAACCGTATAGCCTGAGGTGGTATGCAAGTTCGGCTCCCTCGGTACCTTGCCCCCAGCCTGCAATCCTCCTTCCAATGGCTGTTCCGCGATCTACTTTCTGGAGTGATCGTATTCCTCGTTGCGCTGCCGCTGTGCTTGGGGATTGCGCTGGCGTCGGGAGCGCCGCTTATGTCTGGATTGATCTCGGGCGTTATCGGCGGGATCGTCGTAGGGTTGATCAGTGGGTCGCGAACGAGCGTGAGTGGTCCCGCCGCAGGATTGACCGCCATCGTCGCGGCTCAGATCGTCAGCCTAGGGTCCTTTGAAACGTTTTTACTTGCACTGACCATCGCCGGCGTGATTCAAATTGGTTTGGGATTGGCTCGGGCCGGCGGACTGGCCGCCTATTTTCCTTCGAGTGTGATTCAAGGTTTGTTGGCCGCCATCGGCGCAATCCTGATCCTCAAGCAAGTCCCGCACCTGTTGGGCCACGACACGGATCCGGAAGGAGAAATGACGTTCTCCCAGCCCGACCAAGAAAACACGTTTTCTGAAATCGCCCGCCTGTTTTTTGGCGAGGTGCATCAAGGCGCAATCTTGATCGGGATCTCCGCACTCGTCCTACTCTTCGCATGGGATCGCATCCATGTCTTGAAGAAGACCAAGATCCCTGCACCGCTCTTGGTCGTGCTTCTGGGGATTGTTGCCAAGTTGTTTCTCGACACCATGGGTTCGGCGTGGAAAATCGAAAACACGCATTTGGTCCAAGTGCCGATCGCCAACGAATGGAACCAGGTTGCGAACTTTTTCCGATTTCCAGATACCAGTAGGTTACTGGAGCCAGCCGTGTATATCGCCGCGATCACGATCTGCTTGGTGGCCACGTTGGAAACACTCTTGAATTTGGAAGCGGTCGACAACCTCGATCCCGAGCAACGTGTCTCGCCTCCTAACCGCGAGTTGGTGGCTCAAGGCTGCGGGAACATTCTTTGCGGACTCGTTGGAGGCCTACCGGTGACCTCGGTCATCGTCCGAAGTTCGGTCAACATCCACGCGGGATCGCGGACCAAGCGATCGACCATCTTCCATGGAATCCTGTTGGCGCTGTGCGTTCTGTTGATCCCTCAAGGCCTCAATCAGATTCCGCTCGCTTCGCTTGCTGCCATTTTACTACACACCGGGACAAAATTGATTTCGCCGGCTTTGATTCGACGCATGTGGCGCGACGGCTACTATCAGTTTCTACCCTTTATCGTCACGTTGATCGGAATCGTTATGACCGATTTGATCCTCGGTGTCGGACTCGGGTTAGGCGTCAGCATCGCGTTCATTCTGGCTAGCAGTATTCGTCGCTCAGTACCTCAGGTTCTCGAAAAGCGATTGGGGGAGGACATCCAACACATCCTGCTCCCCAGCCAAGTCAACTTTTTAAACCGAGCAGCGCTACAGAGGGTTTTGGACGGGGCCCATCCGGGATCGCATTTGTTGCTCGACGCGACTAAGGCCAATGTTATCGACCCCGACATCCTCGCGATGATCCGCGAGTTCCAACAGATCACCGGACCAGTTCGAGGCGTAAAGGTCAGCACCAAGGGTTTCGAGTCACGGATGGGGATTGAGGACAAGATCCATTACCAGGAGTACTCGACCCGCGAATTGCAGCAGCGCTTGACACCGCACGAAATCCTGGACCTGATGCGCGTCGGCAACCAACGCTTTCGCGATGGCGAACGGTTGCAGCGCGACTTCAGTTTTCAGCGCGATGTAGTCGCGACCGCGCAATTTCCCTTGGCGGTCATTTTAGGCTGCATCGACTCGCGAGCGCCCGCTGAACTTGTTTTCGATGTAGGTCTCGGAGAAGTCTTCAGCGTTCGAATCGCGGGGAACGTTGTCCGCGAAAAAGTGCTCGGCAGTCTCGAGTACGCCTGCGCGGTGGCCGGCGCTAAATTGATCTTGGTCATGGGACATACCGGCTGCGGCGCTGTCCAATCCGCAGTGCAAATGGCAGCGACCCACACCACTAGTTGCGGCGATATCGGCTGTGTCCACCTGGACTTGATCGTGGCCGAAATTCAAAGGTCAATCGCGCCCAAATCCTTGCACGATTGGTCGGAACGATCCCCAGTCGAGCGGCAACAAATCATCGACGATGTGGCTCGCCGCAATGCGATCCACTCCGCCGAAATCATTTATCAGGAAAGCGAAACACTGCGCCGCTTGGCGGATGAAGGTCAAATCGCAATCGTCAGCGGGCTTTATCATCTCGAAGACGGATCCCTTGAATTTTTTGGCCAAACGTCAATGAAAGCTCTGGAAAAGTAGTGGTTTCTCTGGGGCTTAAGCCCACCGCTCCGCCGTGAATTCTTGGTGAATCGCTTGACGCTGACCGCCCCCTGCGGTATCCTTCGAATTGCAATCATTAATACAGGAGCCGCAGCATCAGTAAAATTAATAGAAAAGCCATGAGTCAGGCGGTCCATATCCGATCGCTCAAGGTGTTTTATGACGTGGTTCGCAAGCGAAGCTTTTCGCAAGCGGCGGTTGAGCATGGCATGACGCAAAGTGCGGCCAGCCAAAGCGTCCAGCACTTGGAAGAGTTTCTCGGAGTAAAACTCATTGATCGGACCAAGCGACCCTTTATTCTGACCGCCGAAGGTCAGAAATTCCACGAGGGTTTGTCAGGCATTCTTCGCCAATTCGATGCCTTGGTCGACGATGTCCGATTGGGCAGCACACCGGCGTCCGGCGTCACGGGCCACATTGTGGTCGCCTCGATCTATTCGATGGGCTTGAGCTACCTACCGACCCTGGAGGAAATGTTCGGCCAGCAATTTCCCGATGCCTCGTTGACGTATCAATTGGCGCATCCGCACGAAGTCTATCGGATGGTAGAGCAAGGCACTGTCGATTTCGGAATGGTCAGTTACCCGGAAACGACACATACCATTCAATCGACCAAATGGCGGGATGAGTCGATGATCTTGGTGGCTTCCCCTCGCCATCGACTGTCTTCGCAGAACAGAATTCAGCCCACGGATTTGTCGCAGGTCGGGTTGGTGGCGTTCGCCTCGAATTTAAAAATTCGACAGGAGATCGACCGTGAGCTCCGCAGCTTGGGAGTGACCATGCGCATCGTAGTCGAGCTGGACAATATCGACTCGGTCAAGCACGCTGCGATTGTCAACAGCGGTGTTGCAATCCTGCCTAAATTGACGGTTCAATCGGAGTTGGTCTCAGGCTCATTGAAGTTGATTGAATGTGAAGGCTTGGAGCTGACACGTCCTTTGGGGATTATTCAGCGGCGTGATGTCTCGATGACGCGGGCTGCGCGTTCCTTCATGGAGTTGATCATGAGAAACCGAGTATGGCAAGGTGACGCGGCGCGGCATGAACCGAGTTACGAAGAGCGAGCCGCCAGTCCTCATTCCATGGAAACCGAAAGATCTCTAGCGGTTGCCGAAGCGATGCCTCAATCCTTGGTAACGTGATCTGCCTAGAACCCGTATTCCAGACTTGATTCGGTCGATCGGGCACACGTTCGTTGTCATCCAACAAGCGGACCGGACGCAGGCCCCGATCGCTATCTTCCCTCTCCACACATTTTCTGACCATTGCCTTTGGTCCCTCGGGAGCAACTCCAACGCATGAACATCCCATTCGGTTTTCCAGCCAAACAAGGACTGTACGATCCCGCGCTCGAGAAGGATTCTTGCGGTGTAGGATTCGTGGCACATGTAAAGGGACACCCCAGCCATCAGATCGTGATGGATGCCGATACGATCCTGAAAAACATGGATCACCGCGGAGCCTGCGGGTGTGAACAAAACACCGGCGACGGTGCTGGGATTCTGGTCGGGATGCCGGACAAGTTTCTTCGCGGCGAAGCCTTGGCTCTGTTCGAGGTCGAATTGCCTCCCTTGGGTTGGTACTCCGTTGGCAATATTTTCTTCCCGACCAACCCTGCCGAAAGGGACTATTGCCGTCGCGAGTTCAATCACTTGATCGCTTCCGAAGGTCAAATCCTACTCGGCTGGCGCAAAGTACCTCAGAACACCGATGCAGCCGATATCGGACCTACCGCTCGTTTGGCTGAACCGATCATCGAACAAGTCTTTATTCAAGCCGCGCCGGGACTCTCGTCCGAGGCATTCGAACGCAAACTGTACATGATTCGCAAGCAGGCGAGTCATCGCCTCCGCGGCGACACGCGGCTCAAGCAAGCGTCCTTGTTTTACGTCTGCTCTCTCTCAACCAAGACCTTGATCTACAAAGGGATGCTCACTCCTGCCCAAGTGGTCCCCTATTTTTCTGATCTATCGGACCCGGATTTCGAAACGCATTTGGCCATGGTCCACTCGCGTTTCTCCACCAATACGTTCCCGAGTTGGGATCGGGCTCAGCCACTTAGGTTCATGAGCCACAACGGCGAGATCAACACTTTGCGTGGCAACATCAATTCGATGCATGCGCGCGAAGGCTTAGCCCACAGTGAACTGATCGGCGATGAGCTCAAGAAGCTATTCCCGGTCGTTGAGCCGATGTGCTCGGACTCCGGGACCTTTGATAACGTCCTCGAGTTTCTCTTGATGACTGGTCGAACTCTTCAGGAAGCCATCATGATGATGGTCCCCGAGGCGTGGCAAAAGCACGATACGATGTCTCAGGAGAAGCGAGCCTTCTACGAGTATTTCAGCTGTATGATGGAGCCCTGGGATGGCCCGGCTTCGATCGTGTTCACCGACGGCCATTACATCGGTGCCACCCTCGACCGCAACGGGCTGCGACCGAGTCGCTACTACCTTACGACCGACGATCGCGTGATCATGGCCAGCGAGGTTGGAGTGCTGCCTGTGGACCCAAGCATCGTTAAAGAAAAGGGGCGTCTACAGCCCGGCCGTATGTTCCTGATCGATTTCGAACAGGGGCGATTGATCCCCGACGACGAATTGAAGAGCAGCTTTGCTGCCAAACGTCCCTACGGAAAATGGCTCAGCGAAGGTCGAATCACACTCGATGAACTACCCAAAGTTCCGGAATGGCACGGATTCAATCCGACCACGCTCCTGCCTCGCATGCAAGCCTTCGGTTACACCATCGAGACAATGCACTTCATGCTCGTACCGATGGTCCAAACACAGGTGGACCCAATCGGTTCCATGGGCAATGACTCGGCATTGGCATGCTTGAGCGATCAGCCGCGTTTGGTCTACGACTACTTCAAACAACTGTTTGCGCAGGTCACCAATCCCGCCATCGATTCGATTCGCGAGGACGTTATCATGTCCCTCGAATGCTACGTCGGGCCGGAGAAAAACATTCTCGAAGTCACTCCCGATCACTGCCATCGACTCCTCATTCCCCATCCGATCTTGACCAACGAAGAGTTGGAAGCGATCAAGCGAATGGATCTCCGGGGCTGGAAGACGCATACCATCGATATCACCTTCGATCGGTCGCTGGGTAAGGCCGGTATGGTGGAAACGCTCGATCGCATTTGCCACGAAGCCGAAAAGGCCATCGATGACGGTTACTCCATGATCGCGTTATCCGATCGCCAGATCTCGGCCGACCGTGTCGCCATCAGTAGCTTGTTGGCATGCGGAGCTGTCCACCAACATTTGGTCAAGGTAGCGAAGCGGGCAGCCATCGGGATCGTGGTGGAAACCGGCGAGGCTCGCGAAGTCCATCACCATTGCCTCTTGGTGGGTTTCGGCGCCGATGCGATCAATCCTTACATGGCGTTCGAGGCCCTTTGGCAAGCCTCACGCGACGGGATGCTTGAAGAAAAGGATGATGACAAGATTGTGGCGCTGTACCGCAAAGCGGTTGGCAAAGGAATGCTGAAGGTCATGGCCAAGATGGGGATCAGCACGCTGGCCAGTTACAAAGGTGCGCAGATCTTTGAAGCCCTTGGATTGCAAGACGAAGTCATTGAACGCTGTTTCAAGGGGACCAACAGCCGTATCCAAGGCTGCGGATTTGACATCCTGGCCGAAGAAACCTTGCGCCGCCACGGGTTGGGATTCCCCATCCACCGCGCCGATGCGTGGTCGATGCTCCCCAACGTGGGTGAATTCCACTGGCGGGCCGAGGGAGAACGCCACGGTTGGGATCCGGCGGCCATCACGGACATCCAAGTCGCCGCTCGCAATGGGGACAAAAACGCCTACCGACGTTTTGCTGATCACATCAATCGCGACGCAAAGATGCGGTACGCACTCCGCGGACTCTTTGATTTCCACCCGGCGCGCGATCCTATACCTCTCGAACGCGTGCAACCGGCCAAAGAAATCGTCAAGAGATTTTGTTCGGGCGCGATGAGCTTGGGCTCAATCAGCTCCGAAGCGCATGAGACCATGGCCATCGCCATGAATCGTTTGGGTGGGAAAAGCAACACGGGAGAGGGCGGTGAAGACCCCGTCCGCTTCCTGCCTCTCGAAAACGGCGACAGCAAACGCTCTGCGATCAAACAAGTCGCCTCCGGTCGGTTCGGAGTAACGATCGAGTACTTGACCAACGCCGATGAACTGCAAATCAAAATTTCGCAAGGAGCGAAACCCGGCGAAGGTGGTGAGTTACCGGGTCGCAAGGTAGACGACTACATCGCGCGGATCCGCTACAGCACGCCCGGCGTCGGATTGATCAGTCCGCCACCCCACCATGACATTTACTCGATCGAGGATCTAGCGCAGCTCATCCACGACCTGAAGAACAGCAATCCAACCGCACGCGTGAGTGTCAAACTCGTGAGTGAAGTCGGTGTTGGCGTCGTGGCGTCCGGGGTGGCCAAAGCCCACGCCGATCATATCTTGATCAGCGGTGATACCGGTGGAACCGGCGCTAGCCCGCTTACGAGCATCAAGCATGCGGGATTGCCGTGGGAGCTTGGCATTGCCGAGGCCCATCAAACGCTGGTGCTCAACAATTTGCGAAGCCGCGTGACGTTGCAAACCGACGGTGGCCTGAAGACTGGACGGGATGTGGTCATCGCTGCCTTGCTAGGTGCCGAAGAGTTCGGATTCGCAACCGCACCCCTGATCACGCTCGGGTGCATCATGATGCGCAAGTGCCATTTGAACACTTGCCCGGTCGGTATCGCGACACAGGATCCCGAGTTGCGAGCCAAGTTCGCCGGTAAGCCAGAGCATGTCGTGAACTACTTGTTCATGGTCGCCGAGGATGCCCGCGAGATCATGGCCTCGCTCGGCTTCCAAAACATCGATGAGATGGTGGGACGAACCGACTGCCTTCGCGTTGACCGTGCGATCACACACTGGAAGGCCGATGGTCTCGATCTCACTCCGATCTTGCGGCCGGCCAAAGGCCCCACGCCAAACACGATCGTCCATTGCACGATTCCTCAAGACCATGGTCTCGAGAAATCGTTGGACGTGCGAGAATTGCTCCCGCGGTGTCAGAGCACGCTGGAGTCGGGAGCGCACATTCAGTTCGAACTGCCGATCGTCAACACCGATCGAACCGTTGGTACGATTCTTAGCCACAATGTGGCCAAGCGACACGGGCAGCAAGGCCTGCCCACCGATACCATCCATATTCGGTTTACCGGCTCCGCCGGGCAGAGCTTTGGAGCCTTCCTAGCACACGGAATCACCCTCGAATTGGAAGGCGATGCCAACGACTATGTTGGCAAGGGCCTTTCGGGGGGACGTTTGATCATCTACCCAGATCATCGGGCTACGTTCCAACCCGAAGACAACATCATCATCGGCAACGTGTGTTTGTACGGAGCGACGATGGGTGAGCTCTTTGTGCGCGGTCAAGCTGCCGAGCGATTCGCGGTTCGCAACTCGGGCTGCTATGCGGTGATCGAAGGCGTTGGAGACCATGGTTGTGAATACATGACCGGTGGTCGGGTCGTTATCCTGGGCCAGACAGGTCGCAACTTCGCAGCAGGCATGAGTGGCGGCGTCGCGTATGTTTTGGATGACATCGATGCGTTGCGCATCCGGACCAATCTCGGAACCGTTGAACTCGAGTCGCTGACCGAGGAAGAAGACATCCATGAAGTTTTCAGCTTGGTGGCCAAGCATGCCGACCTCACCGGCTCAACTGTTGCGAAGAACTTGCTGGCGGATTGGGACAACAGCATCGCAAAATTTGTGAAGGTCATGCCGACCGATTACAAACGCGTGTTGCTCGAACGCAAGAATGTGGCGGAGACCGCCCCGGCCTTGGCGGCCTCCTAAGACCCATCAACACACATCACGAATAACACGAAGTCGAAGAATCGGAATAATAGGCTCATGGGAAAACCAACTGGATTCAAAGAGTACGCCCGCAAGAAAGTGGACTGGAGATTGCCTGTGATCCGCATGAAGGATTTCGGCGAAATCTATACCGACCCGAGTGAAGAGCATTTGCGCAAGCAAGGAGCCCGCTGCATGGATTGCGGTGTTCCTTTTTGCCAATCGACCACCGGTTGCCCGATCGAAAATCTGATCCCCGAATGGAACGATTTGGTCTACACGGGTCGTTGGCACGAGGCCCTCGACCGGCTGCACAAGACCAACAATTTCCCAGAATTCACCGGTCGTGTTTGCCCGGCTCCGTGCGAAGGCGCTTGCGTGCTCGGGATCACCAATCCGGCGGTGACGATCAAGAACATCGAATGCGCGATCATCGATCGAGGCTTTAGTGAAGGCTGGGTCAAACCCGAACCTCCAACCTCGCGATCGGGAAAAAGCGTAGCGATCATCGGCAGCGGTCCTGCAGGACTAGCAGCCGCAGACCAACTCAACAAGGTTGGACATTACGTTACCGTTTATGAACGCGCCAATCGTATCGGTGGCCTGCTCACCTACGGCATCCCGAACATGAAACTCGACAAAGGTGTCGTACAGCGGCGACTGGATTTGATGGCCGCCGAAGGAGTCAAGTTCGTGACGGGTGCGGATGTGGGTCGCAACGTGGATCCCAAGCAACTGATGGCTGAACATCATGCTGTATTGTTGGCGACCGGAGCCACGCGGCCTCGCGATCTTCCCATTCCAGGTCGCGACTTAAAGGGCGTCCACTACGCTATGGAATTCCTCACCGCGAACACTTCGAGTCTTCTCGACAGCCAGTTGGCTGATGGCAAGTACATATCCGCCAAAGGCAAACGCGTGGTGGTCATCGGCGGGGGCGACACGGGTTGCGATTGCATCGGCACCAGTTTGAGGCACGAATGCGCTCATTTGGTGAACTTCGAGTTGCTCGACCAACCGCCCGAATCGCGAGCTCCCAATAATCCATGGCCACAGTGGCCTCGTATCTTCCGAAGCGATTACGGACACGAGGAAGCAGAGGCTAAATTCGGTAACGACCCACGGACCTACAACATCCTCAGCAAGGAGTTTGTAGACGATGGAAATGGCAATGTGACGGGCATTCGCACCGTGCGCGTGGCTTGGTTCTTCGAAGATGGCAAAATAAACATGAGTGAAATCCCTGGCAGCGAAGAGATCATCGGAGCCGATCTGGTGCTGCTGGCCATGGGCTTCCTAGGTCCCGAACACTACGTTTCCGAAATCCTCGGGATCGAGACCGATCCGAGGAGCAACTACAAAGCCGAACACGGTCGATTCTCGACCAACGTACCCGGGGTATACGCAGCCGGCGATTGCCGGCGTGGTCAATCATTGGTGGTTTGGGCCATCAACGAAGGACGCGGGGCCGCTCGAGCCGTCGACGTTTATTTGCGAGGTCACAGCACGTTGCCAGCACCGGGAACGACGCTGGGTTCGGCATTGGCAACCGCCAGCGTGAGTCGGCAGTCCTAGAAAGATTCGATTGGCCATGAAACGCATCGCTGTTGTCGGAGCTGGGATCAGCGGCTTGGCCACCGCTTGGTACCTGCACCACGGATTGCCCGATGCCGAGATCGAGATCTTCGAAGCGAACAGTCGTGTGGGTGGAGTCATCCAAACGCTCGCGACCCCGGACGTCGCATCGTCACCTTACTTGATCGAGGGAGGTGCCGACAACTTCGCCACCCTCATTCCGGACGCTTGGGAACTCGTCCAGTCCATGGGTCTGGAGTCCGAGTTCATTTCTCCCAAGAATGATTATCGGATTGCTCAAGTCGTTCATCGTGGACGACTGGCCCCGATTCCTAACGGATTTTCCCTGATGCAGCCCACTCGGATGGGCGCCATATTGAGTACCCCCATTCTCAGCGTCCGCGGGAGAATGCGCGTCTTGGGCGAGTACATGGTGCCGCGGAGGATGCGCGAGGAGGATGAAAGCGTGGAAGCCTTTGCCGTCCGCCGTTTGGGGCGCGAGTGCTTCGAACGCTTGGTAGAGCCCATCGTGGGCGGAATTTTTACGGCCAATGCAGCGACGCTCAGCATGCAAGCTGCGATGCCGCAGTTCGTAGCCATGGAACGCCAATTCGGTGGCTTGATCCGAGCCGCTTTTGCGAAACGCAAGAGTCAGTCCGCTGCGCAACGTTCGGCCCGCCAAGCTTCGGGCGCCCGTTACGATCAATTCACTGCGCCGAAGCGCGGGATGACTTGGTGGCTGGAGAAGCTCGCGGCCCCATTTTCAGAACGGTTGCGGTTGAATACGTGCGTCAGAGAGATGAAGCGGCTGCCCGACCACTCTTGGGAGCTCGATTGGGAACAAACCGCGACAGGCGAAACGGGCCATGGCGTCTACGACGCAGTCGTCTTGGCTATCCCTAGTTATGCGGCAAGTCGATTGCTGCAAGGCATCGATACGAACTTGGCCAACGAGCTGGCCGCTATCCCGTTCGCCTCTTCGGCCGTTGCGGTGTTGGCCGTGCGCAAGGAGGAGATACGCCCGGAGGCATTTTGTTTTGGCTCGATCGCTCCGAGCATCGAGCGGCGGGAATGCTTAGCGATTAGCCTGTCGAGTGAAAAATATGCTGGTCGCAGTCCCACAGACACCGTCATCGCGCGTGTTTTTATGGGAGGTGCGCTGAGACCGGAGCTTCTCGAACGCAGCGACGAGGAACTGATCAACATTGCCGCGCATGAGGTCCAGCAACTTTTTGGTACACACTCCACGCCAACGTATCAATCGATCGTTCGATGGCCCCGGGCCATGCCGCAGTATCTGGTAGGTCACGCCCAGCGAGTGGCACGTATCCGAACGCTGTGCAGCGCCTACGAAACGCTCGAGTTGACCGGCAATGCCTACGATGGCGTCGGCATTCCACAATGCGTCCGCGGCGCCAAAGAAGCCGCATTACGAGTCATAGGCTCGCCGCTAATTTCACGAGCGCTCTCTACTCCGCAGTGAGTTGCAGAGTGGCACAACTTGGCAAAGGCTGCTTGTGTGACTGGGTGGTGCAACTTGCAAGAGGGGAGCATACACGCCCTTCGAAGACTCAGGGACGTGCCACCCATGCGAAACCATGGAAGAAAATAGCGGTGGTGGAAATTTTAGGTGCATCGTGTTGTTAAGGCCGATTGCACCGTACTATTTCAGCACGATACCAAACGTCGGCAGCTGTTTATCCCGAAGGGATCTCGGATCCGGTGGTCCGCCCGAGTACAGGCAACCACCGGCTATTTTCTGCTGCCCTTGTCAGGTTAAACAGCCGTTAGGGACCGAACAAAGCTCATTGAGCCTATACTTCAAGCGAAGGTTGCTCGCCGCGTTCGTAAACCACATTCGCTCGCCCGACAAGCAACGGGTCAATCGGGCCAATTCGATCGAGATCCTTATTCTCGTACGGCAAGGACAATCTCTCTTGAAGAAAGCTCTGGCGGCTGTGTTCAAACGGTTCGACAGTCAATCTTAATTCATGTTGACACCTAAGCCAGGGTACAATCTTGACTTAAATGTCTCAACATGTTTGCCTTTTAAGGCCCTCTGGTTGTGCTGAGCGAACGGTCTCGATTCGATCGCACGGAGGCTGACCCATTTGTTTTGGAGGTTGCCATGAATCTGTTTTCTGATTCGGTGGAAACGCCCGATCGTTGGCGGGATCCCGACGCTTATCCTCATCACGTCGAAGGTCCGATCGAACTGCATGAGACACATATCTCGCGGGTCTACTTGGCTGGTAAATACGCGTACAAAGTCAAAAAGCCAATTGTCAATGCGTTTCTCGATTACGGCACGCTCGAGAAACGCCATCATGCATGTTGCGAAGAGCTGCGACTCGGACAGCGTTACGCGCAAGGGTTGTACCTGGACGTCGTCCCGATCGCACGGGAGAATGGTGAACTTCGCATCGATGGTGAGGCATGTCCGATCGAGTTCGCGGTCCGCATGCGGCGCTTCGCCGATGGGAACCTGTTGAGCGATCGGCTGAAGACTTATTCGGTCACTGGAGACGACATGCGTCAACTGGCCGTACAACTGGCCAGAGTTCATGACCAAGCAGAACGGCTTGCAGGGGGGCACACAGAGGTCGCACAAGCCCTCGGGCAGCGAGCGCGCGAGAATTTCGAGGTGGTGGCACAGGTTGCGGACCTCGATTGTCGGAAGATTGTGTCGCAACTTTCGGATTGGTCCAACCAAACCCTGGCGACGCTCCAGGACCAGATGTTGAACCGGCTGCAGCAAGGTTGGTTTCGCGAATGCCACGGTGATTTGCATTGCGACAACATTGTCTATTGGAACGAAGAGTGGGTTCCCTTCGATGGCATCGAATTTAATCCCGAACTTGCATGGATCGATGTCCTGAACGACTTGGCATTTCTAGTGATGGACCTACATGCCCGAGGGCGAGCGGATCTAGCGCACTGCCTGCTAAACGCGTACCTTGAGCAGACGGGGGACTATGCGGGTTTGCATCTGTTGCGATGGTACTTGGTCTACCGGGCGATGGTGCGGGCGAAAGTTGCATTGTTGCGAGAGCAGCAGGTCCATCAGGATTCAGAGCTCCATCGCAGCATGCTCGACGAAGCCAGTGTCTACATCCAATTGGCGAATCGATTGCGCAATCTCGAGCCCAATCCCTGTCTTTGGATCACCCATGGCGTGAGTGGAAGTGGCAAATCGACAGGTGCCCGACAGCTAGTCGCGTCGCGCGGTATGATTCAGATCCGCTCGGATGTAGAACGCAAACGACTCTTCAAGAAGCGCCGACAGAAAATTGCTGCCGAGACCAGCGATCAAAGCATGTACGCATCGACGGCAACCGAAGCCACTTACGCGGTAATGGAGGGACTGGCTCGCACCGTATTGGACGCAGGCTACAGTGTCATTATCGATGCGACATTCTTGCAGCGGCAACAGCGGGACGCGTTTCACGCCTTGGCCGATTCGGTGCATGCAGAGTTTCGCATCGTGCATTTCGAAGCCGATCACGAAACGCTCATCGAACGCATCCGACAACGGGCCGCGCAAGCCGAGGACGCCTCCGATGCGAATGCAAAGGTGCTCGAGATGCAACGGAAAACTGAAGAGCCCCTCAGCCCTCTGGAAGAAACTTGGGTTCAAGCTTGGGAACCATCGCGCGGCGAAGTCACAAACCCTGCGTCTGGGACTTGATTGCGTCGGCCGATAACTCTTGGTCGAAGATCATCAGTTCATCCATGTCGCCGATGCACTCGATGCCGATCATGATAACTCCCTTTTGGGCGTCCCAAGAAAATCGCATCGGTTGCACGATCGATCCCATGGACTGCCCGTTGAGAAACAATGTTGCCGTCGCCGGCTGATTCGTCATATCGTTGATCCCTTTGAACGTAAATGCCACATGGGTCCACGTGTCCCGGCGGAACCCGAGACGGCGCAGTGCATGGCACCGAGCGAAGAGACGCAGGCAGTGCCATTCGTGCCAGGCACCGATCGAGCGTTACCCTGCAAAACCTGACTTCCCCAGACAGTTGATGCATCAGGGAAGTAGAAGAATCTTTCATCGACTACGAACTAGCTGATGCAGCTTGGGTTCTTTTCTCTCAAGCGGGCTTTCGTCGTTTTCGCAATTAGATTCCATGAACGAATCAATCTCAACCATCGTTCGTTCGCGGCGTTTAGGTTTTACGATATCCAAGGTGTAGATGGCACTCGGTAAGACTTCACACTCCGCCCAACAACCGGGGCAAGCGCGAACCCAAGCCTGCTGTTCTGCTGCGCGGGCTGCAGCCCACACTTTGCTAAACTCGGTTTCCCTCAGATTCCCGATGGTCTTGCTATTGAATTGGCAAGTTGGGATGTCGCCATTCGGGAAGATTCTCAGGTGGGAATGAAGAGCTACGCAAGGTGGATTGTTCCAGGGCTGATCGGATTCCGCATCTAGGAGTCGTTGGCGAATACCATCGAGGTAGTATTTTTTGGCTGCTCGCGCCCACCATGGAACAGTTTGAAGGTCTTGCTCCATTTCATGGAACAGGTCTTTCAAATCGTCTTGGCTGAATTCACCAAACGTGGTGAACTGACCCATTTGTTTAGGCGCGAGATCGAGCTCTCGTTCCAGGTTGTAGGTGGCGCTTGCGTCATAAGCCATGACGACCTGATGACGTACTCCACGAGGTTTAAGGAAATCTCGCAGCAGTCGGTATTGTTCGACTCCTTCACGATCGACGACAGTTTGGTTGACAGCAAGATCCAAGTTCCACTGCTTGCGATTTGGAATCAACTGTTCCAATGTCTTTACCGCCGATTTCCAAGCGATCGAACTCCCTCGAATGTGGTTGTGCTTCGATTCCATACCATCGATGCTGACCATGACCTGTAAAGGCAGTTTTCGTGGCTTGTCACGGCAGAGCTCGACAATTCGTTCGGTCAGAAAACCGTTGGTCGTAATGTGCATACCCAAGGGCCGTAAGTGTCGGTCGGCCAAACGTACGATATCGAGCAGATCGGCCCGCACGAACGGTTCGCCGCCCGTCAACCGAACCGCATCCATTTTCGGCAATTGCTGAAAGATGCGGTCGATTTCTTCGAGTTCCAAATCTCCTTTGCCCGACATCTTCCACGAGTCACACATGATGCAACGCGCATTGCATCGAAACGTAACGGTATAGGTTAGCATCCTGGGCGATCCGGGTTCGCCTCGGCGATTGCGCAGGACATCTCGGACGAAACCGGGTGCGCGGGTGATAGTAGTGGCAAGACTCAAGTGTATTCCCTTTACGAAGCAAGAGCTGGGCGAATGGCGTGTTCCCAAAGGCTGGGCTGTTCGAATGGAGTCTGAAGCATTCCATCGTGCCGTGGCAAATGATCTTCAATGAATTTTCTGGCCGCTGCATTGCCGCATACTTCCAGGTGTGAAAGGTTTTCTCGGAAGGCAGGAATAGCGAGGAGGAACTGTTGCAGCAGATGAGGGGTCATCTGTTCGAAACAGGTCGACCAGCCACCTTGAGATTGCATCACCAGCCAGGCATTGAGTTGTTGCTCAAAGTTTCCAGGCTCCGGAATAGCCAACACGGGCTTGTTCAAACTGAACGCTTCGCCTACAAGTTGGTTCCCGGCGGTGGTGATCAGACACTCGCAAGTCGCGAGGTCGTGCACAAAGCCTTCTTCGGAAATCTCTCGAAACTCAATCCCGTCGTGTGCTGGACGGTTACCCAACCCGTACACAATGGCTGGTCTGCCGCTCCGCCTTAGTGTGTTCCATAAAGACTCCGGGGCATGTCGGCGAACATAGACCAGGAGATGGCCTCGTGACGATTGTTTTTCACTTGCTGCCTGAAGGATGTTGTTTCGCAGCAGTACGCCCAGACGCGGGATGTGCTCTGTCCCTGAACGAGGCGGCAGATGGAAGAAGGAACTGACGGCCTCCCCCGCTTGGCTGCTGTAGAACAGAGGAATAGAACAACGCAGGAACCATCCTCGCCACCGAAAACGCAGCGGCATCTTCTGAAAACTGCTGACGCTTAAGAAGTGCTGGTGATCGAGTGAGATGCATGGGATTTTTTGTTGCCGGGCAGCTCGGGGCAAAACAGGCTCGAAATCGGTTATGGCAAGAGCAGGCTGTTCGCGCTCAATCATCCGCGAGACGTAGCATACCATCGCGGACAATCGCGCTAAGTAAGGCGCGGCGGCCATGACTGAGCGAAGATAATCGACCTGATGGTTGCGATAGGCAAAGAAGAGTCCAGGCAGACGTCGAACGCTGACCATAGGATTCCCATGGAAACGAGACTGCAAGTGCTCGTAAGCGTCGCGAGCTGCCAAGAGTATGAAACGATGCCTCGGCACCATCATTTCGACAATTGTTTGAACGCGCGTGGCATGCCCACGACCTTCGCCGCACATGCTGTATATGATCGTGGCCATAACTCCTACCTCCCGAATGTTTGGAGAACGATTTTCGGACGTTGTTTTTATAGAGAAGAAATTGGCACCGTTGCCAGTAGTGATTGCTCATGCCACCTCTCGATCGTTCATCCACGAGGAAACATCTTTGATCAGCATCATCTCGCCGAATTCCGTTTCGATGACGCACGACCGATGTTCAACCCAATCGCCGCAATTGAAATACTCATAGTCACCGTGCCGCTGGTGGGACGGTCGATGGATATGACCACAAATGACACCGTCACACGCGTAATGCCGCGATAGTTGCACCATGAACCTTTCGAAGGCTTCAATGTGGTTTTGAGCTCGTTGGCTCGACAGCTTCCAGTACGTGCACCAGTGCTGATTGGGATCCTTAGGTGGTATCCCCAATCGATGCAATGCATCCCCTATTCGCACGAGCCGAGGATAAATCCAGCTACCGACTTGTTGCAAGCGTTTGCTGGTGGTGTGATCAGCGAAATCGAAGACGTCTCCATGCAATACCAGGTATCGTTGCCCATGCAACGTTTGATGGATAGCGTGCGATTGGGTTTGCCATCGAGCTCCAGCGGCAGGATCGGCCAACTCGGAATCATGGTTGCCAGGTACGAGAATGATTTGCGTACCGTCGGCTTGTAACGTATGAAGTAAATCGAGCAATGGCTTGACTTCTGGCGACGCGAAGTCCAGGGGACGATGGATGCCTTCGAGTGTGTCCCCAACCAAGTAAACGGTCTGTGGCCGACATTTGGATAGAATATCCAAGGCTGCAGTCGGCTTGGAATGACGCCAACCCAAATGCAAGTCGCTCAGAAAAACGCTCCGTGCGTTGATCGATGGAACGGTCAACCGTAACCCTCCGTAGAATAATTCTTGTAGATGCATTGGCAGCCAATGAATCCCTTTTTGCGGGTTCTCATCGTAGAATTCTTGTGTGATGCCTTCGTTTGTATTTGATGAAATCCCCGCGAAAGACAGATTTTCTGAACATCTATGCAGCCATCCTCCAACCCTTGGATGGCACCATGGCTGCATTGAACGATTCCAAGGAAACGGCCGACCTATGGCTGGATCCGGATGCTTATCCACACCAAGTCCAAGGTCCTATCGAACTGCATGAGACGCACATTCGCGAGTCTACTTGGCCGGAAAATATGCATACAAAGTCAAGAAGCCTTTAGTCAACGAATTCCTCGATTATGGAATGCTGGAGAAACGCCACCATGCTTGTTGCGAGGAGTTACGCGTTGGACAGCGTTACGCCCAGGGACTGTATCTCGATGTCTTACCGATCGCTCTCGAAGATGGGCATCTATGCATCGATTGATAAACAAGAAACAAAACAAGAAACAAGGACGTGCCTTGCAATGTTGCGGGTGCAAACGGCGTTTGCTAGGTTGATGGTGTTCTCAAAACCACCTTTGCCCGAAGGGAGGTTTTCACTGTGCCCCAACCACGCTCAAAGATCGTCGATCCTAGCCTTACCCGCTGTACCACTGCATCTCTCGCTGTGTTCGCCGCGCGTTCCTGTTCGCAGAGAACCATGAGTTCGACCGAAAGGATTGGCTCAAGGGTCGGCTCAAGGAACTGGACGCCATCTTTGAACAGCCATCGCTTCTATGGCAGCTTCATGTCCGCAACGCGAGCCAGGTTACGCTGCGTCGCGCGAAAGCTAGGGGTGAAGCAGCTAGCGAACACGGCCTAAGCGATCCGTCACCAGGCGAGGGGAACTGACCCATAGTTGGACATGCCCAGTAGTTGAAACGCTGGACTCAATCGGATGTTCGATTGAGTGTCATGCGGAACCCAACAGCCTCTCGGAGAGAGGCTGCTACGGGCGCGTCACTCCAACCATTGTTACGACGGATGTTGTGACAGTCCCGTCGATGCGATGTTCTTGCAACGGCGACAGTGGCCACGCAAGCCGATGTTGCGTCGGATGCGGATACCAAGGTGCGCGATACTCAAAGGAAAAGCGAGGAGCCTTTAGACCGTCCGAACAGCCTTGGGTGCGAACCGGTCATCCAAAGCTCGTTGACGTCACGAACCCTGCGCCTGGGACTTGATTGCGTCGGCCGACAACTCTCGGTCGAAGATCATGAGTTCATCCATGTCCCCGATGTACTCGATGCCGATCATGATAACTCCCTTTTGGGCGTCCCAAGAAAATTGCATCGGTTGCACGATCGATCCCATGGACTGCCCGTTGAGAAACAGTGTCGCCGTCGCCGGCTGATTCGTCTTGTCGTTGATCCCTTTGAACGTAAATGCCACATGGGTCCACGTGTCCCGGCGGAACCCGGGTGCCTTGACCGTCACCATCGGCCGTTTGGCGATCGGCCACTGCTCCCAATCGATGTTTTCTGGGTTCCAGTAGGAGAGGTCGGAAAAAACTCCTAACCGAAAGTCGCGGGGCAAGTCCTTGTCGAAGTCCACGAACAGCGAGGCGTTGTTCCATGACTTGTCAGTGATCTGAATGGGATCGCAATAACCGGGCGCGAGGTCTTGGTCTGGATCGAGCCGCAGCCAAAAACTGACCGTGCCTGACCAATCGGGCGTTGGTTGGAGTACCTCCTCGGTCCGATAACAAAGCACCTTCGGCGACTTGTCGGTAAACCGAAGGCAATCCCCGTGTACGCCTTGTCCCTGGGCGATCAATACACCCGTTCGATGGATACCCGGCATGAGTTCTTTGCGCTCCAAGGACTCCGCGGTGAATATCCTTCCATCGCCGTGAGCGACCACTGCATCTGCCGTGCCATCGAAGCGGGCGTGAAATCTCAGTCCTGGAAGGGGTGCATCGCCCGAGAGATCGTCCCCCCATGCAGACGTGGGGATTACTGAGAGGCTGGCCGCAAGCACCACGGCCATGGTGGCGACGCGTATCAAAGAATCTCCGATAAGGATCAGCGCTGGTCGAATGGCGGACGAATCAGGCATGGCGTGGGCACCTTAGGCTCGCGGAAAGGGAGACGGCAGAGACAACCGCATCTCACTTGGTAAGGATTAGCTTACCCTGCCGTGTTCGTCGCAGTCGATAAAGCTGGCCACCATTTTCGATCCAGACTTCGTCGCCGCAGCGACACAGTTCCCCGAAGGAAATGATTTTGGGTAACCGCAGGTCCCGATCCGCAGCCGAAGTATCCGCAGCCGAAAGAGTTTCCGCTGGGTCACTGGCATGGGGTCGACGTGTCTTTTCATTGCTCATCAAAACGCTCATCGTTCCAACCCAAGGTTTCGTTTAGGAACTCCCTGCGGCCGTCGATTCACAGCAATCGGGACGCATCCTGCCCAAACCCATCCGAATATTCACAACGCAGGGTTCGAAAATTCCACTTGCGGGATTCTACTGAGATTGATTCTCAGTTACAATAGCCGGCGATCAAGAGTAGCAAGCGATCGGGACTCGCCGGGAATCGGCGGGAGAAATCCTCAGCCAGCCAACTTGCCTCGCGCACACGACTCATTGGGAGTCGCGTCGCATGTCGCAGATGCACTGGAACGGGGAGAATCTCAAATGTCCATGCGAAGCATACGTTGGGTACGCACAGGATCGCAGTCTCGGAATGGCTTTACGCTCGTCGAATTGTTGGTGGTGATCGCCATCATTGGTATTTTGGTCGGTTTGCTTTTGCCGGCCGTCCAAGCCGCTCGCGAGGCAGCTCGCCGCATGAGCTGCCAGAACAATTTAAAGCAACTGGGGTTAGCGCTTCACAATTACGAGAGCGGGTTCAAGCGTTTCCCTCCATCGACCTTCGCCGTCGGTGGAGCGGCCCCGCAACCGTGGTCTGGGCAAAGTTTCTTGTTGCCGTACGTGGAAGGGGACACGGTCTACAAGCGGATTAATTTTTCGGTCGGCTACCATCATCCCGACAACAAGAGTTTGCTACCACCGAACGGAGTCGCAGCCACGCGCGTTCCGGTCTTACTGTGCCCGAGTGAATTCGAGGACAAGGTCCGGGTCAATTCGAGCACAGGGTTGCCCGAACACTATCCACTCAATTACGCGCTCAATGTCGGCGAGTACTTGATCTACAACCCGATCACCAAACAGGACGGAGGTGGAGCGTTTGCTCCCAACGCGCGGCATACCACTGCGCATTTCGTGGATGGATTGAGCAACACGCTGGCAATGTCGGAGGTCAAGGCCTACACGCCGCGCTTCCAGGATGTTCCCAATCTCCCGACCACTCCACCGGTTCGCCCTGAAGATGTCGGAGCTCAGTACATTGGTGGCACTTGGTCCGCGACCGGCGGGCATACCGAATGGGTTTGTGGTCGCGCGATTCATACCGGATTCACCGCCTACTTCCCTCCCCAAACTCGGGTACCTTACGTGGGCCCCAATGGCAAGACGTACGATATCGACATCACCAGTATTCGCGAGGGAGCCAATCCCACCGCCAGTACTTATGCGGTCATCACATCGCGCAGCCATCACACTGGCTTGGTCAACACCTTGCGACTGGACGGCTCGGTCCGCAGCACCAGCAGCAGTATCGCCATCGACGCATGGCGGGCCTTGGGGACGCGAGCAGGTGGCGAAGTCCTTTCGGATTCTGAATAGAAATCCGAAGCGGGTGTTCTCACAAACGGCGAATCCGGCCGAGCCGTGAATCGAGCGTGTCGTTGAGCAAGATCGGTGCTTTAGTCGGTGCGGAATTCCGACCAGCGAATTCCGAGTTTGCGCATTTTCGCGCGAAGTGTATGGGGATTGATTTGAAGGGCAGCGGCGGCTCCCCGTCGGCCTTCGATTTGTCCGTGACTGGCCGAGAGTGCCCGTTCGATCTGCCGCCGGATGGAATCATTCAACGATTCCATTCGGCTGGTTTCAACGACGAGTGGCGGAGATGGTACCACGGCAGTTCGCGCTGCAGGAACGTCTGGGATGACTTCATAAAAGGTGGGTTCACTTGATATTGGTACGGTACGCGGTTTCGGCGCGAGACCGATCCCGAGTGCCGTAACGATGTCCAATTGGATCCCGCGACCGAGAATCACAGCTCGGTCCATCACGGCTTGAAGCTCCCGGATGTTGCCGGGCCAATGGTATTCGATCAAGCGATCGATCTGCTCCGGACTGGGCTCAACGTACAGGAACCCGAAACTCACCGCTGCTTTCCGCGCGAAGTGCTTGGCCAAGGCCGGGATGTCTTCCACCCGCTCACTCAACCGTGGCAACAGGATCGGAAACATGTTGACTCGGTACCACAGATCCTCGCGAAAGGTGCGCTCGTGAACCATGGCGGCCAAGTCTCGGTGGGTGGCCGCCACGATGCGGACATCGACATGGATCGTGTCCTGACCGCCCACGCGTTCGATTTGCTTTTCCTGCAACACGCGCAGCAATCGCACTTGAGCCGCCAGCGGCAGTTCGCCGATTTCGTCGAGGAACAAGGTGCCGCTATCGGCCCGTTCGAACCATCCTTTGCGCTGATCGGATGCGCCGGTAAAGCTTCCCCGTTCATGGCCGAACAACTGCGAATCGATCAATTCCGTCGGGATAGCGCCACAGTTCACCCGCAAGAAAGGTGCCGCTGCCCGCGTCGATCGAGCATGGATTGCCCGCGCCACGACCTCTTTGCCCGTCCCCGTATCGCCGAGAATCAAGACCGGCATGTCGGACTCAGCCACGATCTGAACACGCTCCATGACCGTTCGTAGCCCGGCCTCGGCCCCGACAATCCTCTCTCGTAAAAACTTGCTTTCGCCCGACGCACCCGCGACCGTATCCCCATCCTTGCGTTGCCACATGACCTCGAACGAATGCTGTAGCGATTGGGCGATTGGAAGCGACCATCGGACCACGCCCTCGGTCCGATCGCGCGCGATCGATCTACCGTGCTCGATCGCCAACACCAACGCTCCCATCGGTACTCCGGTTTTGGAAGGATGGGTTGATCGGAGTGGGATGGCCAACGTCTCTCCGCCAAACTCGGCCGGGGTCAGCCACGCCAGTTTGCCCGTCCGCTTCGGCCCTTCCTGGCGCAGTGTTTCGCCCGAAGTGGCCCATCGCACCAGTTCATTCCAACGGGACTCCGTACAAGAGCGGGCTTTCGACTCCTCGCAGGGCACCTCCGAAACCGACGCGTGGGCGCGGCAGACCATGCTCTTAGTGGCCTCGTCCAACCCAACCACCATCGCGCTCTCAACGGGCCAGTCCATGCGCAAGCCGGCCAGTAGTTTGGCTAATAAAGCGTCCGAGCAAGGGTTACCGGCAGCCGTTTCCCAGCATGCGACCAGCGCTTCGCAGTTCATCTCATCGGAGTGTGTTTTGTCTTGCACGCGATTCCCCTTGGGATCCTGAGGTTTTCATAGTCGTCTTTCGCTCCGCGAAAGAATCGGGAGACACGCTCCTTTCGCGGAGCGAAAGGCGACGCTCCTTCGCAATCCACTCACAGCTTCCCCAATCCAGGCTACGTGTCCATCAAATAACACGGGTAGTTAGCATATTACACAGATGAGCCGTGTTCCGATATGGGATGCGACCGAAATCCTCTGAGACGCGGGGCGGTTGGATTGGCGATGAGGGGTGTGGTTTTTTGCTTGGAGGGCCACATGGACAGGGTTGTTTGAGTTCGTGACGGCCGTACTGGACGTGTTTCTCGAGGCCAATCATGCGTTCTCAGCATTGGCATGCCCTTTGCGATTGGCTGTCCATTGCGAATATCGGTTCGCCTTGGTCTGTCCACGCTGGACAGGACGGGGAAGAAGACTGTCCTGACGGTGGTTGTGCAGGACGCACAGGTTCATTCACGGGGGAAGATGCCAATGCTTAGGGCTAAGTTTCAAGGATGGGTTTGGTTTTGCTGGATTGGACTGGCCGCAGGGTTTACGGTCGGATGCGGCGTTTCTGGAAACGAAGGTTCGAGTTCCGTTGCTCCAAGTCGAACCTTGCTCAACGTCTCCTACGATCCAACGCGCGAGTTGTATACCGAGTTCAATCAAGCGTTTGCAGCAGACTGGTACCAGCAGCATGGCGAACGAGTAGCAATCGATCAATCGCATGGTGGTTCGGGCAAGCAGGCCAGGGCGGTGATCGAAGGTCTTGGTGCCGATGTCGTGTCGCTGGCATTGTCCGGTGACATTGACACGATTGCCAGGCGATCGGATCGGATCGAATCGGACTGGCAAACGCAGTTTCCGAATAAGAGTTCGCCTTACACGTCCACGATTGTTTTTTTGGTCCGCAAAGGCAATCCGAAGGGGATTCACGACTGGGGGGATTTGGTTGGAGACAAACCAGTGGAGGTGATTACTTCGAATCCCAAAACCGGAGGCGGAGCTCGTTGGAACTACTTGGCGGCTTGGGGTTTCGCGCTCCATCGCGAGTTGGGTGATTGGAAGCGATTGCGCGATCCGAAGCATAGCGAAGCGGTCGCAGCGGCGACGATCAAGGCCAAGGAGTTCCTGACCCAACTCTACCGACGCGTCCCGGTGCTCGACACCTCGGCCCGAGCAGCGACCAACACCTTCTTGCAGCGCCGCATCGGGGACGTGTTGATCACTTGGGAGAACGAAGCCTATCTCGCGCTGAGAGAATTGGGGTCGGGAGAAGTGGAAATGGTGGTCCCGAAGATGAGCATTCGAGCCGAGCCACCGGTGGCGGTAGTGAGCAAAAACGCGGCTCAGCACGGAACAACCGATTTGGCGCACGCTTACCTGGAGTATCTCTACAGCGACGTAGGACAAAGGCTGGTGGCCAAGCATTTTTATCGACCACGCAACACCGACGTGATCGATGCCCAGACGGCCGCTCAGTTCGAATCCTTGACGCTCTTCGAGTTGACGGACGTGGTGTCGGGTTGGGATGAGGCGCAGGAGGTGCACTTCAAAGAGCGCACTGGTCTGTTTGATCAGATTTACGTAGGTAAATAATCATGCGCAAAACCATCATGGGTCGAACGACGGCTCGCTCGCATCGATTGCCCGGGTTTGGATTCACGCTCGGGTTGAGCCTCTTCTATTTAACCTTGATCGTATTGATCCCGATCCTGGCGTTGTTGCTCAAATCTCTTTCGATCGGCTGGACCGAATTCGTCGCCACGATGACAAATCCTCGCGTATTGGCGTCGCTGCGTTTGACCTTTGGCGCGTCCTTCCTCGCCGCATCGATCAATGTGTTGTTTGGTTCGATTGTAGCCTGGTCGTTGGTCCGCTATCGCTTTCCCGGCCGCAGCGTGCTCAATGCGGTGGTCGATCTACCATTCGCCATGCCGACGGCGGTGTCGGGCATTGCGTTGATGGCCATCTTTGCCCCCACTGGCCTGATCGGAAGTTGGCTGTTTCCGCTAGGGATCCGAACCTCGATTTCTCCATTGGGAGTGGTCATCGCGTTGGTCTTCATCGGTTTCCCGTTCGTGGTACGAACCTTGCAGCCGGCCATGGAGGATTTGGATCGGGAGACGGAGCAAGCCGCTTCCAGTTTGGGGGCCAGTCGATGGCAGACCTTTACTAGGGTCACGTTGCCAAGTCTTCTTCCGGCGGCACTGACGGGATTCACATTGGCCTTTGCTCGGGCGTTGGGTGAGTATGGGAGCGTCATCTTCATCGCGGGCAATCTCCCGATGAAAACGGAGATCGCATCCTTGCTGATTGTCAGTCGACTCGATGAGAACGACATCGCGGGCGCATCGGCCATCGCGATGGTGTTGTTGACCGGCACGTTGATCCTGCTCATGGCCATCCAAGGTGTGCAATGGTTTGCAGGCCGTCGCACGGGTCGAGGGAGCTAAAGAGATTTCATGATGCAATCCAACTCTACGACACCACGACTTCATCGCGTCCACACCGACGTAGCCGATTCAAGCTGGGTCCGTGGTCTATTGATCGCAATCACTTTTGGCTTCATGGCCATACTTCTGCTTTTGCCATTGGGCATCATTTTTTACGAAGCCCTTCGCAAAGGTTGGCGGACGTATGCCGAAGCGTTGATGGATCGCAATGCCATCAACTCGATTCGTATGACATTGATTGCCGCCGGCATTGCGGTCCCGATCAATTTCCTCTTTGGTTTGGCCGCTGCGTGGGCGACGACGAAATACTCGTTTCCCTTCAAATCCTTATTGATCTCCCTGATCGACCTGCCGTTTGCGATCTCCCCCATCATCGCTGGGCTGATGATTCTGTTGGTCTTCGGTTTGCAAGGCTGGTTAGGCGGGTACATGGAATCGATCGGTATGCCGGTTGTCTTCGCAGTACCTGGGGTTGTTTTGGCGACCCTCTTCGTAACCTTTCCGTTCGTAGCCCGCGAGTTGATTCCGTTGATGCAGGAGCAAGGGAGCGAAGAGGAATGGGCAGCGATTTCACTGGGGGCCAGCGCTTGGCAAACGTTCTGGCGTGTCACGTTTCCGAACATTCGCTGGGCCGTTCTGTACGGGGTATTGCTCTGCAATGCACGGGCTATGGGCGAGTTCGGGGCTGTTTCGGTCGTCTCGTCCAATATTCGCGGTCGCACCAACACGGTCCCGTTGCAGATCGATGCTCTTTACAACGATTACAACGCAGCGGCTGCCTTTGCGCTGGCGTCCTTATTCGCTTTCTTGGGCGTGCTAACCCTGCTGGCGAAATCCTGGCTCGAGCATCGGATCGCGTCGAACCGAACACTATCATCCCAAGCATTGAGGCAGGAGACTCGACCATGAGTATTGAAGTTCAAGGAGTGACCAAGCGATTCGGTGATTTTGTCGCATTGCAGGGGATCGATTTGAAGATCGAGACCGGAGAGTTGGTCACGTTGCTCGGCCCCTCAGGCTCAGGAAAAACCACGTTGCTCCGAATCATTGCGGGCATGGAATCGCCCGACTCAACCCCAGGCGATGATTCCTCCACTGGAAGAGTCCTTTTCTTTGGTCAAGACGTCGCACGGATGGGTGTGGGAGAGCGCCGCGTCGGGTTTGTGTTCCAGCATTACGCGCTCTTCAAGCACATGTCGGTTTTTGAGAACATCGCCTTTGGACTTCGCGTCCAACCCCGCGGCCTTCGACCCGATGCGAACGAGATTCGCAATCGAGTTCAGAGGCTGCTGCAATTGATACAGCTCGAGGGTTTCGGTGATCGTTTCCCGATGCAACTCTCCGGCGGGCAACGCCAACGCGTCGCGCTCGCTCGGGCATTGGCCATCGAACCCAAGGTCCTGTTGCTCGACGAACCCTTTGGAGCCTTGGATGCCAAAGTCCGACAATCGCTGCGGGAGTGGCTAAGGCGTTTGCACGACGAACTTCATACGACCACGGTCCTGGTCACGCACGATCAAGAAGAAGCCCTTGAGGTCGCCGACCGCGTTGTGGTCATGAATCAAGCGAAGATTGAACAAGTAGGTGCGCCGGAAGATGTGTTCCACCATCCCGCTTCGGAATTCGTGATTGATTTCCTGGGAAACGTCAATGTGTTCCATGCACGGAGCTTAGCGCCGAGTATTGCCGGGACATCCGCTTCGAATGAGATGTCCGCGCCGCAGCCTGCCATCCAGTCGCGGATGTACGTACGACCTCACGAAATGCATGTCGATCGTGTGCGACAGAGTGCGGATTGCGTGGTTGCCAAAATCGATCGCATCAATCGCGCGGGAGCCCAAGCGAAATTAGTGCTCAGTGCACCCAATCATGGCGCGATTCGAGTCGACCTGACCCTGCATCGGCTGACCGAACTGGAGTTGCAGCTCGGCGACACCGTCTTCGTTCGTCCGACCCAAACCCGCGTGTTCGCTCCCGATTACTCGATCTAAGGCGTTGGTTGGTACGCGAGCGGATTGAATCGCACAGTAGTGACAGTCGCCAGAAAATAATTTCCAAATTGCACGGGCACTTGGAACAGGAAGTGCAATAGGCATGCATCAAGAAAAGAACACTTCTCGCTCCAGCCAATGGTTGGCTGTTCCGGGTGGGAAGTATTAGGACTCCGGTCGAGAAAGTGACCATCGAGAAAACACTATGGCTAGCAATACGAAGGACGATCGAGGATCGAGAACGATGCGAAGGCAACGGATGCTGCACCGCGCATGGGGTGTGATCGGTTTGTCGTGTTGCTGCGTCATGACGGTTGGTTGCGGATCTCGAGAATCACGTGTGCCAACGTTCGCTGCGGCGGGACAAGTCGTGACGACCGAGGGTGTGCCTGTACCCCATGCCTTGATTGTTTTGCATGCAATCGAGGGGCAAGCGGAATCACCGAGACCTCGGGGAACCACCGATGCCGAAGGTCGTTTTCAACTGACGACCTACGACACGCATGACGGAGCACCTGCGGGCGAGTTTGTTGTGACCATCGAACAATGGATTCGGGACAACCCGAACCAGCCAGCAAAGAATCACTTGCCAGAGAATTTGGCCAAACGCGATGCCTCGGGCATCCGTCTTTCCATTGCGAAAGGCGCAAATGTTTTGGAACCAATTCTCGTGCGTTAGTGCCAAGGCTTGCACTTAAGGATAGGTGCAATCCATCTACTCATACCATTGAACCCATTGAAACAATCGATCTCAAGAAAAAAGAAAAACCAATCATGAAACGGATTCATCATCGTCAGCGCCGAGCCTTCACCTTGGTGGAGTTGCTCGTGGTCATTGCCATCATCGGAATCTTGGTCGGTCTGCTTTTGCCGGCCGTTCAATCGGCTCGCGAAGCGGCTCGCCGTATGTCGTGCTCCAACAATATTCGCCAAGTCGAATTGGCGTTTCAAAATTTCCATAGTGCACAGAAGCATTTTCCGAGCAATGTGCGACCCAGTGCGACGGGCACGGTTCGGGCACGCTGGGCAACGCAACTGCTGCCACACATTGAGTTGACATCTCTGTACAACCGAATCGACCTGACCAAGAACTGGTCATCGACGGTTCCCAACGCGGATGGATCGGTGAATTTTGATTTATTTGGTACGAAGATTCCGTTGTACGAATGCCCGTCGAGTCCGGAGGCTGGAAAAATCCAGGACGGCTCACCGCCGCCAGATTCACCGGTTTGGCAAGCCCGCGTGGCCAACGGCGACTACTCCGGGTTTTATGGTGTGGATCCGCAGCTCGCGAGCTTGGGGCTGGTCGATGACACTTCGGTGCGGGCCGACAATGGAGCGATATCAAAGACCACCAAATTGAAGTTTAGGGATTTCACCGATGGCACGAGCAACACCATTCGCTTGGTCGAGTCGGCTGGTCGTCCGCATGTGTATCGCTTGGGTCGTAAAGTCATCGATGTTCAACCCGGATCGTCGGTTCGCGTCAATGGTGGTGGGTGGGGACGGCCAGCCTCCGAGTTGAACTTGCTCATCGGCGCCTCGGCCGATGGATTGTCCTACCCAGGCCCCAAAGCCATCAACGTCACCAATGGGATTGCGTTGGGAGCTACCTACCCCGATCCCTACTTTGGCGTCGATGGTACTGGGCAGCCCTATTCGTTCCACACCGGTGGGATCATGACCACCTTCGTTGACGGTGGAGCGCGATTCCTGTCGTCGAACATCGACATCCGTCTGTTCGCTCGACTGATTTCACGCGATAGCGGAGACATCAACACCGACGTTGACTTCTGATGGAGCGTTGGGCAACGGGATTTCATTGATCAACCGGTCGGTTACCATGAGGACTTAAGAGCTGGATGCGGAATTCACCGCATCCAGCTCTTTTTATATTTGCATCGACGGATTACTGAATCGAGGTACCTCACGATGTACGAGCTGTTTTCTAATAGAGCAAGAGATATCCTAAAACTTGCTCATCAGGAGGCGCAGCGGCGCGGTGTGGACCATATCGGGTCAGAGCATATTCTTCTGGGGATCGTTCGGCGCTCGGTCACGCGTCGGTTTCTGGTTGCCAATTGGGGCCTCCACCCTGAAAAGCAAGGTGGCGGGCGGAGCATTGCATTCGCAATTTGAAGTGATGAACAGCGTTATGCAAGTTGATGTTATCCTTTCTCGGCTCGCCATTCGGGCTTGCCCCGATGGAAAGCACGATTGGCTACCAGCACTCCGGAACAAGTATCTGCTCCGGGGCCCCCATCGGGCTCGACCCGATGGATGCCGGGATTCCATGCGCCGATGTCGTTGAGAATTCTCCTCACCACCCCGACAAGCGGGGTGGGATCGCACGGCGCGCGGTCGCGCGTCGGTTTCTGGTTGCCAATTGAGCCCTCCACCCTGGCAAGCAGGGTGGCAGGCGGGAGACAGGGCAATCTCATCAAGTACGAGAAATACCAACAACGGAAAGACCGGCACAAAAATTCAATGGATGAGAATTCTCTCAAAAATCCGAGAAGGTGCGCGAAAAGAGCTGTCGAGGCACGTTTTGCTCAAGACCACTTCCGGTATGAACTGAATTCTCCAACCATCTGAGGTAATGAGATGTTTTGCAAATCTTGGCTGTCTCGGGCTTGTATCGCTACATGTCTCATCACTCCCGTCGGGGTTTCGTCCCCGATGCGGGCGCAAGAGCCCTTGGCCGGAGGTGGAGAACAGGATCCGTTCACGAAAAAAACGCCCTCCAAGAAAATCGACATCGAGCAAGTTCTTGCGCATCGGATCTCGTATGACCTGAACAGCGATCAATCAACTGTCGGAGCCCTTTTCGAACAACTCCGAGGCCAAATTCAAAACGTCAACTTTGTCATTTCAAGTGAAGCCAGCCGCGTGCGCTTGCCGGATCTGAAATTTGAAAACCTCTCCGCCGCTACTGTCTTCGTACTACTGAACAAGATCACCAACGATCGGATCGAGGTAGACTACGATACCATTCATCAAACGGCGGAGGATGAGAATCTGGTGATAATGGTCGTATGCCACGAGACCGAAGATTCACAGCAAACACAGGTCCTATCGGTCAAACAACTCCTTACAGGAGGAATGGACACAACCACGCTGATGGAAGCGTTCGACGGTGGCTTGGAATTCCTCGGGACGGATCAGAAGCCAGAGATTCGATTCCAGGAAAAGACGGGGCTACTCTTCGTTCGCGGCACACCGATGCAGACCAACTTTCTGATGGAAATGGTCCAAGCCATGCAAGGCATTCCCACCTATGGCGGAGGCATGATGGGCGGCATGGGTGGCATGGGTGGAGGTGGTATGGGTGGTATGGGCGGCGGTATGGGTGGCATGGGTGGTGGCTTTGGTGGATCTCCCGGTGGCGGTTTTCCTGGAGGCGCCGGTGGATATGGCGGTGGCGGTTTTCCTGGAAACGCCGGCGGGATGCCACCTGGATTCGGTGCTGGCGGAAGTAGGGGACCCACGCCGGGTGGGGGTCTCACGGCGCCGGGTGAGGGTATCTCGGGTGGTGGAGGTACCAACTAAAAGTAAACGGCCGCACTTCAAAGAACACGACGCATGTAACGAGTCCTATTATTTCATGCAGCCTCAATCGGTATCGTGTATCCTAGTAGGAATGATGGAGCAAGTATTGACCCACTCCTGGAAAGCGATTGACAACGCCGAGGCTGTCGCCAACGCGTCGACGGACCTTTGGTCTGAGGCGACTGCAAAAATGGCTGCGGGAGACACCGACGCTTTCCATCTCTTTTACGACTCGTACTTCGATTTCATGTTTCATTGCGCTCGACAATCGACGGGCCGCGACGAAAGCACTTGCTTCGATATCGTCCAGGAGTCCATGCTCAAGGCGATGCGATGCATGAAAACGATTCCCAATGCACAGCAGCTCGACGCGTTCGTCCGTGTCATGACCCATCGCGTCGCGCTTGACTTGTTGCGCCGCGAAGCCCGACAACAACGCTTGCTCAAGAAATCGCAAGCGTATCGATCCACATGCTTGGACGGCGGCGACTCGGACTCCGAGTGGCGAATTGCATGGCTGGAAGTTCGGCTGGCCGAGCTCGATCCGGAACAGAAACAACTGATTGACTGGAGGTATCGCTTCGGTTGGACGTTGCAAACCATCGCCAACAAAATGGGACTCAAGACGGGATCGGTCGATCGACGCCTTCGCAGCGCTGTCGAACGCTTGCGTCGTTTGTCCAAGGAAGAAAATCATGATTGACTCCGAAAACGACATGGACTCCATTCAAGCACGACGAAACGCCCTCCGACAGCATATGACGGAGGCCTTTCGTACCCATCATGCACATCGCCAGCGACATCATCGACTGGTGCAGCTTGCCGCTACAGCGAGTGTATTGTTGCTGGCGTTGAGTATTGGATGGCAACTCCTTCAGCGACGGAGCACTCGGCCTGAAATCGCATCTCTCCCCGATCGAGAATACCCAACGGGTGAAACGTCACCTCTCAAAACACCGGTTAGTCCTTCGTCGGCCGAAATGGCTAGTCGATCAAGATTGGACCCGAGCAAGTACCAGCACATGGAACTCAAGCTAATCTCGGAAGAGGAATTGCAAGCGGCCTTGATCCAGTCCGGCTCGGACTGGTTTCTCGTGACGATCGACGGAGAACGTCAAGCATTCTCGCAAACCGCTCTGGAAAATCAGCCGCGACCGCGGCGGACAGTGAAGAACTGAAGTACGAAGTTCGCGAGATTGTCCATCGGAATCGTCCAGCTAGGACGATTGGTAACGCATGCGGGGACGCCGCCTAGGCAACGATTGGTATCAGGCGGTCGCTGGCTGTTCGCTCTGAATAGCATTCTGATATCAAGCAAACGATTTCGAACTGGTGTATAACCAGTGATTGCTTTCTTAGTAATGGGCCACGATTGGGGAAGAAAATCGGTATTGGGCCGTTCCGATTCCTGTTGTTCCTCTTGATCAAGAATTTAAGGAACTCCATCATGCGGTTAACCATCAAAACGCTGATTGGATTGTCGTTGCTATCAACGGGATGCGGTATCAGTTCGAACGATGTGACCACGAGCGACAAGATTCTTGCCGTCGTGACCGTCACCCTGAAAAAGTAGAATTTATCTCCCTTCTCACACTCCCGAACTTGATTAGGCATTCGGCATGTTTCGAAACGCGTTCATTGATCACCGTTTGATCTTTATCCACTCAGGCATGATCGCATGTGCCCTACTGTTTCCGCTGATGTTTTCATGTGCTCAGGTGGTCGGCGATGACAAGGAAGTCTTGGACAAACTCGACGCTTCTTTTCGAGAGATGGGAATGAGGCGGTCCGGCGTCAACTTGATGTTCGTCGAAGAAGCGGAACTCAAGAAACATCTTGATTCCGAAAAATCGATTCGTAACGAGATGAAGAAAATGTACCCTGGCTTCCAGGCGATGGAACAGGAAGACCATATCCGAACGTCAGCGATCCCTAACGCGTACGAACGCATCATCGCCATCGACCAATTGCTTGCTCAAAACCTGCCTGTCACTCAACACAATCAGCTCGTAACAGAAAGAAACACGCTGCAGAATCAGATCAACCGGCTCCGAAGCGACAAGCAATGGCCCGAACAACTGAAACAGGCTCGGGCCGAATTCAACAGTGTTCGCGAACGGTATATCGAGAACTTGCTCGAAGCTCGTAAAGTCGCCGATGACTTAGAAAAACGCTGGACGGAATTGGAGTCCGATATCTCGTTCAAAAAATTGACCGCCGAATTGGGCAAGGAACTAAAGCAATCCGTAGCGGTAGGTCCCTCGCGAACACTTCGAAAGATGCTCTCGGATCTCGATAAGCTAGAGGAGAATGTCCTAAGTGACGTAATTCCGCTTCAAAGCTCCGGCGGCAACACGTTCACCATCAGTGTGACCGTCAATGGTAAGGTCACAGTAGACATGGTGCTCGATAGCGGAGCCGGGATTATTAGCTTGCCGGCCGCGACGGCCGAGAAACTTGGATTGTCGGCAGACGCATCTAGCCCGGATGTGCGACTGGTTTTGGCCGACGGTCGAACGGTAACCGCCAAGTTGATCACGATTCCCGTAGTGCGTGTGGGTCGATTTGAAGCCAAAGACGTCGAGGCAGCCATCTTGCCTTCGGAACTTACAAACGCAGAGCCTTTGCTTGGCATGAGCTTTTTGAAAAACTTTCAGTTCAAGGTCGATTCGGATGCCAAGACGTTGACCATGGCTGAAGTTGAAATGGATGATCGTATGGTGGATCGGAAAAAATCCAGCCCGAAGGACAAGAAGAAATAGCAGCTACCCGCATTGCGATCCGATAGGTCCGGTTCTTTACGATGGGTGTGACTCACTCATAGAAAGGTTACTCTCTATGGCCAACGGCTGTACCATTTGCTTTCATGCCACCCTGACTGCCTGGGCTTTAGGGCTGTCATTGAGCACAGTCTCCGCATCCCCCGAGGAGCGTCCGAACATCATCGTCGTATTGACCGATGACCAAGGCTACGGGGATGTTTCGGCTCACGGCAACCCGATCCTCAAAACTCCCAATCTGGATCGCTTGGAAACCGAAAGCCTGAGCTTCACGAATTTTTTCGTTTCCCCCACCTGCGCTCCAACACGTTCTGCTTTGTTGACGGGTCGGCATGAGTTTTTCAATGGTGTTACCCACACCATTCTCGAGCGAGAACGGCTGGCCCCTGGTGCAACAACTCTGTCAGAGACATTGCAGGGAGCCGGCTACGCGACGGGTATATTCGGCAAGTGGCATTTAGGGGACGAAACCGAATATCGTCCCGACCGAAGGGGGTTCGGCGAAACATTTATTCATGGTGCAGGTGGAATTGGTCAAACGTACCCGGGTAGTTGCGGTGACGCACCTGGCAATCGTTACTTCGATCCCTTCATCTTGCACAACGGCAAATTTGTCAAAACCGATGGCTATTGCACTGACATCTTTTTTGAGCAAGCGATCCGATGGATGAATGGAATGCGTCAGCAGCAACCTTTCTTTTGCTGGATCTCAACCAACGCGCCACACGCTCCCTACGATGCTCGCCCTGAAGACGCCGAAAAATACGCGGGGCTGGGAATCGATCCCAAGCTGCAGAATTTCTACGGGATGATTCATAACATCGATGACAACGTGGGACGACTCTTGAAGCAGATCGAGACTTGGGGAATCGCCGACAACACACTCGTTGTCTTCATGAACGACAATGGAAGCGCCATCGGTGCCACTCAATTCAATGCAGGCATGCGCGGTGCTAAAGGGAGTCCATGGCTGGGCGGTACGCGTGCCAATGCGTTTTGGCATTGGCCAAACCGAATCGCACCTGGCAAATGCGATGCACTCACCTCGCACGTCGATCTATTTCCAACCCTGGCTGGGCTGGCAAAGGTCGCGTTGAGCGAAAAAGCAGTGTCCCAGATTCAAGGCAGAGACTTGACGTCTCTCCTAGATAATCCACGCGCACCTTGGAGCGACCGCCTACTCGTCACGCACGTGGGGCGTTGGCCCAAAGGCAGTGACCCGATGGAATACAAGTACGCCCAAGCGGCGATTCGTGATACACAATTCACGTTGGTAAGCATTTCCAAAGACGCCGCACCTCACTGGGAACTCTATGACGTTCTCAAATATCCAAGCCAATCCGATAATGTGGCAGTTGATCACCCAGAGGTGGTCGAGCGGTTGTCCAAGGAATACGATCGATGGTGGTCAAGCGTGCAGCCATTTTTGGTCAATGAAGACGCGATACCCATCCAAGAAAATCCCTTCAAGACCCTCTTCCGAGAGCAGTTTGGTGCGACAGACCCGATAAACTCGTCTCCATAATACCTGATCGCAGTCAAAGCGTTCTCCCTGCCCCTCTACCCTTGGTGCCCCTCTACCCTTGGTGAACGACCCATGCCGAAAACCTCCGTCGGTTTGCAGACTCTTTTGATTCTATTCTGCATCTTACTTTCATCCTTCACCGCCGCAGTGGCCATCGAAAACGAGGCCGCGATGCGCCCGAATATCGTATGGGTCATCGTCGAGGATATGTCGCCAGACTTTTCCTGTTACGGTCAAACGGATATCACCACACCCAACGTGGATCGATTGGCTCGCGAGGGAGTTCGATTCACCAAGGCTTTCGTGACCGCTCCGATCTGCAGCACTTCACGATCCTCGTTGATCACGGGGCGTTATCAAACAAGCATTGGCGCTCAGAACCATCGCTCGAGTGTTCCCGCTCATGGTTTGCGTTTGCCACCGAACACTCCCATGGTCACCGAGTTGTTTCACGCCGCCGGCTACCACGTGAACAATCTCAACTTCGATTCGTTTATCAAAGACGAACCACAGTTGTCCACGGAAGAGTCGGTCGCGGTCGCCAAGACGGATTACAACTTTGAATGGGAATCCAGTCGCTCCTACGACACTGCGCATTGGGCACGGCGTGAGCCTGGCAAGCCGTTCTTTGTTCAGATCCAATTGAATGGAGGCAAATTCAGAGGCCAGGCTCCCAAGCCTGCATGGCCCAAGCGAGTGATGAAGGAGCTCGGTTCGGTTACATCCCCCGCTCAAGTTCATTTGCCTACCTATTTGCCGGACGATCCGACGATCCGCGAGGATTGGGCACAGTACCTGGATTGCGTTCGATACACCGACTATCAGATTGGAAAGATTGTCGAACGGCTTTCGAGCACGGGAGATTTTGACAACACGGTTTTCTTTTTCATCACCGACCATGGGATCAGCCACGTCCGCAACAAGCAGTTCCTGTATGACGGCGGGACCCATATACCCTTGATCATCCGAGGACCGAACATCCCGACCGACCGCGTGCGGACAGACCTGGTCGAACACATCGACTTGACAGCCACCTCTCTCGCATTGGCAGGCATCTCCATTCCCCAGACCATGCAGTCTCGCGATCTGTTCGCGGATAATTACGCAGATCGCGAAGCCGTTTTCGCGGCCCGCGATCGAGCCGACGAAACGGTCGACTGGATCCGCTCGGTTCGAACGACGAACTTCAAGTTCATTCGCAATGGATTTCCCGATCGTCCCTATCTACAGCCCAACGCATACAAAGACAGCAAGGCGATTGTACAAGCCATGCGGCGGCTGCATGCCGCTGGTGAACTCAACGCTGTCCAATCGCTCATCATGGCCTCAACGCGGCCACTGGAAGAACTCTACAACCTCGACAACGATCCCGATGAAACCGTCAACTTGGCTGACGATCCTGACTATCAGGATACTCGAATCGCCATGCGGCGCATGCTCATCGACTGGCAAGCGCGAACAGGTGATTTGGCGGGCCCTGAAAGCGAACGAGTTTACGAGCTCGAGGTCATCGCCGATCATGTGGAGAGCGGCAAAGTCAATCAGTCACCTGAGTACCAAGCCAACTACGCATTGATGCAGCGATGGCGATCCGAAAAACCCTTCCATCCTCTCGTTGATTCTGGATCGTCACCATGAGCCAAACGTTGACCTGTCTCCCGCCGCGACACGGCTGTTCGAAAGCCCTGGATTCTCTGACAGTGATCGTTTTCGTTCTTGCCATCGTTTGTTTTCCGAGCCTAAGCTGTTTGAACGCCGATGCATTTGCAGTCACTGTCGAACCAAAGTTGACTGACAAAACCATGGTGGTTTGGGCGGCGCCGGCCAACCTCACACAGCGAGGTGGCAGCGCACTGACACTTGAGGATAGCGCCGCTCGCTTCGATGCCATCGTCTTTGGCGAAATCGCTCCTGCGCGTTGGATGGCTGGCAGCGATGCCTACCGTCGCACCGATCGGCAGCAGTCGGAGTACCTTCCCGAGCCCTCGAATGCAGCACGTTTCGTGCAAATCGCCATCGTTTATTCGGGCAATACCGTCACGATGTACCGCGACGGCCAGGTCTACGCATCGCATGCGATCGAAGAGCCACAGGCCTTCGGCGACGATAGCTTTGTGGTCATCGGCCCGCGGCATGTAGCAAAACAAGAAATGTTTGCAGGTCGGATTCAGGATGCGCGGATCTATGCTGCAGCGCTCTCGAAGGAGCAATTGCAGGAGCTCAAGCCCGATCAACCTGGAACCGAGGCACCGTGGGCATGGTGGACATTCGAGGATGGAACCGCCACGGAGCAGGCAGGTCGTTTCCCCGAAGTGACGTTGACACCAGGAGCTAGTATCGAAGGTGGGACGCTGCGTTTGGATGGATCGGGTGGATTGTTTGCGAGTCGAACAGCGGCATCGAACCAACGGCTTGTCGCGTTGCAAAACAATCCTCCATGGACGGTCCCGCCCTCCCCTGAAATGTCGCTGAATTCCACTTGATGCATCCGGGGGGAGACAGCATGCCCGGGGATCCGAACCCCGCGTTTTGCATCGACGGGACTTACCATTTGCACTACATCGTGAGTCATCCATGGCGAGGACAAACCTCGTTTAGTTTTGTGCATGTGACTAGCCCTGACATGTTGCATTGGGAGTGGCACCCGACACGACTTCAACCGGCGTTCACGGGCCATGGCATGTTCTCGGGGACGGGCTTCATGACCCGAGAAGGAAAACCGGCAGCGATTTATCATGGACAGAATTCAGGAAAGAATCAGATCGCTATCGCAAAGAATCGCGAACTATCCGAGTGGGAAATGCCCTATCCGGTCGACGTGCGGAACGCGGACGGGAGCGTGGCCCAGATCGATTCGTGGGATCCAGATTGCTTTCAGATCGGGGATACATATTTCGCGATTTCCGGTGGGCGCAATCCGCCGCTCTTCAAATCGACGGACCTCAAACGATGGACGTTGATCGGCGACTTCCTGTCGCACAATACGGCCGATGTCGCCATCGGCGAGGATATCTCGTGCCCGAACTTTTTTCCGATCGGTGACAAGTGGATGTTGCTGTGTATCAGCCATCCTTTGGGGTGTCGCTATTACCTGGGCGATTGGGACGCGGAGCACGAGCAGTTTGTTCCAAGCCAGCACGGACGGATGAACTGGCGGCGCGAAGACCAGCCTGTCTTTGGTTTGTTTCAGCGGACGGATTTCTTTGCGCCCGAAACGGTATTGACGCCCGATGGCCGTCGGGTGATGTGGGCGTGGCTGACAAGCGTGGGTAACAACGGCCAACTGCTCAACAAAACCATTCAATCGCTTCCCCGCGAATTGAGTTTGTCACCCGATGGAGAACTTCGTATTGAACCATTGAGCGAACTCGATTCCCTCAGGTACGAACCGAGTGTGAGAGAAAATATTCTCCTGGAGCACCCCACGCTGGACCATATGGGTCGCGTCCCCCCGAACACATCACCGGCCCTGCAGCGGATTGCAGACATCGATCAGGATGCTATGGAGTTCCGGATCCGCATTCCGCGGGCGGATGCTCAACGCAAGCTGATGGGCTTTGTCTTGTTCTCAGACGGGCATGGCCAAGGCCTGCCCGTGACGTTGCGACCTGAGAGTGGAACGATCCGAGTCGGTGCCAGCGAGGCTCCGTTTTCAGCCTCTGAACTGGCCGACGATGATGATCTCGAGCTAAGAATTTACTTGGACAGTTACCTCATCGAAGTGTTTGTGAATGGGCGTCAGGCGATGGTTTCGTCCTACTTTGGGAACCGTCGAGGCACAGGCATCGACGGGTTCACCGTGGGCGCGCCGACTCAAATTCGATCGGTCGAAAAGTGGCGAATGCATTCGACCCAAAAAGGATTTCAAGAAGCGATGGAAAGCAAGATTTGGGTACCAAAGATTGAGTAAGTTTCGCCCCGATGCGGCGGTCAAGAGTCCTCGGCCTTGAGAGGACGAACAGGTTCCCCTTTTTTGGTCTGAAGCGAATAACTCTTGGTGCCTTCGATGATCCGGACCGAGTTTTCTTGACGATCGACTTCGTCGAGTAGCACTCGATGGACCAGCCAGGTCTTTTTGCCCGAGGCTGGAGCCGTGGGTGGCTTCATTTCGAAGTGCAACCAAACCCAACCTCGCTCGGCCTCCATTCCCACCCAATTCAATTTCGACCGGTCCTCGATCACATCCGTCGGGTTGGGTTCGGTGTCCGAGCTCGCTTTGCGTGGCCGGCTCAAGAGATCAACGACCTCCCTCTGCTGCATTCGATCGGGCAACTGAACCAGAAAAAATTCGTTCTCGAAGAAGGCGGTTGCAACCGAAGAGAAATCCTCATCATCGATCGACGTGGATTGGCCACGTGTTCGTGACATGGCCTGCTCCAGATCTTGAGGATGCACACGCAGGGACAGCTCCCAGTACTCTTCATTCGCGTTCCACTCCATCTGGCCAATGCAGACGTGGAATGGATGCGAAGCGAGGCATTTTGTTCCGCTCGCGACAATCAGCAGCGCCCATGCCATGAGCAGGGGCACTGCGTGTCGTCGCGAAGTGAAGAAGGACGCGATCGTTTTAGGCATCAGGGCTATCGTTGGCTCGAGTCTTCTTGCGTCCCTTCTTCTTCGCCTTCTTATCCTTCTTCTCAGCGGGTCCAGCATCCTTCTTCTCGACGGACGGAACATCCGGTTTGACTTCATCCTTGCCCGCTTCTGGAGCCGCTTGTTTGGCCTCCTGCGCCTTGGCTGCTTCTGCTTCAGCCCGTTTGGCACGCGCCATTGGGTTATCGTCGCCACCTCGTCGTTGGGCCTTAAAGACTTGGAATCGGGAAGGCTCGATAACAGGCGGGAAGTAATTGTTGTCGCGGTCGATGTCCGCTGTTTCACGGTAGGGATCGAGTTCGAAGCTGACGATGGGTTGATCGACGATGATCAACGTATCGCAAGCGTTCGAGTCCACGCGCCAGATCTCGGCTGGAATCCGCACTTCACGCGTGCTTCCATCTTCGAGGGTAGCCATGAGGATGATCGGCATGATCAATCCACCCACGTTCTTAAAAGAAATTCGGTAGAACCGATCCGTGTTTTCCAACAATACTTTGTCTTTGTCCGTTAGATCAGCGAGGGCCTTGTCATACGTTTTTCGTTGTTCATCGGTAACGGCAGCGGGATCGTATTCGTTATAGAAATCCTTTAGCTCTGGGAATTGGTCGACCCGTTTCGGCAGTTCCTTGTCCCGCTGTTGGGACAAGCTCGGTCGGCGTTGATCTTTCTTCTGTTTGGCATTGGCTGCGGATTCGTCAGGGGTACGGTGATCGACGAGGAAGCACTCGATCTTGTCCAGAGCAATGTCGCAGTGATCGGTTGTGTAGAACCAACCTCGCCAGAACCAATCCAGATCGCGTCCCGTAGCATCCTCCATGGTCCGGAAGAAATCGGCAGGCATCGGACGCTTGAACTTCCAACGCCGCGCGTATTCTTGAAAGGCAAAGTCGAACAGTTCACGTCCGAGAACCGTTTCACGAAGAATATTAAAGGCGGTCGCCGGTTTGCTATACGCATTGGGACCGAACTGCATGATCGAATCGCTATTGGTCATGATCGGCACTTGATTGGTGCTTTGCATGTAGGGCACGATCAATTCTGGTTCGCCGCGTTGCGACGGATAGTTTTCTTCCCACTCCTGCTCGGCTAGGTATTGCAGGAAAGTATTGATGCCTTCGTCCATCCACGACCACTGGCGTTCGTCGCTGTTGACGATCATCGGAAAGTAATTGTGTCCGACCTCATGGATGACCACGGAAATCAAACCGTATTTGGTGGTGGCGGAGTAGGTGCCATCTTCGCGAGGACGCGGACCGTTGAAACAGATCATTGGATATTCCATGCCCCCGACCGGTCCATTAACGCTGATCGCGATTGGGTACGGGTAATCGAACGTGTAGCGACTGTAGACATTCAACGTATGGATGATGGCATGCGTCGAGTACTTGCTCCACAATGGTTCCCCTTCGTTCGGGTAGTAGCTCATGGCCATGACGCGGTTGTCATTCACATTGTGGCCTTGGGCATCCCAAATGAATTTGCGACTTGAGGCAAACGCGAAGTCGCGGACGTCTTCGGCGCGGTAGATCCAGGTCTTGGCCTCCGACGACTTGTCGGCTTGGTTGGCCAGGGCTTCCTCCGGGGTCACGATGAACACGGGGCGCTCGGCTTCGCGAGCGGACGCGAATCGTTCCTGTTGGGCGGGTGTGAGGACCTGTTCCGGGTTTAGCAACACTCCGGTCGCGGCCACGATGTGATCGGCGGGGGCGGTGATGCGAACATTGTAGTCACCGAACTCGAGCGTGAATTCGCCTTGACCCAAGTACTGCTTGTGCTGCCAACCGGTGACGTCGGTGTAGGCGGCCAGGCGCGGGAACCATTGGGCGATTTCATAGATGTAGTTATCGTCTTTTTCAAAGTACTCGTAGCCTGTCCGTCCACTGAGCAGCCGAGCGTTGTTGATTTTATACGACCAGCGAATTTTCAACGCGAACTCTTGGCCGCTCAGCACCACTTCCGGCAGATCCACGCGCATCATCGTGTCGACGACAAAGGTCGTTAGCGGTCGATCCTGGAGGTCGGTCACCGATTCGATCTTGCATCCACCGTCGAATTTCTGGCGTTCCATCAACGCCTCCATCTCGAAGGTCGAGACGCGGCCAGAGGAAAAGGATCGGGTGCCACGGGTACGATTTGCGTCGCTGTCGGGTGCGAAAATGTTCGGATCGATCTGAACCCAAAGGTACCGCAAAGCGTGTGGCGATTGATTGCGATAGCGGATGGTTTCGAAGCCGGAGATCGACTGTGATGCGTCGTCGAGGGTTACGTCAATGTTGTAATCGACCCGTTGTTGCCAATAATCGGGGCCGGGTTCACCGGCGGCGGATCGGTAACTGTTGGGGGTGGGCAGGATCTCCTCGAGTTGGCGAAATTTGTCCTCCTGCCCGTACTTGCGATTGGGGAATGGCTGGGCCCATACAAGACAGGGAGCTAGGGTGAAGATCCAAAAAACCGCCAAAAAGCTGGCCGAACGAACTCCAAAAGTCATGGATGTGGAACCTCAAGAATGCAAATAATGGACTGACACGCGTGGCCAATTCTAGCCAACCCTTGGACTTTACCGAATAGGCAAGGAGAGAATGCTGCCAAGACCAGTGTGATCGCTCATCGGCCGGTGTCAAAGTCGGACAGCCCATCCCGGCAGACTTTTCCCAACCCAGCAATGCGACAAAACTGTCCAAGTCAGCCTCATTGGAAACGGCCTCGCAGGCGTTTTTGAAAACGGCCTTGTTTGTACATCGGAGGATTTCTTGTCCCTTGAGTTTGCTCGTCCGCGGATCCTGTGCAAGGATCATTACGTACCGAAAAGCAGTGTTGGTAGCGAAGCCCGCCGAGAGAATCGCGCTCGGTGAATGTGACTAAACGTCGTCACGCTCATAGGGTCGTTTTGACTATCACACTTTGGAACGGTCAATCGTTGGAACGATGATGCCCAGGAGCCTTCTTCGATCGCCCTGGGCCTGTGAACATGGATGCTTTTAAAAAGGGATTTGCCATGCGACGCACGATGCCCGCACTGATTCTTCTGGCGACTTTGGTTGCCCCCGCAGCGGCTCAAACGCAATCGACTGCGGCCCCGCTTTCTCCACCGACCATAACTTCGGAATCGGTACTCGTCCCTGGGACGCATACCTACGCTGATTCAATGCCCTATGCTTTCGGCGGCGGTACGGGCTCGAATTTGGCTGCGTACATGAACTGTGGACCCAATCACCCAGATCTTTGGGCTTCCTATCCCGCGGAACGCGCCGCCCGTCTCAATCATTTGTACGCCCACCTCAATGGTTGCGATTGTTTGGATCTCAAGCGTCATTTGCACTCGTATCCATCTCAAATTGGTTGCGGCCAGCACGCCTGCAAAGATGGCTGCAACCATGGAGCGTGTGGTCAAACCACATGTGAGGGAACACCGACAGTCGCAAGCAAACCAGTCGTAAACCGCTACAAGTCGGAGTATGCAGAAGGATTTTCAAAATTACACGGCACGGCATCGGCGGCTCCGGCCACCGCCCGAATCATGCCCACGCTCGCGGAGCGGGTTCGGCGCGACGAACCCGACATGTCCTCGGGAGTCGCTTCGACCACTCCCCGGATTGCACCATTGCGAATCAAGACAGGGCGGGCCATGCTGCCGGGTGCGAGCAAATTGACGGTCACGGCATTGGAACCAGGTGAAGTTCAAGACCAATCTGCGCCCGCCACAGCCTCCTTCTCTCCGTTCACGTCCCGTTGATCGCACGCTACCTTCCAATGGTCTGGCATGCGTTCGTTGGTCCGAACGCATGTAGACGTGCTATCGCATAGGACGGGTTAGGCAAACTCTGCGGTCGCCGAAGAATCACGAAATTCGCAAGGCCTCCGTTTGCCGATACGAACTCTGCAAGGATTGGTAGTTGATCCTCCTCGCCAGAGAGAGCGATCCACCGACAATTAGCCATGGTGTGGCGATGGAGCGACATGCCATGGCTTTTTTTGTCACCTATGGAGCTAGAAGACACGGCGGCTTTGAATGAACAGAACACCGCGGGCGGTCATCGTCGGAACAGGCTTCATCGGTCCTGTCCATGCGGAAGGATTGAAACGAGCCGGCGTGGACGTGGTGAGCATGATTGGGTCGACTCCCGAAAAATCGCGGACAGCCTCCGCGCTTTTGGGTTTAGCATCGGTCCACGACACCCTCGACGCAGCGCTGCGCGATCCATCGGTCGATGCGATTCATTTGACCACACCGAATGCGTTGCACTTCGAGCAAGCCCGTGCGGTGTTGCGGGCGGGCAAGCATTGCTTGTGCGAGAAACCGTTGGCCATGAACCCTCGCGAATCTGCCGAGTTGGTTCGGTTGTCGGCCGACAGCGGATTGGCGGCTGGCGTGGCTTACAACATTCGTTTCTATCCTTTGTGTCATGAAGCTGCGGCACGAGTTCGCTCAGGTTCGATTGGATCGGTTGTGCACGTGACCGGGAGTTATGTGCAAGATTGGTTGCTGCGGCCCACGGACTTCAATTGGCGTGTATTGGCCGAGGACGGAGGCGAACTCCGGGCCGTGGCTGATATCGGAACGCACTGGCTGGATTTGATCCAGTTCGTTTGTGGAAAGAAAATCGTTGAGGTATGCGCTGACTTGAGAACCGTGCACCCCCAACGCTACCGGCCGACGGGCGGAGTAGAAACGTTCTCACAGCGTCAGCCCAACGAGTCGGAACTTGAGGCGATCGCTATCACGACCGAAGACTGTGGGGCGGTCCTGCTCCGTTTTGAGGATGGAGCCAACGGCTGCATGTGGGTCTCGCAAGTCACCGCGGGTCGGAAGAACTGTTTGCGATTTGAACTTGCTGGGACCCATCAAGCAATGCACTGGGACAGCGAGCAACCGAATCAGCTTTGGATCGGTCATCGCGATCGCCCGAATGAATCGCTGATACGGGATCCTTCTCTCTTGGATCCCACGGCGGCTGTCATCAGTCAGTACCCCGGTGGCCACAACGAAGGCTTTCCGGACACGTTCAAGCAATTGTTTCGTCAGTTTTATTCGTACATCGAGCGTGGAGACTTTGGTGCACCCGCACCGTTCCCGACCTTCCTCGACGGCCACCGCGAGGTATTGCTCTGCGAAGCCATCTTGACCAGTCATCGAAGGCGGGGCTGGGCCCAAGTCGCAGACGTGGAACGTGCGTGAAAAAGAAGCAGAGTCCTCAATAGAAGATGGACGCAACAGGCTGGTGCTAGGCGTCGCTCACAATGCGATAGCAGACCCAGAGCATGTACGCCGTCCACACCGAAAGCACCGCAGATACCAACACGAATCGCAAACGTTCGTAGCTACGAGGCATCGTTGACCAATTCGAATCGAGGAGCGAAGGCGGTTTCAAAGTCGAATTGATCGTTGAAGTCCTCGCGGCGATCATGCTTGCTCTTCCGCATCTCTTTGATACGGATCAAGTTGTAAACGATCTCACCGAAATCGTCGGTGGTGTGTACGCCCCAGCTATTGAGAACCGTTTTTGCCAAGTACCCAAACTGTTCTAGAGCGTACTCACGGATGGCTTGGCACAACTGCTGGCCGGACAGATGTCGGTCGGATTTACCTTCTTCGCTTTCGCCGGACTGGGCGGGTAGCTTCATCACGTTTTGTGCGTAGGCGAGCCCTTCGCGGACAAACTGGTAGGCGTCCAGATGGTACCGCTGATCCTGTTGCAACAATTCGACCATCGCGATTACTTGCTCATTCATCCTGGTTCTGCTCCCCGTTTGATGACCGACAGGCAATCGTCGGCTGAGATGAGAATGCGACGATGGTCCTGAGTGGAGATCAATAACTGGTTGGCCAGCAGTTCCACTGCCAATACTTTAGCACGTCCTTCCCGAGTCACAATCTCGCTTCCGGCAGGCGGTAACCGGGCGGCCAATTCCTCGTAATGATCGCTTTCGTAGCGCAAACAGCATTTGAGGCGTCCGCATCGACCCGACAATTTGTTCGGGTCCAACGTTGCTTTTTGCAGTTTCGCCATCCGCATGGTGACTGGGGGCATGGAGGTTAGATGGGTATTGCAGCACACCGGTTTGCCACAATCTCCGTAGTCGGCCAGCAACTTGGCTTCGTCCCTGGCTCCGACTTGTCGCATCTCGATCCGGGTTTGATACTTAGCCGCCAGTCGTTTGACCAACTCCCGAAAATCGACCCGATCGTCTGCGGTGTAGTAGAGGGTTAGAATTTCACCACCCAGGATGCGTTCGACATCCACCAACTGCATCGGCAACTGCGAGTCGGCGACCATTTCCCGGCACTCTTTGAAGTCTTGCGGATTGAGTTCTTCGAGACGGGCGTCTTTGCGAAGGTCCTCGTCGCTCGCGTCGCGTTGGATAGTGCCGCTGGAGAGTTCCTTGACCGCCGTGTGTTCGAGGTCATCGATTTGGCTGAGGACTTCACCGCATTCGAGTCCTCGGTTGGTCCGAGCGATCACGCGATCCCCTCGCTGATGCTCGGTGCGTGCACTCATCGCGTACAGAGATCGCGTCAATCCACATCGGACCACATAGTGCGGCATCGTATTCACCGATCGCTGATATCGATCACCGTAGTGCTGGCGATTAAATCATGAATGCATCGTCGATCATCTCGAAAGATAAAGCAAATGTCGACGAGGGCGTAAACGGCGCCCAAGCATGGAACTCCGGCGATGAAGCTGTTGACCAGGATACGCAGGAGGGCGCAGTGGACAAAATCGGCAGGCTTCCCGGTCTCGAAATCGACGATTTGGGTTTTCAGAAGTAGTTTACCGAGCGTCTGACTGCGTGTGGCGAGCAAATAGATCTGGAGGATCAATGTCAATACGAAGCCGAGACCAATGATGCCGATGCCGGTAATCGACAGGAACGGCAGATTGACCGCGACACCGTTCTGTCGCTGATCTTCGTTCATCAATACACCGGCAAGTGCCATGACGTACCCAGGAAACACAAACAATGCTGGGAAAATCGAATCGACCACTGCGCCGAGGAATCGTTGCATCAAGCTCGCGAGTTGGGCGGTACCGACGGGTGGGATCGCCTCCATCGGACTGTAGCTCATGGGAGCGGAGCTGTACGGGTTGTCTTGAAATGGGTTGGGCGAATCGAAGTTGGACATGCTCGAAGACTCTTTCGACTGGATCAGTTCAGCGGATTCAGGATGCCCGCCTTCAACAAAAGGCGGAGAACCTCCTCCGCCAGGGCGCTCGGATCGGACGCGTCGCCGCGCAATTCTAAATCAGGCGAGGCAGGAGGTTCGTAGGGATCAGAAATCCCAGTGAAGTGTGGTATCTCACCCGCGATTGCCTTGCGGTACATGCCTTTCGGGTCACGCTGGATGCACACGTCCAAGGGCGTGTTGACGAAAACCTCAAGGAACGGAAGGTCTCCTGTTTTGGTGACCCAATCGCGGACGCGATCGCGATCGCGTCGGTAGGGGCTGACAAAGGCGGATAGACAAATCAGACCAGCCGAAGCGAGCAATTGGGTCACAGCCCCGACTCGGCGTAGGTTTTCTTCGCGATCTTCAGGACTGAACCCCAACCCGAATCGTTTCGCGAATGCCTCACCGTGCATTGGCTGGAGCATCTGCGGGGTGGCGCAGAGTCCGTGTCGTATGTTGTCACCGTCGAGCAAGTAGGACAGGCGACCGCGCTGCATCAGCATCTGATCAACGGCGTTGGCGATGGTGCTTTTTCCCGACCCGCTCAGGCCCGTGAACCAAACGACGCAGCCGCGCTGACCGAGTAATTTGGCTCGGTCTTCGTGACCCACAGACGTTTCATGCCAGACCACATGGGGATCGTGCGACATAGGTGATGGTTCGATTCCTGAGGCAACGATCGCGGTTACTCGAGAGCTGCTTTGATGCGCATGATCGCACTTTCCTCTGTCCGGGAGACCGCCCCCCATCCCATGATTCCACCGCTGGCGGTCGCGACTTCGTTGATCTCCTCGACCAACGTTTTCTTCAAACTTGCGGATTCCGAAGCCGGTAGCGATTCAAACATGGCATTGGCGTAGATTTCCCACGCTTCGAACATGGCTTCGGTCGGTTGATGATCCAGCCACTGCTTGAGAAGTGTGGCGGCAGCCGAGTCGGGCTGGATGTAGCGATCTGCGATCATGTGGACCGTCGTCCGTTCTGCGGCCGTCGTTTTGTCATCGGCCCAAGCCACGGCGATCAACGGAAAAACGCGGAGTGCGGCTAGGCTGGCGGGTGAGACTCCCAAGTCGTAGAGAGCTTGCAAGACCTTCGCGTCTTGAATTCCCGTTGCTTCGCGAAACTGAGCGATGGCGGTTTCGACATTCAACTGGTCACGCAGTCCGTCGAGAAGCTTCTGGTCGAGGCTCGAAAAGAATGCATTTTCCAGGGACCGCCCTCGGTTGTGGATCGCATCGGCATCGGACATGGCAATATCAGTTCCTTGAATTCGGACTCGAATGGGGATCGCATCAGCGATGCCGGGAGTAGGAAACGTACAATATACACTCTCAAAAGGGCACGGAAACACCACGACCTCTTAGCCCGACGCTCCCCAACGCGACTTGACAATCCCTGGCCGAAGGTCAAAAGTCATGAAAATGGGAATCCCTCGACCCTGATCCTTCCTAAAGTGAGAAATGATGGCCTCCGCACCGACGTCTTCCAAGACCATGTTCCAGAAGATCTGGGACGCACACGTCGTTCACCATGAACAGGGCAAGCAGGCGATTCTGTACATCGATTTGCAATTGGTGCATGAGGTTACGAGTGCTCAAGCCTTCGAGGGCCTTCGGATCGCAGGTCGTCGCGTGCGGCGTCCTGATCTCACGATCGCGACGCCCGACCACAACGTTCCCACGTCCGACCGCCATTTGCCCATCGCCGACACGATCGCTCGGAAGCAAGTCGACACCCTTCGGAAGAACTGTAAAGAATTCGGGATCCAGCTGTATGACCTGGACGATGCACGGCAAGGCATCGTGCACATCATCGGCCCAGAATTGGGATACACCCAACCAGGCATGACGATCGTGTGTGGCGATTCGCACACCGCCACCCACGGGGCCTTCGGCGCATTGGCATTCGGGATTGGGACCAGCGAGGTCGAACATGTGCTGGCCACACAGACGCTGTTGCAGTACAAGCCGAAAACGTACGAACTGCGGATCGACGGCGCGTTGGCCCCGGGAGTCACGGCCAAGGATTTGATTCTGTACCTCATCGGTCGGCTCACTACCTCGGGTGGCACTGGCTATGTGCTCGAGTACACGGGTGAAGTCATCCGGGCATTGAGCATGGAAGAACGGATGACCGTCTGCAACATGTCGATCGAGGCCGGAGCTAGGGCCGGCATGATCGCTCCCGATGACACGACCTTCGAGTATCTTCGCGGACGCCCGTATGCTCCGAAGGAGTTTGACAAAGCGGTCCAGCGTTGGCGAACATTGCCTTCCGATCCCGGAGCCGTTTACGATCGTGTGGAGTTGTTCCAGGGTGGCGACATCGAGCCGCAAGTAACATGGGGGACCAATCCCGGTCAAGTCCTTTCGGTTACCGCGCGCGTCCCTAGCCCCAGTGACTTTGAGGACGATACCGAACGCAAGTCGACGGCCAGCGCCTTGGAGTACATGGGTCTGCAAGCCGGCACGTCCCTGACGGATGTAGAAATCAATCGCGTTTTCATCGGCTCCTGTACCAACGCTCGGATCGAGGACTTGCGTGCCGCGGCAGAGGTGGTCAAAGGCTACCACGTCCATCGTTCGGTGAACGCGATGGTCGTTCCGGGAAGCGGACAGGTGAAGCGTCAAGCGGAGTCCGAAGGGCTTGACCGCGTCTTCAAAGAATCCGGATTCGATTGGCGCGAAGCTGGCTGCAGCATGTGCTTGGCCATGAACCCGGATCGTTTGGCTCCCGGCGAACGCTGCGCTTCGACTTCCAATCGCAACTTCGAAGGACGACAAGGCAAAGGGGGACGCACGCATCTGGTTTCGCCCGCCATGGCAGCGGCCGCGGCCGTGACCGGTCACTTCACCGACATCCGCCAGTGGAAATACCATTCCTAAAGCGTCCCCAATTTTCATCTCTGCGTCCTCAATAAAACTACCAGGTCCGACCATGCAACCATTTACCAAGCACACGGGCATCGCAGCGACGATGGATCGCGCGAACGTCGACACCGATCAGATCATTCCCAAGCAGTTTCTCAAGCGGATCGAGCGGACCGGCTTCGGCCAATACTTGTTCTTCGATTGGCGGTCCCTCGAGGATGGCGCTCCCAATCCTGAATTCGAATTGAATCTGCCCCAGAACGCAGGCGCATCCATCTTGATCGCCCGACGGAATTTCGGCAGCGGATCGTCGCGTGAACATGCGGTTTGGGCCATCGAAGATTTCGGCTTCCGTTCGGTCATCGCACCGTCCTTCGCCGATATTTTCTACAACAACTGCTTCAAGAACGGCGTACTGCCTATCGCATTGAGCGAGCAGCAAGTCGAAGAACTCTTTCGACGCCATGCCGCAACGCAGCCCTTCAAACTGACCGTCGATCTAGAGGCGTGCACGGTCAGCGACGGGGCTGGCTTCGAAGCCACGTTCGACGTCGAGCCATTTCGTCGTCATTGCTTGCTCAACGGACTCGACGACATCGGTTTGACACTCGAGCACGAAAGTAAGATTACAGCCTTCGAAGCCGCGAACCCAGCTCTGGCTTGATCGTCAAGCTGAGTTTCGAGTGATCGGCAGACCGGGAGGTCTCATGTATTATTCCGGTAGAATCGCGTGCCCGAGCCTAGGTGGCGACATCGGCATGCGTTCGGCTCGTTGGAGAAGCCGTACGAGTGGAACATGATCGGGCGGAATCAAGCCGCGAATATTCTCAACCGGGACCCGTTGCGAAGCGTCTCCCGCTCCACGTGAATCGTTGGAGATCGATACATTGTCCCCCAACACGACGTATCCTTCGCCTGCCCGGATTCCTTGCTCTGGCGCATCGGAATAACCGCGATAGTGAATGTCACGGTAAACCAGACAACGATCGAACTCGATCTCGCCTGACAAGGATTCAAACTGAAGAAAGCTTTGGCGCATCGATGTGTTATGCGCAAGCATGTCCGAACGTTCGACCGTGAGCGTTCGTTCGCCAATCCAGGTTGCATGTCCGTCGCTGATGAGCACACGGCCATCGACGCTGGCGATTGTGAGCCACAGAGGCGCATCGTCCGCCAGACGCTTTGTGGCTGATTCTTCTGAACGGGTTAGCAATTCGCTGTCGAGCTGGACGGATAGGATCGAGCCTTGGTTGCAATCGAGCTTGACGTGAACGGAGGTGTCCTCAACCTGCCAACCCAACCTGAGAGACCATGCTGGACTAGCCCGCGCGATTCGAAGCGAAACTCCAAGATCTCGAACGGGTAAGACGGTGATCGAATCATGCGCATTGATCGGAAGATCATTGTTGATCGGATGATCGAATGCATCGAAGAAGCTTTCAAGTGTGCTGCAGGTGGTCGATAACCCTGCAGTCCAATGACCAACCAGGATGGCTTGTTGCAGGAATTGCGTTAAGTCCTTTTGAAATCGCTGGCCATCGATCCAGAGGTCTCCGTCTTGAATGGCAATGCGTTCACCGGGCAAACCAGCGATGCGTTTGACCTCGCGTTCATGTCCATCGGTAGGCTCGGGTCCGCCGGATCGCTCGAGAACCACGATGTCACCACGTCGAAGGAGGTGTCCACCAGGGCCGCGGGGATGATTGCGGCTCCAGGGAAGGGTGGGCAAGTATCGGACGTTCTGTCCGGCTTCGAGGATGGGATCGTCAGGCACGTCCAAGGCCTGCCCGCAATTCAGGCATTTGATAGGCCGACCGGGTTGCCAAGCGTCCATGCAAAAACGATTTTCAAAGGCGCACGCTTGGCACGGCAGAAGTACTCGGGGGCCAACCAAAGTCGGCTCCATGGAGTTGCCTGCGATCTGCCCCAAACGGGGTTGCGAGCTCCGCCTCAGTAGCAGAAGACCCGCCAGCAGAACGGCCAAGCACAGGAAGACGAGCAAGCCGGTCGAGACGACTAAGAACCATCGGCTGGATCGTATTCTTGGCCCGCACACCGGAGGCTCCATCCGAGGATCTCCCATCCGAGCGCCTCCCATTAGCGGCTTCCGATGCGGTACAGCCCACCTTCGGTTCGGATGATCCAATCGTCGCCGATCGAAGCGTAGGAGGCAAAGATGCGGCCTGGCAACACGGCGCGACCGATTTCGGTCGGCTCGTCACCGATCTCCATCACCAGGGCTTCACCGGACTCGCTTTGGAAGTAAACGCGATTCCTGTTGGCCAAGAGCGAGGCAGAGTAGTTTCCACCGAGCCGTTTCTGCCACACTTTTTTTCCCGTCTCAATGTCCACACCCGTCGCGACACCGCCATCGCTGACCATCACGATTTGGTTTCCGACCGGGACCGGCGACGGTGTATTTGGAACGCCGGTCGAGAAAGTCCATCGCAGGTGGGTTTTGGTCACATCCCCATGACCCGAAGGATCGATGGCCAACAATTTGGGCGTCATGTATCCCGTGCAAACAAAGACCAAACCTTGGTAGTAAATTGGGCGTGGCACGATGGAGAAGCCTTCGTAGGACACCGACCAAATCACGTTCCCTGTTTCCGGCTCGAGGGCTTGCACGATGTCCGAACCAGCCGAGATGATTTGTTGCACACCATCGACTTCAATCCATTGCGGAGTGGAAAACGAAAATGGACGATCGGTGACCACGTCGCGCGGACGTCTCCAGATTTCTTTGCCGGTCGCGGCATCGAGGGCCAAGGTATACGGGGACTCGCCTCCGTCGCATGTGAATACCAGTTTGTTACCGACTAGAATTGGCGAGCCGCCGTTGCCATGCACCGGTGGGTAGGAGTGTTCGCGGTCGATCCAAATAATATTTCCATCCAGGTCCGTACACGCCGTACCTTGGTGCCCGAAGTGAACGAACAAGCGATCCTTGGCAGCCAATACCGTTGGGCTAGCGTGCGAGTTCTTTTTGTGAATCATCGGCGCCTTCGCGTCTTGTTCGATAATCAAGCGATCGAAAATCGGCTTGCCCGTCTCCGAATCGAAGCAGGATAAGTAAAGCCCTTGAGGCCCGATCAGAGTCCCGTCTGCCGATTCGGAGTTGCGAGCTGAGGTCACGTAGATGCGGTCGTTCATCACGATCGGAGACGACCACCCGAGGCCTTGGGTGGGCATGTACCAACGTACATTTTTTTCCTCCGACCATTCGATGGGCAAGTTCGCGTCCGCGACCACTCCATTTTGATTCGGGCCACGAAATTCGGGCCAGTTTTCATCGGCTGCAGACGTATTCAGTAGGCTGGATACCAACAGGGCCAAACCCGTGAAACCCAAGGCCGTTCGGCCAACTCCCCGCCCAAGGGTCGAGACCGCGCACCCCTGTCGAATCGAATCGAAGTACAATTCGCACTTGGAAGCCACTCGGACTTGAAACTCACTCAGGAATGACATCATGCGTTGCAAACTTTTGGGGATGGGGAAAGCCAGAACAGATTGGTTCACAGGAACAATGCTTGCGATCGTGTTGGCCTCAATGACCAGCTGGTCGACCAAGGCATTGAGCCAGGACGACGCCCTCAGTTTGATCACTGAGTCCGCGGACGCCAAGGTGACCTTGGTCGCCGATGGCTTTCAATTTACCGAAGGCCCGACCGTCGATGAACGCGGCGACGTTTATTTTACCGATCAACCCAACGATCGCATCGTTAAATGGTCCGAAGATGGAAAGGTAACGGATTTTCTGAAGCCGGCCGGCCGCAGCAATGGCATGTACTTCGCCCCCGACGGACTGCTGATTGCGTGTGCCGATGAATCCAATCAAATGTGGGAAATAGCCCGCGACGGCAAGCACCGCGTGCTATTTGAGAATTTCGAAGGCAAGCCGCTCAATGGCCCAAACGATGTTTGGATGGACAGCAACGGCACCCTCTATTTCACCGATCCGTATTACCAACGCCCATGGTGGGAACACAAGAAACCATTCCAAGGCAAACAGTCCCTGTACAAGGTCGACCGCGATGGATCGAATATCGTGTGCGTGGACGATGGTTTGGTTCAGCCCAATGGGATCATCGGCGACCCCGCCAAAAGGATTTTGTACGTCGCCGACATCGGAGACAAACGCACCTACCGCTACAACATCGCCTCCGACGGAAGCTTATTGGACCGCCAAGTCTTCTGCCGTCAAGGCTCCGATGGCATGACCATCGACAATCAAGGCAACGTGTACTTGACCGGTTCCGCAGGTGTGACCGTGTACAACGAGCGTGGAGAGTTGATCCAAACCATTGCCGTCCCCGAGTCGTGGACCGCCAATGTTTGCTTAGGGGGCAAGGACCGACGCACCCTATTCATCACGGCGTCCGATTCGATCTACACGATCCCAGTCAAGTATCCAGGCATCGGCTCCAAATAACACGCCCTCTTCCCACTTCCCACTTCCCACTTCCCACTTCCCACTGCCCACTGCGAACTTCCCACTGCCCACTTCCAACTGCGAACTGCCCACTTCCAACTGCCAACTGCCAACTCTCAACTCCCTCCCTCACTCTTCAAAGCTGCTGTCGATCGTTGTGCTGATTGGTAGTGAACGGTTTTGGGTAGGCAGGATCATTTCAATACTCAAGTCGGTCACGGCCGCTTGAACTTGCCCGCGCGTTTCGAAGTAAAGTTCGAGCCCGTCGGGCTGAGTGATCACACGGAACAAACTGATGCGCCGCCAGCGATCGTCGGATGGATCGTAGGACGAAAAGAGTTGACCGAGAGCTTCCCCTCCCATGTTATCGCAGACCAGTAACCCGCTCTGCGATTGATCGCTGGGCGACGAAATTTGGACGAGTCCTTCGATGTGAACCATGGCTCCGTAGGGAACCGAGATACGAGGACTGGTGACGCGCATGGAAGCCCCAGCGTATCCGCTTGGGATGGGTTGTCCGTCGCGACTGGTAGCCGACAGGAGCATGGTTGGAAAACCTGCTGGACCGACCTGAGGGGTGATAGCGACGGAGCTATCGATGGAATCAACGGATCGATGATCGCTGCGCCAACCGCTCGCGCGCCACGACTCGAGATCGCGGAAGGGAACACCGGGCAGACTCAATCGCTCCCACGCGCGATCGCGCAGAACTCGGTTCAGCTCCCAATGCAAAGGCAGCGCCAAAGGGGACGCGACGAGAGGGCTGCTGGCCACGCTTTGGAACTGCGTCAAGGCTTCGTCCCACGAAGCTCGGATCACGCCTTGGGCCATCAATGCCGCTTGATCGGCCGCTCGACATGCCCGAGGAAGATCCGAGCGGGCTAAGAAGTTTGCTGCGGCGCGGGCTTCCCCCTGGGCCTGTCCGATTTGTTCCCAGGCCGGATCGGCGGGGGGCAATTGACGCGCAATCAAGGTCATCTGCGCCAGTTGCAGCAACTGGGTCGCAATGTCGATTCGATTCTCCGCTATCTCAGGGCCTGTACGCGCGAAGGCTTCGCGCAGATAGGCGACGGGGCCGTTGTCGGCGACCGTGACGATCTGCTCGATCAATCCAGGCCGTTCGATAGTGACGACCATCCCGCCGGGTCGCGACTGCGCAGCACAGCGTTCGAGTTGACCATGCGTGATCCGGTAGATTTCACGAGGTTGACCGGAGACGGGCAAGGTGACGGCGATGCGTTCGGGATTGGGCGCCGGGCTACAGACTTGATCGTAACCACCCGTCGCCACGATCAAAATCAATTGGCTGTTGGGTGTCTCAAGAATCGACGCGGCATGGTTCGCGGAATCGACTCGGATATTGCGCCATGTCGACTCCCCGGCTTGAATCCAGGGCATGAGCAGATCGATCTCGCGATTGAGCCCGGCGTAGGAAGTCGCGCGGGCCGCCGCGGTTTCATCTCCAACGTCCAGGGCAACTCCGGAGCGGAAAATCCAACCCCGGGAGCCTTGCATGATGCTGCGCGTCAATTGCAGCCGGGCTTGTAGTCGATCGTGATCGGGGAGCAACCATGGCTCGCGTCCTAGGATGGAGGTCGTGGTCTGCCGCTGGGCCAACCATTCATTGGAAGGTTGAGTCCAGAGCGAGGTGATGGGCGCATTGCGACCTGCGATGGGACGCAGATCGGACTGCAGGATCTGAGAACTTTCCTGGCTCGATCGGACCGTGGTCGGCAATGGAATTGGGACCGACATCCAGTCCCCCAATCGTCCGTAGGACCCGTACAACTCCCACGCTTCGCCAATCGTCGGACGCGCAAGCGAACCTGGAAAACGGGACAACATGGCGACGCGATCGCGCGACGTATCGATCTGAGCTTGGTTCAGAGACAAGCCCAGGAGCCAGGCGCTCACAGGTCGAAACTGTTCCGATTGGCTTTCGGTCGGCACCAGACTTGGTGGGGGCATGATCAATCCCATGCCCGTCTCTGCGGCCTGCTCGAGCACCAACGAATCGTTGGAGCGCGCGGCGATGACGGCATTGAATCCGAGGGATTGTAGGTAAGCGAGGCTTTCGCCTTGATGTTGTATCCAACGCGGCACGCGGGATTGCAAGATTCTCAGTTGTTCGTTGGTAGGGACTTCCTGCCTTTCCCTTTGGGATCCTCCCTGGAATTCCTCGGCCAACACTCCGGGAGCAATCATGCCGTCGACCATCAAGTCGTCGACTTGAAGGCGATTGGTGCCAGGGTAACCATAGACGCTCAACAGAACGGCATCGATGTAGGGCTCTCGCAGGTCGACCTCTGGACCATCGCGTTGCCGTAGAAACCGCTGCCGTTCCTCAAGCATCGGGATGATGTTCGCGATGGTGGAGGTAGACCAGCGTCCGGCCCCTTCGTGCGGTGTGCCCAAAATGACTTCGGTCAACGGCGCGTGCGTGGCTGGATGCCGAGATCGAGGAAAGACGACTCGGAACCCGATGCGAATACCGCTTTGAGCGCTCCGGATGCGAATGGAGGCCCTCAGTTCGGGAATCACTCCGGATGGTTCGATTGGGTACGCGAGATAGACAAAGGAACCATTGCGGTAATGAATCTCGATCGGTTCCACTCCTGGTTCTGACCGGGGTGGATTGCCTTGAATGGCTCGGGCATCGTCCCTCCAAAGGGAAAAACGAGGCGCGCCGCCATCGAAGCTTTCGATGAGTTGCCCACGTGTGATCGATACCGGCCCTACCATCAGCAGCAGCATCCACAACGCCCCAAGCCAATTCAGTCGCCGTCGGCCGTCCCCTCGAAGTCCTCGCAACGAATGACGCAACGAATAAGCCGTGCCGACCCATCGGGGGCCTGCGGTCCGAGCGGTAGCCTCACGGCGCGCAAAGCCCAACGCAGCCATTCCAAACGGACTGGGCGTTGACTTTATGCAACAAAACTCAAAAAGTATGTGGAGACGCGACAACATCTCTCGAATCCGGTTAGAAAGCGGCGCAAGTCCAGCTTGTACCAAGAGTTGCGGCTCGTTTCCAGGTCGAATCGGGTTGCGTTTTCGCAACAACCTGTACCGCATAGCAAAACCCTAGCGATCGCGTAGAATTTTCTAAGTCCTTGACTGGCATGGGTTTACGATCCATGCTAGCTCGGCTTTGGAAGTCTTCGGCATCGTAACTGCATTACTTGAGCTTTCGTTCTCACCCAGTCCTAAGCCGCACACAACTACGCATCGAGCCATCAGGAGACATCATGAGCCACGCAGCCCAATCGACCGAAAATATCGTCAATGACCTGCCAAGCGAGTTGCTCGAACTGCAAAAGGTTATCGATGCGCTCCCGATCGAACATCGCATGCTCGTGCAGCCCACCTTTCAAAAAGTCGTGGAGAGCACCAATCGTCGGCGCAAGATTCTGCAGCTGGTTCAGGAGTCCATCGGACAATTGCGTCTGGATATGAAGTATTTGGTATTCGATCTGGAAGCCACCCGTCGCGAACGTGATTTGTTCCATCAGCAAGTCGTCGATTTGACAGGAGATGGCGGTGAATCCGGCGAAGGCAATGGTGCCAATCCATTGGACGACCAGAACAACTAGCGGTCATTGCATCGGTTTTTCGCCCTCGGATTCGCCAATCCGAGTGGATGGGTGCCAGCTTCGACGTCACAGTCAATACCCTCCGTGACAGAAGCAACGCACTGCATCGGCAAGCAACGAGGCGCATCGGTTCTTCCGCCGATACGCCTCGTTGTTTGCTTGTAGGGCTACCTTTGCTTACTATGGAGAAGTCGCGGCGAATCCAGACGCCTCGTTCCACCCTATTCCCACCTCTTCTCCCACGATCGAATGTCCATGGAGTTCACTCCTCGTTCCCTGACGCAGCGGTGCATCGATCTGGAGCTTGCTAGTTCCGTCGAGATCGATCGCTTGTGGGGGGAACTGCGGACCGATCAAATCAGTCTCGAGGACACGAAATCCCTTTTGTTGCGCAAGGGGATTGTGACCAACTTTCAGTTGGACCGGTTGATGACCGGCGAGCGGTTGGGTTACTTCTACGGACCCTACAAAGCCATTTACATGATCGGGGCCGGGACGTTTGCACGTGTGTTTCGGGCAGTGCATCGCGAGACCGGCAAAATCGTTGCGATCAAGGTATTGCGGCGGCGTCACCGAGATCAACTGGTGCAGATCGAGCAGTTCCTTCGCGAAGGTCGGATGGGGATGGAACTGCGTCATCCCAACATCGTCACCATTTACGAAATCGTCAACGATCCGCGAGCCCCTTATCTGGTCATGGAGTTTGTGGAAGGCGAAACGCTACGTGAGATTCTACGCATCCGCGGCAAGTTCGAGCCGATGGAAGGATTGCGAGTCATGCACGATATCTGCGCCGGCCTCGATTTTGCATTCCAACGTGGCATCACGCACCGAGACTTGAAGCTCTCCAACGTCCTGGTGCATTCCAGTGGTCGATGCAAACTAGTGGACTTTGGTCTGGCCGCTTTGGCCGACACGTCCTCTCCAGAAGCCATCGCCGATTGCCCTAATGCTCGGGCCATCGATTACGCAGCACTCGAGCGCGGCACGTCCGTCCGCAAAGGGGACAATCGCAGCGACATTTATTTTGTAGGCTGCATGTTCTACAACGTTCTTTCAGGCAAGAGTCCGTTGTTCGAAACCCGTGACCGACTTCAGCGCTTGAACGTCACTCGTTTCGTCCAGATTGAGCCACTGTCGGAAATCGAACCCGGCTTGCCGGATTACGTCTACGCTATTTGCAATAAGGCCATGGAGTTTCAGCCCGACAAGCGGTATCAAACGCCCGGACAAATGTTGTCGGATCTGGACGCCGCCATGAAAAAAATTCAAAATCCGGAGAGTCCCGAAATCCCGGTGAATGTTGATGATCTCAATGCCATCAATCCAGAGGATCTGAAGGAAGGCCAAGGCAAGACAGTCTTGGTGGTGGAGAGCAAAGCAGAGTTTCAGGATCTACTCCGAGAGAAACTAAAAAAGCGGGGATACCGAGTGTTGGTGTTTAGCGACCCCGAACGCGCGCTCGATCGATTCTCACCCGATGAAACCGCTGCCGCTGATTGTGTCGTGCTGTGCGCTTCGGAGTTGGGGAACAAGGCCCTAGATGCCTTCAATTGGCTTGGCGAACAAGCCCACACGAAGCCCATTCCTGTTATCATGTTGGTTGATCCCAGGCAACAGCAAGTGATCCGAGGGGCCAAGTTGTCCGAGAATCGCGTGCTCTTGCCGATGCCTCTCAAAGTTCGCGAACTGAGGCAGGCCTTGGTGCGACTGACACGAAAATCGGCGGATCAAATCGCGAATTAATCGCATCCTCTGCTGATTTTTCGTAAAGGTACTGCCATGCGTTGCTATTGCTCTATCGTCTTGGTTTTTGCCATGGCGGGTTGGTTGTCCAGCACGTGCGTTCTTGACGCACAAGATGCAGGTTCACCAGTCGAAAAATCTATGCAAGAGTCGGTCGAGAACTGGCTACCTGCAACCTCAGTCATCTATGCCAAACTCGCGCCTGCCGATGCTTGGCTCGATCACCCCTTTCGGACATGGTTGGTTGAGACCGAGCCGTTCAAAAAGGTGTGGCGCTCACCTGAGGTACTCAAGGCTCGGAGCGGAATCACCGTGGCCGAATTTGCCTTGGGCACCAAGATCGAAGTCTTGCTTCGCAAACTCACCGCTCATGGTGTGCACCTGGCGTTCGATCCGAAGACCCAAGGAGTCGTGCTGCTAGCCCAAGCGAACGATGAGGAGTGGCTCGCTCGGATGGCGAAAAAGGTTATCGACTTTGCCCGCAAAGACGCCGAAGCCAACGGCCGTTCACCCATTGAAAGCGCCGAATACCTCGGAGTTGAAGGCTACAAAGTCGAAGACGGTATCTTTGCCGTCATGGGGCCATGGCTGATGGTTACGAATAAGAGCGAGTTGGCCAAAGCGATCATCGACCGCAAGCTCGATCCGGCATTGCCTTCGATGGGGAACGCTTCCTGGCACACGAAATCGAACGACTGGAAGTTGGATACCGAGGTGGGCGACGTTGCGCGCGTTTTGGCCATCGATATCGATTTGGCATCGATCCGGTCGGCCATGTCGGACAACGATCTGTTCCAGAAGCAAGCCAAGGATTTCGGATTAGAACTTTTTCTCGGTGGGATTCTATCGCTGTTGCAAAACGCTCCCAACGCATCGATGACGTTGGACATGGAACCCGCGGCCTTGAGCGCGGAACTGTCCTGTCCCACACAGATCGAATGGTTCACGGAAGCTCGTGAGTATTACGTCGGTCCTCAAGCCACAGGTCGCGCGTTGCCACCGCTTCAAATCGAAGGCAGCATCGCAGCCTTGAGTACCTACCGCAATCTGTCCGAGATGTGGTTGCGATCGGGAGATCTGTTCGGTCAGGAGGTGAACGACCAACTGGCCCAGGCCGACAGCACATTGACAACACTCTTCTCCGGCAAAGACTTCGGCTCCGATATTCTCGGTGCAATCGAACCCGAGTTGAGGCTGATCGCAATCCCGCAAAGTTTCGAGTCCGACGCGTTGTCACCCTCGTTAAAACTTCCATCCTTTGCCATGGTGGCCAAGTTACGGAAACCCGAAGCGATGCAACGGGAATTCAAACGTATTTTCCAGAGCTTCATCGGCTTCCTGAACGTCGTGGGTGCGATGGAAGGCCAACCGCAATTGGACCTGGCATCGGAGACCAATGGTTCGCTGCCGATCTACTGGGGCTCCTACATCGTCGACGCAGATCGCAAATACGAGAACGGGTTGCCGATCCAGTTCAATTTCAGCCCCGCTCTGGCTTTCTCGGGAGATTTTGTAATTCTTTCGAGCACCGCAGATCTTGCACGCCGCGTTGCAGAATCCAACCTCAACGGTCCTTCGGAGGCTGTCGAAGACGGAGTTTCCAACACATTGGTAGAATTAAACGTCCAAGCTTTGAAGGGTGCGCTCGAATCCAACGAGAACGCCATGATCGCACAGAACATGTTGGAGAAAGGACGCACCCGAAGTGATGCCGCTCGTGAAATCGAGACCTTGCTGAGCATCCTCGAATTGATGGGCAGGGCCCGCCTGGATCTCTCCTTCGCCGAACGCGCTGCGCTGCAATTGCGAGTCGAATATGTACAGCCTTAGCCAATCGATCGCCCCATCTACTCCGATAAGTGCCATCGTTCCAACGTGGGCTTGGCAACCCTGGTCCCCCTCCGACGAGGAGCCTTGGAACGAGGCCCGAGTTCAGTTGATGTTTCGGCGCGGAGGATTTGGAGCCAGCCCGCAGCAACGACGCGAAGCCTTGCGAGGTGGTCCGAAGGTAACTTTGGCGATTCTCAAAGGCGAAGACCGTTCCGCCGCAGGACGTCGCGAAACGTTTGAGCTCGACTCGGAGGCTATTGGAACTTCGGTTCGAACGGGTTCCAGCAGTGAAGGGCTGGCAGCTTGGTGGTTGCACCGCATGCTCCAGTCCCCCAGTCCTCTGCTCGAAAAGATGACGCTATTCTGGCATGGCCATTTCGCCACGGGTGCCGAAAAGGTCATGGATGCCGAGCTCATGTACCAACAAAACCAATTGCTTCGTCGACACGCCTTGGGTGACTTTCGACCGATGGTCCAAGCCATTTCACGCGACCCGGCGATGCTCATTTATTTGGACAGTGTCAGCAATCGCAAAGCCCATCCGAACGAAAACTATGCCCGCGAGCTGATGGAATTGTTTTGCCTAGGAGAAGGCAATTACTCCGAACAAGACGTCCAGCAACTGGCGCGCTGTTTCACGGGTTGGGAGATACGTCGAAAAATGTTTCGCTTCAATCCGTACCAGCACGACTCCGGATTGAAGACAATTTTTGACCAAGCGGACATTGAGTCTGGAGAAGACGCGATCGATTGCGTGTTAGCCCGTAGCGCCATGCCACGCTTTGTGTGCACCAAATTGGTCCGGTATTTTGTATGTGATGAACCCAATGCTCCCGATTCCCTCATCGCACCTTTGGCAGATCAATTTGTTCGCTCCGGTTATTCGATCGGAGAAATTGTCGATACGATCCTTCAAAGCCGCTGGATGCTGTCGCAATGGAGCGTCGGTCGCAAAATTCGTTCGCCGGTCGAGTTCGCGATGGAGTGGATGCGATCACTCGAGGCGACGACCAATCTCGAGCATTTGGCCCGCATGCTGCGTCCCCTTGGGCAGGCGGTCTTCTACCCGCCTAATGTGAAAGGTTGGGACGGAGGACGGGCATGGATCAATTCTTCGACCCTCATCGGCCGCTCCAATTTCGTTGTCGATTTGCTCGGCGATCCCAACACGCGGTTCGACGGCAAATCCTTAGAACAATGGTGCAGCGATCAAGGCATCCAGGATCACAAGTCATGGATTGATTGGTTGAACGAGAGTTTACTGGCCATCCCGCTGAGCGATTCGGAATATCAACCATTGTTCGATCGTGACAACGAGGGCGCAGCCTCTGCATCGCGTGCCAACGCGCTGATCACCGTATCGCGCATCCCCAAATTCCTCCTATCCTAAACGACCATGAAACGAAGAACCTTTGCCCTCGGCTCGGCCTCCGTGGCTGCAGGAATCGCCCTCGACTCGGCGTTGCCAGGCCGTTGGATGCAGTCGGTTGCTCGCGAATTGAACGCGTCAGCTGCCCATCCCACCAACGATCGCATTTTGGTGGTCCTCCAACTCTCAGGAGGCAACGACGGATTGAACACCGTTATTCCTTACCGCGATGAGTTGTACCTCAAGGCTCGGCCCAACCTAAAGATCGATGCTGCCAGCGTTTTGAGCGTAACTCCTGAAATGGGTTTCCATCCTTCGATGAAGGACATGGCAGATAGTTTTGAATCGGGGCGTTTGAGTGTCGTTCAAGGTGTTGGGTATGCATCGCCAAACCGCTCACACTTTGAGTCGATGGACATCTGGCATTCGTGCCAAACCAAGCAAGAGCGACACGGCAACGGATGGCTGGGGCGTTATCTGGCTGCCTCAGCAAACGAGCGAGACTCGACCGATGCGCCAGGACTTCATATCGGTGGCGAAGCCCTTCCGTTGGCCTTGGTTGATCGTCAAGTCCAGGTCCCTTCGATCGCATCGATCGAACAAATGCGACTCAAGAAGCCTGGGGTTTCCGAGCCAACCTCTCTCATGAACGAAGGTCCGGATCCCGTGTCGGACCCGAGTGGATTGCTCGGATTCGTATCGACGAGCACAGCGTCCGCCCTGGCGGCTAGCGAGCGACTGGAAAAAGCGATGGCCACCCCCGATCAGTCTGGGGATTTCCCGAGTACTGGACTCGGAGAGCGACTCAAGATTATTTCACGCTTGATTCTTTCGGGTCTTGGCACTCGCATTTACTACGTGACGTTTGACGGATTCGACACGCATGCCAATCAACCTGACGCGCACGCGGGGCTACTGCGTCAATGGTCCGAAGCCAGTGGTGCGTTCTGCAAATCCATGCAGCGAGCCGGCCAGCAGGACCGCGTCTTGCTCATGACCTTTAGCGAGTTCGGACGTCGCGTATCGGAAAACGCCAGCCAAGGTACCGACCACGGAGCGGCCGCTCCTATGTTCTTCGCTGGTCCCGAATTGGCTACCCCCATCGTCGGAGAGCAACCCAGCTTGAGCGACCTCGAAGACGGCGATCTCCGGTTCCATACGGATTTTCGCGATGTCTACGCAACCGTCGTCCAAGATTGGTTAGGCGGATCGGGTACTGCAGCGGTGGATGATGGCGTCGAACGTCCATCACGGCCCCTCAAGATCTTTCGTTCGTAGCGGACGCTTGCACCAACCATTCGGAGACTGTCTGCGGCGATCGCGGCAGGATGAACGAGTCGATTATGTTGCTCTATACGAGTGAACTTTTTGAGAAGCATCAGAATGGAAACCATCCTGAATGCGTTGCGCGCATCCAGAATGTGAATCGGATGCTTACGCAGAAGGGCTGGTCGAAGCGATGTGTGCTTCCCGAATGGATGCCCGCCCCGAGCCAGCGTTGCCAGCTGAACCACGGACCCGCATACCTGGAACAATTGCAGCGTTGGTGTGTTGAGGATGCAGGCAGGATCGAACCCGACACGGTGGTTTCGACAGGATCCTGGGAGGCGGCCATGGTCGGTGTCGGAGCTGCCTGCGACGCGGTCGATCGCATCGCACGGGGCGAGGACCATCGCGCTTTCTGTGCCATTCGTCCGCCCGGGCACCATGCACTGCGCGATGCTCCTATGGGTTTCTGCATGGTGAACACGGTTGCCATCGCCGCAAAGTACGTACAGTCAATGGGCTTCGAGCGCGTACTAGTCGTCGACTGGGATGTGCATCATGGCAACGGTACCCAAGCTGCGTTTTGGAACGACCCCAACGTTGGCTTTGTTTCCATCCATCGCTTTCCCTTCTATCCGGGAACCGGTCGTGAGGACGAACGTGGGGCAGGTGCCGGATTGGGTACCACCGTCAATTTACCCGTCCCCGCCGATATTCCTGCTCAGGAGTTTCTCGATCGATTGATGCACGCGACAACGGAATTTGCGAATCGATTCCGGCCACAATGGATTTTGGTCAGCGCCGGCTTTGATGCCCACCGAGAAGATCCTGTGGGTGGTCTGACGTTGGAAGCGGAACATTACGAGACGGCTGGAAAATGGATCGACGCATTGGCCCGCGAACACTGCCAAGGCCGCATCGTATCGCTGCTCGAGGGAGGCTACCATCTCGAGCACATGCCCGAGTGCGTCGACGCGCACTTGAGGGGACTCACTGCTGCATCGGATGCAGCGACACCGGAGTGAAAACGCCATCGTTTTCATCTGCGATGGTCTTGAGCGTCATGAACCCCGCGTCGCTGTGGAGCAGCACCGTATGGATCGGAACGCCTACCTTCACTTTTTCCTCTTCGTCCGGACGGCGATTGAAACGCCGCAGATCGTAGAGCGTTGAATCGCGGATCTCTCCGTCGGATAGCAAAAAGATCGCATCGGGTTCCAGTTGCAATGCGATACCGATTGCGCTGGCGGGAAACGTATTTCCACCATGTTGGATTGCATTCACCCAATTGTTGAGCTTGGACACATTCTCCGTGGTCGCGGCTAAAAATGTACCTTTGGGGGGCAACTTATTGAACATCGGATGCGCTACGGAATCGAAACTGATTACAAAAAACTCTTGATCGGGTGAAAGGCTACGGATGGCGCGATTGAGTTCGGATCGGAGCGCCTCCCAACGCGGCCCAATCATCGACATGGAACTATCGATGACGAATACAAAACGGTACCCCGAGGCTTGCGTTCCGAAAAATGTTGCCCCAGTGCCTTGGTTTCCCGGCTGCTTACTTTGGCCATCACCGCTCGCAACTTCGAATCCCGATCCGCCCGCGAGCACTGCCTGGCCCACATCGGCCGCTACGGCGCTCGAGATCGCTTGATTCGAATCGAGTGTCGCCATCTGCACTACGCTTTCGACGGGTACTTCGATTTCAGCCAAGGCCGCGTCTGGTAGCTCAGGTGGCGAGGATTCCTGCACCTTGGCGCTATCGGAGCTGATCTCAAAGGCTTCCAACAATTCGAGCGAGTCATCCGATGCGTCGGTTCCTGTCAGGCGAATGCCTTGAACCCCCGAGCCTTGGCCACCGATCAAGATAAACGACAGAGCCAAAACGGCGAGCAGATGGATGCACATGCTCACGCCAAAGGCTACCCACGAGCCCGTTGCACGCCGGACCGCCACCAAGAGTTGGGACTCGTTCACGGTTTGCCTCGTTTGATTTTCTGAGGGCGCGGGATAAAGCGGTACGTACCGCCGTTCTCCATCGCCAGTGTGCGCATTTCTTTTTCGAACTCGTCGCGAAAGAAATGCACCACGTGGATCGGAACTTTGGGGGAGTCCTCCGCGAGGAACCCCTTGTCGCGATTCAGGTCTCTGATTTTTTTCGTCCATTGATCGACTTTGGTATCGCCATCAAAAAGTAGAAAGACACCATCAGGCTGCATTCCTAGCACTTCTTCCAAGGCTTCGATCGGAGGCCGACCATCCTTTTGGATGCCGACGCGGGAAATCCATTCCACGGTCTTCTCAAGATTTTCAGGAGTTGCGAACAATGCATAGCGTTCCACCTCCCCGCCTCGGAATCGCATCGGCTCGATTTCTTTTCCGAAGAATGCAATGAAGAAGCGTTGCTTGGGCTTGAATTGGCTGAGCGACTTCAAGATCTCGGACTTCGCCGCATCGAACGCGCCATCGCGGAGCATGCTCGGCGAGCAATCGACAACGTATATGAATGTGTTACCGACCGCTTTGGAACCGAAAAATTCAGCGCCATCCAACATCTTGGTGCCGGCATTGGCTGACGCCATGGCATCGGAGGCCCGCGACGATGTTGCGATCTCAGAGATGGCTGGTCCTAAGCCGACATCGATGGTTGCGATCGAGGGCACGTCCAAGGGCAGCTCCACCGATTCCGATGTCGGTATCGCAGCCGGGGCCTCCGTCGGCTCGTCGAGCGGGGTCGGCGTTTCCATGGGCGTCTCGAAAAGCACATCCTCCGACTCGACCTCACTCGCCACGATGGACATGGCCACCGGTTTCTGAACGGCGGCGATGATCCAAAGACTGAAACAGATCACTAGGATGGCATGCGCGATCAAACTCACGTACACGTGGGGAGCCGACCACCATGCCTTGCGTTTCAAGGAAGGCCCGGACATCAAGCCGTGGGCTATCTGAGCCTGAACGGATTCATCGAGCAACACACGAGGCTCGGTGGCCACCAAACTTTCGACCCAATACTCAGCGCGCTCGAGAGCACTGCGATGCATGCCATCCCAAACGGATGCATGGGACGGTGACTCATGGGACGGTGACTCATGGACTGAAACCGTCGGAACCTGATCTGCGGGAACCCACGCGATCGGTTTCGGGAACGGATGAGAATTTTGAGAGTGTATTGCGGAGTCCGCTGCGGGATGCGTCCCATCGCTTTGAGACATCTCTTCGGACTGCAAATGCTGGGCGCGGCCGTCAAGCCATCTTCGGAGCGCCGCATCGTTTCCCGACTGGGCTTGCGCGATCGCCTCGAGCAATGCGGAATAGGCAGCCCGATAACGGGCTGCCTGCTCTTCGAACTTCAAGGACTGGAGCGCCAGTTGGGCGCGCTCGAGGAGCTCAGGATCGACATCCAAGGCCGAGCCAGCGGTTGAAGTCGATGGCATGGAGGATAGGCCCTCTGGGGTTCGGGAATCCGAAGCGCGCTATTTACGTACCTGAATTCTCGAAGATCCATGGGGCGGGGGCAAGCAGCAAACGGGTCAGAATTCCGTTTTTGGCTGTGTCGATTCCGTTAGCTCGTAGCTCGAAAGGTCACCGAAGGCTTTGAACCACTTTGTCTCTGTACGTTTTCACTGCGGCTTGGGTGTCGGTATTGACGGACTGAATGGGCAATGCCATGAACCAATCCACTAAGGTGTCCATCGCTGGGTCGTCTCCGGCCGTTCGAAGGCTCGTACCGCTTTCGATCACGGCGTCGGCCAGCGTTTGCAGCGAGCGACATTCAAGCTCGTCTAGATCTTTAGAGGATTCTGCCACGTCCAGTAGCTTCGGCACGCAAAAGTACAGTCGTTCCATGGCGGCTTGCTGAACCAACGGCCAGAAAACCGCAGCACGTTGGGGGTGATCGACCGACCACGCACCCCAGTAGCTCAGTCCACTCGCATTGCGTTGCTGCAGGGCCAGGTACAGGATATTGGCTTCGTGCGTGGCTCCATTTTCACCTTCGACTTCGATCACGTGCCAGCGCTGCGCTTGGGGCAATGTAGCAAGATGCTTGAGGACATCGGTTGGGGCAACGGAATTAAGGGTCCCCAAGTCAGTTGAGGTTAACCGTATTTTGGTCCAAGGCACGCGGGTGTAACGAAAGGTTCGCCATTGAAAACTATTGGGGCTAAACTCGCGTCCGTTGATCGCCGAACTTGCTCCGAAAATGCCAAGGCCGCACAGGCTGGCCAGAACCGCCGTAAAAATCAAAATCCAGAGAACTCCGGAATTTCTGTTTTTGTTCGGCTCTGGCATGGCGCGTGTGGATTCTTGTACGATGGCGATGCGATTGCGGCGGTGAAGTCACAACTTGTTTTTTGGTCGATGGATAGCCTTGGGCTATCATGTCGGAAGTAAAGAGGGGAATCAAGTCGCGTGAGACCTGTCCACGGACGAAGAAAAACGAGCGGAAAATGTCTAAGTTGCAAAAAAATGCTCCGGACGCAGCCCCCCATCCCCAAGGCCTGGAAGCGATTCTTTTTTTGGCTCGCGAACCCGTTTCCCTGCGTAAACTGGCATCCATGGCCCAGCTTCCTGATCCCACTGCGGCCCGCACTGCGGTGCAGGAACTAAACCAGCAACTCGATCGAGACGGGCACGCATTCCGGGTGGAGGAGGTCGCTGGAGGAATGCAACTGCTTACCAGAGAACAGTTTGCGCCATGGATCCGCCGACTGGGCGAGGTTCCTTCCGAGCAACTTCTCAGCCAAGGCATGCTTGAGACGCTGGCCATCATCGCCTACCGGCAGCCGATGGTCCGGGCCGAGATCGAATCGATTCGTGGAGTGAATTGCGACGAAGTTTTGCGGCAGTTGCTCCAAAGGGATCTGGTAAGGATTGCCGGTCGCCACGAGGATTTGGGTCGTCCCTACCTTTACGAGACAACGCGCGAGTTCCTAAAACTATTTGGGCTTCAATCGCTCGACAATCTGCCACGAGTCCAAAAGATTCGAGCCGCAGAAGCCGAAATTGCAAACAGGCTCAGCGACCTTGCCAATCACGGCAATTCGCCCGCAACACCTTGGGTGGACGGGACCGATTTGTCTTGACCAGTGGTTGACCGCTAGCACAAGAAGATGAAATCGCTAGAACAGTACGTTCGATTTGGAAGATTTCTCGTTTTCCCTCCCCTTGAGTAGGATCGAAAGAAGCAAGGTGTCCACCGTGAAGATGACGTTCGCTGCCACTGCATTTCGAAAGATCGCAGACAATGCATCCGCCCAATCGTCCCTGACCCAGCCTTGGTCACCGCTTGGCGCGTCGAAAATTGCCATGTCGGGAGACATTCCGGGCGATTTCGACGAAGAAGAAGAAGAAGATCTCGACGAAGACGAGGACGATGAGTTCGAGGACGACGACGAATTCGATGATGAGGAAGAAGAGTTCGAGGACGACGAGGAGGAAGAAGAAGTCGTAAAGGAAGAGGAAGAAGAGCTAGAGGACGAGTGGGAAGAGGTCGAGGACGACGACGAAGAAGAGGATGAGGAAGAGGAAGAAGAAGGCGAAGAGGAGTGGGACGAAGAAGACGATGATGATGACGATTGGGACGACGATGATGATGAAGAAGAGGACGAGGAAGAAGAGTGGGATTGAGATCGATCTCCCCGGCGTCCAGCGTTCGTGAAATCAACAAAACCTCGTGCGGTAGGTCTAGCACGAGGTTTTTTTGTCGACATGCTGTTTCCTAAACTCCGGATGACGACGGAATGCCAAACGCAAGTTGTTTCCTGATCGCTTACCTACTGGTGTTCGTCACAGAACTGGTCCGTTTCGCTTCCCGGAGTGAGCGGAGCCAACTTTGGTCCACACGCGCCTCCGTGGGCATGTTCGCAATCGCTCTGTTGACCCACACTCTTTACTTGATCGATCGCGTTCTGGCCTCGCAGGCCGATCCGCTTCTCAAGGCATTCAGTTCATGGCAGGATTGGGGCTTGATCGTGGCATGGCTGATCGCCGTTGCATTTGCGGCGATGATATGGCAGCGTAGCGACAAGCAGATCGGTTTGTTCGTCTTGCCTTTGATCCTCGCGATCGTGGCGCTTGCGGTCGCGTTTCCTTCCGCATCGCCCAACGCCAACCCCCAGGCCACCGCCTCGTTCTGGAGACTGATGCACTCGGCCGCCATGCTCCTCGGGACGATGCTTGTAACTTTGGGATTCGCTAGCGCCGCGATGTATTTAGCTCAGGCATGGCGGCTCAAGCATCGTGTGGGTACGACCAATCGATTGCGTTTGCCCTCGCTGGAGTATCTCCAAACCCTGGGTCGTCAGTGCATCCTGGGGAGCGCGGCTGCGGTGGGCTTCGGTGTCGTTTCTGGAGCCATCATGAACTTGACCCAGGATGGTCGTGTGGCGTGGACGGATCGAGGCATCCTATTCAGTGGCGGACTCTTCGCATGGCTATGCGTTGCCGCCGTCGCACAATGGGCATCCTCACATCGCGGACGCGGGGAATGGACTGCGGCGTTGAGCATCCTGTCGTTCATCATCGTAGTGATTTCGCTGGCGGTGGTGGTCACAACACCCCACGGGACAAGCCCGAGCGCGACCACAAAGGGCGACACTCGATCCGGCGACACAGTCACCACGAAGACTGCATCCGTAAAGTCGGCATGTGGCTCGAAGAGCGAGCATGGACGGATGTCCGCTGAGCCCGCGCTCGGGGTTCGAGCATGAAGATACGGATGATCGGTTGCAGCCACCACAGTACTCCGATCGAAGTGCGGGAACGCATTGCGTTCGCTGCCGAGGAATACGAACCTGCATTGACCCTGTTCCGAGAGCGATTTCCCGAATGCGAGTCGGTATTGCTCAACACCTGCAATCGGGTCGAATGGTACGTGGGTGCCCCAAACGACGAGGTCATTCCATCTGCAGATCTCATGATTGAATTCGTGGCTCAATTTCATCATGTCCATCCTGAATTGTTTCGCACGCACTTTCTAACGCTCGAGGACCAACAGGCCGTCGAGCACCTGTTCGTCGTGGTCAGCAGCATCGACTCTTTGGTCTTAGGGGAATCGCAGATCGCCGCCCAGGTCAGCGAGGCGTACGAACGCTCGCGGCGCGGCGGCTACGCGGGCTCGGTCATGCATGCGTTGTTCCAACGCGCGAACATGGTTTCCAAACGTGTCTTCAACGAAACCGAGATCCATCGACGGCGAATCAGCATCCCAAGCGTTGCCGTTAGCGAAGTCGCATCTGAATTTTTCGAACGCTTTGACGACAAGCAGGTGCTCGTGATCGGCAGCGGGGATATGGGCGTCGATACATTGCAATACCTCATCGATGAGGGTGCCACGCAAATCGATGTTGTCAATCGTTCGGTCGAGCGGGCTCAGCAAGTTGCCAAGCGTTTTCAGGTGCGTGCCCATGCTTGGGAACGACTCGATCCACTGCTGCTCGATGCCGACTTGGTCGTCAGTACCACCGGCGCCTCCGATCCCATCGTGAGCGAAGCCCGCATGCGCGGTCTGCTGCAGCAACGCCGCAAAGGAAATTTGCTTGTCCTCGATCTAGCCGTGCCTCGTGATTTCGAACCTAGTATCGCACGCTTGCCAAGCGTCTTTCTCTATTCCGTCGACGATCTGCAGTCGGTCTGCCAACGCAACGAGTCGTTCCGAAAGCAACAATTGCCGAAAGCTCGACGCATTATTGAAGAAGAAGTCCGTCGTCTCCAAGATGACTGGAATCTTCGCTCGTCAGGCGAAACGATCCGCGCACTCCGCGATCAAGCCACTGCGATTCGCGATACCGAACTGGAGAGATTGCTAGGCAAGCAAGCCATGCACAACATGCCTCCCGAGGTGCAACGCGAGATTGCCAATGCCATGGACCGGATCGTCAATAAGCTTCTTCACTCACCCCTGCAATCGATTCGAGAAGAGCCCATCGCAGAACAACGAGAATCCCTGATCTCTGCGATCCGCCGACTCTTTCAAATTTGATCCCGCAATTAGGACACCGGTGGTGTCACAGCCGGACTTGCCTCGATCCAGGGAAAACGAATTGTGAACGCCGTTCCCTTGCCGACCGTACTCTCGATGCGGATCCGTCCCTTATGTTCGTCGACGATTTCTTTGCACGCCGACAAGCCCAGACCAGTGCCACCCTTGCCACTCGCATCCGGACCATCCTTGGTCGTAAAAAATGGCTCGAATATCTTGGGCATTTGTTCGGCTGGAATCCCAGAACCGTTGTCGCGGATAGCCAAGACCACACTCTGGCTTGCGTCTTCGGCAAAGATGCGGATCCGAATGGTGCCATTCTCTCCAATGGCCTGACGCGCGTTGGTGATCAAGTTCAATAGCAAGCGTTGTATCTGGCTGGGCGAAGCCATGATCTTAGGAACATCTAGGAATTCCCGCTCGATGTCGATCCGATACTTGAGCAATTCCCTCTCGAGCAAAACGAGGGTATCTTCGACCAACGTGACGAGCTGTGTCGGTTCGAGTTGGCCAGGTCGGCTGCGAGCCAGTCCGAGCACCGTGCTGGTAATCTTCGCGCCGCGGGTGGAAGCGTCGAGAATCCGGGTTAAGGCCTTGTCGCGGCTGGCCTCGTCCTTATGCCTCAGCCCCATCTTGGCGTAGTTCATGATGGTCATCAGCAGGTTATTGAATTCGTGCGTCGTGGTGCTGGCCAATTCGCCGATAGCCGCCATGCGTTCAAGCTGAGAGAGACGCTGAGCCCAGGCGTCGCTGCGTTGCTTGGTCTCGGCGGCGACCATGCTCTCGAGCGATGCGTTCCCGTCCGACGTCACCTTAGCCTGCGACGCGGAATGGTTGGCCTGAGGAGTCGGCAATACGGTCATGGATGGTTTTGCTGCGATCGAGCGCGCGGGATGCATGATGTTCACATTTCTGGATGGTGCCGCGCCGCGCGATTTGCTACGGTTCCCTAACGCAATGCCGAGTGCGAAAGGCGCGGACGAACTCAAAGCCATAAGCAGCAACAGTCATAGCGAAAAGCGGCGATCGAGATCAAGTCGGATTGGGAATCCAAGACCGCTTTCGGAACAGCCGTGCAGTGCAACGAAACTCTAGGAATCGCCACATGATGAACTCGTTGGAACGTATGGAACGACTGCTAGCAATTGCAGAAGAAGGGGGGATTCAAGTCCGAAACGAATGGCTTGGAGGCGTTCGCGGAGGTTTGGTACGGGTGGGGGAAACCCCGATCCTATTTGTGGATGATTCGTTGGAAGTTCAGGAACAACTCGCGCAGGCCCGTTCCGCACTCGCCCGGTTGGATTGGAGCGAATCGCAATGGTGGAACGAAATGGAAACACTTCTTCAAGAGAGTTGAACCGAATTCAAGTTTTGACCAGCGATCAGTGCCGCCAGGCTTCCAGGTACCGGCGGTAGCCGATGTGATCGCCGCTCTGACGTTCCAACATCCCACGCGTTGCCTCGATCAATTCCGTTTCCTTTTCCACGGTCAGTCGCCCCATCAGGACCTGAACCCGCAGGAACACAAAGTACGTATCGAGAACATCGCATCGGCAGTATTCGCTGATCTCCGAGAGTTGACCGGCGCGATACATCTCCAGCACCATGTCCCCTTGAACATCAATTTTCCCTGGTTTGTTGAGCAACGCCGCGGCTAGATTGAGACCGCCGCGAAACCAAGTGCTGCCATAATTGGTGAGCACCTCATGCAGATCGATATGCGACTCGAGGTTGTAACGATTTCGGTTTTGAGAGTACGTTCGATCGTAGAGATTGAACCAAGCTGGAACACTGACTCCAAAACGATATGCGGACACTTCCATCAACGGCAGATCAAACGAGCGACCATTGAATGTGACCCAAGTCGGTTTCCCGTACCGTTCCCATCCGAGCCAGAACTGACGGGAGATCACCTCCGAGCGATGTTGAGGTTCGTCGAGAGAGACGATTTCGATCAAGCTAAAATCTTCGCGGATTTTTGCGATGACCAGCGCGACCGGGAGATGGTAATTGAAAGGAATGAAGTCGCGGCCTGATTCGCATAGCAGGTCTTGGCGAAACATCGCGATCGCTTGATCGTCGGTAAGCACTTGACCAGGGTAGCGGGTCGTCGCGATCATTGCTCCGTCTGCGATACTCTCGACGTCGAACAGCAAATACTTGACTTCATGGGGCGTCGTTGACATAGCGGAGACCCAATCGGGACGCGTGCGCCGGTGTGCGAGGAAAAGGGAACGATTCGATCCAAGATTCAGAATCGATGTTCTACCAATTCGCCAGCCATTTCGCACCCAGGGGATTCCCTTCCAAAGAGCTTGCGATGCAACTCGGTCCGGGGTGTTCCGTCCGCAGAAACCACCTGAGAGGTGAACCAAAGATTGGGATCAATGAACAAGAAGTTGGGGTCGAACGCTCCCTCGTCCGCAATCCGCTGCATGAGATGCCGCTGCTCGGTATTCAAACCGTGCTGATCGCACAGCGCTCGAAACAATCGCTTGTGCGAAACAATGGGGCCGCTCCACCATCGCCAACCTACAACCGCGATACGCCAAATCGAAAGACTGGCCAAAAGGCTCAGAACGATGCCGATCACGGCCATTCGAGATAGGTTCAGTCGATCGTAACCGTTGAGCCGCATGATGGCCAAACACCCTGTCCACCAAGCATTCATTGCCATCCTCCGAGATTTTGCAGAGTGATGCTGGCAGCTTGCTGAATGACTGGATTGGGCTCCGAAATCAGCGGCCGGATCAATGCGATGGCCTCCTGGGGGTTGTCGCTATCGGCCAGCGCGTGGATGGCCTCGATCCGCACTTCATCTACGGGATCCTCGATCCGTTCGGCGACCAAACCCCACATGGCTTGGTCCAACCCAAAGTATCGGGCGGCCTGTACCCCCCGCAAACGACGTTGCGGAGATTGGGCTTTGAGTTCCGATATGATTTCATCGGCAAACGAAGGTTGAGCGAGGCGGATTAAGCGGGCGTAAGCGAGCAAATGACCTGTTGGCCAGTCAAGCAGTTTTTCCAGTAAGGTTTCGCAATGAAAATCGCGGAACAGATTGGAGATGGCGTAACGCATCCGATTTTCTTGATGCGGGTACACGGCGATGATGGTCTCAAGCGCCCGCCGCAGCGACTCCTTCCACGGCGGCGGGACAGACGATTCGATATCGGGTGCGTCGAGCGAATCGTTGAGTGCCAATATCGCAACTTGCGGATGAACCGGCCTTTGGTGCTCTATCAGCGCAGTCAAATCCTCTTGAATCGATTTATCCCCGTTCGCCAGCAACCAACCGATTCGAGGCAGGATATCTTCGGCTGGCGCCGACTTCAGCGTCATCAGCTCTGCCACGCAGCATTTTGCGGTTAAGGAAACAGGCTCATCTTCGTTGGACTGTTGCTCTTCGAAGAATCGAAAAGCAATGGATTGCGTGAGGTTGCGATTGAGTTCTCGCGTGCTTCCTAGGCGACGAAATTGGGCAGCCAAAATCTCGAGATAGATTCCATCCGTGCGATTGCCAGCCAGTTTCAACATGGCATCGTTCGCATTTCGGCTCCACAAGAATCCGGCCAACAGTTCCAGCGATTCTTTGCTTTTGGTCCGGCCGAAGTATGCGATAATTCTTTGGTTCGATTCGGTGGCCTCACGGCTACCTAGCATCGATGCGAGGTTGGGATCATCCCAGTGCAAAGCAGCCCCCAACCAATCGAACATCTGCTGGACTCGATGCACACCATACGAATCCAAACCGCGCAACAGTTCAATGACGAGTTGTTCTCGCTTCTCACTCGCCTCCAAATCTCCGTTCCGAAACGCTTGGCCGAGCGTTCTGGCCAATTGCGACAGCAATTCCGTAGCCACCAGCTGCTGTGGATCCTCGGGATCACAAACCGCATCGACCAAAAACGAAAAATGGGTGTGCAGCGCGAACTTGCCCACCATCCACAATGAGCAATGCCTCAGGAGTGGATCGCGACTTATCACCCCTTGATCGATCGCCAGAAGCATCTTCGGCACATGCGGCCGGAGCGCGTCCAGTTCTTGAGGTCCGCAGCCGTCGATATGGCTTAGGACGGCGGCAAAGTCTTCCTTTCGGCCTCGCGCCAGCAATGCCAATAGACTTGCATGTCGGATGCCTTGGTGTTGGCTCTCCAATCCATGCGCGAGGACTTTCGTCCCCGCTTGATAGCGTACTTGGCTCAGCACAGCCAACGTCACATCAAGTGAACGCGGTAATGGATTCGGACTATTGTTTTTTTGTACCATGCTGCAAGTATTCCATTCTGCACCCACGGTAGAATTCGGCATGTGAACGGCCAAGCTGTTGTCGGATCCGATACACAACGCGTTTGTTCCGGACCCAGGTCAGGATTTACCGAATAGGCCGATTCTTCGGTTCAGCCCGTGGTTAAGATCCTGCATATGTGATGGATCAAACGCGGTCGCTCATCTCGCGTTCGAATCGCTTGCGGTCGACGCCTCCCTTCCAATGCAGCCGACCGCTGGCTTGTGTCCACGGGTCAGGATCGATCCATAATCGCGTTGGCTTGGCGTATTCAGGCATGTCGTGCAGCAAGTCGCGGACAGCGCCTAGAAGCCTGATCGGATCCTGGTCCGTTTCCGACGGGACCAGACGAACGACGAGCAACGGTTTGCGACGATGATTGCCCAATAGCACGCAACTTTGGATCCAAGGGCACTGCAGAATGCGCCGCTCGATCGGGCCAGGCGAAAACTTGTAACCACTGCTCAGGATCTGGACATCATCCTGCCGGCCTTCAATCGATAGCCCGTGTTCCGCATGCCATTCCGCACGGGTGTCCCAGCCACCCGCGACAGCGAGTTTCAAGCAGCGAGGGTCGGCCAGGTCCCCTGTATCCAGCCAGCCACCGGAGAGCCTGGCCTGGGTGCCGTTGGGATCGCGCCAGTAGCCTTGCATGACCCCGGAGCCTTGCACCCAAATACGACGCTCTTCATCGATCCGCAATCGCACACCGGCCACAGGCGGCCCGACCCATTCCTGCTTCGCGGGTTGCGTGGCAGTCGGCTCTCGATTCGAACAGACCACGGGCGACGCCTCTGTCAGACCGTAACCTTGATAGATAGGAAACCCATGCGAGTCAAAGAAAGCACGGACTCCGTCCGCCAACGGAGCCCCCCCTGAAGCCAAACGCCGAAGGTTCTTTCCTAAGCTTTGCGTGATTGGATTCTGGTCACCCGCAGATGCAAGCGACGCATGGTGCAGGTTCTCGTACCAGGATGGAACGGCGTTGATCAATGTCGGTGCAACCTGAGGTGCCAAGCGAAGTGCATTTTGAACCCCTTGAGCAGTGACCATGCATCCTCCTGCCAAAATCCATGCCGTCAGTTCGCAGGTCCGCGCATAGGCATGCGCGAATGGTAGTAAATTCAAACGAATATCGTCTGCCCGCTGCGGCATCGCTTCCAATTTCGCAGCCGCGTTGCTCAACAGATTTCTATGGGTCAGCATGACTCCGCGTGGACGGTTCGATGTTCCCGATGTGAAGAGGATGCATGCCACATTGGCGTCATTCTCACGGCGCTGCCATTCCCTTTCCATCGCCGAGCTCGGTCGCAAACGAGAGGTTCGTAGAACCAAAGTAGAACCCGCGCATCGCCCTCGAAATTCCTCGACCAGCGATGTTGCACCTTCCGATGCAAAAATCAAACGAGGCTCCAACTGCATTAGGCAATCGCTCTGCATGGCCTGAGGCAATCGGGGATCGATCGGGGCATGGATGGCGCCGATCGCCGCGCAGGCGAGGTCGAGAATGGCCCAGTCGAAACTGTTCTTTTCGGTATTGGCGATCCGGTCACCCTGCACGACTCCTCGATCGTGCAGCCACGCCGCGGCAGATTGCACGCGTTCCCGAACTTCCGACCAAGACCATCGGCCGAGTGGATCGCCGCCGATGGTGTCGATCCAAGCCAGCGCGTCAGAGTGTTGCTCGGCGGTCTTCAGGAACGCACGGTAGAGCGAAACCGGCGGTGCTCCTCGGTCGTCGTCAGGACTCATCGGTTCGCCTTAGGAAACCAACGCTTGGTCGTGGAACGGAACCGTTGACGTCAAACCACGCTCGGCTCTTCTACGTGTTCTTCGAGGGCGAGGGGCGGTACCGGTTCCTTGATCCGAACGCAGTCGACGTAGGACTGTGTTTTGCCATCGACGATCTCTTCGACCAATCCGTGGATGTCGGTATCGAACCCCGGGAAGCGTTCATTGAACATGCGCGCAAACTGTAGGTATTCCACGATCGGTTTGTTGAAGCGTTCGCCAGGGATCAGCAGGGGAATGCCTGGCGGATACGGGGTCAATAAAACGGCCGTGGCTCGTCCTTCCAGATGATCGATTGCGACACGATCGACTTCGCTGTGGGCCATCATGGCGAATGCATCCGAAGGTTTCATGGCCGGTTGCATCGGGGATAGATACATTTCGGTCGTCACGCGTGCCACGTCGTGCGCCTTGTATGTACCGTGAATCTTCTGACATAGTTCTCGCAGCCCCACCCCTTCGTACTGAGGATAGTTTTGGACAAATTCGGGCAGGATTTTCCACATCGGTTGATTCTTGTCGTAATCGTCCTTGAACTGTTGCAAGGCACTGACCAAGGTGTTCCATCGTCCTTTGGTGATGCCGATCGTGAACATGATGAAGAAGGAATACAAGCCTGTCTTTTCGACGATCACACCGTGCTCGGCTAGATACCGAGTGACGATCGAAGCGGGAATGCCCGTCTCAGAGAAACGGCCCGACACGTCCAAGCCTGGCGTAACCACCGTCGCCTTGATCGGGTCGAGCATGTTGAAGCCTTCGACTAGGCCTCCGAAGCCGTGCCAATCCTCATCGGGTTTCAGAAGCCAATCGCTCCGCTCACCGATCCCTTCCTCGACCAACCGGTCCGGTCCCCAAACCTTGAACCACCAATCCGCTCCCCATTCATCGTCGACTTTTCGCATCGCACGACGGAAGTCGATGGCTTCCATGATCGATTCTTCCACCAGCGCGGTTCCGCCGGGCGGTTCCATCATGGCAGCGGCCACATCGCACGAGGCAATGATGGCGTACTGAGGAGAAGTCGATGAATGCATCAAGTAGGCTTCATTGAAAATATGGCGATCCAGTTTCTTGTTCGCTGGCTCGCGGACCAGGATTTGCGAAGCCTGGGAAAGGCCCGCTAGCAATTTGTGCGTCGAGTGCGTCGCGAAAATCATTGACTCCTTGGGTTGCGGCCGATCGCGACCGATGGCGTGCATGTCGCGATAGAAATGATGGAACGCAGCGTGCGGCAACCAAGCTTCATCGAAGTGCAAGGTTCCGATCCGCCCATCGAGCATTTTTCGGAGATCCTCGACGTTGTACAAAATGCCATCGTAGGTGCTTTGCGTGATGGTCAGAATTCGCGGTTGGCGATCCGGATGCTGGGCCTGCACCGCCCGTGCAAACGGGTTGGCATCGATCTTTCTCTGGATTGCTTCTTGAGTGAACTCACTCTGAGGAATCGGGCCGATAATACCTAGATTGTTGCGGGTCGGGGTCAGAAACACCGGGACCGCTCCGGTCATGATGATCGAATGCAGAATCGATTTGTGGCAATTGCGATCGACCACCACAATATCGCCACTGGCCACGGTCGAGTGCCACACGATCTTGTTGGAGGTCGACGTACCGTTGGTCACGAAGAAGCAATGGTCGGCGCCAAAAATACGCGCCGAATTCCGCTCGGAGGCAGCGACTGGACCGGTGTGGTCGAGCAGTTGCCCCAGCTCTTCGACGGCGTTGCAGACGTCGGCCCGAAGCATGTTTTCGCCGAAGAATTGATGGAACATTTGACCCACGGGACTTTTCAAGAACGCCACCCCGCCGGAATGTCCAGGGCAGTGCCAGGAGTACGAACCGTCTTGGGCATAATGAATCATGGCCCGGAAAAAGGGGGGGGCCAAACTATCGATGTACGAACGGGCTTCCCGCAGGATGTGACGGGCCACAAACTCTGGCGTGTCCTCAAACATGTGAATGAAGCCATGCAGCTCCCGCAGAATATCGTTCGGAATATGCCGCGATGTCCGGGTCTCTCCGTATAAGAAAATCGGTATGTCGGAGTTTTTAAAGCGAATTTCAGAGATGAATTGTCGCAGATTTTCGAGCGCCGACTTCATCGACGCATCCGAAGCGAACTCATCGTCGTCGATCGAAAGGATGAAGGCCGAGGCACGGCTTTGCTGCTGAGCAAACTGCGAAAGGTCACCGTAATTGGTGACCCCAGCCACTTCCATTCCCTCCCGCTCGAACGCGTCGGCCAATGCCCGAATCCCCAAGCCGGACGCGTTACCGGAAAGAAAGTCCTCGTCAATGATGACTATCGGGAATTTAAATTTCATAAACGCTTAATCGAATCCCAAAGAGGAGTTGCATGGACAGGGACGGGCATGATCCGACAACGGCACGCATAGGAACGGTCCCATCCCCCGCGAATTATTACGCTTCAGCGTAACGTCTGAAGTGGAAATCGCAACGAGCGGCCACGACGGAAGAACCGCAGGAAGACTTATGCACCCACAGGGCGTTAAGTAGTGTTTCGTTTTTGACCTAGCCTAAAGAGCGAAAATAGCGACAATTCCCGCATGTTTCGCTAGTTCGAACGCGTCCACGTATGCCGACGCGTGGTTGGGCGACCCCTGTGGGTGCCCCTCCGCTTCGACTCGCATTTCCACTCTCCTAAGCTTCGGTAGTTTTGACCCACCCATGGAAACGACACTTGTTCTCCTGAAACCCGATTGTGTCCAACGCCGATTGATCGGCGACATCATCAGCCGGTTCGAGCGAAAAGGCTTGAACATTGTGGCCATGAAGATGTTGCAGGTCACCCCCGAATTGTCGCGAGTGCATTACGCGGAACACGTTGCAAAACCTTTTTATAAGAACCTCGAGGAGTTCATTACTTCTGCCCCGATCGTGGCCATGGCCATCGAGGGTCTCGAGGCGATTCGCGTCGTCCGTGATATGCTCGGCGCGACCAACGGCCTCAAGGCCGCTCCGGGCACCATTCGCGGCGATTACAGCAGCTCGCGTCAGATGAACCTCGTGCACGCTTCGGACAGTCCCGAATCCGCTGCTCGCGAACTCGGCTTGTACTTCCCAGGCAACGCCATTTGCTGCTACACACCCACCCTCGTCGGCAGCTTCCGCGCTGACGACGAAACCTAAGATCAAATCCCTTCCCGTTACGTTCAGGACTTTTCACAGGTAGCACCGTCGCATATGCGTCGCAACGACATCCGCAACATCGTCATCATCGCTCACGTCGACCATGGCAAAACCACCATGGTCGATTGCTTGCTCAAGCAAAGCGGTCAGTATCGGGATTCCCAACTGCAAGGAGAACGGATCCTCGACAGCAACGACCTGGAGCGCGAGCGCGGGATTACGATCCTGTCCAAGAACATTGCCCTGCAGTACAAGGGGATCAAAATCAATTTGATCGATACCCCGGGCCACGCCGATTTCGGTGGTGAAGTCGAACGGGTGGTACGCATGGCCGACGGTGCATTGGTGCTGATCGATGCCGCCGAAGGTACGATGCCTCAAACACGGTTCGTATTAGCCAAAGCCCTCGAGAGCGGAGTCAAGCCGATCGTCGTGGTCAACAAGATCGACCGACCGGATGCACGCTGCGATGAAGTCGTCGAGGAAGCGTTGATGCTCCTGGTCGATTTGGGCGGTGAACACTACATGGATCACTTCGATGTGATCTACGCCTCGGGGCGTTCGGGGTACGCGACCCACGATTGGAGAGTCCCAGGTCAAAACATGATTCCACTTCTCGACCTCATGCTCGAGAAAATCCCTGGACCTGATGTCGAACCAGACGCACCTTTGCAGATGTTGGTCACCAACCTAGATTGGTCGGAGTTCATCGGACGGGTCGCCATCGGTCGCATCCAATGCGGAACGATTCGCAAGGGGCAACAAGTCGACATCGCAGCCGAGGATTCGGTGATCCCCGCTCAAGTCGCCAATTTGCAGTTCTTTGACAAGCTCGGACGGATCGATACCGATATGGCCTCGGCAGGTGACGTAGTCGCCGTCATTGGTCTCGAAAACATCGAAATCGGTGACACGATTTGCAATCGCGGCGAAGTCCATGCGTTGCCGAGACTCAAGGTCGACGAACCGACTCTGGAAATGGTTTTCAGCATCAACTCGTCGCCGTTGGCGGGACGTGATGGTAAGTACGTGACGACACGTCAGCTGAAGACACGTCTCGAAAAGGAACTGGAACGCAACGTGGCGCTGCGTGTCACGCCTGTCGAAGGTACCGAGTCCTTCGCGGTTCGTGGACGCGGTGTGTTGCACCTGTCTGTCCTCATCGAAACCATGCGGCGTGAAGGCTACGAGATGAGCGTTAGCAAGCCGCGTGTGGTTCTCAAACGGATCAACGGCGAGCTACACGAACCGTTTGAAGTGCTCAACGTCGAAGTCCCCACGGACCGAGTTGGACCGGTCATGGAAATGGTCGGCAATCGACGCGGGATTCTCGACAGCATGACGCCACGTGGTGAGTACACGCTACTGTGCTTTTCCATTCCAGCCCGCGGTTTGATCGGCATTCGAACACGCATGCTCAACGCAACCCAAGGCACGGCCATCATCCACCATCGATTCTCGGGCTACCAACCGTTGGGCCCCGACATCACCAAACGTACCAACGGTGTGCTTGTCTGCATGGTGCCTGGCAAAGCCGTGGCGTATAGCCTGTTCGCCCTCCAGGATCGGGCTGAGTTGTTCGTATCGCATGGCGATGATGTCTACGAAGGCATGATTGTCGGCGAGAATGCTCGCGACAATGACTTGGTCGTCAATCCGACCAAAGAAAAGAAGCTCAGCAACGTGCGAGCCGCCGGCAACGATGAGAACATCATCATTAAACCACCACGAGAATTGCATCTCGAAGCCGCCTTGGAATACGTCGAAGACGATGAGTTGGTGGAAGTCACCCCGAACGTAATCCGTCTGAGAAAGATCTACCTCAAGGAAAGCGATCGCCGCCGCTACGTAAAGGGACCGGTAGAACTCGTAGAAAGCTAGGCCTTAGTACGAGGTCTAGTCGAACGTCGCAACGCGATCCCGGATACGACACCGAGGACAAGCATGAGGCTGCATGGCTCTGGTACCGAACTCAGATTCGAGTTCAGTGCAATCGGTCCGAGTTGGATATTGGCGGCAGCGCTGGTGGTGTTGTCACCGAGGAAAAGGTAGTTAGTCAAAGAGTAGGGAACACCGAACGAAGAATAATCGCGAACCGCGCCGCTGAGCAAGTCCGTGTTACCGTCGCGAAGCGCGTATTGGTTTCCGATAACCTGCAATCGATAGTTGCGCTGCGACGTAGTGTTCTTGCTCACCCCTTCTCCTTGATTGAACAATGGAGAATCGGTCTGAGCCCAAATGCGATCGGCCCAGAATCATGGTTCGATTCCTTGGGCGTCGCTGCCGAGAAGAATGACCGAGAACCCGGCTCGATCGTTGTTGGCGTGTGACTCGCTATCGACGGCGAGTGAAAACGACAGTTCGAATCCTTGAGCACGATTTAGGACCGGAAACGATGGGTTCTTGAGGGAGGGTGCGGTCGGCGGGAGGGCAGGGTTGTAATTGCTATAGCCTGCTTGTGCGGTACTGTTCGTTTGCAATCGAACTCCACTACCCAGGACCGTTTCGGTCGTCGTGCCAAATGGAGAGGCGGCAAAAGCGAGCCACGCTTGATCGGAGGGGCGACCGCTACCATCGTAGAGCGTTACGAGATCCGCATTCGCTGGCTCGACGGATGCAAAAGCAACGAGACAGACAGCCATCAGAATTGAAAAACGGTGCATGATCCATCGTTAACTGAGAAGAAGGGAATGAAAGGAAATAGCCAATCTAATTGGCATTCCAACGATTCCATAGACAAACTCCAGACTTCGGGAAATCAAACCGACAATCAGCTTCCAAAGCATCGTCACAGAGATCCATTTCGGTAGGTCGCAACATTTGGCCCAAAATCGCTTGACTGTATCTGGCTCCACTACCTACGCTGGATCCGCTTCCAAAATTGGCTGCGCCCGACATCTGAACGGAATCCTCGCTTGCAGAGATCCGAACATGCCCTTTTTATTAAGTTTTTCCTTCGATGAATAACGCGGAGCTTGAACTGCAGGCTGCAAATATCCCAGTCGATTGGTATGAAGAATGCAAAGAGTTTCTTGCGTCGTTGGTTGAATTGGAATCGGAACCAGACCTGCCGATTCGACGCCGCAATGCGGTCGAGTACGTTTGCAAGTATTTTCAAGCCGAGTTCGGATTTTGGAGCTGGGGGCACGGGCATCCGGAAAACGATGGCAGGGTGGTACCGATCGCATTGATTCCTTGGGGGCTGGCGCCACAACGAATCGATGCATTCTTTCAGCTAGGGATGACCAAAGACTCGGATCGATGGCTCCGAACACCGTTTCTGCCACTGCTCATGGAGCAAATGCAGGTCTGTCGAGCACGTCATCAACTCTGGACCGACGAGGAGTGGCATGCGAGCGAGTTTCGAAATGCGTTGACCCACGCGGTTCAGCTTGATGAATGGATGACATGCGTACGTTACCCGTCTAAGCATATGTGGAGTTGCGTGAGTTTGCTGAAGCCTGTCGGGGCACCTCGGTTTCGCAACCTTGATGTCATGCTGCTGGACTTGGCATGCACTGGAATCAGCTGGCTGCAGAGCGGTGTCAGCGGCTCGACAAAGGAACAAAGTGTAGCGGGCTTGGGGCAGCGGAACGCCGAAGTACTGTACTTGCTGCTCGATGGCCGATCGCGAAAAGAAATCGCGGCCGCCTTGGGTTTAACAATGCACGTGGTCAACGACTGTATCAAACAGATCTACCACCATTTCGGAGCGACATCTGCAACGGAGTTGGCGGCGCTTTTTTTAAGACGCGTGTGAACAGAGTGGCACGACGCTCCGCGTCGTGAAGACTCTGCTAACAATCACGACG
>JBGSHV010000141.1:0-19563 GCA_041752005.1 Pirellula sp. | reverse complement strand
GCGTTGGTGCAGGCGTTGGCGCAGGCGCCGGGGTGGGCGGAACCGGCGGAGTCGGCGTTGGTGTCGGCACCGGCGATGGGATTACGACGGGGGGTGGAGGCGGGGTGATCGCCTCGATTTGGGTCATCGGCCCACGTTCGGTCATCATCGATATTTCGGAACCAACCGTGATGTACTTCGCAAAGGTGGCGGCAGTCCAAACGTTGGACGAGGCTGGGATCGAGATCCTGACCTTGACGTTCTTGGTTGTCTCCAAAATTGGATTGGGTTCGACGATCACTTTGGCATCGGAGATGCCAACAATCTTTAAAATGTCGTTTGCGATCTGACTGGCTTCCTCGGTCGTAGCACCCGGAACAATCACGTGCCGCGCTGCTTCGTAGGATGCGTTGTCGACCAAATGCCGGATGAGTTGCAACCGGGCCATTTCAATACCACCGAGGAACAACAGAAATACTACAGGCAACACAATTGCCATTTCTACAGTGTGTGCGCCGAGTCTCCGGCGACGTTCGATTCTCTGAATCATGGTGATCACTCCAGTGGGCTTCTCAACGATGGGATGCATACCTGCAACGACATTATTTACTTAGTAATCAGCACGGGTATTTCCCGTGCGATGGCGCGAAAGATGTCTTCCAGGTCTTTAGCGTCGATGGCATGGAAGTGTTTCCCCATGCCGGTCTCAGCGATTTTTTGCATGGTTACCTTATCTGCTTCGTCTGAAAAGGTGACCGTGAAAATCATAATCTTCTTATCGGCCGCATCCTTAGCCGCTTTCAATACATCACTTTTGGTGGTGTCGATACCATCGGTGAGCAATACGATAACCTTGGAGGAAAAAGCACGAGCTCCGACACCGGAGAGTACGACGCTTCCGTTGGTGAGTCCGCCCGCGATGTTGGTGGCACCCGAATTAAACGTCTGCGTGTATTTATCGAGCGCTTTAGAAATATTGCCATAGTCCTCGGTGAGGACTTGATCGATTCCAGCATCACTCGCGTACGTTGTCAGAGCGACCATTTCTTTCATGGGTGTCTTGTTGAGTTCCTCCAGAAAGACATCGACGGATTTCACGGCGTCGCGCCAGCGCGATGGATTGGGCGCTTCCTGGCCAAAATTCCAGCTCTTGCTGGCGCTTTTGGGAAACGGTGGATAAACGGCCTTTTCGTCGGCGGCGTAAGCCATGGAGCCGGAACGATCGATGATCAGCGAAATGTCAGCTTCGACTTGATTGGCCCGCGAGCTTCGAGAGGTCGCGAAGGCTTCGCCAAAGGAAGCGACGGGTAGAAGGGCGGTCAAGGATCCTCCCGAAGACTTTTCCGAGCGTTGGATCGTCACTTCGACAGCATTGGGGTTGGATCCGCCTTTGGAAAATTCGTACCGCGACTTTGCATCCTTGCGAGACGCTTCACCGAAGACGAAGTTCTTGGCATCCACTTCGACAATTTTCCCAGCAACGGTATTTTGAGCTGCGGCTCGTTGGCCAGCGTCGATCGCAGCTGCTTCTTTTCCAGTCAGCGCAAACTCACGTCCTGCAGCACGGGCTACGACGTCTGCGGCAATGTACATTTCGGTGCGATTCAACTCGAAATAGGCCAAGTTGATTGCAAACGCGGCAATCGCTACGGTGACCGGCAATAGGACGGCGACCAAGGGGATAATGCCACCGTTTCGACTTCGACTTCGTGATTGTTTCATGTTGGGGACTCCAGATGTTTCGGGCTTCAAACTGCAATACAGAGCGGTATGGAATTCTTCGGGGGATCAGTACTCTTTCATCATGTCGACGGATCCGACAATTTCCTTCGACTTGTAGAACAGACTAGGAATGAGGCTGTTCTTCTCACACGGTACACGTACTTCTACGCGGACGAAGGTCCCGTAGGGCGCGTTCTGAAAATCTTTCGGCGTGATCGAGACCGTATAGTCTTTGACTTTACGAGTATCCAATACGGCCTTCGCAGCGGTCTCGACTTGAGCCGTGGTCGATTGGGTCACGATCGAAACACGCGCCGCTTCGAACGCTGCCATCTCCGTCGTTTGACGAAGAAAGATCATGGAGCAAGCCTCGATCGTGCCGAGGAGAATTGCAACGAACATGGGGGCTACCACCGCAAACTCGACGGCGGCCGCACCTGCACGTTGCGGGCGATGGCCATGTGTTTTTTTTGTTTTCCAGTGCATCAGTTCCTCGGGACGACGGGCGTCGGTTCGATCGGTCGATCAGGTCCCTCGAGAATTTGGGGCCCTCTATCATCCAATATCGAGAACGCTAGGACGCTTTTTCCTTAGAGAGCGCCGTTTCAGCCAAACCGAATCCGTTTTCCCAGCTGATTTATCTTGCCCAGGTGGAACTGTAGGACTTGACGGTTCTGTACACTTGCCACAAGCCTTCTGCTACCCGCTATCTCACGTTTCCTTTTCCAATGGAGGGGGCTAGCGGCGTTCGAGAGGATGTCCGTCCTCGGTTTTTCAACCCTTCTCCTTTTCCAACCTGCGTCCGTCTCCAACGACTGTCATGAGACGGTGCGACTCGTAGATTCAACACAATCCGAATAATTTCCACGCATCGCGAACTTTAACCACCGCGCGAACTTTACCCACCGAAGGTACATGGCAGATGAGCACCACACGATCCATTAAGTTTTTTGGCTTTACAATCACCTGCGGACTTTTGGCAGCGATCGCTTGCCAACCAGCATTCGGAGAGGACAACGATCAATGGCTAAATTGGCGAGGCCCCCAGCGTGACAGCTACGTCGTGGACGCGGAATGGCCGGACTCGTTGGAAGAATCCAACCTTCGCTTGGTTTGGTCGCAACCGCTCGGGGATAGTTATTCCGGTCCCCTCGTCACCGATGCCGCGGTCTTCACGACCGAGTCGGTCGAGGGCAAGGAACGGGTTACTTGCATCGATCGTGTGACGGGAGAAACGCGATGGACGAAGGATTGGGACGGAGAAATGAAGGTACCTTTCTTCGCCGCCCGGAACGGAAGTTGGATCCGGTCCACCCCGGCCACCGATGGCGAACTCATCTTCGTCGGAGGCATTCGGGATGTGCTGGTAGCGTTGGACTGCAAGACAGGTGAAGAAGTCTGGCGAGTTGATTTTGCCGATAAGGCTGGCAACGTACCTGACTTCGGAATGGTATGTTCCCCACTTTTGGATGGCGAATTCCTTTACATCCAAGCCGGTCGCGGTTTGCAAAAGATGCATAAGAAGGACGGTTCTATCGTTTGGAGCGCGTTGGGCGATGATGGGGACATCATGAGCGGCGGTGCCTTCTCCTCCCCCGTGATTGCGACCATCGATGGCAAGCGGCAGTTGGTGGTCCAGACCAGGACCTATCTGGCGGGCGTCGATCTTGAGAGTGGTTCCGCATTATGGAAGCACGAAGTAGCAACCTTTCGCGGTATGAACATCCTTACGCCGACGATTTGGGACAACAGTGTTTTTACCAGTAGCTACGGTGGTCGATCGTTGCTGTTGGACATCGGCAACACCGATCCTTCCGCCCGTTGGGAGAACAAGCTGGAGGGGTACATGTCTTCGCCCGTTGTCATCGATCATTACGTGTACATGCATCTCCGAAACAAACGCTTTGCCTGCATCGATTTGGCAGAAGGCAAGGAGACATGGGTCACGCGTCCGTATGGCGAATATTGGAGCATGGTTACCAACGGAAAAAAGATTTTGGCCCTCGATCAGACTGGTAAATTACGGTTGATCGCCCATAATCCAGAGGAGTACACGCTCCTATCCGAACGGAAGGTCAGCGATGAAGAAGCTTGGGCACACCTCGCGGTGGCCGGAACAACAGTGGTTATTCGAACCCAAAAATCGATTCAACTCTACGAATGGAAGTAAATGTCTCGAAGTTGCGGCGGGCGATCGCTCATGAAGCTGCCCGATTGATGTACCAACGGCAGGAGTCCGAGTACTACCAAGCCAAACAGAAAGCCGCCAAACGATTGTGCAAAGGTTGGGTGAAGCCTGCCGATTTGCCTTCCAATGCCGAAATTCGCGACGCGATTCAATCGTTCGCGCGATTGCACGAGGGCGCCTCACGCTTGGATGCACTCCGCGATATGCGACTGTCGGCTCTTCGCGTGATGCGATTGCTGGATAAATTCCATCCGCGACTCATCGGAAGCGTTGCAACAGGACATGTCCGCGAGGGTTCGGACATCGACCTTCACGTATTCTCGGACAGCCTCGATGCGGTCGTATCTTGCTTGGAATTCGAGGGCATCCCTTTCGAAGTCGAACGAAAACTTGTTCGTAAGCAAGGCGAGAATCTCGTCTTTACGCATGTGCATGTGCGCGAGGCCTTCGAGGTCGAACTCACGGTTTATCGTGAAGCGTTGAGGAGTTACGGCTTTCGAAGCTCCATCACTGGGAAACGCATCGAAGGAGTCTCTAGAACGCAACTTGAGTCGCTACTGGAGACCGAGTATCCGGATTTGGACTTTGACGAAGCCATTCAACAGTGGGAAACGCAACCCGATGCATTTCAGGTGTTTTACTCTTTGCTACTGCCTCTTGAGAATGTCAAGCAGAACCCGCTTTACCACCCAGAGGGGGACGCGTTGTACCATTCACTCCAGGTATACGATCTCGCCTGCGATGCGTTGCCGTACGACGAAGAGTTTTTGCTCGCTTCTCTATTGCATGATGTCGGCAAAGCCATCGATCCGCTGAATCATGTCCACGCGGGGTTGGAGGCATTGGAAGGTTTTATCACCGACCGTACCGCTTGGCTGATCGCACATCACATGGACACGCATCGCATCCTCGACGGTTCGCTCGGTGCACGCGCTCACCGTCGGCTGCGTGAAAATGAAAGCTACGACGAGTTGATTCTGTTAGGACAATGTGATCGCGGTGGCCGAGTCTGCGGGGCCGAGACGACCTCTTTGGAAGATGCCATCGACTATTTGAGGCAATTGTCGGACAGCAATTGAGCAAGTCCTAGAAGGGATTGGGATTGGATCCGGAGATGTCGTTACACGAGTTGTTCGCCGCGTCCATAACGGACAGCGGTCGATTGGTATTGGCTCAGCGCCGCTGGCAGCTTGGCCGCTAGGTCCGCCGCACGCCGGTCGTCGCTGGGGTGGGTGGATGCCCACTCCGGAGGCGCACCATCTCCTTGCTTTGCCTGTCCGAAACGGCCCCAGAACAAGGGTGCTTCCGAGGGATCGTAGCCAGCCTGTGCCATCAGTTGAAGTCCGATCGCATCGGCTTCACTTTCATGCTTTCGACTGTAAGGAAGTAGAACTCCATATTGCACGCCGGTTCCAAAAGCTTGCATCGCCAGTTCGCGCGAAGCAGGCGTGGTGTCGGACATGGCCCAACCCAATACGGTCCCCATGCCTTGAACGCCCGCTTGTTGACTCATGCGTTCGGCGCCGTGATGGGCCAATGCGTGTGCGATCTCGTGACTCATGACAACGGCCAATCCGGCTTCATTTTGGCAGGCTGGAATGATCCCTTCGTACACGGCTACCTTGCCGCCAGGCAAACAAAACGCATTCTGTTGCTGAGAAGCCAGCAAGCGATAGTCCCATTGGAAATCCGGAGCATTGGCGACCTTTGCGAGACGCTGCCCAGTCCTCAAGACGGCTGCGTTCCAGGCCTCATTCTGGGATGGCGAGGATTGGCTGAGGACCTCAGCAAAGCTTTGCTCGCCAAGCGACTTCTCCATGCTCTTGGGAATGAATCGGAACTGGGGACGCCCAGTAATCGGTGTGGAACGACAGCCGCAAGTAGCAATTCCCAAGGGCAAGCTGCTGGCGGCCATGATCCAGTCGCGTCGACTCCACAACCGTGAACGGCATCCGTATTGGCTTTTTGATTGCATGGTGAGGACGTATGGGACTGGAGAATCGTTCCGTCGGTCGACGCGTGCCTCGGTGGATATCAGATCCCATGCGATCTCCCAAGATCAAAAAGTGGAAGCCAGGCGTTCCTCCATCTCTGTGAGCTTTCCCAGCCCGCCTATTTTCCGTTGCCTTGGTTTGGTTGGAGTGCTACCGTCCTGGCAGTGACTCACTCTTTCTGTGGGAAATTAGTGCGAGACTCTGTCATGTTGGTACGAAGTGTTAGCCGTGTCCTTGAGCGTGTGGGCTGCTGCGCGATTTTGATTGCAATCGCTGGTTGCCAAATGACAGCCCCCATGCACGTTTGGAAACGCCCGATTCTGACCTCGGGAGGTCCCGTGCGTGTCGCGGTTGCTCCGATTGAAGGCGAACCCCAAATCGCAGAGCGGTTGCAATTGGCTATCGAGACCACGAAGCCGCAGTCCATGCCGCAGCTCTCCGTGCTCTTTCCGAGTCAGTTGGAGCAAATCAGTGAAATTCAATTGGCAGCGTACGATGGGCAACCCAGTACCATGGCCGCCTTGTCCGCAGCCCGCCGGGGCGAAGCCAATTACTTGATGATGGGCAACATCCTCGCGCATCACTTGGAGTTGCAGGAGATCGAAGGGACTAGCCAGCCAGTACCGCAAAGCAACAAACGCGATCCTGACTCGTTGACCGTGCAATGGATGGTGATCGACGTATCCACGGGCCAGCGCGTCGGTGAACACACGATCACGATGAACCAAAAGGAAGCGGAAAAAAACTTTCCGGACCTCGCATTTGTCGGGAATGCCGATGCCAAAATCATCGCCGCCTCCGCGCGACGGTCATGGGAGTTGGTTGTCCCGACGACCCATGTCGACGAGGTCGTGATCGACTTGCCATGGTTTTCACCTGGCTCGACCAGTGTCCGCAAGGGGAACGGTTATGCTCGACAAGGTCGCTGGGATCTGGCCGAGCGTGAGTGGCAGGAAGCGGCGGATATGCACAATTGGAATACCGCTGCCTGGACCAATCTCGCCTTTGCTGCCGTCGCGCACGAAGACTTCCAGTTGGCCCGTGACCGATTGCGACATGCCGACACCCAGCTCTGGCCTGGCGATGAAACAAAAAAAGAACTGCAATGGATTGAGGGAAAGCAGCGTGAATACCATGCGGCCTTCGAGCTGCCGCCCCCAAGCGATGGTTGGTCGATTCCCGATCCACCCACTGCTCCGCCCAACTCTCAGAATCCGACCACTCTTCCGACTCCGGCCAGTCAGCCCAAGAGTCTCGATGACCAGCCGTGGTACACCGCCATCCCTTTCATCCCCCCGCCGGGTTGGTCGTGGAGCCAATGGTGGTCTCAACCATGGGTTTGGTAACACCGTCGCACCTGCGATTCGATTGACAGATGCTGCCGCGATCGCGATCTTGAACGGAAACTCCTCCCACTCCCCTTGGAAACGATCGCTACGTCATGAAACGGTTTGCTGCATTGCTGAAAGACACATGGCCGCTTTGGATTGTCTTTTCCATCGCCATTATTGCGGCCTCCCTTTGGTTGTCCCCTATCATGCTCTGCCTTGTGCCAATGCTAACGTGCGTCTTCGTTTACTTCGCATTGGTTCGTTACGACGAGAACGGCAACTGCATCGGATCCTAGTTGGAACTGGTCGTGAGGCGACTGGATCTGCAACGCGACTGAACCTGCAATGCATCGCAGAATGTAAGACGGCTTGTCGATGCCAGCTACGACCAGATGTCGCGGTCGAGCATGCGAAAGTTGATGGCCTCTTCGATGTGATGCGTCTCAATCCCCTCGGCGTTTTCCAGGTCGGCGATCGTTCGAGCCACGCGAATGATCTTGTCATGAGCGCGGGCCGAAAGCCCCATTTCCGAAACCGCAGACCGCATGCGTTGTGTTTGCGTTCTCCCGAGCGGGCACCACTCACGAAGTTCTCGACTGGACATCTGCGCATTGGTTCGAGTGGGAGAACCTTGAAACCGTTCCGTTTGTCGTTGCCGTGCTACCGTGACTTGTTCGCGAATCTGGGCGCTGCTGGTACCAGGTGGCCCACTTTGCAGTTCCTCGAACGGTACCGACGGGACTTCGATGTGGATATCGATGCGATCGAGAAGTGGACCACTGATGCGACTCATGTAGCGTTCGACTTGAACCGGTGAGCAATTGCAACTGCGCCGTGGGTCGGATCGGTAACCGCAGGGGCATGGATTCAAGGCCGCAACCAACATGAAGTCGGCAGGGAAAGTCGTGCTTTGCATGGCCCGCGAAATGGTCACATTGCGATCCTCAAGGGGTTGCCGCAACACCTCAAGCGTCTTGCGATTGAACTCAGGAAGTTCATCGAGGAATAGAACGCCATGGTTCGCCAACGAAACTTCGCCAGGCGACGGTGGGCTGCCACCACCCACGAGACCCGCATCGCTGATCGTATGGTGTGGCGATCGGAAGGGCCGCTGCACCATCAAGGGTTGTCCCGGTTGCAATCTCCCCAGAGCCGAATAGATGCGCGTTGTCTCGATCGATTCGCTTGGAGATAACGTTGGCAGAATCGAGCTGAGCCGTTTGGCGAGCATCGTCTTCCCCGAACCTGGCGGCCCGATCATCAGCAGGTTGTGGGCGCCTGCGGCTGCGATCATCAACGCGCGTTTGGCCATCTCTTGACCCCGAACGTCACAGAAATCGATATCGTAACGCGAGAAGGTTTCGTAAATTTCTTGAAGACGCGATGGGACCGGATCGATTTCGAGCGTGCCACTCAGGAAAGCCGCAGCCTCCGACAAAGTGGCCACGGGGATAACATCGATGTCCTCCACCACAGCCGCTTCTTGTGCGTTTTCCATCGGAACAATCAATCCGCGAATTCCCTCCTGCTTGGAAGCCGCGATGGCCATGGACAACGCGCCCTTGACGCCTCGCATTTGCCCCTCCAGAGACAGCTCACCCACGACCGCATAGGATTCCAAAAGTTCGGACTGAACCTGGCCCGAACCGACCAACATTCCAAGCGATATCGGCAAATCAAAACTCGCCGCTTGTTTGGGCAGTTCGGCCGGTGCCAAATTGATGACCACGCGATCATGGGGTCTAAGGAAGCCACCATTGACCAACGCTCGCTCAACCCGATGCGTGCTCTCGCGTACTGCTTGTTCGGGCAACCCCACCAATACCGTTTTGGGAAGCGGCGAAGGGGACAAATCGACTTCCACGTCGACGGGTACCGCTTCGATACCAACCAGGCTATAGGTTTTGAGTTTGGCGAGCATGCAAGCAGTCTAGCGAATTTTGGAACCGCCATGGTCCCGATTCGGAATCAAGCCCGCGTGCTTGATTTTGGCCGACAAGGAAAACACCAAATCCGGCACGGAGGAACCCTTAGAGAACGAGAAATCGACCAGGATGACCATCAATGCACAGGGGGTGATGAATAGCTGACAAATGGACTTCTCCGTTGGCTACGGTGAAGGAGGTAGTCTTGCTCACTCACATTGCGTAGAACATCGCAACACCCAAAGAGATCGCCGCAAGCAAACTGACGGCCATCGCAACGGATCCGGAGGGTCGCGTCGCCTTGATTTGCCACCACATGGCGATGCCGCTTACGCCCCAAAACACCATGACGAACGCCATGACATCCACAACAATGGCCCAGAACCATCTTGCATTGAATTGATCTGGGTAGGTATGAGCCGTGTGCAGTCGCAAAAGGAAACGTCGCCACGAGAATTCCGCTGCGATCGGATGGTCGGATGGCGAAGTACTGACAGCACCGGAAAGAGCTGAGTGTTGGCACTCCCACTTCTCGTTGCCAGCAAGGACTCCAAACGACAACTCCGGAACCGACGTGATCCGGACTTGATCGGCATCGATCGAATGCCCTTGCTGGATCGCAATCTCTTGAAATGCGGTCTGCAATCGATCGGCAAGCGATTCTTCTATTTTCAGTGGCTCGCGATTGTTGTCGGTACTTGCCTTGGGTGCTTCCTCGGTACTACGATTCGATCGTTGCGTCGCTGCGTCGGTAGAAGAATTCGCCGAGGGGCCGCCACGACCGCGCGTGCGAGGCTGGGTGCCAACGGGCGCAACTTCAAAAAAAGCTCGCTTCGGAACTAGCGCTTCGGCCCGAACAGGCTGAGATCGCATCGTCCCGCGTTGGCCATCGAGCGCAATGCTCATGGAATAGTTCCTCCCTTCGAACTCGTACGAAGCGGCGATATTTTTCCCCTCCATCCGAGGTTCCATCGCTGGGTCCAGAAGTATCGAGATTTGTTCCGCATCGAATCGAGCATTCAATGCGTCCACAACACGCTCTGCGCGGTCGGACGCGATCCAATCACGTGTCGGCCATTCGGAAGGGATCATGGCTGCTGCAATCGAACTCTGCTTCAATGACGAGAAGTGCGACGGATGATTGAACAAGTAGGCGGTCACGCCGTACAGAATCGCCCAAGGCACCAGGAGCAGCCCCAAGTAGAGATGGCTCCGGCGAATGACCATCAAAAGAAACCTAACCCAGGGGCTCCGCGCCCTTTTTTTCCCGACATGCACCCAAGGGTCCGTTTGACTTTTCACTTCCCTGAGGGCATTAACGTTGGGCTCAGCAATTGCCATGGTCAATATTCATTTCGTGGATAGGTCGTGTTGTGAACGCAAACTGACATCCCGGGCTGACTGGCGTTGTTCGATTGTCAATAGCTCAAGATGCCCGGTAACTTACGCGACCGATTGAAAACCCCGATTCGCGATGCATGCGCAGGGCGACAGACAAGTCAACGGCAGGTTTCTCGCCATCCCAAACCTGCAGGCCCAATGTTTCACCGTCAAAATTCGGCTGCGCGGTGTAACCATATTTATGACCAACAGATTTTAATGAGGGTGGGTGAAGTGTTGTTGAACAGAAACTACTTTGCCAATCTATTGAAACCAACCGTAGGACTTCAATTCGATATCAAAGTGATTGTCTTGGATGGGCATGACGTCCACATGGACTTCATTCGCCGCTTGGTAATTGCGAGGCAAGGTAGGTGCATTGAGAAGCGGCACGTTGTCCGCTCGCCGTTGCTCATACTCTTCAAGATCTGGCTGAACTTCTGTGAAGATGAGGTTGTACTTCCCAGGCGTCGCACCCGAGTCTTGTGGGATTGCAAACCTTCCATCCACGACCATCCCCGTGGCCCCCGATGCTCCCGCGTCACAGGGCGCAAAAATCACCATGCAATTGGAGAGCGGTTGTCCATCCAAATTCACCGTTCCCTCCAAGGGATAGCGTTGAAATTCCGAACCACATCCCGAGAAAATCGCCAGCATCGCTAGAGCCACGAGGCGCTTAGTACGCGGAATCATCATGCGGCACCTCACCTCCTGCGCGTGTCGACCAGTCCGTTAGGACGAGGCTATGGACATGATTGGCCACGAACTTCACTGACCCATCACCAAACAGAAAGTGAAGACCACTGCTATGCATGCTGGTGTATCCACCGATGTTCGGCATGCGATGCACGTTCAGAGGGTAGAGAGTCGTGCCCATTGCAATTCTTGGATACCCGACAACCCAACGCGCAGTTCCATAGCGCGGTGTACCCGCCAACGCGCCTGCCGAGGCAGTCCAGAGATAGTCGTTGAAATCGTAGGTCGTTTCGCCGACGGCAATCGTGTGGGACATGCCATCGAGAATATCTCGTAAACCGATGTGTCGATTCATGTAGCCTGGGGAAGTCCACACGGCGCCGAACATGCCATCGTTGATGAACATGTAGTCGTCTGTACCTTCGTTCAGCAAGTAACTCGAGGGGCCCCCGATTTCCATGGGTGCTCCCAAAGGTACCTCGCGAGGTAACACCATCGATGGGCACAGGTACGAAGAGATTTTTTGCGACGAGACCGCAACGTTTTTTGGGTCGGTGTAGTAGAGTCCAAAATCATAGATTTGGAACGAATTGTTCTGCTCCAAATGGGGCAGGATGGATGCGAACCCGCTGATGAAATTACTTTGGATCGAGCCCGCCGGAATTTTCTTGAACGCACTCTCGTAGTTGAGCACCCCCAAGCCAATTTGCCTGAGGTTGTTCGAACAGCTCATTCTGCGTGCCGCTTCGCGAGCGGATTGAATCGCAGGCAGTAACAAACCCACCAGGATGCCGATGATGGCGATAACCACGAGCAACTCAACCAGCGTGAACGCAGAACGCGGACGGATTCGCCTCGAGTTTCGCGAATCACGAACAGACAGATGCAATATGCACAGCATTGACAGGCCCCTCAAAACCAATGTGCGGACTGCCCCAGCAACTCCCATCGAGTGCGGGTGGCGGAACCGAGCGTTGCTGGCTGAGGGATCGAAGGCAGAACTGCCCACAAATTCCGATGGCTGGCTATATCTCCGGACGATTCTCAGTCGCTACTGAGAATCAATCTCAACAACAGCATGGTGAAATCGTTGAAGTGCGTCAAGTGCCAGCTATGAAAAAAATTCTTGCTTCGAATTCTGGATGAAGGGCTCGGATCGCGAATCAGCCGCCAATCACGCCGATGCAGAAACGCCGCTGCGAAATACGGAGCCCAAAATGGACGATTCGGGTACGATGTTCTTAGGGTCAGGATGGGTCATTGCTCACGGCCTAAAACCATTCGGTTTCAAATCAAACTGTGGAGAAAACTGCATGAAGTCGTTAATGCCTTGGATCGCTTGTCCCATCGTCATTTTGATTGGCTGCGTGTTGGCCGCTGATCTTCGCGGCCAAGTAGAAAGTCAGGGTCAAGAAGCTCAAGCGTTCGACTATCGCGAAGTGGTACTCGACAACGGGCTGCGAGTGATCTCACTCGAGGATTTTTCGTGTCCGATTGTGGCCGTCAATTTGTGGTACCACGTTGGCTCGAAGGACGAGGATCCCGCGCGTCAAGGCTTCGCGCACATGTTCGAACACATGATGTTCCGAGGCACCGATCGACTCGATAGCACCGCCCATTTTGACTTGATCCGAAAAACCGGTGGTGACTGCAACGCGTACACCACCTTCGATCAAACCGTGTACACCCAATCGCTACCAGCCAACCAACTCGATCTCGTGCTGTGGCTCGAAGCCGAACGGATGAGCATGTTGAAGATCGATCAAACCGCGTTTGATACCGAACGTAAAGTCGTCGAAGAAGAACGACGCATGGGACTGAACCGTCCGTATGGCAAGCTTCTTGAAAAGGCGCTGCCTGAGTTGTTCGCAGATCATCCCTATCGCTGGTCGACGATCGGATCGATTCCTGATCTGCGTGCGGCTAGCGTGCCGGAGCTGCGTGCCTTCTGGACGAAGTACTACGTTCCCAACAATGCCACCTTGGTAGTCGTGGGTGCGGTCAAGCATGCGGAAGTAGAGCAGTTGGCGAAACGCAATTTCGGTTGGATCCCTCGCGGTGCTGAACCCCCGCGCGTACCGATGCCCGAACTCAAGCCCTACTCAAAACGGGAAGTCGTGCTCACCGAAGACAACGCTCCCGCCCCTCTCGTGGGATTGTTGTTTCGCGGCGTACCATTGAATCATCCCGATGCCATGGCCATTGAATTGATGACGAACATGCTGGGCGGCGGTGAAAGCAGCCGACTCTACCGCCGCATTGTGGCTGAGGATGAATCCGCAGTCCTGGCGCTGGCCGCCGAATTGAGCCTCGAACAAGATGGAATGGTCGCTGCAGGTGCAGTCCTTTCCCCCGTCGGCAGCAATCCTGACAAAGTCTTGGCTGCCATGACGGAGGAGATCGTTCGGTTGCAGAGTGAACTTGTCCAACCCGAAGAACTTGAGAAAGCTCGCAATCAGATGCTCAAGTCCCTCATCGTCGAAAGTCTGACGGTCGAGAGCAAAGCTGCTGCGCTCGGTCAAGCCGCCGTGCTCGAAGGTGATGTGGCCCGAGTCAACACGCGGGTGGAACGAATTCGAAGTGTCACGCCCGCCGATATCCAGCGCGTAGCGAAAACGTACATGAACCCCGAACATGCGATCACGGGCAAGGTCAAATCGAACTTGATGGGTTCGTTGGGCAGCATGCTCGGGTTCAAGGGTGACAAGGAAGACGCGCCGATTACGGGTGTTCCTGAAACCGATCCACCGCGTCCCGGTCGTCCTGGCGTGGAACGTCCGGCCGATCGACGCGCTCAGTATCCTTTGGCTGGGCCGCTCAAGTACGAAACGTCGCAGACTAGCCAAGAACTCACGTTGGACAACGGCCTCAAGGTCATTGTGGTCGAGAATCGGGAAGTGCCCTTTGTCACGGTCCAACTCGGTCTTGAAGCAGGAGCGTGGACGGAAAGCAAACCTGGCACGGCAGAAATGGCCATCGGCATGCTGACCAAAGGGACTGAAAATCGAAACGAAAAGGAACTGGCAACCGAACTGGAAACCTACGCTATTAGCCTCAGCGGCAGCGCGGCCATGGACTCTTCGAGCCTGTCCCTCGGCGCGCTCCCGGAGCATATCGATCGCGGCTTGCAATTGATGAGTGAGGTAGTGCTGAAGAACACGATGCCGGTTGAGGAGTTCAAAAAACTCAAAAAGCAGATGAGCACGCAGTTGGCTGTTTCCGAAAAGACACCGACAGAGATCGCAAGTCGGGAACTGCGTCAGCGGCTCTACGGTGATCATCCCTACGGGCGAACGACCACGGGCACCGTCGCGGATCTGAAGCTACTCGAGTTGGAGGACCTGCGGACTTGGTGGTCAACCTTCGCGCGGCCAGACATGTGCACGCTGATTTTTTCAGGAGACATCGATCTCGCGCAGGCCGGAAGCTTGGCCAAAAAATACTTCATTGAGTGGCAATCGAATGGCGAACGACCGTCGGTCGTGTTGCCCAGTATGCCAGCCGCCACACCGACCCATATCTATTTGGTCGACAACGATAGCGTCCAAAGCGAGATTCGGGTTGGACATCGGTCCATCACGCGCGATGATCCTGACTATTCGGCTAGCCGCGTGGTCAGCGGATATTTTGGGGGTGCGTTCAGTTCACGCCTCAATGAAACGATCCGTGTGAAAAAAGGATTGACGTACGGTGCCAATGGTGGCTTCTCCGCTCAAAAACAGGCTGGTCAATTCGCCATCAGCACCTTTAGCAAGACCGCCACAACGATTGAGGCCGTACAAGCCATCCTGGATGAGGTGCAACGTCTGCAGGCTGAAGGGCCAAATACCAAAGAACTAGAGGACACGATCTCTTACTTCGTTGGCTCGTATCCCTCAACCCGCGAAACGTCGCAGCAAGTGGCCGATGAATTGTGGAGCCAACGCGTGCTCGGATTGCCAGACAACTACACCGAGCAGTTGCTGGCCGAGGTCGCCGAATCGACCCGCGAACAATGCCTGCAGGTTGCGCAAAAGCATGTTCGGCCCGATGAGTTGGTCATCGTGGTGGTTGGACCCGCCGATAAACTCCGCGAAGGATTGGAGAAGATCGCCCCCGTGACGGTGGTGAAAAAGTAACGCAAAGCCAACCACATGCTCGGCCAACACGTCGCTACAAGAGTCGCCTTTCGCTCCGCGAAAGGAGCGTCTCTTAATTTTTCGCAGTCGACGTGGATGGTCCGTGCGTCGCAACGGTATTTGATTTGTAGATCCAAATCCCCTGCGACCCAAATCCCCAGCGAAAGTAACATTCCCGATGCTTCGACAGATTCTCATCTCTCTGGCACTGGCAGTCGTGTGTCTGTTTGCGACTCTTGCTGCCCAGGCCCAGTCGAGCGTTGATGCGGAGCGACTGGAATTGACCGCAGCCCAGCTCGGTCAACTTGACCAAGCCGCCGATTACTCCAAGCGATTCAGCGGGCGGGCCGTATTGGTCATGCACGCAGGCGACGTCGTTTACGAGCGGTACGATGGTTGGTCAGCGACGCGTCCCCACATACTGGCCAGTGGCACAAAGAGCTTTACGGGAGTCGTGGCCATGTTTGCCGTTCAAGACGGATTGCTAACGTTGGATGAAAAGGTCTCCGATACGATCACCGAATGGCAGGCCGATCCCCAGAAATCTCAGATCACGATCCGCCACCTTTTGACCTTGTCCTCCGGCCTCGATCCAGCCGATGCAGCTTTTCCGAACCGCACTGGAGGTTCCCGTTTGCTTGGAGGACTGGTTCAACAACGCCAGGAGCGGATTGCGAACCAGGATGCAGCGCAAGGGCTGGCCAAGTTGGCCACCGGCAATTGGTTTGCAGATTCAGTTCGCGTCCCCATGAAATACGATGCAGGCAAAGTGTTCGATTACGGACCGAGTCATTTCTATGCCTTCGGAGAACTACTCAATAGAAAACTCGCTCAGCACGATGAGATCGCCACCAAGACGTTCGAGTCCTACGCGCGGGCAAAGATTTTTGAACCGATTGGTCTGAATATTGCGGGATGGGGCAAGGACGCCTCTGGCAACGTGAATATGCCCGGTGGATTGTTTCTGACGGCTCGCCAGTGGGCAAAATTTGGACAATTTGTCCTGAACGAAGGCGCTTGGAAACAATCCGATGGTTCGATGCGAGCGCTGTTACCAACTCAACTGCTGGCCCAGTGTTTTGAACCTTCGCAAACCAATCTCGCGTATGGACTGACGTGGTGGTTGGGTAACGGAGACGGTGAAGCGGATGAGGGTGGCCGGACGTCGAGTCGCGATGCCAGCCTGCGAGACCGTTTGCGTCAACGCACGCTGGCGCGTGAAGCAGACTTTGGAACGGAGCCCGACGGAGCGAGGATTCAGGTGCGGATGGCGGCGGGATTGGGCAAGCAACGATTGTACGTATTGCCCGAACACGGCTTGGTCATCGTCCGATTTGCGGAGCCCAACCGTGAGGGCATGCAGTTCGGCAATCGCGAGTTTCTCAAGCCAATCCTAGAAGCGTTCCCCAAAATCGGAGCCGACTCGCGTTAGCGCCTTCAGATGGGTTAGTTTGCAGATCGCGTTCACTTTCTGAACAGTTCGGGATTCATACTCATGGGGTAGCAAAAACAGCGGAAATTTTCTTGACAAGCAGCGCACCCAGCGTTCTACTCAAAACTGAATCTGCGGTATCCAACTTCTTCGCAGGTACGAACGATGGACCAGAAGTTATCGGCCGATACAGCTCCACAGAACAACAGCTCCACAGCTCCACAGCTCCACAGCTCCACAGCTCCACAGCTCCACAGCTCCACAGCTCCACAGCTCCACAGCTCCACAGCGTTCGGGATTTTTTGCTGAGAACTCTTTTAGGAGTCGTTGGAGCAATCTTCCTAGCATCCATTGCTTTTAAGGTAATTGATCCGCTGTTTCTTGCTAAGGTCCAGTTAGCAAGCCTGTATGGACTTTCCCTACCCATCGACTTTCTAATGGGAACGATGCTGTTAGCAGTGCCTAGTTGGCTGATTGCAAGACTGCCCTTAAGTTCGAAGGTGCAATTATTTCATTTCAAAATGTGCAGCAGCATTCTAATTTGAATCTGCTGCCAATCGTTATTGAAGAGTGATTGTCAGTCTGGAGATCTTATTCTTGACTTCTGCAATTTTGATGATGGTGATGTCCTTTGGATTGGGGACGATCGTTGCTGATGATCGCTGCGGCGTCATTATGAATGAAGCGATTAGGAATTGGAACGAACAGAAGAATTTTCGCTTTCCACCGACTGGCGTTAAAGTGGAATTTGCTTACTCAGACCCGTCCATCGGTCAACCGACATCGAGGGAGAGTATTCTGGTTTCTAATGGAAACCATGGCTTGGCAGTCACAAGTACGTCCTATGCCGAACGACAAGCTGGCAGTCTCTATATTCAGATGACAAACGAAAAGTACTTTGCAATGATTGACCACCTTCCAGATCCCAATCAAGCTAAGTTCATCAGACTTGACCAGTTGAAAACGGGATTTCGCATCTCAGGCTTTAGTGGGCTAAATGGGGATGAAGTCTGGATCGATCGGGCTATTCGTGCTGATATTAGTGGAGGGTTTCTTGTAAGTTCGATTTTCGACTTCCCCACGTATGTCAAGGCTTGGAAATCAGGGAACGCAACTGCGGAATGTACCATCAGCGAAACTGCAGATCAGCCTCATCAAATACAATTCCAAAATTTGTCGGGAACAGAGTTCTCGCAAGTGGATCACTGCATCTTTGGAATCGATACGATTTCCCTCCTGATAACCAAGGTGGAGTTCTACGGGAAGGAATTTAATAGCAAATTCATTGTCGACTCATTTTTCGAAATCGGCGAAGTTAGATTTCCGGAAAAAGTGCTACTTTCCCATCCTGGGTCTGACTCAAGGGATGGCGAAATGGTCATTCGTTCAATGGTACTTTCGCCGGAATCGCTCGGCTTTGACAACCAACAGTTGTACCTATCATGGTACGGCCTGGCAGAACCGAACGCGGCTGTTGTTGCGACGCGTAGCCGATCCAACGGATACTACTACATCGCCTTTGGTTTACTTCTCGCCATCGGTACTGCAATTTTGTATTGGAGGAAGAATAGATGACATCGCGCCTTCGGTTGTGGAAGCGGACTGGCTTTACGCTTGTCGAATTGATGGTGACTTTGGCCATCATTGGAGTCTTGGTCTCACTTCTGATTCCTGCTGTTCAAGCCGCCAGGGAGTCGGCTCGACGCATGCATTGCCAGTCCAATCTTCGTCAGATGGCGCTGGCCATCCAGTCGTTTCACAGCCGATTTGGCTACGTTCCCCCACCGCCGAAGAATTTACTGATCCATTGGCACTACCAAATCCTACCTGACTTGGAACAAAACTCGTTGTTCCGCATTACCGAAACGGAACTCAGCAATCGCTTTCCTTGGTCTGGGTTGACGGCACTCACCACTCCGATAGCCATCTTCGAATGCGCAAGTGATCCAAGGAACTCCGACAGTTACAAGACGCATTGGATTTCGGGGATTCGATTCGCATCAACCAATTACGTTGGCTTGACAGGCCAGAGCCTACAGCTCAATGACGGGATCTTTCCATCGCCGTACGGCCTATTCGCAAGCAATCGCGCCGACGGAAGTATCCGCATCCGATTCGGCGATGTTTTGGATGGCTTGAGTAACACCTTCGCGTTAGCAGAGCGTTCCATCGCAGATCGGCCTGTCGTTGGTGCTTGGGCATCATCGCAGGAATACGGGAGTCAATCCATCGGAAGTCTCGAGCGTACCAACCCATGGTTCGGTACGCCTTCCATAAGCGTTTGTGAGGACGTGATCGAGTTTGGGCCGGGCGATTCAAAGCAGCTGTGCGACCAACTTCATCCCTGGAGTCATCACAGCGGTGGTGCTAACTTTTCCAATGCAGATACCAGTGTTCGCCTGATCGACTACGCCATCGATCCGGTCATCCTAGGTGCTATGTCGACGATCGCTGGCCAGGAAGCAGCCGTGATGGTTCCCTAAAGGCTGAAGTGTATTGGAGGCAATGCAGGCCTTCCACGCTTGGGTGGCACGCTCAGAGCGAAGCGATGGGCGTGATTTCTAGTCATCACCAATTCTATTCGCAAAAGTTCTTCAAACTGGTCTGACTTGCGAGATCCGGATCCTCCCCTCTGAGTGATTCGGACTTTTGTATTTGGTAACCGTTCACACCCCGATATTCATTGTGCATTTTTGCAGCTAAATCAGCCGGTACGCGTTAGCGTCCGGTTTCTTCGAATTGTTACGGAAACCGGACGCTAACGCGTTCCGGCTAATCGGAGTGTGAACGGATACATG
>JBGSHV010000140.1:0-6077 GCA_041752005.1 Pirellula sp. | reverse complement strand
TGACGGCTTGTTGCGGTCGGTCGATCGTCTTCAGCGGTTGGGTGTAGGGACGGATGTCGTATTCAACCCAGTATTGACCGCTGGCGCTCGGCAGATCCATTTTCTGAACCGTTTTGGTGCTGCCCAGACTGGAGTTCGGTTCCCCGACCGATCGCATGCCTTCGATACTGGGCACGGAGGGGACGGCATCGTTGTTTGCTACGGCAGGCATGGGAGCAGGTGCGTTGCCAACTGCATTGCCAGCTGGAGGCTGAGCCGGTTGCTGAGCAGTGACAGGAGGTTGGGCGAGCAGCGCAACGCCACCTAGGGCAATTGAGCGTAGCCATACGGCTGAGGGGAGCCGCTGGGTCGAACGGTGCCGCTGGGTCGAGCGGTGCAAATAGGTAGAGTGACGCCGCTTCGAATCGTGCGGAGAATGGATTGCGCTTTTCGCTGCGCGAAAGTAATAACTTTCGAAACTTTCGCGGAGCGAAAGACGACTATGGAAACCCGCGAGAGGCTTGGTCGAGCAAAGCCATCGGAGTGATCTCAAAACACACACCGTCGGTAGCATAGCCCTTCTCCCGCTTCCCTGGATGATTCAACCTTACTTCCTAAGATTTGGTTGATAGCCGATGGAGCGTGCCGATCGCAAGAGAAGAATGCTGCCTACGGCCGAATTTGTTGCGTTTGCGCAACGGCTATTCGATGGGCTTGCCTCGTTTCAGAATCGGCCCTGTCCGACCAGCGACTTCCTTCTTTTCCACAGCCCAGATGTTTCGAAAAACAACCGGATTGCCGTGATCTTGGAAAAAGAGGGGACCTGGCTTCGGTGATTCATCGGAAACGCCACCGGGAGTACCGCGCGGCAGTTCGAGATCGTCGTGGATCAGAATGCCGTTATGTCGGATGGTGATGCGAGCATTGCTCGTCTTCTTCCCGTCGCCATCGAATTTGGCGGCAGTGAAATCGATGTCGTAGGTTTGCCAGGAGAGAGGCGGATAGCACATGTTGAGCCGTGGCTGGGCAATTTGGTAGATGCCACCGCATTCATTGTTCTCGCCCCTTAGTCCGAAGGAATCCAAGACTTGCAGTTCGTATCGTCCTTGGACATACACGCCGCTATTCCCGCGTTGTTGGCCCGAGTCCGAAGGCTGGAATGGGGTCCGGAACTCGAGATGCAATCGATGGTCTTGGAAGACTTCGCGGCTGGTACCGCCCACTCCAAGGTACTTATCTTCGATCAACTTTCCATCTTGAAAATGTTCTGCGTTGGTGCCATCGAACAATACGATCGCATCCTTGGGTGGCTCCATGCCTTGGGTCTTGCTCTCTCGGCGAATCTTCGAAAGAGTTCCGATTTTTTCCTTCTTGGCGTCATATACCATGAGATCATTGCCATTGATTTCGATCGAAAAGCCCTCGCTGTTGCCCGAAGCATTGTCGCCCGAGATCGATACTTTGCAGGTCTTTGTCGGTTCCCGTTCTTTGAACCCGTCGCCCGGCAGTCCCCCTAGAAGCAAGTTGACATCGAGATCCAAGCTGTTGCGAGCGATGACCTGCGCGCCCCACGAACCTTCCCAGGTAGGGATCACGCCGATGTATTCTCCTTGGAGTTGGAAGATACGTCCGGCGACTTCGGCCGACGTGTACGTTTCATCGGCCCAGCAAGATGATTGCCATCCGAGAGTGGCCATCGACGCCGTAGAGGGAATAGCAAGTGAGAGAGCGAGCAAAGTTCGGCGGAGCATATTGGCGATGACTTTCGTGAAATCCGATGGAATGAAACGTAAGGATGCACTTCAGGTCGGGGCACTTCAGGTCGGTGTATTCAGGATCCTGGTCAAAAATGCAACCAAGCGAGTTTGTTGTGCCTATTGGATCCTTGGCACCGATTCGGTTCAAGCGAAAAATTCCAATAATTCATCGCGATAAGGTTGCTCGTCGACTGGAAAATGACTGGCGAACGTGGATTCGGAAACGGCTCCGTGTTGAAAACGTCGCTTGGGATAAATGGGCATTTCCATCCCTGTGATCGCAAGAATCCCACGCCGGACAATCTCCCCTTTGAGTTCGTACAAGCGATTGTGCTGCCAATCCGTCAGCTCAATAAATGGAATTCCCTCGGCGACTTCGATAACGCTGGGCAATGCGAAGGGGCTGAATCCGACGAATCCCAATTGCGCCGCAGGGGCCCAGGTCCGAACATGGCCTCGGCTTTGACCTCCGCTGTAAACCAGCGAGTGTTTGATGGCGTGCACACCCCAACCTTCTTGATAGAGCATCAAGTTGTTGAGCACACTTCGGATGGTCAATTCCGGATTGTCTTCGATTGGATAATCCTTCAAATTTTCATCACCACCATCGCCATCGACCAGGTACCGCCACTCTGGGTAACGTTTGCGGATAGACTCGCACAGTGCCAGTCCCATGGCAGCGCTCTGAACATCCAACGGTTTGTAGTCCTCAATGCAGTGCACCGCCCTGCGCCAATCCAAATTGGATTCGGGAACGTCGATGAGTTCCCAAAGCATCGACAGTCCGCATCGCTGGAGGAATTCGTGGGCTTGACCGGCATCGCCAGCCGCGCCATCCACACCCAACGTAAACGCCTTGAGCCGCGCCGCCGATTGCCCGCGCCGCAGCAGCAAATGATTCAGCACCAGCAGTACGGCTCCACTATCGATTCCACCAGAAAACAAAACTCCGATGGGAGCGGCAGGATCGATCGTGTCGAGCCATCGATCGCATTCGGTCGCCAATTGCCCGATGTAGGCGACTCCTATGGAATCGAGATCTGCCTTCCATCGATTTCGCTCGGGCGTGAAGAAGCGATCGTATTTGGGATTGGGATCGGGACAACCGACCAATTCCAGTTCGACGAGATAATGCGCCGGAACCATACGGGTGTAGGATGGATGAAATTGGTCGACGATCCCCATCGATCGGAGTTGATCGCGGATCTGATGCATTTGCTCCGCGACGATCAAGCATGGGCCTTCTGCCTTTTTGGCTAAGAAGTAACGCATCGGCCGGCCGATGGACCGAGCCATGCGAACGATTTTTCCCTCCGTCGCGCACAGGGCAAACTGCCCGTCGATCTCACGAATCGATTCGACGTTTCCTGCGAGCACTCGCCGCAACGCTTCCTGCTCAGCCATGTTCAATAGAACATTGCCGGTCGGGTCCATCAAGTTCACGACGCGTGCGATGGGCTGATAGGCGATAGGTGCTGGCGAGGATTCATGCTCATTCATCGAACGATTCCCGAGAGGAGGAAAAAAAGGCCAACCGGTTTCCAGTATCGGAACCCGCGCAACGGCGTCAACCACTCGTCCGCAGCTTTCAAAAACTCAACGCAGCGTATACTCAACGCAGCCCGCGTGGGGCAGAAATCCGCTTGCCTTGCTTCTCAGATTCTATGATGTCTCGAAGGTGCACAATGTATTCGCTCATTGAATGATCACTGAGGAAATCGACCCGGCCCCGAAGAAGGGACGTCCAAAGACCGCGCATTCGATCGTGCACGCGGAGCCAGGAATGCAACCGGCTAATGTTTCCTCGGCGATTGAGGTAGATTTCATAACCAATGTGCCAGTATCCCATCCATCTGGGCGGAAACCTCGGAACGATGTCGTTGTTGTTGACCCAGCGATAATGGGGAATCCGTACTGCATTGACATAGGAACGGTTGCCGACACGCGGTGCCCCGTAAGTGAAGATCGCGCGGGGATTCGACGAAATCGGGGAAAGTCGACAGCGGACCGCGCACACAGTGGCCATGGCGCCGCCAAGCGAATGACCGGCGAACCAAACCGGACGTTGAATATCTTGAATACGTTGTTCGATTTCCGGCCAAAGCAACTGAACATGTTGGTGAAAGCCGCTGTGTACCCGGCCAATGTCGAACGCCACTGGCCACGCATTGGCATCGGCAGAAATGTCATCCCATTTATTTGGCTCGGTACCCCGCGACACAATCATGCAGTCGTGTGGGGTGGCGAAAATGTACACCTCAGCCCCATCCTTGGCGATCAACTCACAGCCATCGATACCCGCGGCCCTCGCCACCTCGCTCACCAATTCCGGTCCGCCATAAGCCAAGCGAGATAATTCCGCAAAGCCAAGGGACTTTTCTAACCAAGTCAACGATTCAATTGGTTCTCGATAGGTTATCTGGAGTGGTTCTGCTTGAAACCCATCGGACTGTTGCAGAGTCACTTCGTCAGGTTGCACCGTACCGTCGACTGATTGTGACATGTCAATGTCGGTCACTTTTTCCATGCCTGTCTTTCTCTCCATTGCGAGGGGTTTTCTTCACGCGGCTAGCGCCCGCGGCTGACATTCTGGAAGACTTTCTTAGTGGGGGGGTGTGTTGCGAACCGCGATCCGTCCTGCGCTTCCGCATGCCCAGATCGAACCATCCACACCTATCGCAAGGGCATGGAAACCAAGTTCACTTGCTGGCAACCAATCCTCGCCTGTCGCACTCCATTCTCCTCCCGTCGGTCCGATGGTCAACCATCCGATTTCAGAACTATTGCCGATCGCGATGACACTCGATCGGTATCCGAGTGGTACTTGCCCCGAGACGTTCGACCAGCTCCTACCGCCGTCGCGCGTGATCGCTACATGATGAACCGCATTATCAGGAAGTTTGTAATCGCCGCCGACGGCCACGCCAATGTTTGCATCGCGCATGTCGATCGAGAAGATTCCTGAGGATGGTCCGCTCAGAATGGGCGGTACGTCGACCGCCAACCAAGTCGCTCCATGGTCGCTGGAACGAAGCACGCGCGCGGCTCCGTCGCGACCACCCAATCCGATCAGTGCGGACCCGTCCTCGTAGACACACAGACTACTGTTGCTGGCGGCGAAAGCAGCGGAGCCCGGCTCGAGAAGGACAGGCTCGCGGTTGGCGACCTCCCAATGCTCACCCGAATCGCGCGTTATCAAGATCAAGAGTTGACCGTCGATGGGATCTCCGAAGGCCAAGCCGGTCGTATCATCCCAGAACCGCATTCCGTCTAGAAAGGCTTCCGGAGCAGGATTGTCGTACACACGTTTCCAAGACACTCCTCCATCGTTTGTTTTATAAATTGCAGAAGGCTGTCCAGCCGTGGCCACAATCGCTTGTTGATCGTTCCACGCATGCAGGGAGCGAAATTCGACTTGTTCCAACCCCGCGATCGGGCATTTCCGCCAATGCTGGCCGCCATCCGAAGTTACCAGGATCGTCCCTTGGCTACCACATGCCCAAACCGTGGTGGCATCGATGGGCATCAAACCGCGAAGGCTGGCGTCGCTATCGGTCACCATCAGTCTCCAGGTCGGATCAATCCCGGTCGATTCAGCTTTGGACGACTGAGTCTGGGACTCAGTTTTGGACAGCTGAGTCTGGGACGATGCCGTCTGGGGCGGCTGGCAGTAAGCGAGTGGAATCCAGCAAGCGAAGCAAGTGACACCAAGCAGCGTTCGCAGTACCGACCTCAATAAGAGCGCTGAACTCATGTCAAGATTCCTTGGACCACGCGGCCGTGGACATCGGTGAGACGAAAATCGCGACCCGCATGACGGAACGTCAGACGTTCATGGTCGATTCCCATGAGATGCAGGATGGTGGCATGCAAGTCGTGCATGTGTACCTTGTCCGAAATCGCACGGTGGCCAAACTCATCGGTCTCTCCGTACGCGATTCCAGGGCGCACACCGCCACCTGCCAACCACATGGTGAAACCGGTTGGATTGTGGTCTCTGCCCGTTCCGTTCCTCTCCGCATACGGCGTGCGCCCGAACTCACCACCCCACCACACCAAGGTATCCTCGAGCAGCCCGCGTTCCTTCAAGTCTCCCAGCAATGCGGCGATCGGTTGATCAACGGCCAGGGCATGCTCGGCGTGCTTGGGCAAATTCGAATGCTGATCCCAAGCGGGATTGGCTGTATCGTCACCGTAGTTCACTTGGATGAAGCGAACCCCTGCTTCGCACAAACGGCGTGCGAGCAAGCAGCGTCGTCCGAACATCTCGGTGGGTTTGTTATCGATGCCGTACCGATGCAACGTCTCGGCAGATTCACAGTCAAAATCGAAGACCTCCGG
>JBGSHV010000139.1:0-4160 GCA_041752005.1 Pirellula sp. | reverse complement strand
GAAGTAGCCGCCGTCGTTCGCATGCGTTTTTTTGCTGGATTGAGCGTCGACGACGCTGCCAAGGCTCTGGAGGTTTCGCCGCGTACCGTTGATCGCCGCTGGAAATATGCTCGTGCGTGGCTATTCCGCGAGCTTCAACCCCACCCCGAAGGATAACTTTGTGAGCATTTCTAATTACAAAAAAGCAATTGTGCAGCACGCATTATGTTGGGGAGCTGCGTTTCTTGCACCACCCATTGTCATGGTTATTCTCGATTTGCTGGACCGTCATACTCCAGCAACTGTCGCGGTATTCAGTTCCATGGTCCTGATGATCATCTTTGGTCTCAGCCACGCTCTGTTGTCAAAGAACCTTGCTGGCGAAAATCAAACATCCGTCGAAGCATCAGGAAACTCTCAGTGACGCGTACTGTACAAGAAATTTTCGAGAATGTCGTTGAACTTTCTGAGGAGCAACGTTTTTGCGAACTTAACCGACGTTGTGGTACCGATGCGAAGCTACGTGCCGAGGTCGAGTCGCTGCTAATCGCGTACGACGGAGCTGGTGAGTTTCTCGCCAACCCAACCATCCAGCCGATTCAACTCAATGCAACGGCCTCGATGGAATCAACAAGTGGAACAGAACGCATGCTCGCCGAAGGACCCGGAAAGTTTGTTGACCGGTACAAGCTACTGGAGAAGATCGGCGAAGGTGGCTTTGGCGTGGTGTACATGGCTCAGCAAACTGAACCGATTCGACGCCGGGTCGCATTAAAGATCATCAAGCTTGGTATGGACACGCGGCAGGTCGTGGCGCGTTTCGAGGCGGAACGGCAAGCATTGGCTGTAATGGATCATCCCAACGTGGCGCGAGTAATCGACGGTGGGAGTACTGAAACGGGACGGCCTTACTTCGTCATGGAACTCGTTCGAGGCGAGTCGATCATTCCGTACTGCGACCAGAACAAGCTCTCACTGCAAGGTCGACTCGAGCTGTTTCAACAGGTCTGCCGTGCGATTGCTCACGCTCATCAAAAAGGCATCATCCACCGCGACATAAAGCCCAGCAACGTCCTGGTAACGATTGCGGATGACAAACCGATGGTGAAGGTCATCGACTTCGGGATTGCCAAAGCGACAACGGCTCAGTTGACCGACAAGACACTGTTTACCGAATTTCGGCAGCTAATCGGTACTCCGCTATACATGAGTCCTGAACAGGCCCAGCGTAGTGGAGTGGATATCGACACGCGAACAGACATCTACTCTTTGGGCGTACTGTTGTATGAGATGCTGACGGGAAGGACGCCGCTTGATCCACGAAAAATGAACTCTGCGGCTTGGGCAGAACTGCAACGGATGATCATCGAAGATGAACCTTCGCGGCCATCGATCGCGGTATCGGCCCAAGACAGCAACTTGGCCGAACTGGCTCGTTTGCGGGGGATTTTACCGTCACGGCTTGGGACGTTCCTGCGAGGCGACCTTGACTGGATCGTTCTCAAAGCGATCGACAAAGACCGCTCGCGCCGTTACGGCACAGTGGCCGCCTTGAATGATGATATCGATCGATTTCTTCGCGGAGACACCGTTGACGCCACGCCACCGAGCAAGACGTACAGATTCAGAAAATTCGTATCGCGTTACCGACGATGGCTAGGGATGGCGTCTGCGTTGCTGCTGATGTTGATCGTGGGATTGGCTACAACCAGCGTAACGGCTTCGTGGGCAATGCGTAGCGAACAAAAGGCGCGAGAAGCACTGGCCCTGGCAAAGGAAAACGAACGACGCGCATTGCGAGCAGTCACTCTGGCCAGCGCGTCAGTAACGCTTCCTGAGTCAGAAGCAAGGACACTGTCAAAGAGCTGGTTGGATGACATCACTGCGGCCGAGCTCAAAACGCCACAGAACACCAATGAACTCGCACGTCAAAAGGTGCAACACGCAGCTTGGTTCGGCAGTTGGCTCCTCCGCAATGGTCACGTCGAAGAAGCCGCGAGTTTGATCGATAAAAATTACGCGATTGCCAAAGCACAGTTCGCCACGAACGATCCGACACGGCTGGAGCTGTGCAATGCGAAGGTGCAGTTAGTGGAGCTGCGTCTTCAATCGCCAAATTTCGATTCGGAAGAATATGCCGAGTGCTATAGTGAATTGGTCGAATCCGTGAGGCAAGTTCGGGGCATAGACGAATCCACCCAACTCCTACCCAACTATGCCGCCGCTCTCGTCAAAGCGGGCCGATCGACGGAGGCTGAGGATATTGTCGCTCGTTATGTCGCAGCCAGACGCGATAGCATCGGACCCCTAAGCCCCGGCGAAAACGGCCGACTCGATTCGGCCATCGACCGCCTAATGAATTGGGGAGGGATCGACATGGACGGCAAACCGAAACCTATCCTTGTCAGCCTGAGAAGCGTGCGCGAATCTGGTCGGCAATCTTTTTCGGAGCCAGATACGACCAATGACGAAGAACTTGCCAGCGACTTGGGAAGTATGCAAGGCAAATGGCGCTACAAGGGATGGCAACAGGGCAAGCTGACCGAACACATGATCGTCGAAATTGTGGGACACAAAAGCCAGACACGTTTTCTCGACGAGGCCGGCAACACGATTCGTGGTCGCAGCACGCGAATCGAATTGTCTCGTAGCGGCGGTGTCAAACTGTTCAAGAGCTTTAGCGGAGACGCGCCAACCGTCGGCGGCTCGTTTGTGTACGAGATTGAGCCTCATCGCCTCGTACTCGTTTCTGGTCTCCTACAAAACGAAGCGAGCCTGCCTGAAATTAAATTGCGAAACTTTTATCGCATGAAACCGGGAGAGACCGACTTGGGAACGGACGACAATTGAAGATGCGGTTTGGTCTGTGTCGTCGACTCGGGAAGCATGTTCTGCGTTTGCTTCTTTCGGGGGACGCTTCGCTTTTTTGCTTCCGACCTGCTGATGGATGGCTCGTACGCCGACGCGATGAGTGGATGCCAGCATGTCTTCCACACGGCGTGCGAAATCAATTCGTTGCCAGTGTCAAACATAACCAACACAACCACCGACGCAATGTCATTCAACGGATCGGCGTCAAACTCAGGAAACGCGGTTCGGCCGGCGAGACCGTATCCACGACACCGATCACGGCCATGGAATAGGCATCCAGCACAGACGAATCCGTGATGGGCTGCTTCCCTTTTCTCGAAACGCGACTGGCCATCGGCCGAGTCGCTATTGATGAAATGTGGCGTAGATTACTTGAAGTCGCACATTGGATTTCTTCGTTCCTTAACGAGTCAGGACCAGACGATATCGCGGCGAACCGTTACGAAGTTTGTCGAACGCCTCGTTGATGTCGCTCATCGCATACGTTTCAGTCACCGGATTGATGTGGTGCCGGGCCGCGAACTCCAGCATCGTCCGCGTCGTCGCGATACTCCCCAGCGGAGAAGCTGACAGAGATTTCTGGCCCATCAACATCGGAAACACCGTCGCTTCCAATTTGGGTGCCGCGCCGACCGTGTGCAGTTTTCCTTTCGGAGCGAGCGTGGCCACGTACTCGTCCCATGGCAATGGAGCGTCGGTGGTGTTGATGATCAAATCAAACTTGTTGGCTACCGACGCCAAGGCTCCCTCTTCGCCGGTAGCGACAAAATGATGAGCTCCCATCTCGCGGGCTTCGGATTCCTTAGATCGACTGCGAGAAATCGCTGTCACTTCGCAGCCCCAGGCATTGGCAAACATCAAGGCCATGTGGCCGAGTCCACCGATGCCGATCACACCGACTTTCGCAGTCGGCGAAACGTTGTTTTGAATCAGCGGATTGAAGACCGTCACGCCCCCGCAAAGCAGAGGACCGCACTTAGCCGCATCGAGTCCCTCGGGAATTTTCGTCGCCCAGCCCCAGTGGCAACGCACTCGATCGGCAAACCCGCCCATTTGATGAGTGATGGTTCCTTCGACGGTCGGACAAAGGTTATGATCACCGCCGATGCACTGGTCACACTGCATGCAGGATCGACAATACCAACCCAGTCCGACGCGATCGCCGATGTTTACACTTGGAACCGCATCGCCGATCGCCGCCACATGACCGATGACTTCGTGCCCGCCAACGAACGGATACTGCGTGAAGCCCCATGCATTGTCGAGCATCGACATGTCGCTGTGGCAAATTCCACAAGCCTCAACCTCGA
>JBGSHV010000138.1:0-57154 GCA_041752005.1 Pirellula sp. | reverse complement strand
TCGAGTCGAGGTCGAGCTGTCCGGGTAAGTGACCGTCGTCAGCTCATTGCGAGCATTGTAGCCTTGGCCGATCGTGTAGGTCACGCTGCTAAATGTCAGGGCTTCGGATGCCTTTCGGCCTGCCGGATCGAAGGTGTAGGTCACCGTATTGGAGTAACGACCACTCACAGCCGTTAGCATTCGTCCTGCCCGGTCGAATGTGAACGTGTCGGTATCTGCGATGGTACCGGAGGGAGAATTGGCAGCCGTGCGGTAGTTCCGACTGGTCATCCTGCCCGCCAGATCGAAGTTGTGAGTCACCGTGTCTCCCAATTGGTCCTGCTTGCGGAGCAGTCTGCCTGCGTTGTCATAAACGAAGGTCACGATCCCGTATCCTGCCTGCCCGACGGTCGAACCCCCGGTGTGATCCGGATAGGTTTCGGTAAGTTTCAAGCCTCGTGAATCGTAGGTGTAACTGGTCGTTTGGCTCTCGGCGTCTGTCAGAGAGGCAAGTTGACTCAGGGCCGTGTAGGTAAACGCAGTGGCGGCGCTGATCCGATCCGTGGTTAACTTACGGCGATTGCGAGCATCGAAGGTGATCAGCGTGTTCTTGTTCTTGGCATCGATCTGTTTGATGGCGTTCCCGGCGCGGTCGTACTCGGTCTTGGTCACATCGCTGTACGTATCCGTGCGCTGGGTATTTCGGCTCAGGGCATCGTAGAGCATGTCAGCACCCACGTTGTTTGGGTCTCGGACCGTGAGCTGATTCCCTCCTGCATCGTACGTTACCGCCGTTACGTTATCCAATTGGTCGAGGGAACGCAGGGTTCGACCTGCCGCGTCAGACCAACTTTTTGTGGCATTTCCCAAGGCGTCGATGTTCTTTGTCACCAGCACCGTTCCGTACCCGGACAGATTGGTCGTCGCATCATGCAGGACCGTCGACCAACTTGAGAGGGTATTGAGGGCAGTTCCGCCAGAACCACGGTAATTGTTGAGCTTACCGCTCATGACCGTCCGGCCTGCGGAGTCCGAGATGCTGAAGCTGATTTCGTCTTCGGCGCTAAGCACCACGCTAGCCCGACCTGGAGACGTGGTCGTATTGAATGTGATTCCGGCACCACCGTTGGCCTGCGTGTCGGCTAGCTTGGTCAGCGCGCTGCTGAGCGACACGTTGAATGTTCCTGTGCCCCCGGTCCCAAGTTTCGAGACGGTAACCCCACCCGAACTGTCCAGTCCCTGACCGTCGGTCAGATTGCTATCGTAGACATACTGTGTCGTCAGGCCATCGGCCAAGGCGACCCCGTCTATCCCCGCAATGGGGGGATTCGACGGGTCGATCTGACCCCGAACGCTCAACCACGCAGTTTGGTATATCGGACGGCCTCGGGCATCCAGACGCGTCGTTGTCTCGGTAAGGGTCTTGGCATCCACGGGATTGTTGTAATTGCTGCTACTGCTGGTGACATCCGAGACCGTGATCGTGTGAACCACTTGACCGCGACTGTTGGCGTTGGTGACCGAACCATGGCCTAGCGGATCGATACTAAGTCGTGTCAGTGCGCAGCAGCCTACGTCGTCTTGGGTCCAAACATTACCACCGAAGTCGGTCCGCGTTGCCTGATTGCCGCTCAGGTCATACGTAATACTCTCGGTCGCAGCTTCGCTCGTCCCGGGAGCTTCGACGTGCGTCGCGACTCGGTTGCGGTTGTTGTACGTCCACTGCTCTCGCGCTTTATTGCTCCCGTTGGAGTCGGTCGAGTCGAAGTATCGTGGTGAACGAACTTCGATGACGTTGCTCGCCGCATCGTAGAGGGTGTCCGTTCGGGCTTCGATCGATGTGCTGAATGCAACTTTTTGGGCGATTAAACGACTTCGTGTGTCGTACTCCAGCTTCGTCCTCGTGTTGAGGCCGTTGTAGGTATCGGTCCGACGTCCCGAGGCATCCAAGACGAAGTCGCTGACGATCAACTTGGCGTTGGGGTTCAGGTCTCGGTTGACACCGAGCAGGGCCTGAGACAGGGTTTGGCTCCCCGTAGGAGCTGGGGGAGTCCACTCTTGAACCGTTCCTTGCACGCTTCGAATCAATCGACCATCGGTTGCATCGTACGCATGATAGACCTTGCGGCCGTAGGGATCCGTTTGGCTGTAGAGTTGATCGTTGTTGTACTGGTTGCTCGCGACGAGCGTTGTTCCAACTCGCGGATAGCTCTTGCTTTCCAAGACACGACCCCGGTGATCGTATTTGTACTCGGTCAGCGCCCCGTCGACTTTCATCTTGTAGACCAAGTCCGAGCCATGGATGTACTCGTAGGTAATCGTCGAAGCCACGCCATACGGTGTCGCGGTCTCAGCACCGCCACTGGCTCGTGTCGCCGAAGCGATCGTTTTGGTGGTTAGTCGCTGCGCGGCGTCGTATGCGTAGGTGCTAACCACGCTCAGGCGATCGATGGACTTGACCACCATGCCGGTCCCGTTCCCGCTCGTCCCGTACTCGACCTTGTCCGCCGTTCCATCCTGATACTGCGTTTCTGTCTTGCGCCCCATGGCGTCGTACACATTCGTCACGACACGCCCTTCAGGGTCCGTCACGGTCGAGATCCTGCCTGCAGAATCGTAAGTAATGACTGTCGTGGGACGGGTGCCACCGGTCGTGTCGGCAGGTTCAAGAATCTTCCACAATCGTCCCTGCGCGTTGTATTGGTAGTCGGTGCGATTGTTGCGTTCGTCGATCTTGGCGGCAACCGCACCCGCGCCATTCTGGCCCGAGGCGACGTACTCCCATTTACGGACGGCGTATTCGGACGTCTGAACATCGTTCGTGGCGCAGCGGTTGTACGTGGATGCACCCGTGTAGGGATCGAATCCTACGACGTTAGTCGAATGATCCTTGAGCCCTACATGCTCTTCAGTCAATCGATTCTCGGAGTCGTAAACATACTTGGTAACTTCACCGTTTCGGTTCCTGTAACGGGTGATCTTTTTACCAGCGTTGTAGCAGTAGGTCTCCATCGTCCCATCGCTGTACTCGCTTCGAGTGATCCACTTGTCGGAATCCCAGAAGTTGTTGACGATCGTCCAGTCCCCCCTTTGGACCTTAATCCCCGATTCGCTCCCGTTGTACAAATACTCCTGCTTGAACAGCGTATCGGTCGTTCCCGTAAAACCAGGGGTTGTGCCCATCCCGGTCGTCATGCTCGAGGTGTACGCCCAACCGTCTCGGAAATAGGCAGACGAGAACAACTCTTCCGGGTGCCCTACGCCCTGAGACGTTGCAGCCCCCGCGACGAACTTCATCCGACCTGCTCCCTCGTAATGGAACTGCTGCGGGGCGCCATTGCGCATCATCAGGTACGTGACTTCATTGGCTCCGTTGGTCACCATCCGCAACGCATTGGGAGGGATCGTGTTCTGCTGATTGTTGATGATCGAGGCCAGGTTGCTTAGGTAAATCGTCTTGACCTGGTCCCCTTCCGGAGCGGACCGGTCACTGATCTGAACCGCGACCGAACCCGCATAGGAGTCCGCCGTGTAGGTGTAGGTCGAATCCGGACCTACCGGGTTCGAGACCGATGCGAGTTTAGCGCCCGCCCCGGTTCCATACGTGTAGTTCCGGGTCTGGCTCCCAGGTCCCGTGACACTGCTGACAACCCATCCACCGGAAACCTGCGTTGTTTGGTAGGTGAACGACAAGGTCGCTCCGTAACGGTCGGTGACCGTGTCGATCTGCAAGGCTCGCGTCGGAGATGCGGTTAACTCCGCCGGGGTGAACGTCTTGTACGCCACCGTCGTATCCCCAATGAGCGAATGGTATTTCACGGGCCGTCCTGTCCTACCACCCGTGGTCCCAATGTCAAAGAGCTGGAACAACACATAGCTACCATCCCACGATTCCGCCTTGGCGTACTTGGCACTATGGAAGTCGCTCGTGTCCGAAGATGTGATCGCGCTCATGTCGGCCTTGAGCAACGTGATCTGCTTTAAGGGATCGCGTTCCAGGGGCACTACGACCGGGAAGCTCGATCCACTGGCGTTCGAGTTGCGACGGTAGGTCATGGAACGCATGTTGAGGGGATCAAAGGAACTGACGTTGATCTGCTGGCTGCTGCCGCTCCCGCTTCGAGTCACTGTCAGTGTCTGATCGTAGTTCGAGAACATCATCGGTCCAAAGTTCCCAGGGATCGACATCGCAAGAGGGCGCATGACCCGGATCAGACTCACCCCCGTGGGTAACTGGGAACTGACATCGATCGAGCAGGTCGCTATGTCCATCGACGTGTTGGCAATCTTCGAACCCTTCGAGAACAAATCCGCTCCCCAAATGAATGGCTCAAACGTCGGACGTGATCGAGCAGGACGAAACCCTGGAGGAACCATCAAGGACGATGGCGTCAGCGGCGAACCGCAAGATCCCGTTTCACACGATGGCCCAGGAGAATTCGACGATTCACATGTTCCTGTCGGGCAATCCCACGAAGGAGTGTCGTCGTGCGGCTCGTAATTGAAACACGGGCAACTCGTCGGTAAGCTCGCTACCTGAGCCGCCGCCGTGCTCGTGTTCACCACATGATTCCCCATGCCTATGTTGTTCGTTCCAGCAACCGTCGGAAACGTCTGGCCGCTTGCACGAATGCAAAGAGCAAACAGCAACGTCGTTGCCAATACAATTTGAATTCTCACTTCGCTCGACTCCTCCGGGGAAAAATCGCTTTAATATGAAGAAAATGCCGTGGTTAGAAGGGCTCCCCTAATTTCCTGGAAATCGAGGTTGCACGCGCACGAGAAATCTTTGGATGCCCGAAGTCAATGGGCTTCCAGCCAATATGGATACATTCGATGGCCCAGTAGTACCCGTGAAACTAACCTCCACTTTGCCATTTTCGTCTGCAATTGCTGTAATTGCCATTAGGCCATTATTGAACTTACCAACTGAGAATGCCGTAAAGCTTGCCGGAGCGAATGGTTCTGTCTCCACCTGCAAGTAAACTGCCTCTCCTTCGATCACTTCCACGCGTGGGTCGGAGAGATTTTCAAGGACTTTGACGCCTTCACCTGGTTGGGAGACATCATAAACCCGCCCTGGTTCGGAAACGTCCAGATACGAAGATTCTTTGTGTAGGCTTACCAAACGCAACTTACCTCCATCGACGCGCGCAGATTCGGCTCTTTCCGAGTTCGCGGATATCCCGCGGTAGACCCGATGATCGGCGCGCCACGCCTCTCGGTCGAATAAAGTCGGAGGATTTAGAAAGGAGAGGCGTTCCGGATATTTGTTCGTCTCCAATGCTTCAATCACTGAATCCATCTGAGGATTCAATCCACGCGTTAGAATCGGTGTTTTGGGGCAGGTCACTTTGCCAATATCCGCCTTGATGTCGACACCACGATGCTGGTTCTCATTAGGGTTCGATTTGGAGTTCTTTCCAACGCGGACCTGAGTCACGTCGGTCATAGCGCGTTCTACCCCTCCGATCTGAACTGTCCGATTGCGGGGAATTCGAGCGTCTGACGATGGCAATTGCGAATCATCAATGTGTTGAGAGGTGATGTACCAACAGAATCCCAACACGGGAAACGCAAGCAGAACCGATAATCCAATGGGATGAAAAAGATAGCGTCGCATGTTAACCTACCTAATTGTTGATTGTGGTGAATCGCCAATCGTTGCGAACGACGGATCGAGAAGAGTAGAATTGGGGAGAGAAAGTGGCGTTGCTGGAGGTGCAATTAGGGGTAAACCTAACTTGCTGCGGATCGGATTGACGTCGTCGATCGTCAAGTGATACACGAGCGTCGATTGACCAATTCGATCAACGGGATTGAACCAGTGAAAATAGGCAAATGGCGCCCCGCGATGAAACAACAATCGACCATTTTCGTCCTCGATCGGCATAGGATGTCCAATTAGGTAGTTCTTACTCACGATGTACCATCCAGGAAGCGGTCCCATTTCCAGACTGTCCGATTCGGACATGCGACTACTTAATGATCGGAGAATTGGTGGGACCCGGTAATCGATATTAAGGCAACTTGGACCATAACTGCCAAAGTACGCTAGGTGAACATTGGATTTCACTTCTGGATGATTTTTGATCCAGTCTCGAACCAGCCCGAGATCTTGTCCCCAATCGACATTGCTGTCCGCAAACCAATAATGGGCTCGCTCGGATCCGCCCGCAAGTTGATTGAAGTAACCTAACCAGTGTGGTCCTGAGCTAATTGACGCCCACCCATACACAGCAAGGCACATACCCAAAACCACAGCCGACAATCTTGGGCGCTGTCGTCCCAAACGCGTCGCGCTTGCACCCCAAATGATCAAGAATGGAAGGACAGGGAGTGCGTAACGGAGGTAACGATTCAAGCCTGTGTTGATCGAGATCACGAATAGAACTGCGATGGCCGGTGCGGCGATACACATCCAACCGAGCCATTGACGCTGGTCATACTTCAAAACAAAACAAGAAGCCGTAGCAATTACCAACAACACCAAAAGCGGAAATGGTGTTTTGAATAAAAGTCCCACAAGGTAGAAATACCACCATCCACCTGATTTCCACTTTCCGGCAAAATAACTCGCCCATTCGGGCCTGATGAGTCCACTTTCAAAATCACGACGTTGTACATCGATACCCTCTAGGTACGATGCCGGGAGCGGAATGGCGAAATAGCCAAGAACTGTCTTTCTGAAGCGATTTCCAATTTCTGGCAGTGCGATAGATTGAGCAGCGGCAGTACTGGCTTCACAGTCCGGACAATCGCTACACGCACATCCAGCATCCTGTAGGCCCGAACCACAGCTCTCGCACGCCGGAGCGCTCTGCACTTTCGTTGCACCAAGTGACTTGGAAATCGATGTCAGGGAATCTGTTTTACCTGTCAAAGGGCTCTGAAGGAAAGCAATAGGTATCAATTTTGCTCGCTGATCCTCGGAGATTTGCATAACCGAGTTGCCAGATCCGAATTGGCTCACAAAATCAAACGACCCTAGATTCCTCCCTGTTCCTTGAAAACCGTAGAAGACATTCACCAGCAAGAGTGCCAACCCGCAAGCGACACCTAATCTGACCCAAGAACGAGGAGCCACAATTGGCTCAATCCGTTTATTTTCGACTCCACGAGAATACAAGTACAAAAGGATCCAAACACCGGCATACACCGCTGGCAAGATCAACCAAATGCTCTTCACTAGCATGGCTATTCCTGTGGCAATCCCAAGAGCCAAACTGGAATTCCACGTTGGGGCCATCAAAAAATGCCATAGTGCATACGAACAACCCAGTGCGACAACTGCCGATGCCAAATCGGGTGTGATGACACTGCCATAGGCGAGGACATCGGGCGAAAATGCCCAAAGGAATGCGGCGACAAGTCCGGCTCGCGTCGAATCGAGGAGTTCCTTAGTAAATGAGAAGCACAATATGGACCCAAGCAACGCAACTGGGAACAACATAATTCGGGCAACAAAGATTGCATCCAGGGCGCGATCTTTGTTATTCTCCATGAATGCACGTCCTAACGGAACTTCGGATCGGAGTGCCGAATTTCGTGAGTACAGCGACCAATCTACGTCGAGGTCCATACCGAAGTAAACTGGGGCCGAAGCAAGGACGCGGACCAATGGAGGATTCACGCTGTATAAATCGAACCGACCATACTTCCAATGTGACAGCCCTGCTACCAAGTGAGCAGGCTCGTCCCAAGTCGGTGTGTGTACTCGCGCAGACCAAACCAGGAGAGTGGTCTGCAAGCTTAAAAGCAGTACGAGGATCATCCGCCAGTGGAGATCAATCGACTCTCCCAAACGCAAATCCCAAGAACTTGAAGGTGCTTTGGCAACCGAAACTGAAATGAGCATCCGAACACACCTTTCGGTAAGGCATATCCGAGGGTGAATAGGAACGTCGAGCGAACGCAACGAACGTTCAGCCTCTAATCGAAGCTGACGTTAGTCTAAGGGGATCGAAATCTACTTTGCAACCACCCAGCGGGAATTTTTCACAAATAAGCAAAGCCGGGAAAAAATCCGATCCTCGGATCATCGGGGTACTTGACTTCTCGCCATTACTGGGATTCAAACACACTTTGGTTCCCAGACTTGATTGACCCAGACGCATCATCACTTCGGTGCATCAATTGGTAATGGCTCTTGCAAAATTCGGTCACGAGCGACTACATGACAATAAAAGCGAGCCAAAAAGACTGTCCTATCGGGCGGGTTCGCCACGATCCTGATTTCATCGATTCATCAACTGAGGACTACTAGCCGGAAAGTCAAAACCATCGTGCGCAACATTTGCATGGCGACGGCTTACGTCCCTCAGATCGCGGAACTTGTCGTCCTCGAGGATGACAGGCCTCAAGAAAATGAAAAGGGCATTGTCTTTGTGGCTGCTTGCGGTCAATCCAGTAAGCTCTCGTATCACTGGAATACTCTCCAAGTACGGGATCCCCTTGTAGTCATTTACGACATTTTTCTGCGTCAGCCCGCCGACGATAATTGTGTAGCCGTCCGGAACAGTAACGCGTGAGCGAACCTCATTGGTCTGCCTAGGCGGAGGCACTCCGTCACTTCCCGTACCCGTAAACGAGTTCAGGGTCACAAGATAGTCCAAGCTAATGTGTTTGGCCTCGCTGATCGTTGGTGTTACTGTGATCGTAGTTCCTGCCTTCGCAAATCCTGCAAAGCTGGTTGTCGCAACGGTTTGCGATGCATTCACGCTCGTAAATGGGACTTCGCTGACACTTTCTAAGGTCCCCTCAGCATTGTCATCGACAAGTAGTTTTGGAGCAGATAGAACTCGAGCGCGACGATGATTGGTCAAAGCGCGTACGACAAAATCAGCAGTACTTGGATCGACGAGTGTTGCATTCAACCCATCTCCCGGCGTGATGAGCAGGTTGCCGGTCACCGGATTTACGGTACTCAGTCCATAGCTACTAAACGCAAAAAGACGACTGAGCCCGGATCTCTTGCCTCCCGAGACTTCCACTCCTAGAGTGAAATCGCCAGTTGTATCGATGATTACAACCCTTGCTTCGATCATAACCTGCGGTCGTCGCTGATCCAGAAACTGAATGAGCTGTTCATATGCTTGTTGAACTTCTGGTTCCGCAATGATGATAAGCGAGTTGCTTCCCAAGTCCGCAGTAACCTGAGCAGCCCCGAGTGGAGATTGTATACCTCTTTCAAAACCAAATCCGGAATTCAATTGCGAAATCCCCATTGGCGCAATGCCGAACATTGGATTGACGCCATAAAGCAAATTTGATGTCCCTGCTCCCATCATTCCTTGACCATTGTAGGCCACACCACCAAATTGGTCAGGATAATTCATAGGGCTGTTAGCCAATCCATTTCGAATGGCTGGCGGGACTGGCGGCAGGATACCCGGTTGAACGTTTTGATCGGTCACAATGTTAGGGACGTTTCGACCCGGAACTGCCCGATCGTTGGTTGTTCTTGGTCGATTGGAATTGCTCTGGAAATTTGCATTGGCGCCAGCTTGCAGCCCCGATGAAAATCCTCCCTGAAGGGAATTGAGAGTCTCCATCAAGTCCTGGACGGGAACATTCTTGATTTTATAAAAACGAATAGGATTTTGCTTGGTGGACGACTCCCGCGAATCGAGCTGCGGGAGAATTCTCGCAATCTGTTTGTGGATCTCTGGAGTCGTATCGACAATTAGATTACTTCCCTCGACACGAGTCGAAAAGGGAGGGGCCGGAACAATGCCGTCGATGAATCGAAGCAAGATCGATTCTAACTGATTGGGGGTTAGGAACTGAAGGGAATACGACTGTGTTTCCGATGCCAAGGGAACATCCAACATTCGAAGCAATTCGAGCGCAGCCTCCAATTGCGTTGGAATTCCCACCAAGATTAACTGATTCGATCGTTCATCGGCCGTGATCTCGATCCCAAGAACGGGCTGTTTTGACGCACTACCGCCCTCCGCTGAAGGCGTTGCTGCACCACTGTCAGTACGTGCTCGTGAAGACAGTATTCGCTCTAACTGTTCTGCGACAGTAGTCGCATTCAAGTGCTTTACTTTGACAAACTGGATCGTTGAATTGAGGCTGTCAGCGTCAAGAATTGCGATCAACTTCTCAATGCGAATTAGATTGGACGCAGTATCAACAACGATGATCGACCGATTGGCAGGTAGGGGAATGGTGCTTGCGCCAGGATTAGTCAGAAATGGTTGTATCAGTTGTCGGATTTGGTTTGGATCGGCTCGCTTCAGTGGGAACACTTTTGTAAGAGGAATAGCTCGTTCATATCCATCTAACTTGCTATCAGCTCCGGATGGAACCGCGACGATGGAAATCTTGTCGTTGCTGACGATCCGATAGACAATCGGATTTTCCGTCTTGGCAATAGCAAAGCCACTAATCTGAAGAGCGCTCTGGAGAAGATCAAAAAGACTCTCGACGGGGACTTCATCTGGAAGTTGGAGGACGATCTTTTTCTGTGCAAGAGATTCATCGTACACGAATCTCAATTCTAATCGTTGACTTATGTACTCGACAAAGGTCGAAAGGGATGTTTCGCCTCTAAGGTTTAGTCGAACTTGAGGACCTCGTGCATCCTGACCTTTTGACAATTCTGTGGTCAGTGAACAATTCAATGCAATCGCTAAAATGTACCACCACAATACACGAAGTGATCGAGGTGTACACCTCATGCAACTTACGAACTGGGGGTTGTTTGTTTCAATCATCGCATCTCATTCCTTTAAAGGTCGATCCGTCCGGGGATCGGGAGCAGGAAGAGTCGGAACAGGCTGAAATAGCGGTTCAACGGATGAATTGGATGCTTCGTTTAAACGAGGCCGAATGACTTCGGCGCCGCGTGACGGAATTTCCATAAAGGCACCGTTTGGAGGTCTTGCCTCAAGGACAGGGATGGTTTCAGTGGTCGACTCAGTCCATTCCTGTGGCAGCTCCATATCCCCATTGCGAGAACGAGTCGAAAGAAGTCGGTCGGCCCAGTCTAACCAATCCGGTCTTGTGTCGATGAACATGAGCTGCTCGAGCAGTTGATGGATCTCTGCGGGATCCCCGTCGGACTTCATAAGTACGCGAGCAAGGTTTCCTACGACCAAGGGAAATGAAGGTGAAATTTCATTGGCATGACGATAGCACTCCTCTGCTCGCTGCAGCTGTCCCGCTTTCTCGTAAACGAGGCCAAGATTTACCATCGGTTCGGGCGAATACGGAGCAAGTTCGGCGGCTCGTTCAAATTGCCATGCCGCTAGGTACAATTCCTCGCGAGCCAAGCAGAGGTTTCCCAAATTGTTTCTCGGTGCAGCGTATCTTGGGCTCAACTCAGCAGCCTTCTGAAAGTGCGTTTCCGCCTTGGCGAGTTTTCCGTGGTTTATCCACTTAATTCCAAGGGCGTTGTGGCGTCGAGCACTCCACGTAGCTGTTTCGTTTTCTTCGCTTATCGTTTGCCAGTCTATAGAATCCGCTAGTGGAAATGCCGAACACCCAGTGGCAAGCAAACACCAAACTAAAGGCAAGCAGAAACTACTCGAAGCAACCTTCCTTCGTCTTGGTCTTTCGTTTTTGGCATGCCACATTGACACTTCTCGTGTACCGATCGATACGCTAAACTCCTATCTGCGAACCGAAGGACTTTTGGCAGATCGAGTCAGTCGCGTCAACGTCAATTGAAGGTCCCAGCGCTCTGCATCATCCGATTGCCCTCGGTCATCGATGCCTATCTGTACCGCAGTGCAGACCCCTAGGCTTTGGTCGTTCTCGAGATAGGAAAGGAAATCCATCAATTGTCGAAGAGTGACCGCCCTGAGGACCAGTGTCAGGTCTTCTCGGAACAATTGCGAAGGCAAAACGGGGTTTAGTTGCCCGTACCTAATATCCTCGAGCGATTGCTCTGGAATGCTTGCAAACTCCAATCCGCGTCGAACAGATGAAATGGATTCTTGGTTGGATGAGGTTGAGTCATGTACATTAGGGGCTCGTTGACGAATGCTATCTAGTTTACGAAGCAAGCTCTTGCTGGTTGCAACGGCCTTCTCCTCCTGACTCGCGCTCGATATTGCTCGAACAAATTCAGTACCAGACCAAATCGAGGTCGCCGCGACAATCGCCAACAAGAGAAGGCCTAAGCGTATCGGAGCAGCACCAAGAAAGCTTCGAAGCAAGTACATTATTGGGTGACCTGCGAAGTGCCTTTCTGCATTGAGTCAAACTGAAATCCATAGTGAGAGTCTCCCAACTGATTGAGTGAGGGGTTTGGGAAGACAAAATCGTTTGCCCGAAACGATTTCAGTAACGTTTCGAAGTCTGCTAAGGATTCAGCAATACCATTGCAACGAGAAATCGTCGAACCGTCGATTCGAAGTGTATCGAATCGATAGGCTCCTTTATCGGGGACTGCTCGTAGGAAGTAATTAAGAACAACTGTCACAGACTCAAGTTTCGGAGCTTTTTCCGCTTGCAGTCCACTCACTTCTGCTTTCTTTGCTTCGCTTCGGAATCGCGATGGAATATCGACTGGAATGCGGCTATTTGGAAAAGCGGTGCGGAACAAATCCTCTTGTTCTTGACGACATGATGACGCGATCTCGTTTACAAGCCGCGCCCCTTCGAAAAAGTACACCGATGCGATCGAGAGGGCAATGATGGTCGAATACAAGAATATAGTTGCGGGGAGAACCATCGCTCTGAGTGGATTTTTTGCAGGAACCTTTGCGCCTCGAAAATCCACGATGGGTACTGATCTTCCTTGCAGTACCTGAATCTCCTCTTCGTCGGCCAATTGAGTTTGAGAAAAAGGTAGAAACTCGAATGACGGTGCATCCGATCCGACCTCGATGACATCCGATGCCACAACATACCGTTTCAATGGTAGGGGCAATGTCTCGGAAAGTCGGCTCACAACCTCGTGGAAACTAATCCATTCCCAACGAACAAGCAGCCCATCATGGACCAACCCGAAATTCCAAATGTCGGAAGCTTCTTGAAGATAAATTTCATGATCTGCTTCCAATCTCTGTTTGCGCTGCAGTGATTGCAATGCCAACAAAAACTCAGGGACTACAGCACCGACCCATTTCCCCTCCCATTCCAGTTTGTTCATCAAGTCATTGACAGGTTCCAAGGTGACAGCAATGACAAGGCCTTGATCGTTTCCTTCAATAATTTGCGAGGTAAATTCCTCTGCATTCAACGGGACGAACTGCTCAATGCAGTAATTGCGATCTGCTTCTCTCTTGCGTTCGGACCGTGACAGCAAGGCTGTGGGAAGGGAAAAAACATACCGCGATGGGATTCTCAAGACCATCGCATTTAACTCTCGTCGCTTTCGCATTTATGTATCTCGCAACAACCAGGCGATTCGAAAACTACGGCCATTGTCTATTGCCGTACAACTTGCAGGTCTAACACCTGCAGTACACCTCCGCACATCAATACGACTCGGTCAATCTGCAGATCATGAATCGTAATGTCGGGATTGAGATCATCAACCGGCATCGAATTTCGCACAAGCCGAATATTCGAGTTCGGAAGTTGAATCACGGCGAAGGAGTATTTAGGGTCGTCATCAATGATTGTTCCTATTAACCTGCCATCGAATACAGGTACTGGATCCGATGCTGGTGGATTCGATTGTATTTGGGGTTGGACCGGAGGTAAGATGACTTCGGGTTCACGGATCCGCTGCAATCGAATCTGATCAAGGTCAAGTTGGGTATCGAGACTTCCCGGCATGGCGTCCGTGGAATCGACGATTGTTTCTTCGGCGGAATCGATTGTTTGATCAGTATTGCGATGGCCATCGTCAAACGATTTGCGTAGCATCGCAGGTGCGCTAATCCCGATGGGAATCACAAAGATCGAAAGCAAGTAGAGGGTCATCCCCGCGATCTTTTGGTTGAGATTGCTCACGTCGCGCGATCTTCATCGGAAATTATAAGGAAGCGGGCACTGATGGTTGGCATATCTGACGGACAATTGGGACAAACATGGTCATGGTACGGATCATTACCCTCTTGGAGTAGCGTACGAGTTGCTGGCATTCGATGCAAGTTCGGAATCGAAAATATCGGCTCGCCCAGCGTATCAAGATCATTTTCTGACTAAGTTCTCATTACGGTGAAGTTGCGATTGCCGATTTGTCACACAACCCTCACATTCGATGCGCCACGAACATTCCCACCGAATGCAGTGGGTTGGGATCGATGTTGAATGCGTGAGTCTGGCCCAGGAAGTTGGCCAGCAGAAGATTGTCCTTGCGGCTGTGCCATTCGCCGCGGATCCAACCGACACGATCCATGTGACCAAGAGCCGAAAGCTCGGAGATGATCAGGTATTCCCCTCCCTCACAATCGAGCTTCATCAGGTCCACCTCGTCGATACCGAAGTCGACAACGCGCGACCAGAATTGCTCTACGGTTAGTGATGGGACTTCCACTCCGAAATCCCGATATCGCGGATCGAGCGATTCCCATATATCGGGTACATAGTCCGCCACACGGCTGTGGGATACTGGCGAGACGAGCAAGCATTTTCCCGGCTTGTCAGTGATCGCTGCATTGATTCGTAGCAACTGCGAATCGGGAATATGGCTTGTGTTCCTGGTCAAGAACTCAAAACTCTGCGGGTGTGGCTCGACGGCCACGAACTTTGCGTTCGGCCAATAGTGATGGGCCATCACTGTAAAGCTTCCGACATGAGAGCCGATATCGAGCACCGTCCGGACGTTGTGGGGACGCAGGTCGTTGATGCGGTACTCATCATGGAAAACGCAGTTAGCGAACTGCACACTCTCGGGTTCGATGTGGAAATCACGATCGTAGACTTTGTAGCAAACGGGTGTGGTCATGGGGTGACTCCTTCCATTGAGAGAGCGGCGGTAGGTAAAGCAAACTGGCGGACTAGCGCCAATCGTTTCTCATGGGGACAGTTCGACAGATGGACCACTTTGGCAGTCGGGAGCAGTTCCCAGAAGCGAGGCATCCAGTACTGTGTGTTGAACTCGGTGGGCAACGGATAGAACGGGAAATCGCGAGCATTGTTCTCGATCCAAAACTGCTCGGAACAATGAGTTGGGAAAAACGGCTTTTCAGGTGGCTTCCAGATCGCCGCATGCTCTCGGTCCGAAACCACTACGCCGCTATTGAGAACGATGTGGGTGTCGTCCATCGCAACTCCTTGCGATTCCAGGATGCTCCGACGTTCGTAAAATACCCAGTCGTAACTGGGAAGCTTGTCCCAATCGTCGTGCATGGCCACATGCCCCGTGGGTACGACTTCGAAGAGATCGGGGGTCTCGTCATTGAGAATCACATCCGCATCGATATAGAGCATCCGCTCGTACGCTTGAGCGAACGGGTACACTCGGAATTTTTCGAGCCCCCACCACTCTTGTGTTGGATCAGAAAGCACGACGAAGTCGGCTCCAATCCGCTTGGCATAGGCTTCCATGATTGGTCCGGTGTACTTCAGTAACTCGCGATACGCGTCCCCAGTTGCAATTGTGATGACGAGCCTGGATTGCGTGGGATGAATCGAATCGACTACGGGTTTCCATACGGCTTCAGGAATGACCTCCACCGGCATGCGTTCATACTCCAGCCATGCTCCTCGCCAGATTCCTTCGTTTTCACAACGCAGGTGGCACGTAGGTCGATCGAGACGAGCGAGGGTGAGGACCGGTTCGTTATTCACATGGTTGACGTGCCAAAGACGCTCGCATTCGGCGGCCCCTTCGGTGACTTCGTGGTTTGGCCCAAGCTTGATCACACGTTCGTCATATCCCACTCGGCGGTACAGGACTCGCTTGTTTTCCAACAACTGGATCGTTTGCTTTTCCATTTCCAGCGGCTCCTCGTTCTTCCAAAGCGTGCCGCTCCATTTACTGGCAAGATCGCGGACCAACTGGAAACAAAGCTCTTCATTGGCAAGCGAATCCACGAATCGGTTCCCTCCGAATCGCCATTTGTCCTGGCATCGATGTTGGAACACGATCTGCCCGCGGAAATCGAACTGCACAATCGTGTGAACGTTCCAGCCAGGGCCGGCGCTTGGCATTGCGTATTCTCTGCCCAGGCGTCGCCATCCCAGGTGGAAGCATTCTTTGTCTCCATAAACATGCTGGAACGTGAAGTCCGAATGCTCGGCATAGAACAACGACAGTCGCAGTTCGCGATCGCAGCGTCGTTTGTCGATGAGGTATTGCCCGGATTCGAAGGCTCGTTCATTCTCGGCCACTTCCGGTTCGGCCATGTCCATCATTCCAAAAACTCGCCACACACCTGGTTTCAACGTCCAGCACGCGTAATCGGGCCAGAAAACTGCACCATGGCGCTCGAATTCATCGCAGTCGAAGAGATAGGTCGGATCGCAAACGACCCCATTGTCCGCATCCAAGAACAGAACTTGCGCAAACGGTGAATGAAGCGTCGCGTAGAGTTTCAGTTCCCACCCGCATAGGATCCGGCAGGGGTGCTCTTTTTCGATCTCTCGGGCATCGATGCATTCGACACCGAGCGGTTCGAGCATGCGCTTCATGTAGGGGTCCATCTCGCCGTCCCCTAGATACCAAAGCTGGATCGGGAGCTTGCAGCCGAAATGCCTCAGTAAATTGACGTTGACCCACACGCTCGGAAAATACTTCAAACCTCCGCCTGCAATGACGATGCCACGATCCTGGGGATATGTGACCCGACTGGGTTTGAGGTTGTCGATATACTGGTCGACCAAGCGGCGATGGGCTTCGATGGTATTGTCCCAGGTGCCCCATGCATTGGGCCAGGGACCTGGTGGACAGGTAGCGATCAGTTCCATCATGGCTTCGGGAGTCATTTCGGAATGGGCTTCCATGCAACTAGCCATGAATGTTCTCCTTGGTTTGAAAGATGTTTGCCGCGCGGATGATGTAGCGTTCGATCAAGAAACGAACGAACGGAATGAACCGGATCGCTGGCAGATGATTCTTCCAGCGATGAAGGATGTCGCGCGTGTGCTCATGTCGGTTATTGAGACAGATCAGTGAACCTTGCGTGTTCATCAGTGCTTTGGTGGCACTGCATCCACAATCGATCGATGGTGGAAGTAGCCAATCCAATCGAAGTCGCTGGAGGAAGGTGCGCGTGCGTTCGATCAAAATCTCCAGCTCGGTCCCTATGCCTTTGGATGGTGTCTTCACGCAATCCAGCAATTCTTGCGTCGGTAGCATCCCAACGAGAGTTCGATACTGAATGGCCTTGCTGCAGGTAACGCTGTTCTTAGTTCGCGGATTCGTTTGAAGGATACATGCGGCGCAGGCATCTTCAGCAATCGGAACCGGCATGTCAGCCAACTGAGTTGATACTTGGCAATAGCCATCCACATTGTGAGGGCATTCGATGGGTTCACTTATCATGTTTGGTACTCACATCCTGTGTAGAGAACTTGCCCAATGAACGAACCCGGACTGCTCGGGATTGGGCCCTCGCAAATGCATGCTGGGTGAAATGGTCCGTTCTGTGGAATACACGGGTCGGGCACACCCACCCCAACCCAGGAATCGCCATTCCACTCGAAGTAACACGGGCAACAGCAACCGCTCGCCGAACCAGAGCTGCCGCTGCTTGATGCTGAACCGCTAGCACCGCTTGATCCGTAAGATTGCCCGGAGCTACCAACGCCGCTTGAACCGATGCCACTGGAGCCCGAACCGGATCTGCTTCCAGAGCCAGATCCAGATCCACTCGATCCTGAACCACTGCCGTAGCTGTCTCCAGAGGGTCCGCTGCCTGAACCTGATCCACTATTTCCGGAGCCACTTGGACCAGAGTTACTGCCGCTGGGTCCCGAAGAACCTGAGCCCGAGCCAGATTGTTTGCTGCCACTCTGCGATCCGCTGCCGCTCGAGCCACTGCTCCCAGATGGTTTTGAACCCGATGAACCACTGGAACCCGAAGTCCCGGACGAACCAGATGAGCCGGAACTGCCCGAGCTGCCGCTGGAGACCGATGATCCACTTTCGCTCGACCCAGAGGTGCCACTCGAACCTGATGATCCACTGGAGCCAGAACCACCGCTCTTGCCCGGAGGTCCCGAGCTTCCTCCGGATCCAGAGGTACCTCCAGAGCCCGATCCAGAGGATCCGCTGCTTCCGAGCGATCCCGAACCGCTGTGCGAACCCGATAAACCCGAAGAGCCACTGGACCCCGACGATCCTGATGAACCTGACGTACCTGATGTGCCGCTGCTCCCCGATGAACCACTCGATGAGTTCGGGCAGCAAACGATGGCGTAGACAGGCAGGTCAGCGAACCCCACATAGCGCATGAGGTAACGACCCATCTGAGGAAACTCGCAGCTAGATATTGCATACAAAGGTTCTCCATTGTTCATACCGAGGAAATGGCCAAGTTGCCGTTTGGGGCTTTGCCCTGAGCGTTGTTGGGAACAGGTTGCTGCGTACACAGGCAGTCCTGTATCCGTGCCAACAATCGAGGTGGCGATGTAGCGACGCGCGTACAGGGTCATTTGTTGGCATCCACCACCTTGCACGAGAAGAGGCTACCCCAGGACTTCGATACCACATCAAACCGTTGGACCACGCCTGGGTAGTAGCCATTGGCATCCGGAATATTGCTGGTGATGTAAACGATCTCTTCATAGTTCGAGTCGTCGAATCGAATCACGGCCCATCGCACTGCCCCCGAGGGTTCGATCCAGAGAATGGATGCAGGTCCGTGGGGGACACACTGCAGGAATCCGTTTTGGCCCGCTACTGTTTCCGCGCAGTTGTAGAGGGTTGCGCCGACGGAAATGCGCGTGATGATGCAACCGGCGAACGCGGCCGTGCCGATGGTGTTCACAGCCAGCGGTTCCAACAACACACCGAATCGCGCACCAGTATTCGCGGTTGGGACCAAACCCTGGAAACTCACTTGCCGTTTGAATTCAATCAGGTTGTCAGATGGCGTCACGATCGGAGTACCGAGGGCCACGATCGAGAATCGATTGAGATCGGTACCAGTTTGATTGCGCACTTTAGCGAATGTCGATTGACGTACAGTCCCTTCAACGTTGGCGAACTGATCGTGCTTTTGGTTCTTTTGTTGTTGGGCAAGGTCGACCAGCGCATTCCATGCTTCGGCCGGAATCTTGAGTGGATCACCGGGTTGGACTTTTCGGAATTGGTCTCCCATGCATCAGACTCCAATTCCGAGCCCGGAGAAATCGCCATAGGGATAGACTTGTTCGACATAGGCTGCGATAGGGCGTTTGATCAGGGCCTTCGCGGTATTGTCTTCATCATCGATAAAGCGAACCCACAGGTAATGCCAACCTTCCTTAGACACACCCGTAATGCTGCCCAGCGATAGACTGGCTACATTGGGACTGGCCGCGAATCGAAAGGTAATCTCCCAGTCATCGAGCCCACGTTTGGATCCACTCGCGCCCAAGAACAAAACCTCGCCTTTTGCGAATCCCTTAAATAAACCTCCGTTCACTTTGCCAGTCAGATTGAAGAGGGCTAATTTGTATGCCGGGGTTACTAGATTTGTTAGGAGATAGTGGGTTTCGGTGAAGTTGAAAACAGGAACCGTGATATCGGTCCCCTCGACCCGGTCGTCAGTCACGCCGATCGCGCCATAGAAATTCGGTGCCAAGAATCCTGGGGCAGCGACTTGCTGGACGTTGACCAGGCTTTGGGTGACATGCTGCGTGCCGCCACCAGTGTCGAACGAATACTGCGATTCACTTGTCCATTTGACATAACGGGCGGTTCCTTCCCAGACGCCGCCCCCTACGTGCACGACCCGGTAACTGTCGAGGAACAACACTCCATACATTGGAGGTGCGGTTGATCCCAACAAGCCCTTTGCAACCGACTCACTCTCGGTGTTCATGATCATGTAGATCAGGTCCACCGTGGGATTGTCTTTGCTCTCGTTGACTTCGCGAGAGTCGAATCGCTCGATAATGACGGGGTCTGCCATGACGGTTTCCTATCCGAATACCAAGCCGCCTTGTTTGGCTTGCTGGACGAGTCTCTTGGTATTGGCCGCGACCTCTTCGCTTGCCTTCGCGGTCCGTTCCCCTAATGAATCCGCACCGAGATTCATCGCCGCGAGCGGGTTAAAAGTTCCAACGACATCCGTTTTCTTCTTGGTCTCGGACATGAGTTGATCGAGCCCGCTGCCGGTGGGCATTTCGAAACCTGGAATCTTCAATTTATTACCGGTTCCCGGGCTCGTTTCGGCCCGCTTTTCTGCAGCATCTCCCACAGCTGATTGCCACTCGGCGCGCGCCTTGGCAAGTTCAGCTTCCGATTCCTGAAGGGCTTTTTGATTGGCTGCAGCCAGAGCAGCTTGCTCCTGGGCTTGCATGTCCCCTAGAGCGCCCTGCGCACCCGCGCGATTTTGTTCGATTTGGTCGCGCTGCTCATTGCGCTGCGCCTCTCGATCGAGGATCGTCTGGTTTTGACCTTGTTTTATTAACCCATCCTGCCGCGCGATCTCATCATTGATCTTTGCGATCTCGGCTTCTGCATTCGTATCACCAAACAAACCCTGGATGCGGGCCCACACCTTTTGGAAAAAGCCGCTAAATCGATTCCAGCCCTTTTGCAGAAGGCTGATCAGGACAGTCCAGCTATCAGCGATGAAGTGTGTGGTTTCGAGCCAGCCGGTTTGCAAGCCCGCCCATGCGTCGGTCATCAGTCCAGCAACGCTGTAGACCGCACTTTGAAAGATCCCAACAAAGAATCCCTTGAACTCGAGCCACTTCGATTCCAGAAAATTGATTCCACGCTGCCATTCCATCTTCAACGTGAGCCACAGGATCTTGCCAGCCAGGGCGATGTCACCGGTGGCGAGCGCATCGCCGATTCCCTGCCACGCCGCGAGGGCTGTATCCTTCAGTTCATTGAATCGATCGCCGAGCCACTGCATGGCCTGCGCACCGGCACCGGTCGCGTACAACAAATAGGCGACAAGTGTGGACAATCCAGCGATCGTCAACCCGATCGGAGAGAGTAACGCTGCGATCGCAGTACCAAGGATCGCGACCCCTTTCCCGACCGCCACAATGATGGCTGCTGCAGTACTCAAGCCTGTAGCAACGCCGAAGGCCGCGCCACCGAGAGCAACCAATGCGGCACCACCGGCAGTGATTGCGAGCGCGAGCTTGAACGCAGTAACGATGAGTTCCCTGTTGCTTGCGATCCAATCCGATGTCGTCTTCACGATATTCGCCGCCGCGTCCACCATGGCCGAAAGGGCTGGTTCGAGTGCAGAGCCAATCGTGAAGGCGGATTTCTTGAGCACTTTCCACAGCACATCGAGGCGATCGCCGAAGGCTTCGGCCGCTTGAGCATCTTCGGTCGACATCGTGAGGCCAAGATTGCGCGCCTGCTGTTGCAACTCCTCGATTCCCTTGGCCCCGTTTTGGAGCATCGGAAGGATTGAGGTCCCAGACTTCCCGAAGATGGCCATCGCGGTTGCCGTTCGAATCGCGGGATCTGCGATCTGCGAGAGTCGATCGGCGATGAGCTTGAATTGCTTGTCGGGAGTTAGTGATGCGATATCAGCAATCGAAACACCCAGCGATACCAGAGTCTCCTGGGCGGACTTGGAACCCGAAGCCGCCTCAAAGAGCAGCTTTTGCATCTTCTTGAGAGAGGTTTCCAATGTGCCAAGATCGGATCCCGACTGCTCGGCGGCGAAACCGAGCTCCGAAAGCGCTTCGACCGACACTCCGGTCCGTTGGCTCATATCGACCAGGTTGCTGCCCATGTCAGCAAAGACCTTGGCAGCCCCAGCCAATGGGGTGAGCATCCCAGCGCCGAGCAAGGTCAGCTTGGTACCGATCCCTTGCAAGCTGGTACCCAGTGCGTTCAGACGTTTGGCCGCATCGTTGAGTCCCTTCACCAGACGCGAGTCTTTGGTGTAGAGTTCGATGTAGGCTGCACCGGCCTTGATGCTAGAGCTGGATGCCATTGTTTAAGCTCCTCCGACTCGGTCCACAAAGACTTGTTTCAAGATTTCAATCCCGGCTTTCTCATGAATTGGTTTGGGCGACTTGGCATGCGGATTGAAATCTGCTGGTTTGAACGTGCGCGACCGCTTCGCATCGCGATGGATATTGGCAAGCATCGCAAGCACTGCGGAGGTATGTCCCCACAGAAATTGGCTTCGGGATTCACCCATGGCGATCAACTCCCTGAGAGTGAATGGTCCTGGGTCGCACCCGACGACTCCGGCCAGGTGCCAGACGAGCTGATCCACTTCTGCGCTTCGGTTTCGGGGTTGATCGAGTCGAGGATCTTCTCCGCGTGGTTGAGTACTTTGTCCCGCACCGCTTTGCCCGCTTCGATCGCCTTCCGAAGACTGGCCCTCGCGCGGGCATCGGGGAAAAAATCGATCAGTTCCTCGACGAATGCGTCTGCTGCCAGCGTGATCGCATCGCCAGCCAATGCTCGCCCGAACTCTTCGTCGGTGATCGATTGCTTCTCGGCTTGGTCCTTGCACAAGCAATACAAAACGTCGGCCAGTGTCACTGGATCCGAGACGAGTTTCGCGAGTGACTTGAACCCATCGTCAACGAGCGCATAAAGGTCGACCCCGAGAAGTCCACGGATCCGCTTTACGGCGGTGACGTTGATCGAGACCTCCCAAGTCCGTTTCGCGTTGTCAACAAAGCTGTGCATACCCAGAAACCTTTCGTACAAGGAACGACTCGCCTAGGAAACCGATTGACTCGACTACGGAACGGTCAGCCAAGAGGGTGGATTGAGGGCATAGGTTGGTTTGGCGGTTACCGAAACCGTGATTGCCTCTTCGAGCGATTCGTTGCGACTGAAGCTTGCAATGCGGAATGTGGCTCGCAGTCCTTGAGATCCGCTGCTACCTGCGCCGGTAATGAGTCCATCCATAACGGCGAATTCGAGCGTCGTGTTATTGAGAAACGCATCCCGAATGGCGGTGAAATCGGTATCGGATGTATCCCAAACCATGTCGAATTCAAGCGATGCATCTTTAAGGGTGCCGACCGTGGCGCGCCAGCCGTTGTTGGCGCGCGTCGAGACGTCGGCTTCGCCCGTTTCCAGGTTGAGCGTCAGATCACGAACGTTTCCGATGATGTCCCACGTGGGAGTCGCATAGGTAGCCGTGTTGCGATAGAGCTTGGCGTCTAATCCTAATTTGGCAGGCATTCCAATTCCTCCTTAGCGAATGCTACTCGCCCACATCGAGGGCAAACGGTCTTTGACTTTTTCCAGTGCAGGTCCCATGAATGGTCGCTTGGGATACACTTCACGGCGGAATCGGCCGCCGAATTCGTGGGCCTTGCCCGCGGTACCTACAACCTCGAAGTCCGGACCGATCAGCACCACACCTCGCTGCTTGTCGAGCGCATAGCGAATCGATTGCTTGAGTCGGCCACGGCGTGTGTTGGGTGCTGAACCAGGCATGGAGGCGGTCTTGCGCCTGCGAATGCTGCGGCGAGCAACCAGTCGGATTGCAGCTCCGGCATGCCCAAGGCTTTTGAAATTGCCTTGCTTCGCCTTCGCAAGAACGCGAGCCATCGAGTTTTTTGTTTTCACTCTCACGCCAATCATGGTGCGGTGTACCCCTGTGCGTTGAAGTACACTGCCGCCCCCGTCGTGATGCATGCAAAATTCAATGCGGTATTGGCGGTAGTGCGCAAGGGGTTTTCGAAGATGATTTCAGCCATCGGCGCATTGGCGGGTAAGTGGCCTCGCCAGATGATGGCTGCTCCATCCTTGAGAACCACTTCGGTGGCCACGGCTGAGTTGTTCGATAGCTGCATTGAGCAGATGTAACGTCGAAGCGCTGCACCGGCTGCAGCGGCTACAATGACGTCGGTGGTGCTAATTACGCCACCAGCGGCAGAAGCATACGACCATTCCAATTCGGGGATCTGCCAAGGTCGTGTAACCAGAACTCCCTGTAGGGTCGCAACCAAATCAGCAACGTCTCCGGATGCAACACTGGCGTAGGCGGCAGTCAGAGCCCGCGCCGCAACGCGAACCGGACTGCCTGACACTACGGCATCATGCGCGGCTTGGCCAGCAACGCTGGCAGTCACGGTCCCAATATTGGTCGTCGAGGCAGTCGCCCCGGTAATAATCACACCGAGTCCTTGACCAACCACCGTTTGGCCACGGCCTGCTGTGATCTCCGATGTTAGTTCAGCGTAGTCCTGACAATTGATGAATTGGGATTGCAAGTTGATGCTTGCTGCCGGCGCTGCAGCCAACGCAACAAGCCCGGATCCGACCACATAAGCGCCACCAAACACCGTCCCGGTCAAGTCCAGCGTATTGGCATCAATCACCGTGGCGGTAAAGTTGCCCCGGATCACTTGACCATTGTTGGTGACACCGTTTAGGTACTCGATCCAGAGGGTTTGCGTTCCAGTGTAACCGTGCGCGGTGACCGTCAAGCGAATCACATTACCAGGTCCAGTGACCGCACCGGATACGGCTTTGAATCCCTGGTGGTTCATCGAACGGATCCGCAGCTTATAGGAAGCCGTCGGATCCGGAATCTGTTGATGGCGCACGTAGGAGTTCGCGCGGCCACTGGGAGAATCCACAGGTCGTGAGTGAAAATAGCATTCGTCGGAGAACGGCTCCAACTCGAAGACAGAATACGATGCGGTGGTAAGAATGGTCGATGCGGTAGACGCCAGTGGCGCAAGGCCTCCGTTCTGGACGTAATACAGCATGTTCGTGACGGTCGTGCTTGCCGCGCCTCCCACATCGAAGAATAGGCTGTGCTTACCATCCGGAATCCCCGTCATTGGATCGACCGAAAGAGCTTCCACAATATGGTGCGTGTTTACCTGCCGGGTCGCGCCGGATTGCAAGGAAACCATGGCCCGAAACGGGATCGTGAAGATCTCCTTCGAGAGCAACTCCGCATAGCCCCCTGCGGTTGTGCCCGATGCGATCGTCAGGACGCCACCTGCAACCGATGCTGTCGTTCCGCCACTGGTGGCAACATCCCACAGGTCGGTAACAGGCCGAGTCCATGAATCGCGGAACTTCTTCTGGATCGACTTCACTTTGAACATATCGTCCAAATCATCGAGTCCGGGGATTTCGCGCGTGACCCCTCGAGAGTTCGTGAACTGCATGCGGAATGGACCCACGTCACCGGTCGTCATTGGTTATCTCCAGAGTCGAAAGGTGAGAGTCAGCACGCTGGTGAATTGACGCAGTTCCTGCAAATGATCGGGCGCAAAGACAGGCGAGTTCTCCACGTTCATAAAACGCGCCCCTGGAAAACTGACGAGCAGATTGGTTCGGAAGTGATCCGCGATCTCCTCCACAAGCAGCATCAAGGGGTCCACCACGTCGAGCTGTATGAGTGTCTTTTTCTGCACTGCAACATCGACTTGATAGTCAAAACTGTCGCGCGATCGGTCGAGCGATACGCTGCTGATCCCTTTCGGGACTACCGTGACCTTGAGGTCATTCATGGTCTGCAGGTCGTAGGTCGGCACGTAGCTTCGCTGCGCAACGAACGGCTGGCTGAATGAACTGCCATTCAGTTCCGCAGTCACTGCATCTGCGATTGCGACGATGCTTGCAGGCATCACTCAACTCCGATCTGTTTCGTGTGAATTCGAAGCAATTTGCGATGCGGGTCGGACCAACGCCAAGGAGGTTCGCTCCCAGGAGCCATCACTTCGTAGATATAGGTCTTCCCGGATTGCGTTTCTCGAATCGTGTCGCCGCGTTCGGGTAGGATTGGCAATCCGGCAATGACAAGGTCGGTCGGCTGGATGAGGAAGTCTCGGTCAGTCCATTCCATGTGAACTCCGCCGTATCCGTCCTCGAGTTTCAACAATGTCCGCCCGATGATCGCTTGGACACTGACCTGACCAGCACCTCGTTGGTAGATCACGTCTGACGAGGCATGGATCTTCAGTTGATTCGCGAGCCACTCCTGTCCCGATTGCAGCAGGTTGGTCATGGGGACTCGATCGATCGGTCTTGTCGTGCGGAAGTTGCTTGAACGTTTTGTTCCATGAGCTTCAGCAGTTGTTGGTACTGATCGAGGAGTTGTTGGAATTGGTCGTCGGAGAGCAAGGTCTGGCCGCGCGATTTCCGCAGTTGGCGGATAGCCTGAAGGAGCAAGGGCAATCCATACTGCAGTCCCAACATGAGCAAGATGCTCGACACTGCGGATGTGGCAATCAACTGGCTTGAGGTCCAGTTCAATCCTTCGGGTGGGACCGGAGCCGGTTGAAGATCCTCCGGTTGACGAGGCTTTGGCTGTACTTTGGGTGGATCGAGGATGGAATCGATGACGTCATCTTGCACTTGTGCCTGGGCGAGCAACCCCATGGGCCACCGCAACGGTTCCCCTTGGGTTGTGGATGGAACCTGTACGAGGTCTTCGGTGGCCGCGAATTGGTCGCTGACTTCGCGAACGCCAGCAGGAAGTCCTTCCAGGGTCGCGGGCAATTTGCCGCGCATTGCGCTGAGCAAAAACGGTGTCGATTGACCAAGTCCCTCGCCACCACCGGCCCACGTCAGCAAACCCACGACGCGCGGTCCACCTTCGGAATAGTCAATCAAACTCGAGCCACTGCGTCCTCCGATGGCTTCCGGTTTCCACGAGAGGATCTGACCTTCCTTGCGGTTGAGTTTCAATACTTGCAAACTTGGCCACTCACAGCGGGGACACCCATAGGTCGTCACTAACGATTGATTGCTGGGGTACCGATCCGCAAGCGGAATTGGAGCAACATCTCGCGCGAAGCCTGCATTGCACTTGAGCAGCGCGAAATCCACACTGGTCCCTCGTCCGTACCCGGATGCAATGATGGTTCCCGTACCACGTTCACTGGTTCCGTCGGTATTCCAGCGTTCGAGATTGACATTGCGCCCTCGCGTGGTTCCGGCGACGTGCGCGTTGGTGAGTACGATTGCGTTCCCCTCTTGGGTACGCCCCACGACAGTCCCACTCCCACAGACTCCGCTGACGGTCACACGTACGGTCGCGAGAATGACCTGATCAAAGCGATCAGCCTGGGTCGTGTCGGCCGTCGCCACGGGTTGGTCATCAACAAATTGCAATTCCTCGCGGAGTGGATTCAAGTAGATGGTCCCTGCCACCAGCTTCTCAGCCTGGCAGCTGCCATCAATACAGATGTTCTCCTGAGCGAATGCAAGGATGGGGATGCAACAAGCCACCCAAAACAGTAGCGACAAACATCGGATCTTCATTGTGATTCCTGCGAATGAAAGTTGTTCGTGAGGTAAGACAAGGATGGAGTTGGATTACTGACTGACCCGGATGCGCACTGTGGTATCGGCCAGTGCGGCCGCACGCACTACCTTGCCGATGGCTTTGTTGCCCGCCGAAGTCGTCGTGACGACGTTGTTGGTGTCGTCCCAATACAGGATGGTTCCAACCGTGTAAGCAACTCCCGTGTTTTTGTTGAAGTCGAAGATGCCATCGACGGCGAGTGCACCCGACTCCCCCGCAGCGAGTGGCCGAAGCGTGACCCCGACCAAGTCGCCTAGGACCACAACGTCACCTGACGCGAGTGCGCCCGCGGGAGTGTGATCGATGTAATGGCCTTCCTGAATAAATGTGGCTTGTGGCATGGTTCTGAGTACCTAGTTGGAATGATCGAGCAAAAACCGTACAAATGACCAGCGAGAGGCTTATACTTCGCCCTTGCTCTTGACAGCTCCACGCGGATCCTGAAGTGCCACGCCGAAGTCGTGGTAGCCCCGCATCTGGATGCCCAACACGTTGAAGTCCGCATCGGCCGTTTCGATCGTGGGTGATTCTTGGCCATTCAAGAACGCGACTTCGATGGTTGGGACATCGTTCGGATCGGAGATCAGGTACCAAGCCTTTGTCGAGTTCCCCGTGTACGAGGTATTACCCAGGTACCGACTGACCTCGACTCGATATTTCCCTTGGTGGGGATTGGTAATAGGCGTTCTGGCATTGGCCGTGTTGTCGCGCATCTCTAGTGACTTGAAGAGTTGCGAAGCGATCGCCGAAATCGCAGTTGGAACCAACAAAATGGCGGGCATGAGGCCGATCGGCTTGCCATCTCCATCCACCTGGTCCATGAAGGTGGTTTCGCCGAGCGTCAAGCCATCGATCGAGAGCGCGGTCGTGGCGCCCGAGATGAAGTTCTTGTTCCCGGCAGTGAAGAAGGACGCGTTGTTCATAAACGTCGTCCAGAACGCATCGTTGATTTTCAGACCGGACCCTCGACCGAGTTTGCGCGGTACCGTGGTGATCGCACCCAGATCGTCGTTGATGATGTCCCTTCGATCGATCGAGAGCATCAATCCGTAGGTGTCGGCCTTGTTCGTGAATTGCTCATTGCCAAGCGTGCCATGCTTGATCTCGCCTCCGGGCGCGACTAGTTCGTACTGATCCTTTCCGATCAGTCGATAGCTAGTCACGGTCTTGAAGTCGGTCACATTGCGAACCGAGCAGATGTTTCGCCATGTGCGCTCGACGCTAAAAAAGCCGTCCAATAGGAACTTGTTGGCAACATTGGAAAGGATGCCACCAATATCGATGTTGGAAAACGACGACGCTTCAATGGAATGTCCGAATGCTGCGCGAAGCACCGCGCGCGAGTCACGAAAGTTCCGGCCCGTGTAGCCGTTGGCCCACGCCGCTTCCAAGAGCAACTCTTGCAAACCAATGCCTCCCCGGTACCGGCGCGATGCCAACTCGAGGGATTGTTCGTCCGCCAATTGCTCAACGTCGGGAAGGCGAGCAGCCAGGTAACACGCGGTCTCGAGGACCGCTGCCGAAATGCGATTCTCCGAAACATGAACGGCCGGAAGTGCGGGTCGTGAAATCCTCATGTATTCAAGCTCCGATTTCTGTAGGGTCCATCCTTCACGAATCGCCCTCGCCTCGAGTTGGGGAAAATGCCCTTTGAAGATGCTACGAATTCCGGAGATCCGTTCGATTTCAGCCGCATGTGCCTGTCGCATGGCTTCAATTGCTTCGTTCACATTCGTCGAAGGGACATGCGAGGAAGGTACTTGCGACTCAGGCTCTGCAATCGGCAATGGTTCGGTTGCTGGAACGGTCACAGAGGCGGTGCCGTGACCGATGTCGGATGGCAACGAGGTTTCAGCAATAGGGTCGACGTCGCCCGATGGCTCGGGTTCATCCGCACCGCTGGTAGCATTCGCTGCGACACTGGCGCTCGTGGCACCGTCGGCTCCGAGGTCCACAAAGCTGATCTCACCGAGGGACGACTTGCGAACCACGTTCACAGGGCCGCTGTACTGCGTCCCGTTGACGGTAACCTTGAGTCCCTCTTTGACGAATTCGAATTCATCAACGCCGGCACCCACCGAGGCTTGCCATGGAAACCCGTTCTTGGAGCTGACCACGACTTCGCGCGCAGCGGGAGTGTCGCGTGATACGATTCCCGTTGCGATCAGTTGTCCGGCTTCGACCCGAATCGTGTCCGTGTGTCCAACACCCGAAAGTGGGTCGTGGCCGAAACGAATGGGCCGAGATTGTGAGGGGATCGCGAGTCCAACAAGATCGATGATCACGGGATAGCGCCAACCCGCAATCCGCATTGGGCCACCTGTGTAGGCCACCATCCGAAACCTCGGCAACACACCGCTCGCCGATCCATCTGCCGAGGCGTCGATGTCGAGCATTGCGGTCGCTGTAATGCACAACTGGCTCTGTTGTTCCTGGGGTTTAAGCATCATCGGTGGGGACTTCCTCGTCTTGAACATGGGAATCATCCTGTGGAGAGTTTGAGGGAACCGACTCTGGTGTTAGACCGAGTTCCGACATGAGCGCGATCTCTTTCGCTCTTTGACGCAGCTGTGTTTCCCAGTCCTGACCGCGCTTGGCGTATTCATCTGCCAGGGTCGTAGTGTGACTGGCTAAGCGTGTGGCTTGCGCGTTCGCTTCCTTGGCCGGATCGACATGCTCATGCCCATCCCAGAACCACTGATGGGACCAACTCGCGAAGGGGCCGAGACCGGTTGGAAGCAGATCCGGTACGAATGCCGCTTCATCGAACCAAGCAGCGAGAATGCGATCGAGAACGACGCGCTCGAGATGGGATTGCTCGACTCGAATGGCCTTGAAATATACTTGGTGATCGAGCCTCCCAGAGGCATAGTTGTACCCACTAGAATTCGCAGAGGCCACATTAAAGGGCATGTTCAAGCAACGTGCGATTTCATTTAGCAGCTCATGTTTGAACTCTGCATACGTCGTCGAAGGTTGCTCGGCTTGCATCTGGGACATCTTCCATCCACCGGGCATGGTCACCAATGCACGCTTCTCAAGTTCGATCGGTTCGAACGGTTCGGCTGCATCGGCTTCCCCATTGGCGGGCGCGTCGGTGTAAAGGATCCCAGCGAAGTCTGCTGCGGTTTCAGCAGCAGCGAGTACTGCCAACGTGAAGCGGCGCAATTGCGCAAAAAGCGGGATCGCCGGCATGATGTCCGGAATCCCGCGTGTTTGTCCCGGACGATCTACACGGAACCAGTGCAACACAGCCGCAGAGGGAACTCGGTCGTAGGCGTTGCGCGCCGAGTAGTATCCGTCACCAGGATGGTTTCGAAGGATGTGGTACTCGATCGGATTACCAGCGGCATCGAAGACGATGCCATCGACGGCTATCTTCGAGATGCGATCGAGATCGGGGGTTGTGACCTGGTCGGCCTCGATCAGTCGCAGGTCCAGCTGAACTTCGGTTTCGAGACGCGGGTTGTTGGTTAGGACAGCAAAAGAATCGCCATCCGTGGCGCGAGCCATCCGCATCGTGCGGAGTTTTTCAGCGAGTTGTACCGAACAGGACCACTGCATGAAGGACTGCTCGATGCGGCGATTGGCTTCCGCATTGTTGGTGAGCATCTGCAACCGGGGGCCGGTACCGACTACATCATTGGCGAGGGTCAAGACGATCCCTCGGGCATACGAATTGTTGGCCGTTTCATACCGAGCACGGTTACGAAGGACTCTCCGTACCTCGGCGCTATTGGATGCGTTGGGCGAAAGCCCGTCCGCATTGGCCCAGTGGCGCCGATTGTCGTCAGTGGTCACCGCAGCGTCGTAGCGTGCACGCATGACGCGAACCGAGTTCGGCTTGCTCGCTCGTACCGCTTTAGGCGACCACCAATTGGAAATCCAGGACAACACGGTTACTCGGCCCCCGGTGGAACAAGCTTGTTGAAGATCAGGCCACGGCGCTTCGACTTTGCAGCCTCTTTGGAAGCTAGATAGCGATCGGCTTCGATCTGGTCCTTCAGCGAATGCTGTTCGACGCTTCCTGCATCGCCGGAAGCCTTCGCAGGCCCTTTGGCGTTTTCGCGAATCGTCTCTTGCAAGTCTTCTGACATGGAACGGTCTACTCACGAGTGAAGAAGTGGTCCTCTATCTGTAGGCATACCCGGTACGCATGTAGATTGACGGAGAAGCGGGAAGATTTTTTCGATTCATCTTCCGGCGTTATTGCTTCCGCCGTCGCTTTTGCATCTCGGTAAAGCTCATTCGATCCTTGCGGACTTCGGCTACCCCTTCGATGCCTGGAAGAATCACGCCTTGCATAGACGCTGCTACTGCAGAACCGACCAAGCAGTCAAACCAGTGGTTGTCTGGCTGCTCCGGTCGCTGCTTCCATTCATCGACGCTTCGGCCTCTCGCTTGGGTCTTGATGAAGTACTCTGAGGTCAAATGATCGGCGAACATTCGATGTGTTTCGGGATTGGTACCGAAGATCGACAGGCAACCGCGGTCGCCCATGGCCACACGCAGGCGAGCATTGGCAAGGGACTTCCACCAGTTGGTGTCGAAAACAACGTGGCGAATAGCCCGCTTGCCGTGGACGTTGGGAATACGCCAATTAAGCCCAACGCGATCGCCAGGTCGGCGTCGATACTCACTAAATGGCAAACTCGATGCTCCAACGAAACGACCGTGGCTCGGCATGATCACAGCGGCGTGTTTTGATTGCCGGCAAAATTGGTAGACCACATCTGTCGATGTTCCCCAATTGGCATCGATCAGGCATCGGCCGATGCGCATCGCTGCCCCATCATCGCGCTGCCACTCGCGATCGAGAAGTGACGATGTCAGCGATTCAAGGCCGGCGTAGATTGACCCCTCAAGTCCTGTGCCAGTGGCTTGGGTCGAAAGTGTTTGACGTGCGTCTCGAAGAGTGAAGTAAGCTCGCTGTTGGTCAGGGTAACAGCCATAGTCAACGATGTAGCCGGTGAAATCGTCCTCCCAGGCAGCGACAAGGTAGAAGAGCAACTTTTGCTGAACGTCGATGAAGGCCGTGAGATGATTAGCTCCAATCGAGACCAGGCCGCGTTCCATTCGATTGATCTTGGTGGCGATCTCGTCAGCCTTCAGCATGCCGTCAACAACCGTTTCTTCAGGCAAGGGCTGGTTTTGGTACTCGGCGAAGAACGCTGCCTCATCCTGCAGCTTCAGGTTCATTGCATGTTGGATTGCCGATAGCTCGTCATGATTGAATCGCTCATGCCAAGCCACTACCGCGCCTTCATCCATGGCTCGTTGATTCTGACGATAGAAATGGGTCGCCGCTTTCCCCCCGTCGCCGTTCCGCATTCCTTCAGCTCGGATCTCGGCATAACGTTGCCAAAGCGATTCATTCTGTGGGAATGAGTAAACCATCTTGGTTCTCTCACCGTTCCATTCCGGATGCCGATCGCGATCCAAGATCTTGTCAGCCATGTCGCCAGGGCGAATTACTGTACAAGGCATGATGCCCGAGATCTTCTTGCCTGGACCAGCAAGCCCCAACACCGCGCCTGCAAGGATGCTTTCGCGATTCGCGCACTGCGAGAGCGAACGCGCCGATTCATCGGTTTGTGGGTCATCGAGCACGACCAAGCTGGGCCGCACGGTTCGACCGTCGGGGCGTTTGAACTTCATGCCGCGGATGCGGCCGGTAAGGCCGGCAACCTTGATGATCGCTCCGCTGGCTTGGCTGCCTTCAATCGTTGGTAGGACAACCTCTTTGGCAGTCCAACCAATCTGCGTACGCTGGCCTTTGTAGAGTTGCCCATTGGCCCGATTCGAGATCCCATCAAGGGCTTGGATTGGAAAGCAGACCTCTGGGAAATCAGCGAACAGCAGTTCGTTGCTGTCGAGTTCCGTTTTGATCGACTCAAGCATATCACAGGCGTGCCCCTCGTCGCTGCCAATCAAACAGACGAAGTTGCGATGCCCATAGAGCACCGACCAAATGCAAGCAACTTCCGCGATCGAACTCTTCCCGCTGCCTCGAGCCATCGCCAGCGCAAACAATCCACCTTGGACAACTGCTTGCTGAATCTTATCCATCACCTTGATATGATCCGGGGACCATGCGAGATGGAAAGTCAACGGAAAATAGGTCTCGCAGAAGTAGCGAAAGTCACGCGACGCGCGGTCTTTACGATCGGCGTTGTCGACCGCCGGCAGTTCACCGATGTCTCGACCAGCAAGTGCGAGCGCTGCATTGCGTGCACGCGCACGTTCTTTAATGGCTTCATAGGGATCGACACCACTATTCGGCCTTGGCGTGTAACGCACGACGTGCATCCATGCGCAGTACCTAAGCAAATCCACCGTCTTGTTGTCGCCGATGCGTGTGCCGGCACGTTGTCGATGTCGATACAGTTGACGCTCGCTGATCACCTCGCCCAGCGGCGTTGAGTTGAGCAGTCGGCAAAGCTCGCTAGGTTTAAGTTTTCGGGGATCATTCGCCACGTCCCATCTCCTTTGCTTGCCATGCGCTGTAGTGCACGAGGTTGATCGTACCATCGACGTTCACAGGCGCACCCTCTTGTAGGTCGAGTTGGATCTTCTCGATATCGATTCTTTCCCGATAGGCCGCTGAAAGCAGCTTTGCAGCCTGCTCTAACGTGAGCCTCGTCGGGTCGACCGGACCATTCCCTTTACTCATCTCAAACCTCCGTGTTTTGGTATCTCGAAACGTGGGGCCACCGCGGGCGCAGTGTCGCGTTCTGACCGCATCTTCGCCTGGTAATGCGGAGCATGTTTAGTCGCGACGGTGGCGTAATGTTGGGGCACTGTTGGGATCGACCAGGTGCAGGGTTCGGTGAGACGGAACTTAACCGCCTCTTCTACCGGTTGGGTTGGACCAAAGGTTGGTACAAGGGTGTCCTTCGTAACAAGGCCTTCGGCGAGATCACCAACGGCGACCAAACGCCTGATTGGAAGACGATCAGAACAAAACTTTTGGACCTGGCCAAGAAATACGACACGACTGCAAAGGAATCGATAGCTACCAACAACGACGACCGGAACTGCTCTGTGTAGTTCCTTCTTCTTGCAATCTTGGCATTCTTCACCGCAACGTCCGCCAACCGTGGCGTCATTGGGGTATTTAACGAATAGAAACCCGCGTTTGATGCAAACGCCACACGCCGCACTCTGTGGGCTACGACGGTATCGAAGCGAAGCTGAAGAAACGTTTCCGGTTCTTCGCATGAATGACTTGCTGTAATTCGCACCGCATGGCTCATGTGTGTAGACGTTCGTTAGACATCCATTTTCAAAGACACAGGAGAAACAAACATGACGATCGACGAATTGATTGAGCGGCTCGAAGACTACCGAGTTGAGATCGGTGGCGATGCCGAGGTGCGTTTGATGACGCAGCAGAACTGGCCCTTCGAGAACTCGATCTGCGGACTGGCATCCGGGGCCGAGATCAACGACTACGACGAAGACGACGAGGATAGAAGCGACGACGAGGATGCGGCAGAAGACACCGTCCTTTTCATCGTTGAAGGCTCGCAACTCGGGTACGGAACCAAACTCGCATGGGATGTGGCAAGAAACAACTAGTTGGAGCCAAGTTTTGCGATGCTCGCCCAGAAATGGGCGGGCTTTTTCACATGTTTGGCAAACCGGCACACATTCCTCGAAATGAATGCGAATCCTGCTTGCTGTGATGCAAACCGCATGGCTCATGTGTGTTAACGCGAAACGATTCACCACCTTTTCCAACGCGGAGAAACAAACATGGCCAACGAAAAGATCGACGTAACGGACCTCGACCTGAGGATCACCAAGATCGAACGACGCACCTCTTGCGGAGGCGCTTGGGTGCAAGGGAAGGTCAACGACACCCTGCGGTTCGACGCCTTGGTCTTCGCAGAACATGCCGAGAGCGAAGAGTACGAACTCGGACGCAGCAGGATCTCGAAGCTTTGGATTCAAGACCGCGCGACCAAGAAGACCCTTTTCAACTTCGATCGCGGGTTGGATGCACCCGCCGCCACAACCGAGGTGCAGGTGGTGGTGGATTTCCTTTCGGTCGGATTGGCAGACCTCGTATGGGGAACCTAAGCCGAAATCCCGATGCGATCGGGATCGTCGATCGGTGGTTCGATCGGCCTGACGATGGCAGCCAACCACGAATACGAATTGGGAGACACCAAGATGAAGAAGGCAGAAGTAAAGATCGGAAGTAAGTACTACGCGCACGTCTCGGGCAATCGATGTGAAATCCAGATCGATGCCGAGAAACCACGTGGTGGTTGGGACGCAACCAACCTCGCGACAGGTAAGAAGATCCACATCAAGAACGCACAGCGGTTGCAGGGCGAAGTCAACGCACGCAAAACGGCTGCGAAAACCCACAGCGAAAAGGCCCCCACCGAACCGGCGGATACCACGGCGGAGATCGTACCGATCAAGCCCAAGCGGGTCGCCAACAAGAACGATGGCGATCAACCCAAGCGATTGAGTGCTCTGGCAGCCGCTCACAAGGTTTTGTGCGAAGCGACCGAACCCCTCAACGTCCAGCAGATGATCGAGGCGATGACCACCAAGGGCTACTGGACGAGCCCCGGTGGCAAGACCCCTCACGCGACCCTCTACAGCGCGATCCTTCGGGAGCTCGCCAAGGGAGAGGCTTCGCGATTCGTAAAGACCGAACGGGGCCGATTCGTAGCGGCAACCGCAACAGTAGAGGTTGCCCAGTGATCTCCGATCCGAACTACCGAGTCGCAGACGCGATGCGTAAGGTCGCCCTGCGACTCGATAAGGCTTTTGCAACGGGCGAGGTGGCTTGCATCGACGCCATCCAAGTTTCTGAGATCCTGCTTTCGATTGCCGAAGAGCTCGATCCCCACTTACCCAATCGCGATCAGACCACCCCGGACACGGAGCGCTAAGATGCACATCGGACAACTCCACTTGGTCACGGATTTGGCCGACGGTGAAAGGGCTTACCCCGAGGCCGACCATTCGTACCAAGTTCAATCTGAAGACGACCCGTCGCTCGATACCACCATCGAGTATGTCGAGCGTAGCGGAAACCGTCTGATCGCTCGCGGGCGCAACGGCCAAGACTATGCGGTCTCGGGATTCGACCGGTTCGAACTTAAGAAGGTTCGGAACTGGCTCCGGCGATAGCCTGGGCCGATTCCGCGACAACGCCCCACGTTTGCGATGTGTGGGCGTTTCGTCGTTTGGTTGCGTTATTACCCCACATGTGCAAGCAGCGCGACCGTGGCCAAGCGGTGGCGTTTGTGGGACTCGAAAACATCCTTTCAGAAAGTATGGAATTACTTTTCGAATCGGCTTGATGTTATCGCGACCGCATGCGAACTGTGTGTTAACGCCAGACAAAAACAAGTTCCCAAACACGGAGCAACGACGATGAACGATACGACCACCAACCCAAACGCACGAGCGATTCAAAACCAGCTGCAACGTCTGGAGTGGATGATTCCCGACGCAAAGAAACGAGTGGCCAAGGCTGCAGAGCAAATGCTCTGGCGAGCTCAACGGGCAGTAGAAGACGCGACCGCGATGCTCAATGACGAACCCTGCAGCTTGAGCTGGACGGATTTCGCCGAAGGGGATCTTCGCGAAGCCAAAGAAGCGAAGACCGAACTCAACAAGCTGTACGAACAACAAAAGCTGCTGCAGTACCTGCTCAAGAGCGAGTAATACCAAACACCCCCACAAACCACCACGATTAGGAGCCCAACGATGACCACCAACGACAAAAAGACCAACGAAAAGATTCTTCGCGACGCCTTCCGCACGATGGATGCAGACCAAGCCCAAGAGATCCGTGATGCCTACTACAAAGCTGTTGAGGGACTTCGGACCTTGGCCGACATGCTCGAGATCGCCGACGCAAGCCAAGAGCAAACGGCCGGCCCGCTCATCACAGAACACTTCTATGCAATCGAAGCGATCGAAGCAATGAAGAATAGCCTTCTCGGAAAAATCCTCTAAGCGAAACGAAACCAACCCATGACGAACGTTCCACAGATCGGCGATCGCATACGCCTGATCGCCATGCCCAACGATCCCGATCCGATCCCCGCGGGCGCCCTCGGAACTGTGGTTTCGATTCACAACCACGGCCGTTGGACTCAAATCGAGGTTGATTGGGACAACGGACGAGAGTTGATGCTCTCGCTCCCAGACGACTGCATTGAGATCCTCGAAACAGACCAACACCGCCATTCGAAATAGGAATACAAAACCATGTCGACACGCGCAACGATCGCCTGCAAACAAGACGATGGTCGCTACGCAGCGATCTACATCCATTTCGATGGTTACCCAGACTATGCCGGCAGGGTCCTCAAACAGCATTACGCATCGATGGACTCGGCACGAACGCTTGTCGCTGGCGGCGATATTCGCTCTCTCGCAGCCAATGGTATCGCTGAGCGACTCACAGATGGGAATCGACCAGTTATCATGCCGACCCGAGCAGACCTGCACGACTTCGCCAGGAACTGTGACTCTGAGTACGTACATATTTTCGAGGATGATGCTTGGCATTGCCATGTGTTGTGATGCGATTTCCTATCGCATGTTCTCCTCACGTGGCTTCATCGGAATCGGTGACTCGCCCGTTCGCTCGAGGATCGCCGGCTTGCCTGTGAATCTTTGGAACCTATCAACGATGACATCTGCGTACGGGCAATCGAGTTCCATCAAGAATGCATTGCGTCCCGTCTGTTCCGCGCCGATCAAGGTTGATCCGCTGCCGCCAAAGAGATCGAGTACGTTGTGTCCAGGGAGCGACGAGTACTGGATCGACCGAACGGCGAGTTCCGCAGGCTTGCCAGTCAAATGCTCGAGTTGCTGCGGAGGAATCTTCTTGACATTCCACAGGTCGGTTTCATTGTTCGGCCCATAGTATTTATGGCCGGCCCCTTCGTGCCACCCGTAGAACGCCCACTCATGCGCGCCCATGAAATCCTTACGCGTCAACACCGGATGCATCTTGTTCCAGATGATCGCTTGGCTGAAGTACAAGCCATGTTTCTTTAAGAACGGTGGATAATTTCCGCAATTGGCGTAGCCACCCCAAATGTAAAAGCAGCCACCCGGCACCAGTACGCGTGCAATGTTTCCGAACCAAGCGTCCAGTAGTCGGTCAAACTCGTCATCCGATACAAAGTCGTTTGCGAGCGGACGGTCCTTGGCTCGCATCTTTTGCTTTGGAGCATCGACGGTCGCTGTTGCAGACGCACCAGCCTTGGCCTTGTTCTTCTGGTTTATCGCATGTGTGAACGCCGCCATGCCCTGGTCGTTCTTGAGCTTCGATGAAGCCGCATCGTTGGTAAACGAACTCAAGCCAGCTGCGATGGCGTTCTTACTGCGAGGCTCAACCTTGACGTTGTAGGGCGGATCGGTGTTCACAAGATGGATGGGCTGGCCGGCCAAGAGTCGATCGAGATGTTCTGGGTTCGAGGAATCTCCACAGAGCAGCCGATGGTTGCCAAGGATCCAAAGGTCACCTGGCTGAGTGATCGCTTCATCAGGCGGGAGCGGAACATCGTCGGGATCGGTCAGACCTTCGCTTATCCCGGTATCCATTAGCTTCGCCAGCTCATCGGCACTGAAACCGAGCAGCCCCAGGTCGTAATTCGCTTCCTGCAGTGCCGACAATTCGATCGGCAACAGGTCGTAGTTCCACTCCGCGATCTCAGCGGTCTTGTTGTCAGCGATTCGATACGCACGAACCTGGTCCGGTGTGAGATGCGACGCTACCACAACCGGGACTCGTTCAAGTCCGAGCTTCTGCGCTGCCTTTAATCGTGTATGTCCGACAATGATGACGCTGTCGCTATCGACGACGATGGGCTGGGAGAATCCGAATTCCTTGATTGACGCAGCGACGGCACCGACCGCACCGTCGTTGACGCGAGGATTGTTTTCATAGGGGCGAACGCGATCGAGCGTCCACATTTCGATCTGCAGGGAGTTGGCGGTTGTCATGGTTGCAATCCTTCCGTGTGGGTGTCGTTGTTTGTGATACTGAGTTCTGCTGGTGCTTTACTCTGCCGGCGCCTGCAAATCCTGACTCATCTGCTGGCGGATTCTGTTTGTTCGTCTTGCCTTTCGAAGCAGTCTGCGACGCAAACGCTCCAGGGCTTCGTGCCAGTTTGCTGGAGGAGGTGCGGGTGAGGCTATTGCCACTCCGCCTCCCTCCCGCGATGCGATTGCACGCTTCGCAGCAGCGTTAGCTCGCTTCCATTCCTTGCTCAGTGCTGTGTTCCAATCCATGCAAAACTCCTTGTAAAAGTGGGCTGAAAATAAGCTCGGACAAACGAAACAAACTCTCTGTAACTTGGCTATTGTTCCCACGCCCCTAAGCAACGTTTAAGGGCAGGGTAGGACCCATTACAATTCGTTGCACCTAAGTTGAGGGTGCCAAACTGGCACTCTTGCACGTGGGGCCACTGTTGGCCCACGGACGCGTTCTGTTGCACGTTGGGTACTCCTCTGGATCTACGCCACGCGTTGCGACAGTGGGCGTCGTGTGCGATGGATGCGAGCGTTACTCGGTAGCTCACGAGAGGCCTCGCAGGATGTTGCCGGCGGTGTTCCACATTTCGTTGACATCCTCACTGACCCAATGCCGGATACACTCGACACCTGCGCCAGCTCCATGGCCCATTTCCCACTCACATACTTCGGGATGGATCCCGAATGCGGCGGATGCATCGGCGGGGATGTATTCCAAGGAGCCGTCGAACGAAGGACGAGAGCCGTAGGGGTAGTCCATGCATCGCATGCCTGCGAACTCGGCAAGGTCATAAAACGGCTTCACATCGGCCAGTAGCACATGCGAGCCAGAGCACGCCGAGTGACTGCAGGGGATCACGACGCGGAAAGTTGGCGTCCATCCAACGAGGTCGATCGGTTCGTATTCCCATTTCCATTCTGCGAGGTCGAAGAAGCACGCCCAATGCGCTTCGAGGCGAGAGCGAAACAGCACGCCGTTGTAGAAGGTGGGGCGAGACTCATACGCGTGATTCATAGCGAGGGTGCCTTTCGATTTTGGAGTGGTTGAAAAATGTGGTTTGAATCATTCCCGGACGTCCGGACGTTTAGGACGTGTTTCCCTATACGTACTACATACGGGGAAAAACACGTTCGTTTACCCTCCCAACAACTAACTCCTGACAAACGTCCGGAACGTCCGGAACGTCCTAAGCCACCAATGAAAACGCAGGGTAAAAAGTTAGGACGTTTGCAAATCTTTACGTCCGGGAAATGTCCTAAACGTCCGGAAGTGGACACCGAGCCTTGCATGTGGAAGCAGCGAAATTGATTGAACGGCACGACACTATTGGCGTTTGTGATATTGATCATGAAAACAGCTCCAATTCCCGGACGTTCCCGGACGTTTGATTTTCAACGTCCGGAAGTCCTAAGCGGTCACTTTGGGCCGACTCAATGAAGACCTGGTACTGGTTGTATTGGCCATTGAAGATCCGTTTGAATACCGCGTACGAGCCGTCATCAAGCTTGAATCGCTCGCCTACAAATCGACCCGCTAGCTTGCCCATGCGCTTGGTCTGAGAGCGTGGTGTTCCGTCGCCAAGTTCAGACTGCAGAACGAAGCTTTTGTTGGCTAGGATTGTCAACTCTGATGAGGACCATAACCCCTGCGGATGCTTTGCGAGCGTCGTGACTAATTCCTCGAATTCGCGACGGGTCTCGTCCATCTCACTGGCTGCATCGTCTGCATTGGTCATGAAATCCGGTTCACCGTTGGCTTCCAGAATGCCGCCAATGATGTTGCCCCAGCCTTTTTTGTTGAATCGCGTTTGAACTTTGGCGAGAGGCATACCGCTGGCCTTCCAACGCTCGACCATGTTCACGAGTTCGCCGAGCAATTGCAGCCGATGCGTCTGCACGTACGCCTCTGGATCGTCCGTCGAGAAGGTACGTTTTCGTGGATCGCCCTCGTGGTGCAAATTGATGACCACGCAGCGAGTGATCAGGTCACGACTCACATCGGGCGAATTGGCGGTGATGCAAAACAGATGCGAGTTCTCGGCCCGGATCTCTGTCGAGAAGCCCAGCAAGCGAAAGGAAAGGATCGGATCAGTAATCGATCGCTCGAGGCAGGCAGACTCAATCTTGGGGTTGCGGCCTCGGGCTTTGGCGTTATCGATGATGATTGTGGTAATGCCACGCCGAACTATTGCTCCGAGACGCTTCTCGAACTCTTCATCGTTTGCATTGTAGGAAGCGGTCTCCACATGGTGACCATCTCGCAAAATGGCCAGAATCTGTGCAAGAACCGATTTCCCAAGCTCAGGTTGATTCCCGTTAAAGAGAGCAGCTGGCTTGGAGCCAATGAAGCGCGAGACCAGCAGACCCGTTAGCAGGATGCCGATGTAATTCGTGCGATCAGATGGCTGCCTCCAACAGAAATCGAGTAACAGAGCGTCGAGATGCTTAGTCCCTTCGACTGGCTCGATTTGTGGGCCAGCATAGTAGATGCCTGACTGGGAATCGAAACCTGGACTGACCAGTCGCCAGTCTTCGGTGTAGATCGGATTGTGGCTAAACAGCCGAATTGCGGGTAGTCGTTCGCGCTGGCCTACGTTATTGAGCCACGTATTCGCATAGGCGGGTGGCAGAGGTTTGTACTCCCCTCCCTCGTTACTGACGAAGTAGAATTCGACATGCTGATTGAGTAACCCGGTCAGTTCTGCAGAAGAGAGAATCGGGGAGATGGACTGCTCTCGCACCACAACCAACTGCTCCACACGATTGAAGCAGGAGCCAGTGGCGAGCAATTGCTCGGTGATCTGATCCATGGTCGTTGCTACTGGCGTCGACCGCGAGTCAACCGCAATGGTTCGTCGTTCTTCCGACTCATCTGCATTTTGGTCGCCAGCTGGCGCAGCAGTGGCCGGAATCTCCTTCGGCAGTCGCTTCTGCAAGCGATCGCACACCGAAGCGCGGACGTCGTACTCACCGCTTTCCCAAGTCAAGTCAAAGTAGCGACGACCTTGTTCCGCGAATTTGCCGACAGACTGCAATCGTGTCCACACATCATCCTTCGCAATCCCATTTCGAATCGCATAACAGCAGACCGCGAAGTCGGCCTCTGAGCGAGTTCCATCAGGTGCGATCGAACACGCAGCGATTAGCTCGGAAAGCTTGTCGGACTTGCCGGCCGATAGCCTCCGAACGGAAGGCAGCGGCATCGCATCAATCTGTTGCTGACGTTTGCTCGCTTCGCAGGACTTTGCGAATTTCTGAAAGGCATCAATGGAATACCGCCGGCTGGCATCACATTCGACTAACTCCGCTCTGACTGGCTCGCGACCATTCCGCTGGTCCTTCCGGTTCAATGTTCCCGGCAACCGGAGCAATCGCGTGAGGTCGGTCGTGTGGTCGCCGCCGATTGCCCCAGCGATGCCTGCCAGTACGTCCTGGACTAGTAGAGCTTTCGGGCTGGTTTTGGTTACATAATGGCGACGGTCTAAGAAAACACGGTCTTGACCATCAAGAACGTAGCGTTTTGGCTTCTTACGCCCATCGCTGCCAATGATCCATTCCGTCTCGACTGGCAGCGGATCGCCGACGTCGTCGATCAGGAACGGGCGGTCCAGCAACCAATAGAGATGCACGCCGTGGCCGCTATTGACGATCGCCGTGGGAGCAGGGATTGACTGGGATGTGCATCGCTCGATGGCTTGGCCAATATTGCATCCGTCGAGGTCAGCCCACAGACATCGAACAACCCGTATTTGCCACGCGAGGTCGAACCTGCCTTTGTTACCAAAGCGTGGACATACCCCAAAAAACAGATTCGTACGTTCAGACTCGGAACTGGTTTCCAGTCGTGTCAGTGTTTGTTCGAGCGTCGTAACCTTTGCTGGCCTATAGCATACATTGGTATAGTCAACACGACTGCGCTTTCGTCCACCTTCAGTCCATGTTTCGACAGGGCGAAAGAGAATGAGGTCTGACGGCTCAAACAAGGTCGTAAGTAGTGTGATTGCTGAGTGACTCAAGCTGGGCCACCTTTATTTGGTTCCTTACCCCACGGTATTCGCCACCCCATTGCTTTCAGAACTCTTGACCCGTGATCAGTTTCACAAAACTGGACTACCTGCTCGGTGGCATTTGCTAGGGAGGCAAGCTGAGCCCAGGTAACGCTTTTCCATTTGCGGCAACGATACGCACGGACGGAAAAGCCCGAATCATCAAGACGGACAACGAGATTGAGACTCGGCAAATGCCTAACGATGGGCCGACTGAAACGAGTGAGGTGCGACATGGCTAAGCGATCCCCATTGCGCGTCGATCTTCTGCGGCGTGCAGGGCCGCGTGCTCTTGGCGCGACAAAACCTGAAGGTTCTCTGGTCGATTGTCAGTCTTGTCCCGATTGATATGATGGACAACTTCATCGCTGGTCAATGGTCGCCCCAGCACTTCAGCCATAACGAGACGATGCTCTGCTTGGTATCGATTTGTTCGATCAGGATCACCGGTCAGGACATGCTTGTACCCATTCGTGCTGATCGTGAATCCACTTCGCCAGTTGGGACTCTGTTCACCTTTTCGACGAGTCAAGCAACCGCAGGATCGCACGCTGCCAGATTGAAGATTCCCGTTGCGGACTCTCGTTTCGTTTCCGCAATGACATCGACAGCGCCAAACTGTGTGACCACTATCAGTTCCTTCAAAGGCAATCACAACCAATTCTCCGAACATTCGTGCGATAAGGTTGACATGATTTACTGGTAGTTGACCGAACGATGCATTGTTCTTGCAGTTTCTTGAACAAAACTGGACGTTGCCCTTCAAGCGGTATGGCCACACATCGAACGGCCGATCGCACTGCGAGCAATTCAAGGTAATTCTTGGCATGCTTCGTCCTCCAGTTCATGAATTTCGACTACGACGTACCCATCCTGTGTTGTTGGATGCTTGATTGCATGCAGAACAATGATCTGGCTGTCATCCCAAAAGACTCCAGCATGCTGCAAGGCATCCAAAACACTCTTAAAGCAGTTGTCGATATCTCTCCTTCGTTTGTCCGGTGGAAAAATATCGATATAAACATTCAGTGGACCCATCATCGGCTTAATACCTTGGGCGATGGCAATACGGCGAACCTGATGGCGATACGCACGCGCATCCTTCGAGAGCACGGGACGCCCTTGGTAGTAGCTGTAGAAGTGATTCACCGAAGGCGGGTATGGGAGATTTAGTTCCATTTGCAGGTTCCGTCTCAAATCGGGGAATGTTTGCGGGTTCGATGGAGATCGAGTACGATCGAAGGGAGATGGATGTCCTCACCTAGGAGCTTGTCTATGTCGACGGCCGATCTACCACCCGAAATTCTGGCCCTTCCTGTGGAAGACCGAATCCAACTGGCCATGTCCATTTGGGATAGCGTTGCTGAAGAATCAGCACAGCTATCAGAGGAAGACAAGTTGTTGTTGGATGAACGGCTTCGGGACCACCGAGAGAATCCCAATACCGGTGACAGCTGGGAGGTAGTCCGAGCAAGACTTTGGAAGGCCCAATGACCTTTCGATTGATCGTCAAGCCAAAGGCCGAAGAGGATATCAAGCTTGGCCGCGACTATTACGACGCAATTCGGCCGCAGCTTGCCCGCGATTATCTGTTGGAAATCGATAGGTGCATCGAACTGATTCTTTCGAATCCTCTCCGTCGAGCTACCGTGTTTAAAGAGGTTCGTCGGTTGCATCTGCAACGATTCCCGTACGTGATAAGTTACTTGGTAGAGGGTGAGTTAGTCGTGGTGATCGCCGTCACCCATAACCGACGGCAATCACATGAATGGAAAAGTCGACTGACTTAGGCCCAAGTCAGAACGGCATGCCCTCTCGCTGGACCTCGGCATTTGGCGAAATTGCGATTTGAAAGCGTCGATTGAAGTAGACATTGGTGTAGTCACCGCGAGTCCGCTTCGTGACTTCCAAGGTCACATCGAGCAATTCCTCGAGTCGGCCAGCTAAAGAGCTGAACTTAGCGAGCTCGATGCCGAGGGTTTTCAAATCGCCTTTCACATAGGGCAACGATGCCTGAGTGATTACCGAGTTCTTAAAGATGTGCCGGCCCGCTTGAGAGCCGGAGAGAATCTGGAGATCCCACTTGATCATGGGATCGCCCTTCTGGCTCGAGTCCAGCCGAACGGAGTCGATCCGAGCCTGGTACTTGCCATCTGGAACCTCCTCTTGGCTCGTCGCCTCGGCTGAATCGAACTCATCGTCGAAGGACGAGAGATCGACTTGCGCATCTTGGGGCTCATAGGTATCGTGCTCACTCATTGCTTAACCTTTCCGTTCGGAGTACTTGCCGGCGCGTTGTTACTGTTAGCTACCGATCCGTTGCCGGGCTTGGCGGATGGAGCCGTTTCGAATGCCTTCACGAAGGCGCTGTATTCGAGAGGGAGAACGTCAGGCAATCGACCTGTACGGTCTCCGGCCTCATACGTTGGGTGAGGCTTGGTTCTCAGGACGCGATCAACCACGATGTTGCCCTCCGCATCCTTTCGAGCGACCGTTTCCGCAAAAAGGATGATGTCGACCAACCCCAGTACGACATTGCGAGCGCGATCGGGAAGGCTGGGTTGCGTCTTGGTGAATTCGCCGGTGCGGGTTTCGATCGTTTTGTCCACAGCGTGCGAGATGAGGATCAAGCCATAGGGCAAACTAGCGAGCCGAGTGAGTACACGGTGCCATTCGTTCTTGACGAGCGCCCAGCCCTTACCATGGGCCATGTCCCCTTCGTAATCGATGCTATGTTTGGCGCACACGTACTCCGAACACATCTTGAAGGCGTTGTCGACGGTGTCGATCACGATGGTCTTGAATTCGTGATCTCCCTTGGCGACCAGTTTGCAAGCCTCTAAAAAATCCTCCCACCGGTACGTCGGGACCTTGAAAACCGACAAGTGATTGAGGCCCGGCTCACATTCGAAAAAGACTGCTTTGGGGAACTTGGATGCGAGTGTCGACTTCCCCGCCTTGGGTGCTCCGTAGGTGAGCAGCGTGAGCTTGCCAAAATCTGTGATGGGTGTCGTGGGTTGCGTAGGGAGTGCGATGGTCATTGAGTGGAGGTCTCTATTCAGAAGGGTTGGGATTCAGAATCAACACGGGAAAGTTCTTCGTGGGGTGGTGCAATCTGGTACAGGTTGTCTGCGACGTTCGGATTGAAGCCTGACTGGCAATAAGCCAGGTATTCACACGGTCGCTGGTACGAGAAGCAATTCGAGGTGTTTAGCAGCCATTTGCCGCGGCGTTTGGCGTCGAGGTACTGCTGGGTGATCTCCCAAACTTCGTCCTGCAACATGTCGAGACGATCTTCGGAGAGATAGATGAACTCGCGATGGAACGACTCGGTACGCGAATACCATTCGTTCAGCCGTGCCTGAAACTCTGCGCCGGTTTCCGGCACCTGACGTTTCGCCGTCGATTTGCCGCTCTTGTTTTTGGCAGCGAGCTCGGCCCTGCGGATTTCATACTCCTCCTCTGTCTCGCCACGCCCTTGTTTCAAGCGCGACTTAAGAAGGACGTTGTAAATCACACCCACGATCGGATAGCCGAGTTCCCGCAGGTAATGGCAATACAGCGCGATTTGCGTGTCGGTCCAGAGTTTGTCGAGGTAGTTCCCGTCGATGGTCGAAGCAGTCTTGTGCTCCAATAGATACATTCCGTCATGGCTGCGAACGATCGCATCGACCTTGCCGGCGATCCGGAATGTCTGACTCTGCCGTCCGGTGTCCGGATTGCGAATCTCACCCACGAACTCCTTTTCAACCTCAACGATCTCGAATTCCTCGTGCGTATACCGATCTGCGTAGCCACGCATCATGGCTGATGCCAGATGCCACTGAGCAAGCATGTTCTCGTCCACAACACGGTTTTCGAACGCATCGTCGATGTAGGCAAGCACATCCTGAAGACGGGATGCTGAGTTCTGGGACCGATACCAAAGCTCGATCGACGTGTGGATGACACTTCCGAATGACAACGCCTCGGCTCGCTCGCGTGGCCGAAGTTGGTCAACGTATCGGTTCTTGTATTTTCGCGGGCAATTGCGAAACGTATTGAGAGCTGAATAGGTCAGCAGCGTCTTGTCACTTGTTTGGGGTGCGATCATTACTTGGGACATTTGTCGTTTGTCGTAAATATGAAAAATGATAAATTGGGACGCAATTAAAGTCAGAAAAGCCTAGGCTCGCACGAATCCGGATCCTCGATCACGATCCCGTTGCATCGTTTCAGGCCGCGTTGAAGAGCAAGTTGCTCCTCGGTGATTCGTGTCGATGCGTTAATTCGGGAGCATTTGTGGCAGATTCGATTACCCGCTCCGGTTGAGAGGAACATCTTGCTGCATTTGAGGCATCTCCGTTTTCCGGGCTCGTGAGGTCGTGGTTGCGGTGTCATGATGGCGAGGTGCTTCTACGTTTGGTTCTGTGACTGTTGGAGGTGAAAGCGCGCGATTAAATCGCATCGATCTCTTCAATTTCGAAGTTCCCCTCGCTGTCGCTGGTCACCAAATAGTTTTGGTAAGAGAACTGGGCGACGAAGCGACTGGGATTCGCAAGCTGGGTTCGCAAGTCACAGCACGCCTGGTTAAATTCGGTCGAAGCTCGCTCGAACCGGTCTACCGCACGCACGTAGCGTTGCAGTGACACAGCGATTGCCTTGCGTTGCTCGAGATCCGTTGGAGATGACATAGAAAGGGATTTCCTTGTTCTTTCGTGAGTGAAGATGAGTGACGTGATCGGGTGCCGTATCCCTTGGAATACCCGGATGCGGCTTCGACTGACGGTTAGGACTCGAGATATGTGGCGAGTCCTGCTGCTTCGAATTGGCTGCGAATTTGCAGCATCCAATCGTTGAGCGTTGTCCTTGGAATGCCCGTGTCGCGGGCGATTTCTGACATCGACTGGGTCTTGCGTCGATGAAGCAAATCCTGCAATTTGGGCGGCAGGGTTGAGATCAATGCCCCCAGGTCCATCCGCAAATCGTTCAGCTGTTCTTCCGAAAGCCGTCGTTCACGCCCCAGCCGACGATCAGAGTCGGTCGTTCCAATGAGCTGGTTCAGTTCCGTTGATTGACCGTCATTGTGGTGAATGACCTTGCTGAGACTCTGCAGCCGACGAGGGCAACGCTTGCGAACTGATCGGTCGCGAACAACATTGGCCAGATGGCGTTGCACGACGGTGCAAACGTAAGGGTAAAGATGCCCGACTTCGGGATCAAAGAGCGAGAGACTCTTGGTTGCGCGAGCGAATACCTCTTGAACCAAGTCGTCATGTTCATTCGCGTCGAGGCCTGCCGTTTCGATCGTTCGAGCCACCTTGCGATGGATGATTGTTCGAATGAAGCGATCCTCATTGAGATTGATCGGGTGAGTGTGAGACATCTTGGACCTCCAAGCTCCTTGGCTTCGAGGCCCCACAGGCGACAGGTCCGGCGTAAATGCCTGTGAGGCCTGCCCGCTTCACGCGGGTCGATTCGTTGAAGTGAATCAGACCTGTCGTCCATGACTGACGAAAATTCGATGGAGGCTCGATTCTTCGAAGGAGAATTCTTGGTCGAGATGGGTTGCCTCAGAGAAAACGCATCAAAACGGCGATTCTTCGCGCTCAAGAAATTTGTAATTCTCGAAAGTCAGGCCATCGAAAATTCGATTGGGGGCAATCTACACACGTTCGATCGAACCGCCGGATGCGCAAGAAAAAAGGCACCGCCTATGAAGCGATACCCAATTTGGATAGAAGACCTGGAGTAGGAGTGATGGTGTCTACCGATCTGCGGCAACGGCAAACACGGATCGCCACCCCTTCTTGTCGGAGGTTAATTCGAAAGGCTCGCCAGGAATCGCAAAGAACTTTTGAAGTCTCTGCGCGAGAAGCTCTTTCCGCTTCTGATTTTCACGACAGGCGCCGGGAGTCTTCCAAGACATCATTCCATTGTTGTCGGCGAATGCTCTGAGCAATTCCCACTGTTTGCTTGGCTTTCCGTTTCGTCCGTCGAGGAGCCCCATTTGCGTGTAGGTGACAACATTGCGTACTCCACCCACTGCCAAAGATACGGTCTCGCCATCGATAAATTGGATTGCGACGTCCTGCCACTTCGCATTGTTTGGCGTTGGAAACTGCAGCCGTTCGGTAGCCTCCTGCAACGAAGGGCAAACGCGATTCCGAAATGTGACGACTTCTTTTTTGGCGTGATTCGACAAGCTCCATTGTCCATCATCGTCACGTTCAATCGTCAGTTCGAGCGAAAGAACGAGGCAGCCTCGGCTGAGAAGTGCTCGTTCGTTCCGAGAGTTTAGCATCCGCATCGACGTAAGGAAAAGAACGAAGGGGCGTTGGGTCTCAGCCAATAACGCATCGATGCACCAATCCAACCGCCGAGGGTCGCTCACCTTGGCCAGGTACAGAGAGAACCCCGATCCATTAGGATTCCCAAAATGCCCAAGCCTAAAACGGTACATTGGGCCGCCGAGCCGTTCGAAAGCCACCTCGAATCCGACCAGTGCAGCAAGCTCACCTGCGAGTTTGCAGAAGCTGAACTCATAGCAAACTATGTCTCGCCGATCGACTGGCACGTACTCCTCTGTCTTCTGGTTGTAGCCTTCAAAGACTCCTTCTTCGAATTCGGATATTTCGAGCCACTCGTAGGGACGATTTGGAACGGGCAGCGCCGCAGCCAACTCGTTGATCGGGACCAAGAGGTCTCGGTTTTCTTCGAATGAATCGCCCAGCAACAATCGCCAACTCAAATGCGATGTCGCCACATCGTTCAGCGCTTCAAGCGCTTGCCAGAGCTGGCTCATGTCGAATCCTCTTGCTGTTCACCTTGCCAACGATAAATCCACGCTGCACGAGCCAGGTCTCAATCAAATGAGAGTCGTTACCGCGATTATAGATAGCGACATTGGGTGGGCGAATCGTAATGGTTCGTTCATCCCTTCGGCCAATGAGCCGCATTTTGAAGGTTGCTTCCAGGAGTCGTCGTCCCGTCTGAATCCCTTTGTTTCGCCGCTGCGCCCACGAAAACAAGTTGTCAGCTTTTCGGACAGTGATAGCGTTCTCAATCCCTTCGTAATCATTGAGTCGCAACTCCACCAAGCGGACGCTCCGAATACCGTCGATATCCCCAGGTGAAAGGGACGCCAAACCGAAATCTCGAAGCGGTTCGAGCGAGTACTTCTCGCCACTTGGAAAGCAGTTCTCATCGGCAAACAGATGCTTGCCGATCAGCCGGCAATACAGAGCCTTTTCATTCTGTGACTTTGCGTTGATCCTCAATTCGCCAAGGGTTCGATTGTAGATCGCCGCATCGCACTGCACAGGTCGGTATGCAATCAAGCCAAATACTCCGTCATCAAGTGTCTGTTCGCGCCGGAACAGATTTCCGTGACGGATCGACAGTTCCACCTCAGAATCGTTCGCAAAAATCTCGACTCGGGATCCTCGGCCACGAAGTCGGTCTTGGAACCAAGAGTCGAGATCTAACTCCAGGGAGCGAACCACTTGGCTTTCGGGCATGACGAACAATGGTGGCTTGGAGTGGTTGGATTGAAAATAATCGAAGGACCTTGCACGCTTGAGACGCCCTTGAGCGTGGACATGCAGCAATTTGTCCCGCTGGTGTAACCACGCAGCTGCCGCAATATCGGCGGCTGTATGTTCTCCGTCGGGCTCTAGCCTGAGGTCGCTGTTGGACACCCTGTCTCGGAGCTGATCAATGGCACTCGAGGTGGCCATTTCGTCGATGATGCAAATGGCATCGAGTAGCTCAACGGGAGTATCCCGATCGGCGAGCATGATGGCCCGGATGATCGCTTGGCAATTCATCTCGGTTGGCTCTTTGATACAGATTGCCCTGGACTCGAAGAACGATTCGAAGGGGTGCAGCAATGCAGATAAGCGATCTGGGGCGATCGACTCGAGAACGCCGGGGCGCGACAAACGGGGCAGTCGTAGTGAAGTCATGGTGAACACCTGGAAAGAGCAACAACAAAATCATGGCAATCCATACAAAAATAGGGCGTCAAGCGATCCAACCGACTGACGAAAAAGCAGATTGGTAGTGGCGATCCATCGGTATCCACCGAGTCGACTTCCTTTGTTGGGCATCCGATCCACCAGTCCATGATCGTTGTCCTGCGCGACTCCATCCGGATTCAGCCACTACCAATCGCGAGTGCTATCATTCCGACGCGTAGGACACGTTTGGTCACCGCTTTTTGGAATCGGGAAATTTCCTCGGTTTCATGTGTTAGCAACTCCGATTGGAAAACTTGGTGCATTCGTCCGTCATTTTGGCCGTCGACCGGGTATTACAACATAAGGGCACTCGCCCATCAATTGTCAGTAGAATGAACGGGTACTGCCTGATTTCGGTTGATCCAGCTGACGAGCCCCGGCCCAAGTGTCCAGCGTTTCCAAGCCTGTCCAAGCCGATGCCAGCAAAGCAATGAAAAGGGCAGCAAGGTGACCAAACTTGTCACACGTCGCCAAAAAATGTAATTACTCCGGTGCAATTCGCAACGGTGGCAATTTTCGAGGATCAGACGGATGAGCACTAATTCCAAAATCGAGTGGACGGACACGACCTGGAACCCAGTTCGTGGTTGCACGAAGATCAGTGCCGGCTGCAAACACTGTTATGCCGAAACGTTTGCAGAACGGTTTCGCGGCGTACCAGGCAATCCGTTTGAGTTCGGGTTCGATCTTCGTCTAGTACCACACAAACTGCCAGAACCGTTTCAATGGACGAAGCCGCAAATGGTCTTCGTCAACTCGATGAGCGACCTGTTCCACGAAGATGTCCCTGACGACTACATCGTTCAGGTTGCCGAAGTGATGACGACGGCGAATTGGCACATTTACCAGGTGTTAACCAAGCGTTCCGATCGTTTGCGAGATTTGTTGAGAACCAAGTTGAGTTTCGCAGCAAACTTGGAACACATCTGGTGGGGCACAAGCGTCGAAAACAAGAAGTCAGGTGTGCCGAGAATTCAGCAATTGCGTGATGCAAAAGCAAAGATGAATTTCCTTTCGATTGAACCTCTCCTTGAAGACTTGGGAAAGCTCAATCTGAAAGGCATGCAGTGGGTAATTGTCGGCGGAGAGAGCGGCAACGGGGCTAGACCCATGCAAGTCGAGTGGGTCACCTCAATCCGTGAGCAGTGCGCGAAACAGAATGTACCATTCTTTTTCAAGCAGTGGGGAGGCGTGAGGAAGTCTCGATATGGTCGCGAATTGGATGGCAGAACCTATGATGAGTATCCGACTGTGAATCGTCAGCCAATCCCACCACTCGCAGTCCGTCGCGCATTAGAGGCAGGTCTAAGGTTGCCACGGGACACTCGCTTGACAGTCGCAGCAATCGCCTAGGGGCGAAGAATGTCTTGAGCCATTCGGACAGCAATCGGCGCACCCTTCTCATTGCCTACGGCGAAACAAAGCAGGTAGATTGGCGTGCCACGAGAATTGCAGAGCAACAACGGGTTCTTGGCTACACTTTCGAAAACCGAGCCCAATCGCTCTAGGAAGTACGCTTCAATGTCTTCAAAGTCCGCAATCTTCGTTTCATGCTCCTCTTCACCAAACAGTGATTGCTGAACGGACTTCTTGTAGAACCGTTGACGCCAAGCATCTTCACCAAATGTTCTTGTCAGTGCATTCGCCCAACCTTCAGGCGGGGGTTTTCGATTGATGAGTAATCGATTCACTGCTTGGCCGATCGGAAATAGCATCCATAGATCAATTGCCTTCGTTGCCGCAATTGCCTCAATCGTTGACCAATTGACTTGCATACCGTACGGATCAAGGAACACAACGGCGCGATGTCTCTGCCAGTCTGTTTGTCGGCACCAGCTCGTCAGAACCATATTAGCATCCCCGTGTTGGATTAGTACCTTGCTTGCACGGTCAGGATAAAGTGCCTTCAATTTTTCCAGCTCTGCGACGCGCTTTTTACTGTGTTCAATGAACAGATAACGATTGAATCCGGGCTCGACTTCGAGAGCGATTCGTGAACTACCCTTCTGTAGTCCAATGAATTCAGGATCGGATTCGACGTCAAGCAAGGGAGTTTCACGGAGCTCCGAGATATTTGAGTCCGTCCGATCTCCGGTCCCCGCAAAAGCATCAACGAAGTATGTCGTAAAGTATCTTGCACGCTCGTTGGCATGGAAAATCGTCGTGTATGCCCTAAGATACTTGCTGACGCGCTCGAGCTTTTCGCGGGTCCATTCGCCACCAAAAACATGCTCGCTCATATTCGTACCTTGTAGCGCCTTGAACAGTCCAATAAAGTCCTCAACACCGCTCAACACCAACGGCAGTTAAGCGGACGGTTCTTCGATCAGCTTACTTACTGCTTCATCGATCTCGACCGCGTTCAACTGTTTGTTCCATCAATTGAGTTCATGTTTAGTCTGTTCATTCGATACCTTCTAAGAGACCATCGCGGCCAAGATTTCGCCGACAGGAGCAGCGAAGACTGGGATCGATCTACGATCAGTAGCGATTCTGTTCAACTCTAAACGCGAGCTAGTAAAGTCTTTGACCATGCTGGTCTCGGCAATCCGATAGCCCAACGCTTCAGCTGACAACCAACCAAAACGAAATTGAATTCGCTTTCCGATGATCCAGCACAGATGTTCGAAACTCTTGACAGTGACCGTTTCGGTTCGACCCCGAATCTGAAGACTGTATTGAGATGGGCCTACGTATCGAATTTGCCTCGTGAGGTCCATGGTTTCGTTGACGACATGGTATAGCAACCAGTTCGGAGCTCCAGCACGCGCGGCAAATACGTTTGCTTGCCGCTCAAGAACACTGACTACGTCAAAACTCAATGAATCCTCTGTGGTGGCAAGGCAGCCTGAACCTCCATGGAGCTTAAGTTGCTTGCGTAGCCAGTCGCCTTGCAAAACTCCATGGCCACCGACCTCGTGCCAGTAAGTGAATGCTCGCTGCGGATGGTTGTGATCGTGGCTGATGATCCGATCGATTTGTACGATGTTTTCCGCTGGCAAGAATCGACCGAGGATTTTTTTCCCTGAATCATCAAATCCAAGATCCAGACCTTCTTGCAGTTCAATACCGAAGTCGGGATAGATCAATTCCTCGTACACGACCTGGAAGCTGATCCCTAGCCTGGCAGCGTCTAGGCCAACCTGCTCGGCATAGGCGAGCGTCAGTTGCTCGGCTCGATTTTGAATTTCGCCGGTTGTTAGAAGCTCTGGTTTGAACCGAAATGCTGGTCTATCTCGCATCATGCTTTCCTTTTCGAAAAAGGGCTAAGGCATCCTGGTATTTTGTCTCTACTTCATTGGTCGCGCGTTCCATTGAGTCGTTTTTGGCACATTCCAAGAAACGCTCCGCATCTCCCCCGAGCGCCATGGCCAATTCAACCACGAGCTCAACGCTTGGAATTTCACCTCGAACCTCAATCCGGGATATGTAGCCGGGTGATTTTCCAATTGCATCCGCCAAAGCGCGAACGGTTAGTCCACGGTTTTCGCGAGATTGCTTGATCAGGATGCCGAAGCTGCTCATGCATGTTTACCTTAATGGGTAAACATAGTACCGCACGTTGATAAGATGTCAACGCGGTGTCGATAAATCGCTTCGGTAATCGGCGCTAACCGGCGCGGAATCAGCGCTCTGGTAGCGCCGATAGAAGTTTGCGGATGTTACTCGCGATTTTCCCAGAGCTTTCGTTGGGTTTGCCAGCTACATTTCGTCGTAAGGACTTGAAGTGATTTCAGCTGGATCGGCGTGCGGTCATCGCTCTTTTTGTCGAAGAGCAGAAGTTCTTCCTGAATCTCCGGCGCGAGCAGCCGCAAGTTCATGATCTGCGTCACGCGCGCTCTGGTCACATGCCCGAGGCGGGCGAGGTCGGCGTAGTCGGTGACGACACCTTGCCGAATCAGATCCTCGAAGTGGATTGCAAGAGCCATGTAGCGCGAGATGCGAGGGATTCGTTCGAGTGCTGGCTTGGACTCACCCGATTGAGTTGCGCCTTCGACGATTCGCTTCTTGGCTCCACGGCCGCGCTTCTTGATTGAGAACTGAAAATCGACACTAATTGGCTTACTCAGGATGCGGCCTCCACAAGTTCTGGGCGGCTTTCCATGGCGATCGTCTTGATGCCATCGGGATGGAATGTGATGGTCACGCGACCGGTCGCTCCGTCGTAATCGATCTGCTTTACAATCAACTGGACGATCCGCGATTGTTCCCGGACCGTGAGCGACTCCCAGATCGGCTCGAAACTGGTGAGCGCCTTCACAACATCGTCGCGTGTCAGCGCCTGGGCCTGCAGCGCTTGCACTTTTGCGGCGACGATCGCGTGTCGATGTTCTGCCCGTTGAAGGCTTTCGTGCCAATCAGCCAATTGCTCGAGCGACTTTGAACTTGGATCACCTGGCTTGATCGTTGGAGCTGCAATTCGGATTGCTTCATTCCAATACTCAAGCTCCTTCACAAGCCCGTCCCGTTCGGCCACAAGTACCCCTAGTTCGCGTTCAAATTGAATCTTGGCTTGTTCCACGACTTCGTCGACCATCGCCGCGTCGTGGCCAACGTGGCGTATCTTGTCGACCACGAACTTCTCGATCTCGGCGGCCGGCACCGACTTGGACTTGCAGTTCTTCCAGCCACGCTTCTGTGCTTTCATGCAAACGTAGTAACGGTAGCGTTTCATTCCGTTCTTGGTCGTATGCGTCGGCGTCATCGAACAGTCGCAGCAAGCACATCGAAGGATTCCTTTGAGCAGCGCACCGAACTTGTTTCTCGCTTCGACACCGCCAGTGCGGCCGTTTCGCCGGAGAAGCGATTGCACCTTTTGCCAAACGTCCGAGCCGACAATGGCATCCTGCTCACCTTCGTTGATTTCATCCTTGTAGCCAAGCTTGCCGATGTACGTCACATTGGTGAGCAGGCGGAATAGCGTTGCTTTGGTGAACTGCGAGCCGCCTCGTTGCGTTCCCTTTCGCGTTTTCCATGTTTTGTTCGTCCAGTCGCGTTGGTCCAACTCTGCGATCGTCGCCATGATCGATTGCTTCTCGAGGTAGAGATCGTAGATGGCACGCACCTTGTTGGCTTCGACCTCGTTGATCTTTAGCTTGCCGCCTTTGCCGTCGATGTCGTATCCGAGCAGCGGCATGCCACCCGACCATTTTCCTTTACGCCGGGCCGCAGCGATCTTGTCACGGGTTCGTTCCGAGATCAGCTCGCGTTCGAATTGAGCAAACGACAACAGCACATTGAGCATCAGTCGGCCCATCGAGTTGGTCGTGTTGAACTGCTGCGTCACGCTTACGAAAGCGACCTGGTTGCGTTCGAAGACTTCAAGCATGCGAGCGAAGTCCATCAGCGATCGACTCAGGCGGTCAACCTTGTAGACCACGACGCAGTTCACCTTGCCGACTTCAATGTCCGCCAGCAGTTGCCTAAGGGCCGGACGATCCATGTTACCACCGGTGAATCCACCATCGTCGTATCGATCGGGCACACAATGCCATCCCTCTTGCGCCTGGCTCTTGATGTACGCTTCGGCGCATTCGCGTTGGGCGTCAAGCGAATTGAACTCCTTGTCGAGGCCCTCATCGGTGGACTTGCGAGTGTAGATGGCGCAGTTTAATTGGCGATTGTTGGCTTGCTTGCTCATCACTTGCCTCCTTTCTTATTGAGATTGAAAAAGTGGTACCCGTTACAGTGCTGGCCCGTGATCTTCTTAGCTACAGCGCTTAGTGTCTTAAAGATCGTCCCCTCGTATTCGAACCCGTTCTCTAGGACTAGCACTAAGATCTTCTCGCCCTTATAGACCCGCTCCAGCACAGATTTTGGAGGAGGG
>JBGSHV010000137.1:0-3962 GCA_041752005.1 Pirellula sp. | reverse complement strand
CAGATGGCTCAACTCAGTCTCGTTGAGTCCGGTAAACAAGGGCATCTGGCGAAAAAAGTGCAGGCGTTCGTCAAGGTTGTGCATGATGTGGCTCTGAAGGGTAGGCAATGTGGGCTGGCCTGCGGCCGCGACCCCTGAATTGTTTGGTGAGTGGGAGCTGCGCTTTCCATCCCAGGTTGACTACCACTTTGATTCGTGGTCATTGGAAGATACTGAAGTTCCCTAAAAGCCACCACAGGATTATAAAGATAATAATAGTGGAGAGGCAGCCGCCACCCCATTTCCAAGCGCCTGCTCCGGCGACCACGCCCCGCAATAATTTACTCACTTGAATTCACCTTTCAGCAAAAAGTTGATAGTCACTCTGTACGCGAATAATTGCGATATTTATGATTAGATTGTTACCGTCGACCGTAGAAGATCATTGTACTGGCTGCGAACGGTACCGTGAGCGATTCCACCGAACTGGGCGATCCTCGCCGCTTCCACGTGTTGTTTCTTCACCAAGGGGATGAATCGAATTCCCGACGTCGTCATTGTCCGATATTATCGCTGCCTGCGACATCGAGAGGTGCCTTAAATAACACTGGCGGAATCCGCGATCAGCAGGTGCTTGCCTCAAGTTCTCGAAAAACCGAATCGAAACTCGGAACACGAACAATGCAGAAAACGCTCCCGAGCTATTCATCGTCGAAGGAGAATCGGCTGCGCTGGCCGTTCAAGGCGTCTGCGATGCTCGATTTCAACGGGTCATCGCCATGCAAGGAAAACCGCTCAACGCTTGGAAAGGAACGCCGACCAAAGTCAAAGCGTTTCCGCTTTTCCGGAACCTCGCACAGGAACTGGGAATCGACCCAGACACCCTGCCTACCGACGCAACTTGCGTCGCAACCTGTCCCGTCCGGCGCATCATCTTCGTTTTCGATCCCGATGCTGACGGCATCCACTGCTCCGCATTGATGCTGTGGTTCTTTTACCGCTGGATGCCAGATCTGTTGGCTTCAGGATATTTGTTCATGGCATCGCCACCGATTTGCGAACTGACCGCTGAGCCGTCGGGTCAGCGGTCCTATCCCAGCAGCGAACAAGAGGCAGCGAGCATCATCGCCCAATGGAACAGTAGCTCGGAAAACAACAGTAGCTCGGAACAACATGTCCGACGCCATACCTATCGCGGTTTGGCGAGTCTCGGAAGCGAGCTGTTAGCGAGATGCTGTGTGGACCCGGCGACTCGGCGAATCCATCGATTGCGCCGCGTCGATGCGGAATCCTCGTTGCAAGTCTTTGGATTTGCGAAGTGAAGGCACGCGATCTGCCTGGAATCTGCTAGCTCCAGACCGCGAAAAGAAATCGCCGAGAATCTTTCACTTGATGAACGAAGCCAACGCGCGAATTTTCTGACAACTAGCAAAAACGCGGCCAAACGCCTGATTTTTAAGTATACGAATCTTGACTAGTCAGAATCGCTAGGCAAGATATCTTTACTAGCAAGCACGATTAGGAAAGGTTACTTAACCAATGGCACGAAAAAAGGGAGTCTACCACACGTCAATTGTTGGTGGCGAAAACGTACGGGCGTTCGTACCAAATCCTTTGCCTCCCCAGCATCCAGTTCTTCGACTTGAAGGTGAGTTGGAGGAAAGAAACAACGATGCGATGGCGGCGATCAGTCGACTTGAAATCGCTAGCGCCATGGTGCCAAGCTCAAGTTGGTTCCTATACGGCTTCGTTCGAAAAGAGGCAGTCGCCTCGTCTCAGATCGAGGGAACGGAGTCCACTTTGGAAGATGTCGTTGCTTTCGAATTGAGTCGTCGGGCCAACGACGTTACTGACGTCGAAGAAGTCTGCAACTACGTGAAGGCGCTAAACTTCGCCAGAGCAGAACTGGCAGATCCCAAAGGCCTTCCGATCTGCATGCGACTGATCTGCGAGATACACAAACGATTGATGAACGGTGTTCGTGGAGGAGAAAAGCAGCCGGGAAAAATTCGAACCTCTCAAAATTGGGTGGGTGGTTCCCGACCGGGTAATGCCAAGTTTGTTCCGCCTCCCCCTTTATTAGTGCCTGAGTTGCTTGCAGGGCTGGACAAGTGGATTCATTCGAACGATCCTCTACCGCCATTGATCAAGATCGGACTTGCGCATGCTCAGTTCGAAACCATCCATCCGTTCCTCGACGGGAACGGACGTGTCGGTCGACTCATCATTACACTGTTGACCGAATTCTGGAATCTTCTGAACGGACCTTTTCTGTATTTGAGCCTTGGATTCAAACGGCATCGACAAGAATACTATCAGTTTCTGAATGCGGTTCGCGTCAACGGCGACTGGGAAGGATGGACACATTTTTTCCTCCAATGTGTTCGAGAGTCGGCCGACGATGGTGCAGATGCCGCTCGGCGATTATTCAAGCTGGTCAACGTCGATCGTCTAAGGCTGTTAGATCTCGACCAAGTCAATGTCACTGCCATCCGACTTTTTGAGCGGCTCCCGGAACAACCGATGATCACTGCAGCAAAGGCCCTAGAACTAATTGGAAGTACAAAGCCTACCACGAACAAGGCTATTGACTCGCTTGTCCAAGCCGGCATCCTGGAGGAAATCACCGGCAAACAGCGTGATCGAATTTACGCCTATCGTCGATATTTGAACGTCCTGGCAGAGGATACAAATTCACCGCCAAACTAAACAACGGTCGAACCGAGACATACCTCGAATGTCGAGGAATCGCTCGACGTCAAGAGCGGATCCCTTACAATGAGTTCCGGCCTGTAGCCTTTTTACACAGCTGCAACCCTATTCGTTCGCAGTCGTGTCTCGAAGCTTGACGAAGGTCTAAAGTCCTCTAGGTTTCGAGTTTTTGCGATGAAACAGTGCCGAACCGCTTTTTCCAAGACGTAAGATCTCTTCAATTGACACGTCTGAATGCTGTTCAAACCACATATTTCTCAAAAGGCGTGAGACAAGAATGGAAATACACACCACAGCTTTATGGTCACTACGAACGTTTATTTGTGCAATCGCGATGGCTAGCATGGCTCCGCATGGGAACGCGCAGACTCGCGGCGAAGCAGCTGTCAAATCCAAACCAGCAACCTCGAAAGGGACTGAAGTGAAGACTGAGAAGGCAATTTTGGCAGGTGGATGCTTCTGGGGGATGGAAGATCTATTCCGCAAGCAACCCGGCGTTGTTTCGACGCGCGTCGGATACACAGGCGGTACCGTGAAGAATGCCACGTATCGAAATCACGGTACTCATGCGGAAGCGATCGAAGTGGTTTACGATCCGAGCAAGACAGACTTTCGTAGGATTCTGGAGTTCTTCTTCCAGATTCACGATCCAACCACAAAAAATCGTCAAGGCAATGACCGTGGAGCCTCGTACCGCTCGGCGATCTATTACACCAACGACGATCAGAAGAAAGTTGCAGTGGACACGATCGAAGATGTTAACGCATCCGATTTGTGGCCCGGTAAAGTCGTGACGGAAGTCGAACCAGCTGGCGACTTCTGGGAAGCAGAGCCAGAACATCAAGACTACCTAGTCCGAAACCCAGGTGGTTACACATGCCACTTCCCTCGCAAAGACTGGGTGTTACCTAAGCGAGCGAGCGTGGGTGAATAGCCGGTCGTGCGGCGGTCTCAAGTGGCACCCATACTCGTTGATATTCGATTTGCGCTAAAGAATGCATTCCGATCCAATGGGTGGATGCCCAAATGATTGACCACCAAAAAAACGTACCGGCCCGATAGGAACGCGCTCACCACCGCGCTCACCACTGGGCTCGACTCGGTGAGAGGATGACTGATGAGCTGTACCTATTTGTATCCGTTCACACTCCGATTAGCCGGAACGCGTTAGCGTCCGGTTTCCGTAACAATTCGAAGAAACCGGACGCTAACGCGTACCGGCTGATTTAGCTGCAAAAATGCACAATGAATATCGGGGTGTGAACGGTTAC
>JBGSHV010000136.1:0-5530 GCA_041752005.1 Pirellula sp. | reverse complement strand
CATAGAATACTACAACGAAGTGCTCGCGCATCCATATCAATGGACATACCGAGGCAAACCATTGTGCGTCTAGGCAACGCTGGAAATCCTGGCGAGCAAAGCCGCTCGTGCATCAAAACTTGCGATCAGAGGCACTAGGTTGATGGGGTTCTCAAAACCACTTTTGCCCGATGGGAGGTTTTCACCGCGACCCAACCACGCTAAAAGATCGTCGATCCTAGCCTTACCCGCTGGTACCACGGCATCTCTCGCTGCGTTCGCCGCGCGTACTTGTTTGCCGAGAACCATGAATTCGAGCGAAAGGACTGGCTCAATGGTCGACTCAAGGAACTAGACTCCATCTTCGCCGTCTCTGTAGCTGGTTTCAGCAAAGATGGACAACCATCTCCACCTCCTGCTGCGAATCGATCGAGATGTCGCGCACACATGGGCGAAAGTGCATCGTGAAGGCGGTCTACAAGCGCGCCCAACTGTTGCAACAAGGCCCAAGAGCGAACAGTGGATCCCACAACCACGCCTATCGACCGTCCAGGGAGGCATTTCAGTGACGCATCCGGACCACACGCAATGCGTGTCCTTGTTTTCGTCGCTGTGCGAAAGGAACCCCGCTGAGAACGTGTTTTGAAATTGCCCTGAAGTAAAAAAATCGCTATGGCTCCAGGTGGGGTTTACCACAACGTCCACGCAAGGAGCCACAGCGATGCAAGATGCACCAGATTATCCCAGCGACCTGTCCGAGAATCAATGGCAGATCATCAGACGATTGCTGCCAAAAGCGGCTCGGGTTGGTCGAAGACAAATCGATCGCAAATCGATCATAAATGCACTGCTATATTGGTGTCGGACTGGTTGCCAGTGGCGGTACATTCCAAAAGACTTTCCTAACTGGTCTACGGTGTACGGTGTGTTTCGAAAGTGGAAGCTGGATGGAACATGGTCGAAGATCCACGACGCACTTCGAGAGATGGTACGCAAGGCGGCAGGGAAGAAACCAACGCCTACGGTAGCCATCATCGACAGCCAGTCGGTAAAATCCGCGGAAGGCGGAGAGATGCTGGGATTTGACGGAGGAAAACGAACTACTGGTAGGAAACGGCACATCGCCGTCGATACGCTTGGTTTGGTCCTCAACGTCGTCGTTCATTCCGCGTGCGTTCAAGATTACGACGGTGCGAAATTCGTCGCGCTTGGTTTGGGCGAACGGTATCGAAGACTGAAGATCGTTTTTGCCGACAGTGCTTACGGAAAGATGGGGCTTCCACAATGGATGCACGACAACTGTCGACTCAAATTGCAGACGGTATTGCGACCCGTTCAGACAAAAGGATTCACAGTTCTACCGAAACGCTGGATCGTGGAAAGAACGTTCGGATGGCTAGGGCGATACCGACGTCTGAGCAAGGACTACGAACGTCTTGTTGAATCCAGCGAAACGGTCGTGAAAATCGCCATGATCAATCTGATGAGCCGACGCCTCGCAAGTGCGAAAACCTAGTTTTAAAACACGTTCTGAGCTCGTCTCGGTAGATTCCTGAATGATTGGCAACCAGAAAACGCTCTGGCCAAATAGGATCTCCCTCACCACCGAGCTTGCTCGGTGGAAGGATGACTGATCGGCTACAAAGTGCCGAATCCCAAATGATTCTGAATTCGCGGCCGAAGGCCGCGAATTCAGAATCGAAAGAGAAGGTCGAGCGTACGTACGGCTTGAAGCTTGCCAATCGCACTTCCACCGAGACAAGCTCGGTGGCGATTAAAGACACTCGACTTCGGCGCATTGGGTTGCTCGCATACCATCCTGTCATCGAGCTCTTTACCACTTCCGGATATATGATACGCGCTCATGAAGTCGAAATCACTGAAAAAGCTTTGAGCAACTTGTGAAGTGTGCGCGAGCTGTTGGAAGGACTGGGCGAGAAGCGTCTTTTAGCTCCAAAAGATCATCGACACCATCTACGAGCGACGCAAATCGGCGTCGCCACTTCAGCGCAATGCCATGCTCAAAGCACTTCTGACCCTGCAACGACGGTCGTGTCATACAAAAATCATCTCGTGAAAAACGCAGGGAATCGCATCTACTTCCTGCTGCCTAATGCAAACTGACGACTGCATTATCTACTTTCAACTCACTATGTTCTACTCTCTAGCCACGCAGCAGCTTACCGCTCGGGCGGACCATCGTCACTAGAATCAATCGCGTTATTCTTTAGGTGAGCTACGAAAAGATTGTTAAAGCCAGTCGAGTATTTCCGTACTCCCGCAATGTCAATTTCAATCCATTGCATGTTAATCACCTCACCTCTATAAGAAGGATTCAATGAGAGAGTATCGAACCACTCACCCATCTGGATTTCCTCTTGCAATTGAGAATCATCTCCATCTGCGAACCGCGTTGGTTTCCCCTCGATAACTTCGCCCTCAATGACACTTTCGGATACTCGAGATAGAATTCTTCGATACGTTGCAAACGTTGTAGACTTAAAAAAGCTTTCTTTAACGATGACACACTTTACGCTGCGCCAGGATATCCTCAAGTCAGCTTGTTGCGACTCCAAGTTTAAGGCGTCGGTATTCATATCGCTCAAGTTTAATTCGCTCACTAAAGTTGCGTACCGCAAGTCCTCAATGACTGCGTCTGAACTGTCCCACTCGTTGGGGTAATAATCTGAGCTGAGATGAAAAACTGGGTCGATCCATTTTTCGTTGTACCGCAAGCCAATCGGTTTCTGCAGTGGTTGAAACTCTGAATTATAGATCATCAACCACCATCCCGTTTCTTCTCCTTCAAGCGGAAGTAATTGCAATGCCGAGCGTACATGTTCTTCAAATTTTGGGTCTGCGTCGACCAAAACAAGGTAAGCATTACCCAGCTCGCTAGTCATTAGGCTTCTACGTCCAGCTCGGTAGCACTTGAATCTAATCTCGCTTTCGTTTGTGCGTACGCCAATCCGATCCTTTGAGATAAACGATTGGAAAAATGCGTCCCCTTTATGAAAGTTCAGGTCGCCAGCATTAACGTTTGAATAATCGTATACTTCCAGAAGGAACAAGAACGCAACCAAGCATGCAAGTCTATTTTTCGTTCCGAATTTCCTTTGAAGAATCGGCATATTGAAATTCCTTAGGACGGGTTTTGAAATTGACCTGAACTAAAAAAAACGCTTTGGCTCCAGATGGGGTTTACCACAACGTCCACGCAAGGAGCCATATCCATGCAAGGTGCTCAGAATTATCCCAGCGAAGTGTCCGAGAATCAATGGCAGATCATCAGATGATTGTTGCAAAAATCGGCTCGGCTTGGTTGAAAACCGATCGATCGTAGGACGATCATGAATGCCATCCGGTACTGGTGTCGGACTGGTTGCCAGTGGCGGTACCTTCCGAAAAAGTTTCCTAACTGGTGTACTGGTGTACGGAGTGTTTCGCAAGTGGAAGCTGGATGGAACATGGTCGATGATCCACGACGCTCTTCGCGAGATGGTACGCAAGGCTGTTGGGAAGAGACTAGCGCTTTCGGTAGCCACTATTGATAGCCAGTCCGTAAAATCCTCCGAAGGGGGAGAAATGCTGGATTTGAAGGGGGGGGGGAAATGCATTATTGGTAGGAAGCGGCACATTGCTGTCGATTCGCTTGGTTTGATCCTAACCGTCATCGTGCACTCTGCGTGCGTTCAGGATTACGATGGTGCGAAAGTCGTCGCTTTTGGTTCGGGTGAACGGTATCGAAAACTGTAGATCGTTTTTGCCGCCAGCGGCTACGGAAAGAATGGGGATTCCCAGATGGATGCAAGCAACTGTCGACCACGCTGTGTGCTCGAGGTCCGGACACTCGGCGACGCATTCGGCTCCGGTGCATTGGGTTGCTCGCAAACCATACTGTCATCGAGCTCTTTACCACTTCCGGACATATGACACGAACTCTTGAAGTTGAAGTCACTGAGAATGCACAATGCAACTTGCGAGGATCACGCGAGCGGTTCGGAGGACTGTACGCAATGCATAATTCAGCTCAAAAAGTTGCTCGAAATCAACTGCGAGGGCCGCAAATCGGCTTCACTACTTTAGTGCAATGCCATGTTCAATGAACTTCTGACCTTGCAATGACGGTCGTGTCGCACAAAAACATCTAGGGAAAAACGCAGGGAAACCTATCTACTTCCTGCTGCCTACTGCAAACAGACGACTGCCAACTCTCGCCTCCCCTCACCGCTCTGGCGGACCATCGTCACTGGTGTCAATCGCGTTGTTCTTTGGGTCAAGGCGGTCTCGCCAATATAAGAACGATGGAACAGAGACTGGATGGTCCCTGCAAAATTGGTCCAATGTGATTCCTGACCGTCGATAGCGATCTAGGCGAGTGGACCATTCACGAATCTTGACTGAGCGGCTTGCTATGGTTGTGCTCAAATTGGGTTCGAGTAGACGGCGGCCACTTCAGCCGCAATTCGAAACTTCCAACGCATTACAGGACCAAGAGCCCCCAATATCCCTACTGGTGCTGGTGCACGCTTGCATTTCTTCAACGGGTGGGCTGCTACGGGGTGCTATCCAACAAACTCCAATCCGTGATGAATGCCAACGAACCACCCTGTAGCTCTGCATGGCGATGATAAAGCAAATTATTCTGCGGATAGTCTCGATTGCTTGCAACAATGTGTATGTTTTTCTCTGCAATCAAGCATGTCACCAATTTTCGTTCTTGATTAAGACCCAAATCCAGTTCCGCAACCCTTAATGTTGGATCATCAATCGAAACTATTCCAACCATGCATTGATCCCATATCAAAATCCAACGACTATCCAGAAATACCGCATGCGCGGCGCGAAGCTTCTCGGCAAGTCCTTCATTTTGACAAACCGGCAATTGTGAATTACGATTCGACAGGATCAAACTATTATCGTTCCAAAGTACCAATTGAAGCTGCCTCGTTTCGGTCGCCCATGAACTTACGAATCCCGTTAATTTTTTGTCCTGGCTGACAAATCCGGTACCGCTTCCGTTCATAGTAAACCTTTCAAATGGTGGTTGCGCTATAGTTCCATTCTTCGTGTCTATACGCCACGGACGCCCATTGCAAGTGAAAAGCGTTAGTTCGTTCGGCGCGCTTGCCACAAAGTCTTCCCATCCCCATCCCCCTGAGATAAAATCAAGATCGTTGGGCGGTGCGACGTATTTTTGATTAACTACGATACCTGCATCCATGTCGATCTCGAACAGTATCAACTCTGAATATACGCCCGAACCGGGGTACTCGCCTAGTGCCTTAATCGCCGCCTCGACTCCAGGGGACGTAGTATTCTCTATTTTCGGATCAAATCCGAATTCACAGACAGCAAGTAATCCTGTGTTTGTCGGAATAATGACCGAGACCGAATATGATTTCAGAGGCGAATGGCACTGGCGTAAGCTTAAGCTGCTGTGGCATAACGGTTTCGGTTCGGGTTGCGAGGGCACTGCATGAGTTTGTAGGACTTCGGTCGCCGTTTGACTTCCCTTTTCTCCTGCCGCCCAGGACGATTCCCGACTGCC
>JBGSHV010000135.1:0-92791 GCA_041752005.1 Pirellula sp. | reverse complement strand
CATAGAATACTACAACGAAGTGCTCGCGCATCCATATCAATGGACATACCGAGGCAAACCATTGTGCGTCTAGGCAACGCTGGAAATCCTGGCGAGCAAAGCCGCTCGTGCATCAAAACTTGCGATCAGAGGCACTAGGTTTTCATTGGACTTTTAATCCTTGGGTCGAGGGTTCGAGTCCCTCCGCTCTCACTCGCATCCTTCCCTGAAAAACCTCGGGTTCCTTTGGCGAATTCGAGGTTTTCCCCATAGTGGCACGACGCTCGGCCGTCGTGAGCCCCCCCGCCCCATCCCGCCCCATCCCGCACGCAAAAGCACCCTGCGCGCTGTAGCCTCGCTCGAGTTCCGGATTCATCCGTCCCCGTGGCCAAAAGCATCTCGCTGGCACAGAACACCCCGCGCAATCTCGCCACCGCGTCCGCCTTCAATCCCGGGAATAAATGGACATACCGACCCAACGTCAACTTGATATCCGCGTGCCTTATCACAGAATGAATCGTTTTGACATCCGCCCCCGCGTGGATCAACCAAGTCGCACAGGTGTGGCGAAGCGAGTGGAAATCAATCCGTTCGCCCTCACTGTCGATCGACTGTAGAAAGTCGCTTTCGTCTGCCTCCAACCGTTCCTGTGGATCCTCTATCGTTTTCAGCCACGCCTGACGAGCCGCTTCAAGATCTTCCCGTAGCATATCCGCCATCGTGCATGCGTGGGGCAAGTCAAATACGATCGCCCCTCGTAGCTTCTTCCCCACATGCGACTGAAGTTCTCGGGCCAGTTCTGGCTGAATGTACTGTCTCGCCGTTCGCTTGTTCTTGGTGGCGCCGGCATCCGCCATCACGAACGGAGGGTCGGACGTCAGATGCAGCTTGAGAATGCGAAAATCTGCGGTAGCGAACCCTGATCCCTTGGAGCGCTGCGAACGCGGCGATCGGATGTCGACCTACAGTTACAATGAAAGAAATCGATGGAGGCGATCCTTGTACAGAACTGTCGTGGGGCAGTTAGCCTCAACTGCCACTAGCGTGCCGCTTGTCGAATGGGGGCAATCGACCTACGTCTTAGGCAAGGATCTTTGACACGAAACCACTACGAGTAATGCGTTCGGAAACATCGGTTCATGAAGCGAAGTACTGAGCTGCAATTGCGTGCATCCATCCTTGCACGCTAGGACTCATCATCGTGGTTGTTTCGTAACAGAGCAAAAAGATTACTGATACAATCATGGCAGAAAGCAACTGCCTCAAAGTCTTTCTGAGATCGATCGATTCTGGCTCGAAATTTGATTTGGAGATACTCCGAAATGATTTCCCCACGGGTTCCCGTGATCCATCTTCACCGAAGCATTTGCATCTTGATTGTTGCCTTGCATCTTCCTGGGATCTCATCAAGCGTGTGCGGACAAGATCCAGTTCGTGATCCAGTGTTGCTGCGCCTTCAAAACGCGCGTTGTACGACCCAGATGGAGACCATCAACGGTGTAGAGGCCGTGGTTACATTGCGCTATGACGCACATCAATCGCCGATCCACACTAGTACCGAAGAACTTGGAGAGATTCTCGAGTCGTTACCGGAGTTGCGAGAGCTCTCGTTGCTCAACCTCTACAGTGGCCAAGATACCCTAAGGCATCTGAAGAATCTCAAGCAGTTGCGATCGTTGGACCTGAGCATGTCGCAAATCCCTGCCGAATCACTGAAGCATCTAGAGCATTTACCGCACCTTGAAACGCTTAAATTAAACTACTGCTTTGGCCTCGATGACGAAGATGCAATGCAGTACGTAAGCGCTCTCCCGAACCTCAAGCAACTCGAGCTTGCGGATTACCTGCTTTCCGATAGATGGCCTAGCAAGGAGGCTTGGCTCAAAACCGTACAAAGGTTTTTTACGCTTCGCCAAAATAGGGTCTACCTCAGTCCAAAGTCCGTTTGTAACACGACTCAGAAAACATATGCTGGCCTCCCGATGCTTGTCCGTTTGAAGCAGTTGCAACACCTCAAACTCAATGCATCCTCCATCGACGATCAAGGCTTGGAGTACCTTTTGCAGCTTCCGAATCTGACGCATTTGGATCTGAGCTACACATCGATATCGGATGATGGAATGATTGCGATCGGCGAACTCTCCAAATTACGTTCGCTTCGTCTTCACGGCTGCCTCATCAGTGATCAAGGGCTTCACAGTATCGGCAACCTTGTAGATTTGGAGGAATTGTGGCTTGGTAGCGCTTGGGTAACCGACCAAGGCCTAGAGCAATTGCGAGGATGTCGCTCCCTGAAGAGGATCAATCTTGCGAACACATTGGTCACCGATGAATCCCTCCAGCTGTTGAAGAGCTACCCAGACCTTGAGCGACTTCAAGCGAGCGAATCCAAGATCACTCTCCGCGGAATGTTCAACTTGAGTGCCGCGAATCCGAAGTTCACGTTGAGGTCGGCCATCGCTGGCTTCGGTATCGGTACCGGTACCGAAAGGAGGCCTTCGGGCGAAAAGCAAGGTCCTTTGAGCACGTTGAAGGAAATGGACATGAACTCGAATCCGTTGGTCAACGACGATACCCTTGCGGCCCTTCACGAAAAAGGTTTTCTCTCTGACCTTTCCTATTTGGATCTAAGTGATACTTCGGTTACCGATGAAGGGATGGTGTATTTGAGGGATTCGACTCAACTCTTTACTCTAGACATCGAACGCACTTCCGTGACCGACGAAGGGTTAAACTGGCTTAAGAACCTCAAGAACTTGCGATACTTGCCCTGTCGCGAATCGCAGTTGACTCTGCCTAGCATGATTCACCTCATTGTAACGCTTCAAGGCCGACCTTCAGAGGATGTCTTTACGACTTGTTTGACTCGCGATACTGGGCATGATCTCTTCCCCACAGCCCTGGATCTCCATGGAATGCGGATTTCGGATGACGACCTGAGGCTCATCGTTCCTATCATCAAATTGGACACGATCAACTTAAGTGATAATCCTCTCAGCGACGCTGGTGTTCTACATGTTGCAAAGATCCCTCAATTGCGGCAGCTATGGATTAGCGGTCCGAGGATTTCTGGAGAGGGGCTTGCCAGCCTGCAAGATTGTAGAAGTTTGGAAACACTCTGGTTGACGGATACACGCGCGACCGAGGACGACCTCCCTGCCCTGGCCAATATGAAACAACTCCGAAGGCTCAATTTGAGCGGTATGACCTTCACGAAAAAAGGAATCGAGCAGCTCCAAGCACTCAGCCACCTAGAAACCCTCATCGTCGATTCGACTGCATTGCCGCAGAATGAGGTCAATGCTCTGAAAGAGAGCAATCCTGAACTCGTCATCATCCTGAGTCAAAAACATTCGTTGGCAGCAGTACGCGGCCGGGATCGTACAGGCCTGAATTTACCCCAAGGGTATGACCGAGTCATCGAACAGGCCGACGTAGAATCCGAAGTGACGGATCACCCACTTTCGCGGACCTTTGGAGACACGCATTTCGAACAAGCCGTCCGTCTCCGCTATGCACCAAACTCCGCGTCATCTCTAAAAGACTGGAAGGGACTTACTACATTACGTTACGTTTCCCTGGGTGCGCTCAAAGATCCAAGCGCTGCGATTGCGGCACTTAAGAACCTTCCAATGCTGGAAGAGATCCATCTCTATCGTTGTACCGTGAGCGATCGCGACTTCAAGGACATGGGGATCCTGCCCAGTGTCAAGAAACTCGATCTGTATGACAACATCATTAGCAATACCTCGTTGGAGTACTTGAGCCAGTTGCCGAATTTGGAATCACTCGGTTTGTACGGCTACGACGTTCGGATTTCGGAAGCGGGTCTTCAGAATTTGAGCCACGCAAAATCACTAACGACTCTGGAGCTGAGTCGTACCACCATCACCGATTCTGCGTTGGCTCATTTCCCATGCTTACAGCAATTGGAATCACTCTCGTTGCGTGAGGTCCCCATCGATTCAGGAATCACTCATTTGACCAGACTCCCGAATTTGAAAACGCTGGACCTCTACAATACTCTGGTCACCGACGAAACCCTCGACTCGTTTCAGCCCAACAAGACTCTTCGTTTTCTTGAACTCGCTCATACGTTGGTCTCAGAATCGGGTATCCAACGTCTACAAGAACGCATGCCGGACACACAAATCTCGGGCGGAAGGATTTCAGAACAAGCGAGGGTCCACGCGAGACTTTTCGGTAGGCTACGAACTCCGATGTTTCGTGATCATAACGATGAGATCTTCATGCTCGATTTCCGACTCCGTGAAAACCTGCTTGAAACGCTACCAACAGTTCTGCGACTGAAATCTCTACAGCAACTCCGTATCGGTAGAGAAGCAACAGATGAAGTCCTCAAACAAGTAGCGGAGATATCGAGTCTTGAGACGATCAACCTATGGAAATCGCAGGTTACCGAAAACGGGCTGCGAAGCCTGCTAGCCCTCCCCAAATTGAAAAACCTCTATATTGTCCAGACAGAACTTTCAGCCGAGGCTAGATCCTGTCTCGGTGAGTTCACGCGGCTTGAGGGACTGAGCTTGATCGATACGATGGTATCCGATGAGGACCTGAGCATCTTAAAAGCAATGCCGCATTTGCAGTACTTGTATCTCGATGGTACCCAGGCTACCAAGGATGGTCTCAAGTACATAGACGAATTGACCGAACTCAGCACCCTCTCTTTGAAGAGGTCGAAGATAGCCCCAAATGATTTGAAGGAGTTCGAAGAGAGACACCCAACCTGTCAAGTTATCACCGAAGACTGAAGCATTTCATATTGGTTTCTCATCGAAGGTCCACCAGCCGCTCGTCTCTTCATGTCCAAAGGAGTCGAGCTCAGAAAATGGAGAATAGAGGCAGATAACCAACGCGAGTGTGTTAGACCCCAGCTTTTTTTCATGGTCAAAAGCCTGTGCTGCGCCCACAGCTGTAGCATGTCGCCAATCCCTTGCGTTTCCTTCGTTTGATCCTTGACATTTAATCCTTGGGTCGAGGGTTCGAGTCCCTCCGCTCTCACTCGCGATACATCCTCAGAAACCCCGGGTTCCCATCGTGGCACGACGCTCCGTCGTCGTGTGTTCCACCGCATCATCCAGCCCACTTTCGCACTCAAAAGCACCCTGTGTGCTGTAGTTTGCGCTGTAGCCTCGAGGGCCAGATTCGTCCGTCCCAGTGGCCTGCAGCTGCTCGCTGGTACAGAACGCACCCCGCAATCTTGCCACTGCATCCGCTTCCGATCCTGGGAATAAATGCCCGTACCGGTCCAGCGTCAACTTGATATCAGCATGCCGCATAACGGACTGGATCGTTTTGACATCGATTGTGATTTCCTTGATCACTCTGTTCGTGCTTTCTCTGTGTTGTGGTGGGTTTTCTGCGACCAACAGGTCATCAATCACGGGACTCACAGGAGGATCACTTCGTAAGCAAAGTCCAGCCGATTTCCGAAGGATTCTTGCGAGTTTGGTGTGACACGCACGTCATCTCCGAACCGCTCGTGGACGTGCGTTCAGAGTCAGGAGAAATGCGAGTCAGCACCCTCCAATACCGCCCCATTCCTTTCCGTGCTGTGGATCCCTATCTGTAGGGTTACACGCAAAGCGATCGAGTTGTCGAAGCGATGGCGAGAAAAAAGGGCGTGGCTGCATTGCAATTAGGTGCAATGAATGGCCACGACATTAGCGGCCATCCAATAATCGTCTCGTACCATGACGATGGCCTGCAATCGCGAACCGTCGCATTGCAGCAGAGCATTGACCAGTTCGCGACCAGACGCCTGCGTGTGTGAACAAAGCCATTGTTCGAATTGGTCGATCACTAGCAACACTTTCTTGTTGCCCGCTAGTAGTTTGCCGCGACATAGACACCGACTTCCTTGGGGTCGAAGAGATCACGTCGATTCTGTCGCGCCATAGCAAAGATCCTCCTTGAGGATGGGCTGCAGGAAGAGAAAGACGGCCCACGATTGTAGAGGATCGGCAGGGCGATCGCACTCCGCTGCAAGGCCCTGGGAAGGGGCAAGCATTCGCTATCAAACCATGCCCCCTGGTTAGGCCAATTCGGGGCGGAGAAGCAGCCTCAAAGGATGGGTGGCCCCAGGGGTCTTGGCCCTGGGCCGAGGATGAGGGTGCGATCCGTTCCTGATCGTCGTGGTATTCCGACTGCAAAGCCGCTACACTGAAGGCATCGAGTACGCTAGGGAGTACCGCTCGATCGATGGCGCAGACTTACTGCGTACGAGTACGAAAAATGAGACCGAAAGACAACCAGCTCAGAGAAATATCTCAATTGGCGAATGGTTGAAATGCGAAGGGAGTGCCTTCGCATTCTGGCCAATGCTGCTGATCGTAGGTAGTGGTTTGAGGAGACTTGCATGAACAAGATGCGAACTGCTTTTGCGCTCGTTGGGAGCATTTGCCTTTTCGTCCAAGGGGTCGTCTCTCAGGAGCCGCCCAATCCTACACTTCGATCGTTGTCTGCGAGATTCGCGCAAGACGCCGAAAAATTGCACAAGACAATCTTTTCGGCTTTTGACGAAGCAGTCCAAGCTGCGAACAAACAAGGAAACAAAAAGCAGCTTGCATTGATACAGGCTGAACGATCGCGATTCGCGAATCAGCGGATCCTTCCCGTTTGGCTCAAGGACGATATCCGAGAAATGTACTCGAGCCGGATGTCCCAAAACTGTGAAGCCTTAATTTCCGGTTGGGGAAAGCATATCGATGCACAGAGGAAGAAAAGAGATGAGGCTTCCGCTCGCCATGCAGAGCTGATGCTTGGCAATTTACTCATTCAGGCGCGCGGCTATGGCATAGCGTTGCCGTCGATGGCCGATTTTCAGAACGTCCGATTCTTGATACGCAATGTCGAAACGGACCTCGTAATGGAAGTCAATGACAAAGGCGAATTGGTCCTGGAACCAGAGCTGATTACGCGTACTCGTCAACATTTTCGGCTGCTGGGCTTCGATGAATCGGTCGCAATTCAGAATTGTGAGGAAAGGAGAGTACTGAACGTGCCGTATGGATCTAAAAATCCCGATACGAAGATCATTCTCTATTCCACCGATGGCAAAGATGCGAATGAGAAATGGAGGTTGTCTGAGGAAGGAAGGCAGATAGCGATAACGTCACTAAAAAGTGGGCTTGTACTTTCCGTTGCCCAAGAGATCGGAAATTCGACCCTGTCGATCGTCCAGCAGTTCGATCAACAATTGCCCCGGCAACGTTGGATATTTGAACCCATCAATCAATGAGGAGCCATGCCATCGAACAGCGCTTATGGTCGGCGGCGGTGCTCCGCGTCACAACATTCAGCACTTTTGCGTTCGAGAACTCGACAAGCCGCTGGGCGGCTAGAGAATGGAGTCGAGAAAGTGGAAAGTAGAGGCGGAACCGGTATGAGCAGTGTTGCGCGACGGCAAATGAAACCGTCGGAGATGAACAAAAAGTCGGTGATTTCGTTGGCAAAAACTACGTGCTGCGTTTTCCGCTGTAGCATGTCTCTATCCCGTTGTGTTTCGCTAGGATTTCATTGGACTTTTAATCCTTGGGTCGAGGGTTCTAGTCCCTCCGCTCTTACTCGCATTTTTTCCATAGTGGCACGACGCTCCGCCGTCGTGTGCCCCCGCTCCATCTCGTACTCCAAAGCACGCTGTCTGCTGTAGGTTGCGCTGTAGCCTCGCTCGAGGGCCGGATTTAACCGTCCCTGTGGCCAAAAGCATGTCGCTGGTATGGAACGCGCTGCACAACGGTTCTAGCCACAAAAAAGTTTTCCATACTAACGTAAGGAGGAAAACCCGCTGGAAAAGAGGACCGGAAGAAGGTGTCGCGAGCCAATCGAATCATCGACCTCAAGTAAAAACGTAAGCGAGCCGACAGCCACGCCGGCTGACCCACCACCTGCCGGTGGTGAACGCTTACGTTTATCCGGCACATCTTCGGCGTTCCGTACCCACTTGCAAGAGAGGCAAGACATTCCTTCGATCCCATCACCCGATGAGTTTGAACGCGCGCTGTGTGGAACCACGCGCCGGAGTCACTATACTGGGCCACCATACTTCCTTGTATTTTCGCCCGACAGGCAAGGTGATCTTCAATGCGTCGACCCGATCCAAAATGCGGCCGCTTCCAGTTTGTCATTCTCGTATTCGCCCTGCTTGCTTTGGCAATCACGAACCGCTCGACGGTGTTTGCCCAAGAATCATCCGTCCGCAAGCTCGAGAACTCAACGCGTTTATCCAAAGATGAGATCCAGTGGGACTGGATCACCTTCGATCCCAACAACCGCCTATTGATTGCTCAAGGTGAATCGCCGCTCACCAATCCGGGTCGTCACGTAGGCATGACGCGAGAAACCCGCGAGTACCTGCAAGTTTGGGACTTGGCCACGTTTCGTGTCACGAGCATGGAACTTTGGAGCAATCAACTGGCTCGGCGTGTCACGCCACGATTCACTGCGGGTGGCGAACTGATCTACGGACATGCTCGCGAGAATCAATTCCGTGACTATTTGGATGAGAACAGAGAAGGCAATAGTCGTTCACCGGAACGTTTTGCCACCCGATTCATGCTTTGGAAGGTGGGTGAAGAATCTCCAAGCGACGTCGGCTTGAACGCCAAATCCGACGGTCTGTTTGCTGCATCGCATGTGTCTCAAGATCAAAGAAAACTGTGGCTGGTCGAACCTTCAGTCGGCATTCAAGAGTTCTCGTTGTCCTGGAACAATGGCCAACCCTCGCCGAACGCTGCGCCGAAAGCTGCACCGGGCCGCAGGGGGTTTGGTGGACAAATGAAGTTCGGACCTACAACGCGGAAACCGCATTGGGAGGTCAAACCCGTCGGCGAACCCGTGCCGCTGGGAGTAAAGATAGAACAACCGATTCAGTTTTCAGCAGACGGGAGCATGTTGGTCGCGTGCGTTGAAGGGCTTGCACCTGAGCTAATTGTTTGGGACGTCGCCGCAAAGAAAGAGCGAGTCAGACTCAAGCCAGCCCGACCGGCTCAAGCCAACCGCGCTGCACTGGAGAAACGACGTCGTGCAAAGCAACGCGATGCCGGACGTGGAAAGCTCGACAGCGAAAACACTACCACTGAATTCTTAGCCCTGTCGCGCGATGCAAGTGTGATTGCTCACGCAGCCAGTGATGATCGCGGCAGTGTGGCTTGGGTCTACGATGTCAAAACAGGTAAAGTGATCGATCGCATCGACCCAGAACCAAAAGCGTTGTCGGGTCTTTCGCTGTCGGCCGACGGCAAACTGCTAGCGAGTGTCGTCGATGGAAAGGCAAATGTTCAATCGATTGGCAGCGACAAAAAGTGGTCGCTTCAAGACCCTGGCACACGCTTGTCGGTTTGCATGCTCAGCCCGGATGGCGCTCTCCTAGCAGCCGGTGGGACCGATGGACACATGCGTCTATGGAAAATTCCCGATCGCAGTCCAAGTGAGAATCGCACACCGAGCGGAACGAACGAGAAAGCTTCGGAGCCGAAGATCGCAAGTCGACCGGGATCCGATGCGTCGAACTTGATGCCGTTGGGACCGCGTGAGGTTCGCGTTACCTATTCGGATGGAAAGACGCAGACCCTGTCGCTCGTACGGTTAACGGCTGGCGAGGCCCTTTTTTCACCGAAAGGGGGCGGCGCTCTCAAATCGGAACGAAGTGACGATACGAAAATTACGAAGATCGAAACGGTCGATGGCAAGTACACCTGGCAGCACGCTTCGAAACTCTTTACCGGCGACAAGCTGGATGTACCTACCGTAGCCAAAATACAATCGAATAAGTCGATCGATCGTGATCAAGAAATCGCGTATCTCCATTGGAGCATTCGCAGACTGCTAGGCAGCGCTGTTCAATTGGCCAGTGAACCTGGAAATCGCTCAGGACTCGACCAACTCAAGCGCGTCATCCAAACCAGGCAATCGCGCACCCATCAGTTGGGCGGGGCCGCCTCGCAAGCGATCGCCAAGCTATTGGGTGAGTTGACACAGTCGATCGATCAAATCGCAAAGTCTGAAAACCAGAGCCGACGCGCATTGGATGACCTCAACGCATTGATGATCAAGATTGCGCAGGATCGATCCAAGAGCAACGCGGAGATGCAACTGCAGTGGATTGAAGGACTTTCAACGGCCGCCTTAGGTTCTATGACATGGAAAGAAACCGTAGAGATTCGCGACTACGGTCGGACGATCGAACACATCTATGTCGAGCACACGCTTTTCCCTGGGCTAGCCGAAGCGGGCACGACCACCATGCTGCATACCCTTAACGACGTGATGGCGAGGCAAGTCAAAATGGCTGCGACCGAGTCAATTGCCAACCAAGAGATCAAAGATCGCTTGATTGAAGCTGAGCGCAGCAAGACGGAGGCCATTGATCGGATATTGAGTCAATGGGAATCGCTCGCTACCAAGGACTTGGGCATGCCTCCAGCACCGCCCCTTCCGGACACGAAAGGTCGATTGATCGATCAACGTCAACTCGGAGAATGGACCGCGAGAGATGCGGCGCGCATTCGATCGAAGCTTGGACGGGTCGAACCCATGAGTCAAGCCGACGAAATCTTATTGCTCTGCACGGGTAGCAACAAACCCAACGATGCTGCCGCACTATTCAAACGTGCTCGCGAAGTGGAGGCGTTGGTCGCCGACGTCCCGCCGGGCACAACCTATGATTTCGACCGCGCCATGCTTTTTGCTATGGCAGCCGAATTGGCTCTGCGTGCGTCAAGCATGGAGTCCGGTAAACGGTCACTAGCATCGGCCTACAACCTCAAAGCAGCCTATGCCGCGCAACTGCTCGACCAAGCCGTCCCGATGTTGCCCGACGATGCGACTGGCCTGCTGCGACGTCAACGGTGTTTGGCACTCGCACAAAGTGGGCAAGTTGAGGCAGCGGTACGGCAGGCACGACGTCTCATCACCGATGTTCCGAACTCCGCGCTTGCCCACGTCGTCCTCGCCAGGGTGCTGTGTGCGACCCAAGCGTTTGGTGAAGGCTTGGATCATCTCGAAGAAGCGATCGTTAAACTTGATTATCGGGAAATCGCGAACCTTCGAACGCTCGATGATTTTCCGCTGCAGAACCCCCGTTTCAAGAGCTTGACCGAAATCGTGCTGGAAGTCGAAGGCAGCGGTATCTCGCAACAGGTATCCATTCGCAACAAGAGTCTGTTCGCACTCCGCGATGTCACGTTCGAACTGAAGTACTTCAATACGTACAACAGGAAGAATGAAATCAACCAAAAGCAGTCGATGCAACGCTTGGGATCCGAGGAAAAACTGATTGTGTTCTGCGAAGCCCCAGCTTGGAAGATCAACAACTCCGAAGGCAGCAAGTTTTCAATGCGTTGGAATGGTGGGTTGACCGTTACCACGAATGGACAAGGGACGGTCACCGTTCCTGTACTCGTCCGGTAACAAAGCCCCACTCACTTTCCTACGCTCGACAACGGTGGAATTGAGTTCGTAGTACCGAAATTTTCCGTCTTTCTAAAGCGTCTGAGCATGTGACTACTGCGGCCAAACTGACTTCAATCCGTAGATCTTGCAGGACACGATTCGGCACGTGCCACCTTCGGAAAAGAGTTCGACTCCGTTACTGCTGGGATCTGGAAACACGAGGTCGGTGATCACGGTCTCACCGCTATTTCCGAATACTTCAACGGATGAGGTATCGACGAGGATTTGCAACCGTATGTTGCCTTGGGCATTGGGTGCGAGCGGTCCCATATGCTTACCGGCAAAGGCCGGATGAAATGTGACATTTCCCGATTGTGTGCGATCGACGTACATTGAACCAGACTTTTTGTTGTATCCAACAACTGTCTGCTCTTCATCCCCCTTGTGCACGCGTATGCCAAACTCAGTGGCCGACTCCGGTTGAATTTCTAGAAGGATCTCAAATTGCTTCCCATGGCAGTCAAGCGACAAGGATTCATTGGTGAGTGATCGATCGTTAACCTCTACCATTTTGTCTCGCAATTGCTGCAGTTCACGTATTGGCTGCTGGCATAGCCGTAATTTGCCGTCGATCCGTCGCAATGTAAGTTCGCGAGGAATCGACATGGCGCTACGCCACGGATAGGTAGGGTTCAGGCATGTTTCCCAGTTGTTCATCCAGCCAATCCAGATTCGTCGTCCGTCACTGGCCGGAATATCGGACCATGAGATTGGTGCATAGAAGTCGCGGCCAAAATCAACCCACTGCGACGTCGTCGAATCAGCAACGAACTTGTTGCCGTCAAAAACGCCCGTGAAGTATTCGCCGCCTGAACCGCCAGCGATGGCGCCGTTACCCATGTCGGCTTCCAACACCCACCGTGTTTTGCCTGGCTCATCTTCAATTGGCAACTCAAACAAGTCAGGGCATTCCCAGTTCAGCTTGTTCGGTTCGCCAGCCGGACCAAAATCACTGAGCAAAGTCCAAGTCTTGAGATCGGTCGATTCGAAAAACTGCAGCCTTTTCTGTACTGCGAGTGAAACAACCATGACCCAGCGCTTCGTCGGTTCATACCAGAACACTTTTGGGTCCCGGAAGTCCTTCTCGCCGACATCCAGCACAGGATTCCCCGCGTACCTTGTCCAGGTACGACCAAGGTCGTTGCTGAATGCGAGGTCCTGCGTCTGACGATCTTGGCTTTGTCCCGTAAAAACCGCAACCAATGGCGAACGATCTGCAGTACCGAATCCACTCGAATTGCGAGTATCCACGACAGCACTCCCCGAGAAGATCATAACGCTATACTCTTCCTGCAACGCTATTGGCAAATGTTCCCAATGCAGTAGATCTTTGCTGATAGCGTGTCCCCAACTCATGTGCCCCCATTCGTTTCCAAGTGGGTTGTGTTGATAGAAGAGATGATATTCCCCAGCGAAGTAGACCAGACCATTGGGATCGTTCATCCAGTTGAGTTCGGGTGTAAAATGGTATGCCGGTCGAAATCGCTCGCGGTAATACTCCTTTGCGCGTCGATATTCATCGATCCTCCACTGCCCAGTTCCAGTTCGTTGCTTATCGGTTAATAGTATTTGGTCGACGTTGATGTGCCCCCAGTCCCCCTTTGCACGATCGAAAATGCGGATCGTGGCCTGCTTTCCACGAAACGCACTAATATCCCATGACTCCCAGCGAAGCTCGCCAGAATTCACCCCAGTAGCGGATCGGACCAACTTTCCGTCGACAATCAATTCCAGACCAGTTTCTCCTTCATGCCGCCCACCGCCGATCAAAAACGATAAAAACCGCCGGTTGATCTCAATCGGCGGTGAGGCAATCATTCCGGTCGCTGAATCGCCACTGGCGTAGGAATTGACTAGCCGACTACCCAGGTAACCAGACACTTGCAGCTTGTGGCCATCGGTTGGTCCGAGGCCAAATGCCTCCCCTTCGACCTTCCAATCGCCATACGTGCTGGACTCGAAATCCGCTACGACAATGTCCTGCCCTTGTGCACACGTACTAGGAATCAGCAGGGCCAAGAAGCAGAACCCGATTCGTGAGATCATGATGAATATCCTGAATGTGAATGACTAGGTTTTGGACCGGTGTTGCAACTTTAGACGTGCAGGCAATCGCGGCGTGGCACCTGCTTGTGTACAAACAAATGCCGCCACGTCATTTGCCCAAAGATGAATGGACTTTAGCGAAAGACCGCCGAGAACTCCGAGGGCAAGCGCTGCAGTAAATGCATCGCCGACACCGACGGTATCGACTACTTGCACGGATTGGCCCGCGAGATCACTCCGCTCACCGGAATCTCGCAATAGAAACGAGCCGTTCGCACCCCGCGTCAGGGCAATGACTTTGAGTGAATATCGCTCCATGATTTGAGCTAAGGCGGCTTCGTCGCTCCCCCGAATCTGAAGCAAACTTGTGATCGCAGGTAGTTCAGAATCGTTTAACTTTAGGGCGTTGGCCATCGCCAAAGACTGCAGGATGACGTCTTCGTTCCAGTACGGCCAACGCAGATTGATGTCCAATATTCGCAAACAGGAAGGCGGAGTACTCGCGATAAATTGTCGAATGGTACTTTGCGACTGGTTACATCGCTGGGCTAGGGTGCCAAAGCATACAACGTTGGTTCGCTCTGCGAGCGATTCTAGTTCCTTAGTCCAAGCCAAGTGATCCCAAGCTACATTGAGAGCAAACTGATAACTGGCATGTCCGTGCTCATTGAGCTTCACATCCACATGACCGGTCGGATAGTTGAGTCGTGCGACCTCGGTGCTATTCACCTGATGGTCATTCAACTCGGCAAGCGCGAGTCGACCAAGCTCATCATTCCCAACGGCGCTAACAATTGCGACGTCAACTTGGCATTGACCGAGCTCTGCAGCGCAGCAGGCAAAATTAGCCGGTGCTCCGCCGAATCTAGGACCGTCAGGAAACATATCCCAAAGCACTTCACCCAGGCCTATGATGACTGGAATTGCTTTCATAGCTCGATCCCCAATTGCTTCTGGATCTCCTCCAACGGAACCCCTTTCGTCTCAGGCACCATCAGCCTTACCCAGATCAGTTGCAACACCATCATGCCGCAGAAGAATAGGAATACATATCCCGGTGAGAACGCTGTAACCATCATCGGAAAAAACGTCGTCAGCGCCGCTGCGAAAATCCAGTGGGTAAAGCTACCCAGAGTTTGACCGGCTGCTCGATGCTGATTAGGGAAAATCTCGGAAATAAAAACCCAGATGACCGCGCCCTGGCCGATTGCGTGTGCGGCGATGAAAGTGAAAATGCAGGCCGGTACAATCGCGTAGTACTCGGAAAAGAACGCCCAAGAACAGAGCCCTAGCGATGCGATGTATCCAAAGGAGCCAATGTAAAGCAACGTCCGCCGTCCAACCCGGTCAATCAGCCAAAGTCCGATGAATGTGAAAACGAGATTCGTAATGCCGATACCAACCGACTGCAACAGGGCGGCTCGCGAGCCCAGTCCAGTCAGCTCGAAGATGCGTGGGGCAAAGTAAAGAATGGCGTTGATACCTGACATTTGATTGAAGAACGCAATCAGGAACGCCAAAAGAATCGGAAGCCTAAGTCTCTTTGTCCAAAAGCGAGACGATTTCGAATGGCTGGCGTAAGAAGCCGCGATGACGTCTGCTTCGTCCTGAAGGACATCTGCGGAAAGACCTGGGTTGATCTTCTTCAGAACACTTAAGCCTTCCGCAGAGTTTCCCGCGTGACCAATCAACCACCGAGGACTCTCTGGAATGATGAAACAGAGTACCGTGTAAATCAACGCCGGAATGGCTTCGACTCCGAGCATCCAACGCCAGTCGTGTTCGCTGGTTCCTGCCAACAGAGCGTTCGATAGAAACGCAGCGAGGATTCCAAAGACGATGTTAAACTGAAACATACCTGCAAGGCGTCCACGCAATCCGGCAGGAGCGATCTCAGAGATGTATAAGGGTGCGGCAATGGTCGAGACGCCGACTCCAATTCCTCCCATGAATCTAGCGATAATGAATGAATAGACGTCGGTGGCTAGTCCCGACCAAACTGCTGAAGAAAAATACAGCACACCAATCGCAATCAGCGTTTTCTTGCGACCGATTTTTTCCGTCGGCCAACCTCCGAGAAATGCCCCTAACACTGTTCCCCAAAGTGCGGCGCCCATAGCTAGGCCATGCAGTTCGTCGCTGAGCCCCCACACGGCTTGAATCGTTTTTTCTGCGCCAGAAATCACTACGGTGTCAAACCCGAATAGGAATCCCGCCAAAGCAGAAATGAGAGACCAAAGTAAAAGTCGGCCGAACATGGGGAGGAGCCTGTACGAGCATCGAGGTTGCAATCAATCCGAATCACGAACCCAAATATATGCAAACCTGTCAATATTGAGACTAGCAGATCGCTTGACATTTATCGATAATCCTGTCGTTACATTTGATCCACTTGACAGCACAGGTTACCGGAAGTGCAAAAGCATCGTCAAATCTCACAGGAATTACGCACGGAAATTGCGACGGGGGTGTACGGTGTTTCCGGTCGCCTTCCGAGTGAAGCACAATTGGTGGAACGATTCGGTGTATCTCGGCCTACTGTTGGCCGTGCCCTGCAAAGTCTTCAAAATGAGGGACTGGTGGAACGGCGCGCGGGATCCGGCTCCTTCGTACGAGCGGAGGCGAAATCCAACGAGACGCCCATTATCGGTCTGCTTGTGCCAGGACGAGGATCGACAGAAGTTCTCGATCAAATTTGCGGCGAGATTGGTGCGATCGCAAGAATGCGCAATTACGGTCTCCTGTGGGGCCGATCAACGCATCCTCTTCAAGATAGGACCTTCGATGAGAAGCTAGCCGAAGAAGCATGCCAGCAATTTATCGAGCGGGGAGCACGAGGCGTATTCTTTGCGCCATTCGAACATCTGGAGAATTGCGAGCAAGTGAACCTGCGGTTGCTCGACTCACTCCAGCAGTCTGGTATTCCAGTGGTGCTGCTCGATCGCGACATTACTCGCTTCCCTACGCGAAGCAATCACGACCTTATTGCCTTAGATAATGTGCAGGCAGGCTTTCTAGCTGCAGACCACTTTATCCGTCTGGGGTGCCGTGAGTTGCGACTCCTGGTTGAACCGGGGGCTGCGAGTTCGGTTGACGCGAGGGTCGCGGGAATTCGGGATGCGTTTTTCTTACGAGGCATTCCTCTCCCGCGCGATTTGAGAATTGAATGCGATCCCACAGACTCGAAGGCGATTCTCAAGTCGGTTTGTGGCCGCGGGATAGAAGCCATCATATGTGCGAACGACTACACCGCCGCCAGATTGCTCAAGTCACTTGGCCAAGTAGGCATTTCTGTCCCAAATGACCTGCGGCTGATTGGATTCGACGACGTACGATATGCAACTTTGGTTGCCGTTTCGCTAACGACGATTCATCAACCGAGCCGAGATATCGCCACCGTCGCCTTTCAGACACTGGAGGCCAGGATTCATGACCCCTTATTGCCCACACGTACTTTGCTCCTCAATCCTAAGCTGGTAGTCCGTGACTCATGCGGGGCATATGGAAATATTCCTTTAAGTCCGAAATCACGAGTGTCACGTCAAAGGTAGCCCATCTGCTTTTGATTCCGAGCGTCACAAACATGGCTTGGCCGCTGCCTCGCGTTAGGTATCCCGCGATTGGTATCCCGGGCCCGGGCCCGAATGGGCCGAAACATTCGCTGCCGGTGGCCCGCTGCCACCGGTCACAATCGTGTCTGCAATGACACCCGCACCATCCCCAGGCACGCTGTTGTCAAGTGACCGAAGGTCATAGGAAAGCGAATCCCTTCGACCTGATGCACCCCAATTCCGCGTGTTTAGTGTAGAGCAGTTGTCCTCAACTGCTCATTCCGACAAGCAGGAACGATTGAGACAATCGTTCGACACTAAGGTCGACTACGTTGCCGACCGGATCGCTGACGAGTCGGAGATTCGAGGCTCAAAGCAGTTCCCGTACCAGTGCTTTGCTGTGAGCTTGAACGGGGGACAGCAGGGTACCGCAGAAGATAGAAACTGAACGGCATAGCGCCTTGCGGTTCGACGATTATTCACGTTCTTAGTGTTTTGTTTCGGCGGCTTTTACACGAGCAAGGATTCGATTTCGCCGCCATGCCATTCCGAGGAGAATGATCCACATCAAGACCCAGGAACTTACCGCAGAGAGGTAAATGGTGTCTTGCCAAGTCTCTCCGTCCGCTCGACCAATTAAGGCATCTAGAAGAGCCATTGGTAGCATCAACATGACCAAAAGGAATAACGGATTTGCGACCGCAAGTAATGATACGATCAACCCGACAAACATACCATGGAAAGCAAGTGCGAGTCCATGCAACGATCTGGGCGCGGCCAAGTAGCCAATCAAACCGAGGGAGCAGACGGGCAAGAACCATAATCCCAACCATAATTGTGCAGTGGTGCGACTGCTGTAGTAGGCTGTCCAGTCCGCATTGATGGCCGCTCTAACAGCTTCAGTGAACGGAACCACCTCGATGAAGCCATGTGTGTTTGTTGCTGGAGGCAGCCCGAGTACATACATTCCCATGAGGAACACACTCACACCGAGGACCATTAGCTTAACCGGTAACCCGCCGACGTCCGGAATCCAGGTGCCAGTTGGCCGAAGGCTAGTATTCGGCACATAGGGATTGGTCTCCGGCGTAGGGCGTAGTTCTTCGTTCATTGGGATTGGGCGTGCGTAGAAGACCGGATGGTGCGAGGTTCGCTGACGGATGGCTGCATGATAGGTTTGACTGATTCCACTTGGCAAGAATCCCCTAGATGGACAAGGTGGGTATCCCAACCTGCAGAACCCCTTCTTCCACATAAGCGATCCTGTTGTTGGGTTGCTGCCAGGATTTTTCGATTACTAAAAATTTTGCTGTAAAAAGAACAAATTTCTAGGTGTAACAAAGTCGCAGAAATCTCGGCGACAGGTGTGACTTATCCGCAAGCAACCTGCTCGGAGCTACTGGTAACTGTCGTTCTCTCGCGAACCGTGTAGTTCGTAGATCTGCGGAACACGATTCGTACGAGTCTTCGAACGATGGATCATTGTGGCTCGACGCTCCGCCGTCGTGTGCCCCCCACATCTTCCTGCCCACTCTCGCCGCACCCAAAAGCCCCCCATCTGTCAAGCATGCTGTCTGCAATGACACCCGCATCATCTTCAGGCAGGCTGTTGACAAGTGACCGAAGTTCATAGGAGAGCAAATCCCTTCGACCTGATGCACCCCAATCCCGTTGCGTGTTCAGTGTAGAGCAGTTGTCCTCAACTGCTCATTCCGACAAGCAGGAGCGATTGGGACAATCGTTCGACGCGCAGTCGATCTTGACCCGCCAGCAACAATCTGTTTTGCTCGGAGGAAACAAAACAGGGGAGAAGGAGAATTCTGCATGCTTGGACGCGGGCTTCTGATAGTCATTGTTCTGGTATTCGCAACCATGGGATGTAACTCTCTTCCTTCGAAAGGTAAATCCAAAAGACCTCCGATTCTACAAGGGAATAACTCAGATATTCGTGAGGGTCTGCTTGCACGTATCCCTATAGGTACATCTCGTGGCGAAGCAGAGCGTGTCATTCAATTACTCGGACTGGAATTGACGCCGGAATCAGGGTTCGGATTCGAACCACGCGATGTGATCGGATGTCAGTATTCGGGTCGCAAGGGACTATTGGGTGAAGCAACTTGGATCATTGAGATCAAATGTCCAGACGGCAAAGTCGCAGACATCATTTGCGAGCAAATTGGTGTTGGATTTTGAAACAGGACGAAATCTGGGAAAGGCAGCCCCGCGCAATCTCGCCACCGCGTCCGCCTCCGATCCTGGAATGCCCATTGTGGCACGACGCTCCGTCGTCGTGATCTCCGCATTCGAGTGCCTCGAGATTCTATGAACCTACGACGCGGAGCGTCGCACCACACTGCTCTTCACCAGACTGCTAGGACGTCGCACTTCCTCGGTTTTTATCGATGAATACTTGGGGGCGTGCGTTGCATTTCGCGAGGCGAAGCGAAGATCGAGTTGCTCTGGGGCTGTCGTGTCCTTCCGGTGGAAAACTTGACCGAGGTCGCTCCGTCGGGGAAACTGCATGTTTTACGGACATGGAAATCCCAATGAACGGACGCTTTCAGATTTCACTCCGATGGTTCTTTGTCTTTACCTTTCTGGTCGCCGCATTCCTGCGTTGGTACCCGACGATTTGGCCAACACCTCCCATCCAGATTCGTCAGCCGGTGATGGGTCGCTTGACCTCTGTGAACGACGATTTTGACGATCCACTTACGCAGAGCGAATTTGAGTATGCCTTGTTGGATCGGAAGCATGGCGATGCGATTCTCGATCAGATCAAGACTCTGAAATCCGTGACTATTTCGTTGGCCGAAACGGTGGTTGAGCCGCCGCGGATGATTCCCTTGTTCGAATCCGAAATGGAACTGCGAAGGTGTTTTTACATCTGCGATACGACTTGCGTCATGAAGGATGGAACACAGAGAAGGCTGAAGATTCGGATGGAAAAGAATCACTTCCATTCCTTAGACGAAATGGAGGACGGCCCATTTGGTTCGAGTTCGTCGGCCGTATAGTAGCCGATGAACACATCCGCCGTCGCTACCTCGGACGATCCGTTCGCAACTACTTTGCGGTTGGCTCGCAAAACCCGATCAAGTATGCACCTTGATCGAGTCCAAGATCCGCCGCAAGCAATTCGGCCGCCCAAACAAGTCTGTCACTCCGAGCTTGAAAGATTGGGCACCATCGATCCAAAGGCAATTGCTTCGTGCTAACGTCCGGCCTTGAACACCACGAGCCGTTCTGTTCGCTATACTCGAAGCCAGAGTCGCTCTAGCGATCATCACCCAACTTTCGGTATCCAGCGCCAAATGGGAGTTCCGTTGGACAAGCAATCTCAATGGTTGGCAACACTAGAAAAACTTCGCGTCAATCGTTCGCAAGGTTTGGCGCCGCACAAGCCGCTTTTGTTGCTGGTGGTTCTGGAAATGATCGAGAATGGTGATCTCCAGAGTCCTTCCTTGAAGCTCACACCTGAGCTTGCTTTTCGATTCCATGAGTTCGGTACGATCGTTGCGCATCGCCGAACCCAGCGATTGGACGTTCGCCTGCCATTCTTTCACTTATCGTCCGATGGCATTTGGGCCGCCTTCACTAAAGACGGGAGCCCGGCACTGGATCCAAGGTCGGCACAAGTTGTCCAAATCGATGCAGAGTTTTACTCGTTTTGCCTGGCTCCCGAGTTTCGATCGATGGCGCGTAAGGTCTTGATTCATTCGTATTTCGAGCCAGTGGAGCAAGTGGCGTTGGCGGGTCTCGTGGGCATCTCGGTTGCCGAGTTGGCGAACACAGGTTCCGCGGTTAGCGAGAGCGAGTCCTCCTACCAGAGTGGTCGCGACGTTCGGTTCCGGTTGGATATCGTGGCCGCTTACAACTATACCTGTGCACTGACTGGTTATCGAGTTACGACCATTGATGGCGCATCGATTATCGACGCGGCGCACATCCATCAGTTCTCGGAGTCCCGCAACAACGATCCGAAGAATGGCATTGCGCTGTGCAAGAATGCGCACTGGATGTTCGATCAAGGTCTTTGGTCATTAGACGATGACTACCGTGTCATCGTCGCTCATTCGGCATTCGATGAAGACACTCGTGACCAAAAGTCGTTGCGAGAGTTCCATGGTTTGCAAATCGCTCTGCCATCCAACACAAATATGTGGCCTAATCCCCAGCATCTCGCTTGGCATCGTGAGCATAAGTTATGCGCATGATCGCGAACGGCGAAAGCACGCGAGACGTTGCAAGTTTCACGCAATTCGCGAAGGAGTCCGCGCGGCTGATTAGCAACTCGATACAATTGCATTGACCAAACGTGTTACGACCTTGGGCTAAGGTCAGAGCCACACTACGGCCTATGCTACCAAAACCCTGTAGAGTTCGGTAGACTTTAGTGCTTCGACTCAGGGTTCAGTAGCACTGGATGATGAAAACAAGATTTAGCGAGTACGTGAAGGTCGAAATTGTAGGAAGAGAAATTCCAATTTATGGCGACATGCAAGTCGCGATTGAAGATCTTCAAGCCGAACTTCAGGCCTCAGACTTGGATGAACTGGATGTAGAGATATGAGAGATGGCAGTTGGCCGATCGATTAGCCGAATCGGCGATGGCGATCGATGCCAGTGATGGTCTTTGTCTTGTAGCTACAGTCGCATTCCGCGGCAGAGACGTTCGGGAATCACGACGACGGAGCGTCGTGCCACATTGAATTGTGGAATGATCCGAGAATCACGACGACGATGAAACGTCCACTACGTAGGCATCGTGGTCGGAGAGCTTTTCCGCGTCGATCCGGTACGCACCATTCACTGCCCAACTCAATGGCACTCCGATGTGGTCGATCGCAGTGCAATAGTCACCGCGATGCGACAGCACGGAAGTCGGCACTTTGAGAACAAGCTTCTCAATGGCAGCAAGGAGATGCTTGCGGCCACCGATGCTACCCGCGTGCTCCTTGCCATTGAGCGAATGGTTCCAGTCGCCACCCCAAACCAAATCGCTCTGTGGCAATCTCTCCAGTAAAGTATCCAAAGCGATTCGCGTCCTCTCCGTTTGGCTTTCACCTCTCCAACCTTCGCAATCGATATGTGCTTTCCGCCAGGGAAGAACCGATGCGCAATAGGTGATGCCATCGATCTTAGCGGCCGCACTGGCAAAGTGGGGGCTGTCGATCGGAACCAAAGCTCGCGTGCTCAAAACGGCGGCGTAGTATTGACCAGGACTCATCTCACCGGTCGAGCGATGCGCGTGGAAATCCAAAACCTTTTTCCCCATCGTGTCAAACCACTCGGCGTTTACCTCGGTGAGTAACCAGATGTCGCAATTTTGATCGACCATCAACCGACTGTGCTTATCGCTCAGCCGTTGGTTATCAACGTTCCAAGTCCCTATTCGCATGACGAGCGTGATTCCAATGGGGGCAGTAGAAAGAAACCAATCCAGTACGCCAACAGGTTGGTGTCATGACCACGATTCGACTTGCGTTCACCCGGCCTGTCACCCTCCACCGGACTTTTTTGATCTTTCGATTGTACTGACCAGACGTGTCCAACCACTGGTTCGACCGCCTCGAGGGTTCTGTGGTTGCCGCTTCAATGACATTTAGTAACCATTCAGGCTAGATTTCCAGGTTGGTAGGTACATTGAAACAGAAGTATCCTTGCCCCTCCGTCTGCAGCCATTGCGTTAATTCCGGTTGAACGGACGCGATCACATCAGCGGGCAAACTCCGTGTAAGTCGATCAAACGTGCACATGATGGCACGTTTCGAATTCCGGAGCAGAATGGTTGCGATCATGCGGCGGGAGACAATCGCGACGTCCGTTTCTGGAACCGCATTGTCCGCAGCGAAGTTGGAAACGTCTTGCATCAACGCTTCACAGTATTCGTGGCCGTACATATCTCGAACTTCCTCATCGATCGTGAAGTGTTCAATCCGTGAAGTCTCAACAAGGTGTTCAAACGTGGACCAAAAGATGTTGAGCCCTCGAACCAGTTCTTTGTCCTGGATGACCTGCAACTGTTCAATGCGACGCATTGGGTGCGTCTTCCGCCATTTTTCCAGAAAGCTCAACAACGAATGGAGACGACTCTTGGAGAGTCGCGGAGGATGCTTAAAAAAGATGCTGGACCAACCGTCCTCAACGTCTTGGAAATTCGCCTCAACTTCATCAACCATGTTCTCAGTCCTTCAACACTGCGGAGACATTGGAATTCCACTTCGATGTCGGCCCTTCGGGCCTCAAAACCCTTGTGTTTGTGCAACCAACCCGGTGGCTTACGCACACCGGCGTTGGTTGTACCGGCCCTCCAGGCCTGTACGACCTTTGACGACTCACAAACGGGTACCGGCATGCCCCGCCTGTCCTAGTTTTCCCATTGTTTTCCCTAAACGACCGCACCGAAGAATGCGTCAACACCCGACGTGATTGCCATCGCGAGCGCCCCCCAAAAGGTGACTCGCATCGCTGCCTTCAACCACGGTGCCCCCCGCGTAGGCTCTGAATCCGCCATGGAGGGCCAAGTACAGTATGGATGTGGCAATCGCATGACTTTGAACTCGACAAGGCGGTCAACAACTGGGGAACCTCATCGTTGCTTTTTGCGGGCAAGCAATACGAGTATACAGCTTCCGTCATCGATCACGTTGAGCCCTGCGTCGCGAGCGGCCTGACTTGCCTGTGCGTCTTCAGATCCAGGTTGCATCCAAATGTTTTTGACGCCGGCGGCGATCGCTTGCTGGACGACGTCGCGTGTGACGTGAGGCGGAGTTACGATCGATAAGGATTCGGCGACCACAGGTAGATCAGCTAGTGACGCGTAAGCGATTTGGCCTTCGACTTCGGGTGCGGTGGGATTCAGAGGGTAAACCGTGCGACCGGATGAGGCGAGGGCACGGAAGACGATGTTCCCATACTTCGATCGGTCGCGCGATGCACCGGCGACAGCGAACGTGCTCGCATGCAAAAATTCTTCGAAAATGTTCATCGACGATGGAGACTTTCGTTGAGTGTCGGCGTTTAAGTAAGAACGGGTTGCTCGAGGATTTTTGGCCACCTCAGACAAGTCAATTTATCATCAAGAGGACCACATATGCTGCGCACGACAGAAGTGCAACGACGGGAGCGCTGGAACTTGCTGTGAGAGCCATCCACAGGCCACGCTGGCTGTTTCGGCGCAGAATGAATTGGTACAAGGCGACACTACCACAGATTCCAGCTGCGGTTGTCAAAATGGCCAAAGGAATCAAACCAAGAAAACCAATTATCCACCATGAGAACGCCCCCATGCACGCAACGCACGTCAATACGAAACCAACAACTGCGAGTGTGTTGAATCCTTGCTTGCTGTCGGAAGTTCCGACTAAACCCGCATCCATTCGGTGATTCACTGTATTCAACTTTGAAAGCTCAGCGATTCCAGATTCCGAGATTTCCAAGTAAGCCTCAGGTGGATCCAGTTTTGCCAAAACGTTCAATAAGTCATCGCGTGTTGGTTCGTCTCCAGCGGACTGACCAAGCATTTCCAATACCTGATCTTCGATGGCAGAAAGAATCTGTTGGCGATCTCCACGCCCCAAAGACTGGGTAAATAGAGCTCGCTCGATACTGTCCAATCTAGCATCAATCATTTGTCGCAAAGCAACTGGTACATCAACCGAAATCATGGGAATCTCCTTTTCAAAGTCAACCTTCAATCATAATCGAAACAGACGCAGTAAATGATCTCCAATGTTCAAGCATGGCTTCATACTTCCGCTTGCCATCAGAAGTCAGTCTAAAGTAGCGTCGCGATGGTCCTTGAGGGCTCGGCTCTAACCGAGTCGCAAGAAGTCCCTGGTTGGCCAATCGAGTAAGCATTGGATAAACGGTGCTTTCAGTGAGTTCGATGCCAGACTGGTCCTTCACTCGCTGGATAATCTCATACCCGTAGCCTTCCCGTTCTTTCACGGCTTTGAGCAAGCACAACTCCACAACTCCACGACGTATCTCGCTCTTCCAGATACTCATGTCGAAAGCCATTGATCCACTCCGCTTTTGCACAACTCGACACCATTCGCTATCGCTACTACAGGTGCGATAGTAGCGACCTGGCAGCGTGAGTCAATACCGCTTTGAATAACGCGCACCGAGCGATGTTCGGTTGGTTGACTGATAAAGCGGTCGAGAAGTGGGCACCGGTGACGGCCGCTGACTTGCCTGCTGAGGTTCAGTCGCTGATCGTGTACCGCAACTCGGAAAGCGAAGAAGCACAAGCGTTGATCGCCGGTGGACTCGACAACGTCCGTTGGGACTTGTTGTTCGATGCTTCCAAGGGACCAAAGGTTTGGGTTACACTGGCTCGCAAGATGGGTCCGCAGGCGCTGCGTATGAACTTGAACACGCTGCTCAGACATGGAGTGTTTCACGTAGCTGCGTCTCTCCGAGACGAAGAATCCAGAGACGAAGAATCCAGCGAAGTCAGCCTCGGAGAGGCTGACCTACGTGGTATGGTTGACTACGTTGCCGACCGGATCGCCGACGAGTCGGAGATTCGAAGCTCCTGTCGAAGCGATTGAACTCTAAAGTCGTAGGCACACTCCGTGTGCCGTGATCTAGCGTTTATTCGCAGCCCAACACCAGCGTCTCGGTCCCTCGGATTCGCGGGTGATCTTGTTTGTCGTTGGCAACGTTTAGTGCCGTTTCTTGCTTTTCCAGGTCCCGCCGTATTGGTAATGGGGATTGGAAGGTTTAACCTGCTCAAGGCAAGTAGGGCAGACGAAGATCCAATTGCGAGTCTCGTCAATTCGCACTCGATACAGGACATCATGGGTCTTGTGGCATTGGTCGCACGGCTTGGTGCGAACACGTTTGATAGGCATTAGGCAGTTGTGAGTTTTAGGAAGGCGAGGAACGGTCATGCAGAGGGTCGACACAGATCGTTTCGAAGGTTGTTTTCTCGGGCTGGCGATTGGCGATGCGCTGGGGGCGGCGGTCGCGTTCGAAAAACGTAACACATTTCCACCCGTTACCGGCTGATGTTCAGCAATGTGCGTCCGATGCCGATCGGTCGAGTGGCAGCGGCAGCATCATGCGGCTGGCTCCTGTTCCTATCGCGTTCGCTCAATTGTTCCTTGCCTGCGATTACGTCGGCTTGGCCCGTCATGACCTACTCGATATGTAGCTGAAGGCTCTGATGAGCGATAAGTAACAGGCGCTCGCGCCGACGCCTGGCGGCTAGTCGTTAAACGAGTCGGTAGCCTGTCGCGCTGACGCCTGGCGGCTTGTCGTTAAACGAGTCGGTAGTCTGTCGCGCTGGCGTGCGGCAACCTGCGAAATTTGCTCGCTATAAAAACGCGACTGACATGAATATTTGTCGATTTGCTGGCCAGCCAATCGACAACTCCTTGCTGAGACTGGGTAAAATTTGGGATCTTGTATGAAAAATCGTAAGCCTGGAGTAAATCGATGAGCAGCGTTCGCGTACTGGTTGGCACGGCGAAGGGTGCGTTTATCCTTTCGGCGGATGGCAAACGTGATAAGTGGAACGTCGAAGGGCCGCTGTTTGCCGGATGGACGGTTTACCATATGAAAGCGTCACCCGTGGACTCGAATCGGATCTACGCGTCGCAGTGCAGTGACTGGTTCGGCCAGATCATTCAGCGTTCTAGCGATGGTGGCAAAACATGGGAGCAGCCGGGCGGAGAGGATACGCACCTAGAGGTCACGGGGCAGCCTGCTGGGGCGAGCAACAAGTTTGTCTACGATGGTGACGTAGGGACGCATATGTGGTACGACGGAACGCCGCATCCATGGGAGTTCAAGCGAGTCTGGCATCTCGAACCGTCATTGACCGACAGGGATGTTGTTTATGCGGGTGCAGAAGACGCGGCCTTGTTCCGCTCGAATGACGGTGCGATGAACTGGCAGGAACTACCTGGCCTTCGGGCCCAGCGCGGTTCAGAGTGGCAACCGGGAGCAGGTGGTTTGGGGCTCCATACGATCTTGCTCGACCCTACCAATCCACTAAGAATTTATGTCGCTATCTCCGCGGCTGGCGCGTTCCGAACCGATGATGGCGGAATGACTTGGAAGCCGATCAATCGCGGCCTGAAATCCAAATACATCCCGGACCAAGATGCGGAAATTGGACACTGCGTCCATCGACTCGCGCTGCATCCGTCGCGACCGGATGTGGTCTTCATGCAGCTGCATTGGAATGTGATGCGAACCGATAATGCGGGCGACTTGTGGACCAATATCAGTGGCAACCTGCCGACCGACTTTGGCTTTCCTATTGAGGTGCATCCGCATGAGCCCGAGACGGTCTACGTTGTTCCAATCAAAAGTGATTCAGAACATTATGTCCATGAAGGAAAACTCCGCGTGTATCGCAGTCGGACCGGCGGCATGCAGTGGGAGCCGCTCACACAAGGCTTACCACAAGAGAATTGCTATGTGAATGTTTTGCGAGACGCGATGGCGACCGATACGCTCGACGAGTCCGGCATCTACTTTGGAACCACGGGTGGTCAAGTCTATGTGTCGCCCGATGGAGGGGATCATTGGTCGGCGATCGTTCACGACTTGCCTCGCGTGCTATCGGTCGAGGTCCAGACGTTGCAATGATCAAGCACTCGATTCGCGTCGTGATCCCTTTTCAACTTCAAATACTCGCAAAAACCGGAAGCGAAGTCTCCGTGGAGGTCGATTCTCCCGTAACGCACGCGTCCGTCATGGACGCCATTGAGTTGGCTTACCCAATGCTCCGCGGTACCCTGCGCGACCACGTCACCAAGCAACGCCGTCCGCTGCTAAGGTACTTTGTTTGTTCGAAAGACGTGTCGCATGAATCGCCCGATTCGCTGGTTCCCGATGCAGTTTTGTCTGGGGCGGAACCCTTCATCATTTGGGGTGCTGTTGCTGGAGGATGAACGTAGTCTTTCGGTCGAACCGATGGTTCATAGTCCTCCGATTCGCGGGTCCAACGATTTTATGGAAGTCCGAACTCCCAGGATCTGGATGCCACAACGATTGCTGTAGGCAAAATCGCAATCAGTGCATCGGTGGAAGTCGTGTTCGTTCTCGGGGATACGGAAATGAAGAAGTAGGGCGAGACTCATTGTGTAACGGTCTCTCACGCTGACGCCTGGCGGCTTGTCGTTAAACGAATTGGATTTGGACTGGTCTAATGGCTACTGCACCAGTCTCTCGATGACGGCTGCGCGAGCGAGGATTCGATTTCTGATCCATGCCGTACTGAGAAGGATGATCCACATCAAGGACCAGTAGCCTACCGCGCCAAAATTAATCATACCCTCCGACCAATCCTCTCCATCCGCTCGGCCGCATAAGGCATCGACGAGTTTCCATGGCATGAAAAATACAGTGAGGAAGGCCAATGGCGAGCATAGCAATGCAAAAAAAGCATGATAAGCGTACACGACGATGCGCAGAGGAGTTGGAGCCGCCAGATAACCAATAAGACCAACGGACCATGCAAGTAGGAACCAACCAGTTCCACTGCTTATTACTTTGACCCAGTTCGCATTCCAGGCGTGCTCCATGGCCTCGGTGATTGGGATGTCGCGTGTATAATCGCAGCATCCGCCCTGCTCAGCAGCCGTTCCCAATAGAATCATTCCGCTCAGAAATGTCGTGATTCCGACAACGATCAGCTTCATTGGCAATGCATTGATATCCGGCAGCCAGGAGCCAGCCGGCCGAAGGCTGGTAGTCGGCACATAGGGATTGATCTCCGGCGTAGGGCGTAGTTCTTTGTTCATTGGGATTGGGCGTGCATCGATGAATGGTTGGATGACCTATCGGCGGTCATGTATCGATTCAAGTTCGAGACGCGAAACGAATCACCTTGAACTGACGATCAAGGCCCGCTCGGATCGGGTTCGGGTGCTTCGAGCAGCTCGATGAACTGAACTCCGATGACTCGGGCGATCAGAACGTTACTTGGGAGCCAGAAACACGAACGGCTCTGCCGCTTGGAAGCCAGCGGTCTGATCGCCGCCGAGCAGTTTGTTGCCATGCAGATCCAATTTCCGAACTCCGGTGCCTGCTGAAAAATCGACGCGGTTCAGGTCGACCCAGACAACACTCGGGCTGGCGGTGTCCTCGAAGTAGTAAATCCGGTTCTTCTGATCCGAAACAGTCCGCCAGATCGTCGACGAGATGTTGGGCTGGTTGGGCGTGCTGATCCCTCGCGGCACGCTGACGTTGCGCATGACACTAAAGACCGCAGCCACAGCTTCCTTGGCGTCAGCCGACTGTTGGGCGGCATTGATGTAGAAGCTCGCTCGGGCAAAGCGATCTGCCGCGCGATTGGTGCCTGGCAGCATTACCGTTCCGCCGATCTGCTTCCAATACTCATTGAGTGCCAGTTGCTGGTCGTAAATCGGCGAGTTGGTCATCACCTGATACTGCCGACCATGGTGGATCACGAGTTTTCCATGGATGTACTCGAAAATCGCCGAATCACCCGACGGGTCGGAAATCGACAGGTGAATTTTGCCTTCAACACCGTTGGGGGCCACAACGCTTACGGCACGGAAGGGTTCTTTTCGAAGTTCCGCAACGGCCTCTTCCACGGACTCAAAGCGATCGAGCACGTACTGGGTCCAAGCCGCAATCGACATCTGAGGACGAGCGTCACCGTTGGAGCTGGGATACTCGCTTTCGACCAGGAACAGCAGGTTCGCGACGAGTCCCTTTTCGTTCATGCCATCCGCAGTGCCAGCTTCGTAGACCGAAGCGACAACGCTGCCATACTTGCTTGTCCACTGGAAACCCTTCTCACCCATTCCACCGTCCCGTTTCATGCCTCGCGGGAAAATCCACAGATCGGTGTGCATGTCTTCCTGCCAGTCCATGGTGCGTCCGGTTACGGTTTGACCCATTTTTCCGAAATAGACGGCGCGACTACAAGCAGTTGCGAAGTGGACTGGAAACGCCGCAAACCAAAGGCAAAGCCCTACCACAATCTGCCGTAGAATATCACTCATACCGACGACTCATATTTCAAAAACACTATCGAAAAGCGAACGGATCCGGCCATGACACCGTCATGGGGCGAGGTTCACCGTATGCACAAATTGTAGCAGCAGAAAAAACGCGATGCACTTCCGCGGACACAGGCTATCCCGCCGTCGATTCTCCGTTTGCTTTCGGTTTCACACCAAGCTATTGTGCAGCGCTGCGCTAGGCGGCCTAGGTCGTGCCGCAGGAGGAGTTGGAGATGGTTATCCATCCAACCGAAGCTGGCGACGGCGACGAGGGGGGCCAATTCCTTGAGACGCTTCCGCAACAACGCATTGCATGCCCTTGTTTTTTCGATTGAACTACGGAGCTACGAAGGAGACTTTTTCGGTGAGCGACGACTTAATAGAGGCGTTGGATGATTCAACCCCGCATGTGACTTTTTACACGGACGGCGAAGGCCGCTGGTTGAAACGGGTGTGGGCTGTTCCATGTCCTGAGACGATTTTGTTTCGGGACAAGTGCCAGGGTGTTGCCGGTCACTTGGGTGATCATTGGTGTTTTCGTCCAGACGGGTCATACCATTACAAACCTCATGAAACAGACCCAAGACGCCAGGAGGTCGGTTGCGGGACGAATCCGCCTGGAAGCTCTGGATACCGAACGCCATTGGAGATGAGTCGCCACCTGCATGCTGCCCACTATGAAGACAGCGAAGTTACAGAGCCTAGCGAAGTTGCAAGGCTGCAACGCGGCGATTTCGCTTCGAATGAATCCGCCAATCAACCTTGCACGGAGGAGCAGATTGAAGAGCTCCGCAAACTTGGGCGTCTCGATTCCGACGAGCGACATTTTCGACGAAAGCGCGAGGCGGAACTGACGTTCAGAATCAAAGATTTTTCGGGTAAGTCAACGACGACAGACATCGAAACTCGCTTCGATGCGGATGTAGATCGTTTTAGCAATCTGGAGACTGGCCAGACAGCGACGATCGATGCGCCGTTGGCGATGCAACTGATCACCGAAGCGGCGGTGCGATTGACTCCTCAGATCGATCGCGTGCTCGACATCGGTTGCGGGGCGGGAAACAACACGCTGAAGCTGATCGAGGTTTATGGAAAGCCATTTGCCTGTGACTTGCTGGATCTCAGTCGACCAATGCTTGAACGCGCCAAAGAACGAGTGTTGGAAACGGGCGTCGAGACCGTTGAGCTTTGGCAAGATGATTTTCGAGATGCAGATCTCCCACGCGAAAGCTACGACGTGATCCTGGCCGCAGCGGTACTGCACCACTTGAGAGACGACGAGGATTGGCAAGCGGCATTTGAAAAGATCCTTTCGCTGCTAAAGCCTGGCGGATCTGTTTGGATTACAGACTTGGTCGCTCATGAGACCGTTCCAATCCATGAACTCATGTGGTCTCGATATGGAGATTACCTCGAAGGGCTTGGGGGCGGCGAGTATCGAAGGAAGGTTTTTGACTACATTGCGAAAGAAGACTCACCACGCGCGGTAACTTATCAACTGGAACTACTCCGCCGCGTTGGCTTCGCGCATGTTGAACTCTTGCACAAGAACAGTTGCTTCGCCGCGTTCGGTGCTTGGAAGGGATAGCGATGGCGGATCGGCTAAAAATTCTTTTCGTTGCCTGTCGGGGGGAGCCGCAACTCAATGCAGCTTCCCTACCCCTATCTTTTGTCGGCTGTGTCCGACAAGGGTTCACTGGGGATCGCATGGGAGGTAGGAGTAACGGAGTGGGGGGCTCGCTGAGTAACGGTTGCTCGCTGACGCCTGGCGGCTTGTCGTTAAACGAGTCGGTAGTTGCTCGCGCTGACGCCTGGCGGCTTGTCGTTAAACGAAGAGAGGGATGCCCTTGGTGGACATCCCTCTCAGATTTGAATCTCACGCGCCCTACGGGTGCGATCGAGTGGCGGGTCTAGTTGCGGTTCTCAACTTCCAGTGATTCCGGTGTTACCGGGACAACTGGCATGGGTGCGACTGGAGTACCGTCTTGATCGGGCTCTTTGCCGAGCATGAAGATCGAAGGCAGTCCACCTGACATCTGCGGTTGATTGTAGACGTAGATGGCGTCCAAGGCCTTGGTGATCCGCTGTTGGCATTCGGCCAAGTGGGCTTGGGAGTAAGGGTCGAGTCCCCCGCCGATTGCGAGTGCCGTATCAAGTTTGCCCTTGATTTCCTTGAGTTGCATCAAGGCCAGGGAACTCACGGCATTGTTCGAATCGCCGCTCGAAGGAATCGCCAAATCGATCAAACGTTCGAGATGTTCGCGTTGCAAGTTGCGTCGCCACGAACTGATTCGAGGCTTGCGAGCGGAAACTTCACCTTCGAATTTGGTTTCGAGTTCGGACCAAATCTCGGTCTGCAGCTTGGTCATCATCTCAGGCAATGTCACCGCATCTTGATCGCTCGGGACCAACTGCTCGTTGTCGTACACTCGGCGAAGAGTGGACGGGTTCATCAACATCGTCAGCGCGCTGGCTTGGATGCCCAGGATCCGGTCGTGGATGGGGAAGGTGGATTCGCCCATCGAGCGGACCCCTTCATCTGCCCATTTGTCGACGGTCAATCGCGCCAGGATTTCGTTGGTCAACCCATACGCTGCATCACGAAACGCATTTTGGATCACGAAGTCGATGGCGCGGCGTTGTTGGTCTGCGGGAACCGGAACGAGCGAAGGACGGTTGCCCGGGTCCCCCTTCTTGTCGCGGTTGACGTTCGCGCCACCGATCCAATTGGCCATCATGCTGATGGCTTTGGTCTGTTCGCCCAAGGTCATTTCGTACCCGCGTCGAGCCTTGCTCCAACTATCGCCGTCCTTCACAAACTTGTCGAGCAGACGATCGCGGTAGAGTTTGACCAGGCGAATCTGGTTCTCGCAGTATTCCAGAGGATCCTTTGAGTAGTCGTAGCGTCGAGCCAAGGGATCGGGTCCATTGGTATCTTCGTCCGTGGCATACTGCAACTCGGGCTCGGTGGCTCGCTTGAGCATTTCAGGCAACTTACCTTCGTCAGGTGCGTAGCCGTAACCAATGGCCCAATAATCGTAGGGTCCGATACCGATCATGGTGTAATCGCCGCGGGTCTCGCTTTCGAGTTGGTACGGCATATTGACCGGGATGTAGTCCATGACCGAGGAGGCAATGGTCTTCTTGCCTTTGACTTCGTTGGAGTTGATCTCCTTGAGGGTGTACAGGCTAGACGCTTTGAAGTTGTGGCGCAAACCGAGGGTGTGTCCGACTTCGTGTGCGACCAGGTCTGCCAACAAAGGTCCAATGAACGATTCGGGCATGCCATCGAGGAACTCTTCCTTCGGCTTGTCCGCTTTCTTATCGTCCTTCTTCTCTTCTTCTTTCTTATCGTCTGATTTCTTATCGTCTGAGCCAGCCGGGGCTGGATCTTCGTTTCCGATGAACTCACCGTTGGCATCCATCAACTCAAGTGCCATGCGGGCCATCGACATATCCATTTGCTTGCCAAAAGCCGCGGCGCAGTAGCCGTTGACTTGGCTGATACGTCCCACCAAACCGTCGAAGGGCTGATCACCCATGAGCTTCGAATCCACCTTGGACATCGGATGGGCAGCATACGGAAGTCGGGACTGGGCTGCCAAAACGTCCTTGAGGAACGTTCGGTTGGCCGACGGCGCCAATCGTAGGCGAGGATCCCATTTCGGATGCGAACCGAGCCAGGCCAACGTTTCGGCGCTCATGCCTTCCATGGCCAGGTCGGGCATCAGGTCATGGTATTGGAAGTTGAAGTGGCGGATCCAACCGTCGGTCAAGACGATATCAGCGTCGAGGATTTCACCGGTTAGTGGATGAACGCGGCTGGGCCCGATGGCGGTGCCGACGTCGTTGTTGAGCCAGCGGATGAAGTTGTATTGAACATCTTCAGGATCCAATTCCATGGTGTCAGGCGAACGAGGATCCTGGTAGAGGACTTCGATGGCGTCCGAGAAGCCTACCTCTTCGAAGGCCTTGTTCCAGTACTCGATCCCCTGCTTGACCCAACGGCGGTATCGGACCGGGGTGGTGTGCTCGATGTAGAAGCGGATCGGGGTTACGGGCGGGGAAACCTTGAGACTCGGATCACGCTTTTCCAAACGCCAGCGGGTGATGTAGCGGACGCGTTTCTTGTCGTCGTCGTAGCTGCCCAAGTCGGTGAAGTTGGTGACGAAGTAGCCGACGCGTTGGTCGGCCTTGCGAGGCTTGTAGCCGTTGTCTTCTGGTACTTCGCTTAGCGAGTAATAAATCGTTTGTAGTTTTCCGCCTGCGGTGACAACTTCAAAGGCCAACTCGGTGTTCTTCGTGAACGGCTTGGCCTTGACGATCTTCGTCAATTGCGGGTCTTGGATACGGACCGAGGGTCCGAAGAATTTGCTGGCCTGTCCGACGAACAAGGCATCCGCATCGATCATGGGACCGCCGCGTGGGACCATGGTTACGATTGGAATGTCGAGCAATACCGTGTCGGTAAAGAGTCGTTTGACCGATGACTTCGATTCGGGTTCACCGTTGGATCGGATCTGAACCTCAGGCAAAATGAGGGCCAATCGCTTGTTGTACATCCGCCAGTACACGTAGTAATCGCCGGCCTGAAGACCTGCAAACTTGTCGCCGCTGCTGACGGTCAAGGCGACGAAGTACTTCTTGGTCGCGAAGTCCTTGGGCAACTCCAGCAGCACTTGGCCGTCCTTCTCACGGGTCCAAACGTTGCAAAGCGAGCCGCGATCCGGCGACTTCGATTCCACCTTGGTATACCCTTCGGTGACTTTTTCTAATGGCGGGTAGTCCGGTGCCGCGCCTTCTTGAGCGTGGCTGGTTTGAGTTAGACCCGCAAGCCCCAACGCCATGGTCAGCATCAGCCCTCGGGCCTTCGCTTTTCTATCAATGCTCATTCGATGTTTTTCCAACAAAGTTACTGAAATGCAATGTGCACGGGTCGCGAGTACCCAGGTCTGCGAAAGCGTAGTGCGCTCTTGCCGGACCAGCTCTCATTTCGCTGGTCAAACCCAAGAACCGGAAGAAGCCGAATCGATACAACCGCTCGACTCCCCCCAGGCTGCCCGTTTTCCCTAATCCCCAGAATCGAATTATGGGGCAGTGGTGATGAAGGGTCTAGTTGTCACGATTGACTTTCCGCGAAAGTTGGCCCAATTGCTGTGAGACGCCTGCGGACGCTAGGATGCAGAATTCGGCGGTGGCTGAGGTGTTTCGCGACCCCGCGCCAGGAAACCCTTTCGCCCGCCATACCGCGGACCCGGTCCGGTCCCGCCCTCTCACTGAATGCAGGAGTCTCTTATGGTTCGCGCAGTCCTCTCCGCCGTTCTCGGATACTTTGTCATGGTCGCCATTTGCATGATTGGCATCGCTTTGACTTGGTACAGTTTCGGCAACCGATTCGCATTTTCTGGCGACACCATGTTGGCCAGTACCCCATGGTCGCTGATCCAACTCGCGTTTGGATTTCTGGCCGCATGGATGGGTGGATCGATCGCAATTCGCACGGCCGGTTCATCCCGTGCGCGGCAGACGATTCTTATCTTGACCATAGCCATCATCGGTTTGGGGTTACTCAACCTGGCCCTTCAATTGAGGATGACGGTGCCGCCGTTGCCGGAAGGAAAAACCATCGACACGTTGACCTTTATGGATGCGGGACAATATTCGATCAGTCCATGGTGGTTCAACGTAGCGATCATCTTCGTCGGCATCGCCGGACTTTGGATTGCCCTGGCGCAGCATCTCCCGAAAATCCTCGCATCGAATCCGGCCCAACGCGAGCAAGCCTGAACCGCTACGGGATGCGAACGCTGCCCGCCATCACGGGACATGATTTATCGCTATTTACCCAGCGAGAAATGAGATGGGTTGCTTCAATCTGTCGCGGTTTTTCTAGCGTCAAACGGTGCAGTCACGATCATCGGATGACGATCCGATGGTTACAATCGAGTGGGTGCATGTCGATGGCTGTTTTGTGATGGCGACGACATGCAGCGAGGTCCTCCCACCCGACCCACATCCTTCGAGTTATTCTTCTGACATGTCAAGTTCTGCCGTTCTCGATTCGAAAGTTTCCGCCGTCGACACCGACGTGATGGAACAATTTAGTTACGACGATGCCATCGTTCGTTTGTTTGTGGTAGCCACCACGTTTTGGGGTTTGGTGGCCACGTTGGTCGGCGTGCTGGTGGCTGTTCTGCTGGCCGCGCCCTGGTTGGCCGATCCCTTCATGAGTGATGTGTCTTCGATTTTGTCGTTCGCTCGGCTTCGCCCTTTGCATACAAACGCGGCCATCTTTGCATTTGCGGGCAATGCGATTTTTGCGGCGGTATATTACAGCACGCAGCGGCTGTGCAAATGCCGAATGTGGAGCGACGCATTGAGTCGACTCCATTTTTGGGGTTGGCAAGGGATCATCGTGGCGGCCGCGTTGACCTTGCCCTTCGGTATCACACAAAGCAAAGAGTACGCCGAATTGGAATGGCCGATCGATCTGGCCATTGCCGTGGTCTGGGTGTTGTTCTTCGGTTTGAACTTCATGATGACCTTGGTCGTTCGTCGAGAACGGCACATGTACGTCGCACTCTGGTTCTACATAGCGACCGTTGTCACGGTGACCGTGCTGCACGTTTTCAACAATCTCGTGGTGCCGATCGGGCTGTGGAAGAGCTATTCGGTCTATGCGGGAGTGCAGGACGCTTTGATGCAGTGGTGGTACGGTCACAATGCGGTGGCTTTCTTTTTGACGACACCGTTCCTAGGTTTGATGTACTACTTCCTGCCCAAAGCAGCCGATCGACCGGTCTTTAGTTACAAGCTGAGCATTATCCATTTCTGGTCACTTGTCTTTCTGTACATCTGGGCGGGCCCTCACCACCTGCACTACACAGCACTCCCTGAATGGGCCAGCACGTTCGGCATGCTCTTCAGCGTCATGCTCTGGATGCCTTCTTGGGGTGGCATGATCAACGGCTTGTTGACCCTTCGCGGGGCATGGCACAAAGTCACGACCGATCCGATTTTGAAGTTCTTCGTGGTGGGAATCACGTTCTACGGGATGTCGACCTTCGAGGGTCCCATGCTGTCGATCAAGAGTGTCAACGCTCTCTCGCACTACACCGATTGGACCATCGCGCACGTTCACTCCGGAGCGTTGGGTTGGAACGGCTTCATGACGTTCGGCATGATCTATTGGCTTTTGCCGCGTTTGTACCAAACGAAAATCTGGAGTACCAAGTTGGCCGAATGGCATTTTTGGATTGGAACGATTGCGATCCTGCTCTACATCATCCCGATCTACGCGGCTGGGATCACGCAAGGGCTCATGTGGCGGGCCATGGATGAGTACGGTGGCTTGCAGTACAAGTTCTTGGAAACGGTCCAAACCATCGTTCCTTTTTGGTGGACGCGTGTCTTTGCCGGTGGACTGTACGTAGTGGGGATCGTGATGCTGGCCGTCAATGCCTTCATGACCTGGACGACTCGGCCTGCCAAGTACGATGTGCCGGTCTATTCGGCCCCTCGCTTGAGCCGGAAATTCCGTGACGCTTCGATTCCCGAAAGCGAATTGGCGGGCCGACCCGTGTTGGACTTCGCGGCCAAGCTCGATCAGGTAGCCAAGATGGATTGGCACCGCCGCTGGGAACATCTGCCGGTCCGATTCACCATCTTCACCGCCATCGCCGTGCTGGTTGCGAGCGCTTTTGAGATCATTCCGATGTTCCTCATCCGGAGCAACATACCAACCATCGCAAGCGTGAAACCCTACACGCCGCTCGAGTTGGCAGGCCGGGACATTTATGTGTCCGAGGGATGCTACAACTGTCACTCGCAGATGATTCGCCCCATGGTGGCTGAGAAACTCCGTTACGGAGACTTCAGCAAAGCGGGTGAATCGATCTACGACCATCCCTTCCAATGGGGGTCACGCCGCATCGGACCGGATCTGGCTCGCGAAGGAGGTTTGCAAAGTAGTTTTTGGCATTGGCGACACTTTGAGGATCCGACCAGTCTATCGGAAGGCTCGGTCATGCCCAGTTACCGTCACTTGCTCGAAGAGCGACTGAATTTCAACGAAATCGCACCGCGCGTTCAAGCCGCAACCTACCTGGGAGCGGAGTACCCGTTCGAGGTCAGCGAGTCGGGAAACATCGCTCGACTGCAAGCCGAAAAAATCGCGGCGGAGATCATTGCTCAGGGTGGAAGCGTCGACCACCAAGGTCAGTTGATCAAGGATGCGACCGCCATCGCATTGATCGCCTATATCCAGAGATTGGGTACCGATTTGTTCCGAGTCGAGGAAACTCCGGCCGCAGGGGCTGCCCCAGCCCCAGACCCAGCGGCTGAACCAACCACCGCCCTCATGAATTAACACGCAACAGAAGCACGAGCCAATGCTCAAAGATGTGATGTCCTGGTTGGACTATTCGGTTTTCGATGAAGTGGCACTGGTTATTCTGGGTGTCTGCTTCGTAGGAATCGTGATCGGTGCGCTGATGATGCGACGCGAAACAGCAAAACGCTTCAGCTCCATTCCGCTGACCGATGACGTGGTCGAACCTCGCGTCAGTCCATCCAATCCAACTGAAACAATCGCCTCCCTTGATAAGAGAATTCGCCGATGACTTCCCATTCCGAACCTTCGAACGAAACACCCGAACTCATCATGGGCCATGCCTATGACGGGATTCGCGAATACGACAATCCGCTTCCGGGATGGTGGAAGTGGCTGTTCATCCTTTCGGTCGCCGTCGCGCCCCTCTATTTGCTCTACTTCCATGTCGGAGCTTCCGGTCGCTCGGTGGAGGATCAATACCTCGCAGCCATCGATGCCAATACCAAGAAGAAGTACGCCAAAATTGGCGACCTCACGGCCGATGCACCCACCCTCGTTTCGTACATGCAACAACCTGAGTGGCTCGAGGTTGGAAAATCAATCTTCAAAGTCAACTGCGTCTCGTGCCACGGCGCAGACGGGGGCGGAGTCATCGGCCCCAATCTGTGCGATGAGAATTACAAACACATCAAATCGATTACAGACATTGTGAAGGTCATCAACGAAGGGGTGGCTGGCGGTGCGATGCCCGCTTGGGCCACCCGGATCGGTAACAAGAACGACATCATCATGGTTTCAGCCTACGTCGCCAGCCTCCGCGGATCCTCACCGGCCAAGCCGAAGGGTCCCGACGGCAGCCCGATCCTGCCTTGGTCCGCCGACTGAGGACGTGTTTTCAATTTTGGAAAACCGCATCTCGACCTGCGGGATGAATCTCTTCGGTGCTTCGGAGTCGATTGAACATGGTCGAAGTGTGTGAACATGCGTTGACGGTTTGCGAAGCCGACATTGACTCACTCGGACATGTCAACAATGTTGTGTACATCCAATGGATGCAGGACGCCGCGTTGGACCCGCCGTCACTCCGCAATCACTAACGTGACGACGTAGCCATGAATGGCCGACTGGAAACGTCGGCTGGAGTACGGACGATGAGAGTGCGCATGTAGTTGGCTTTTAGCAAGCCAAGCCTTCGAGCGCGTGGCGTTGCAACGCGCCGGCCTCGACTGAAGAACCACGGGCGCATTTGTAACATGCAATCGGTTCCGAAACGCGCTGCGATCGAGTGTCTTGGGTACGACCCATCTGCGTAAGTATCTGTTCGGCCTGTTCAAACTCACCGAGCTCGATCAATTTCCGTGCGTACGACAAATCGCGACGCGCACCCTCGACCCGATCGATCAAGTCGATCTCGATTCGCGAAGCGTGGTAATCAATCGTTCGTGGGTTGCGATCAACCAGTTCGCTTCGCAGAATGCAAACGGAGTCCGGTGCTTGGATTCCGACCTGCACCCGATTGCCTTGAATCTTCAATATTTCAATCGAGACGTCCATATCGGGAAGCGTGATTCCATTCCCAGCCATACGCGAAAGCACTAACATCATGACCTCATGTCGGTACCAAAATTCATTGTTGCATCGAGCCTATCAAGCTCACTTCGCATCCGTGCCGACTCATGTCGCCTTCCTTGGCAACCTGCCCAATATACCTAACTTGCAATCGCTGAAACAACACCGACTTCTTCCAATCGAGAGCATCGAACGCAATTTTTAGACGAATCGCTGCACCGAAGTCCCGCTGCAACCACGTCGAAGCCAGATGCGAGCCAAGATGGCGACCCAAAAAAGACACCTTACCCAAGACATGTTACTATTTGCTAGCATTCTAAGTATCGGGCTTTGTATGGAATTCAAGCTTGCCATAAGCTAAGCGGACCATGTCCCTCTTTCTGAACCTGATGTACCTCATTGCTTTGCTCGTCGCCAGTCCGTGGATCGTATGGCGGCGTGTGGTCCAAGGCCGTTATCGGCGTGGCTGGAATGCGAAATGGTTCGGCAGACTACCTCGAAGCTTGTCGAGTGCGAAACCGGGTCAAGGCGAGCAGCCAACGGTCTGGTTTCACGCGGTCAGTGTCGGGGAATTGCAGGTGATCCGACCCATTGTCGAAGCCGCCCAGCGCGAGCGCCCCGACCTGCGCATCGTCATCACTACATCAACCGATTCAGGGTACGACTTGGCCTGCAAGCTTTACGCGGATCACACGGTCAGTTTTGCACCTTTGGATTTCACATGGGCGGTGCGTGAGGCAGTGGCCCGCGTCCAGCCATCGCTATTGGTTCTGGCAGAGCTGGAGCTGTGGCCGAACTGGATCGCGGCGACCGCGGCTCGAGGGATTCCGATCGCGGTCATCAACGCGCGGATGAGTCCTGCGTCGTTACAGGGTTACCAGCGGATCGGCTGGATCATCGGACCGGCCATCCGCCGCTTGAGCTGGATCGGTGTCCAGAGCGCGGCGGTTCGAGAGCGATTTTTGAGTTTGGGGTGCGCACCCGAACGTGTGATCGAAACCGGCAACACAAAATTCGATGGTGCCAGTCGGGATGCCATGCACCCCGAAGTGCAGCACCGTCGCGAATGGCTGCACCTGTGCGATGACGACGTTCTCTGGTTATGCGGTAGCACGCAATCGCCTGAAGAGCAGATCTGCCTCGAAGCCTTTGCTAAGTTGGCCGATCATCATCCGCGATTGAAACTCATCCTGGTCCCCAGGCACGCCGAACGTTTTGACGAGGTTGCGGCCCTGATTGCAAAAATGGGTATGTCTTGGTGCCGACGCAGTCGCATGGAATCCGAGGGGGTCGATCCGGCCTGGCGAATCTTCTTGGCGGATTCGGTGGGAGAACTGCGATGGTGGTGGGGATTGGCCCAACTCGGATTTGTCGGAGGAAGTTTTGGATCGCGTGGTGGGCAGAATATGATCGAACCTTGCGCCTACGGCGTGGCAACGTGTTTTGGTCCCAATACCCGAAATTTTTCCGACGCCGTTTCCCTTTTGCTGGACGCAGACGCAGCGGTGCAACTGGCGACCCCAGAGCAGCTTTACCCATGGATGGTGCGGATGCTCGAGCGGCCTGAGGAACGCCACGCATTGGGGGCGAGGGCAGCCCAGGTTACCGACCAACATCGGGGGGCCGTGGCTAGGACGTGGCGGGCTTTGGTGAACCAACTCCCTGGGGTGTCCTGAAACACGTCTCTAGGGATTTTGCTAAACTTCCAAAGGTGACGAAGGTCGCTCCTATTTTTCTTCTCTTTGGAAAGCTCGAGAACCATGAGCACAGACGAGGGGTCGACGACCTCTTTTGAGACCATGCGAGGTCGCGATTACCCTACACTTCGGCAGTTCACCATCTTTCTGGAGAACCGCGTTGGTCAATTGTTGGAAGTCGTGCGGCGGTTTGAAGTGTCCGGAATTCGTATCGCCGCGTTCTCCATTAGCGATGCGGCCGAGTGCGCCTTCGTTCGATTCGTCGTTAGCCACGCCGATCGTGGTCGCGAGATTCTCGAGCGGGCTGGCTTGGCCATCATCGAAAGCGATTTGATCGGTGTCGAATTGCCTAAAGGCGGGCAGCCATTGCTGCAGGTATGCACGGCCCTGCTTCAAGCCGAATTGAACATTGTTCAAGCGTACCCCTTGCTGATCCGTCAAAACGGTGAATCGGGCATCGCAATTATGGTCGACAACACCGAAGCAGCTTTAGAAATTCTAGCACGCAAGGGCTTTCGTCTCATCACCGAAGGAGACCTGCTCGAATGAAGACGTGGTCGATGGGAACGCGTACGGCTCGGATAGGCCTAGCAACCGCGATGGCGATGCTAGCCACCGGATTCGAAACCCAAGCCATCGATCCAACCGTCACGCAAAACGTTTGGATCGAAGGCTTCCCGTTTGCGATTCCCAAAGACTGCACTCTTGAACAAGTAGCTACACCGGAGTTGTGCACCTGGCCGATCGTGGCCACCTGGGACGGGTCTGGAAATTTGATGGTGGCCGAATCGGTTTGGAACGGTGAATCGGTCCAGGATCAGCTGAAATCGCGCCCGCACCGAATCATCCGGCTGAGCGATTCCGATCAGGATGGCCGATTCGATCGCCGTCAGGTCGTAGCCGAATCCTTGAGCTTTCCCGAAGGTTTACTGTGCTTGGGCAACGACCTACTGGTATCCGCGCCACCCGAGATCTGGCGATTGAGCGATGCCGATGGTGATGGAGTCTATGAATCGAGAGACGTCTGGTTCGACGGCACGACGTTGACGCACTGTGCCAACGATTTGCATGGACCCTGGCTGGGCCCTGACGGTTGGGTGTACTGGTCCAAAAGTGCTTTTGCCGAACAATCGCATGCGACTCTAGAAGGAACAGTGTTGAAGAGCAGCGCGTCGCATCTCTACCGACGCCACCCTTCTGGAGGTCCCATCGAACCCGTCATGACCGGCGGCATGGACAACCTCGTCGATGTGGCTTGGTTAGCCAACGGTGAGCCATTCTTCTGTGCAACGTTTCTGCATCATCCAAGACACACTTTCCGGGATGGGATTGGGCACGCGATGTATGGATCGGTGTTTGGTAAACCCCATGCGGTCTTGGACGGCCATCGTCGAACGGGTCCCTTGATGGAACCGGTCGTCGAGCTTGGACCCGCCGCACCGGCAGGCTTGTTGCATCTTCCCGCGGTCTGCAATGAGCTCGCCAGCGCCCTCCCGTCTCCAGCCTGGACCGATGATTTTGGTTATTTCGTTTCCGCTCAATTCAATCTGCACAAGATCGGTTTGCACAAACTCTCGGGATTGCGATCCGAAGCGGGTTACACGGCAGAGTCGATCGATCTTCTCAGTTCACCACGCATCGATTTTCATCCCGTGGATGTCCTTCTCGATCGCGATGGATCCTTGTTGATCCTCGACACAGGAGGTTGGTACGACTTGTGCTGCCCCAGTTCTGGGACCGACCAGCGAGTTGCCTTGGGTGGGATCTACCGATTGCGGGGCGTAACCCATCAACCCTCCGGCCAACAGCCGCAGGAAGCGTCGAAGCGGCTTGCAAGTTCAGGGGCCGTGGCTGGTACCCGCGTTCCGGATGTGGCTCAAGCCTTGGTACAGGATTCGGGCCATCAAGCCACATGGGATCGTATCATGACGGATTTGGTTTCCAACGACCGCGACACTCGCACTGCAGTCATGCACTTGGTTTCTCTTTACCGCCATCAAAACGCTCGGAACGCACTGAGGCCGCTACTGGAGTCAGAGGATGCCAAGACTGTACGCTTGGCCATTGAATGCATGGGGAGAATTGGCATTCGAGACGACGATTTAAAACGGATCATGGCCAAATTGGAGTCTCAAACTTCCGATCGGTCCTTGAGGCATACGATCCTGTTCGCGTTGATGGAAGGCGCGACCCTGGAGCAGCTTCGGCCTTACCTCACAACCGATGTGCCCGCCATCGCAGGCGCAACGGCGTATGCGCTGGAACAGATGCACGCGTTGACCGCATCGGATGCAGCGGCCATCTGCGCTCTGGCGGCCGACGAAGTCGCGGCCGTATCCGAGATTGGACTGGAGATTTTGGCACAACACCCAGAGTGGAGTGACCACGCCATCGGTTGGTTGAAGGATCAGTACGCGGCCATTCGGTCCAGTCCCCTCGCCGAGCCTCCGACCAAACCCTTAGCAACAATCTTCTCCCGTTGGTCCCAACAAACTTCGGTGCAACAGCTTGTTAAGGAATTGTTGGATCAATCCGCAGTTGCAAGCGCATCCCAGCAAACGTGCCTACTTGAAACATTGGCTGGTATGGGAGGACGCAGCGTACCCCCTTCATGGGAATTACCATTGGCGCGTTGGGTCGGAACCGTGAACGAGCAAATACAACCTCGGCTTGCGGACACTCTGGCGGGTCTGCAGATGAACGGCTCCGAATCGGAGTTGGTCGCCGCGATCGAAGGCAAACTCAAGGAACGTAGCGATGACGAACCCGATGGCTGGTTGTCGTGGGCACGCTGCCTGCCTGTTGGCAACACACTACCAATTGCCAAGGAACTGCCTCTCGTCGAAAACTGCCTGGACGGGCAAGCTGAGACACGCAAGTTGGCGTTGACGACGTTGCAACGTATTCGCTTGAGTGAACCCGCATCGATCGAGGCTTTGCTGCATGGCTTGGATCGATTGAGCCCGCTCGAACTCCCGGTGGCTCTCGATGCATTGCTTCGCGACAACTCCCCAAAGACTGACCTGCGGTTGCTCGATCGATTGCGCCAGGTCGATACGGCCAAAACATTGGATGTGGAAAGCAGTCTGGCGCGGCTCCGAGGGCGTGACCCAAGCGTCCTGGCCGAATGGCGAGATACCCTGCAGTCGCTGCAACGCTCGCCAGACAATATCGTTGCGGACGTCGATCGATGGCTGAAAGTGCTTCCCGTAGGTGATGCACGTCAAGGATACCAAGTCTTCCGTTCGGACAAAGCTGCCTGCAGCGCTTGCCACCGCATCGGTTATGTGGGCGGAAATATTGGGCCTGTTCTAAGTCAGATCGGTCAAACCCGGGCGCGACGCGAATTGTTGGAGGCCATCGTGTATCCGAGCGCTCGACTCGAACAGAGCTATCGACCGATCAAAGTGCGCACCTTGGAGGGCGAGGTCTACAATGGACTGGTCATTGAAGAAACGCCGATCGAACTCCAATTGCAACTTGCGGCCGATCGTCAAGTTCGTATTGCGATCGATACGATCGAAGTCCGTGAACCGAGCCAGGTATCAATCATGCCTGCGGGGCTCGACCAGCAACTGTCCCAACAAGAACTGGCCGACCTACTCGCCTTCCTCGAGAACGCTAAGTAATCCTTTTCATTACGAGCTAAATATGTCCACGCAAGATGAGATGCCGCTACGCAAGATCGACCACCTCCGGTTCTTTGTTGGCAATGCGCGCCAGTCCGCTTACTTCTACCGCAATGCCTATGGTTTTGACGTGGTCGCTTATGCGGGGCTCGAGACTAAGGTCAAGCACGAAGCAGGCTATGTTGTTCGTCAGGGCGGCATCACTTTTGTTTTGATGTCCCCGCTGCGAGCTAGCCATCCCGATGCCGCGCGATTGATTTTGCACGGTGATGGTGTCTCCGACATTGCCCTGCAAGTCGACGATGTCCGCAGAGCTTACAATCTCGCAGTGGAACGTGGGGCGGTGGGAGTCCTCGGTCCGCGTGAAGAAAAAGATGAATTCGGAGTTTACGAGTCGGCAACCATTCGAGCCTACGGCGACACGACGCACACCTTCGTCAACCGTGATCGTTACCACGGGGCCTTTTCACCTGGTTTTGATCCGATCGACCCGCAGCGCTACAATCCCGCTACGTACCACCCCACCGGGTTGCTTGCCATCGACCATGTGGTTGGGAATGTCGAAGAAGGCAAGATGAACGAATGGGTCGAGTTCTATCGCCGCGTCATGGGGTTCGAACAACTCGTGTCCTTCGACGATCAAGATATCTCGACGGAGTATTCGGCATTGATGTCCAAGGTCGTTCAAGGGGGGCGTGGACGGATCAAGTTCCCGATCAACGAACCAGCCCAAGGCAAACGTCGCAGCCAGATCGACGAGTATATCGATTTCTACGGCGGGGCAGGCGTCCAGCACGTGGCCATGGCCACCAACGACATCATCAAAACCGTCCGAGCACTCAAGGCCAACGATGTGTCCTTCCTGCGGGTTCCCAAGACGTACTACGCCGACCTAAAGGATCGGGTGGGGAACATCAAGGAAGACATCGAGGAGCTAGCCGAACTCGGCATCCTGGTCGACCGCGACGACGAAGGCTACATGTTGCAGATCTTTACCAAGCCGGTTCAAGACCGTCCGACGCTGTTCTTTGAAATCATCCAGCGCGAGGGGGCCAAGAGCTTCGGTAAAGGAAACTTCAAAGCTTTGTTCGAAGCCATCGAGCGTGAGCAAGCCGTACGAGGAACCTTGTAAGTGAGCGACCTACCATCGGTTCGCAGCATCCGGGACTTTTACGCCTTCGAACAGCATGTCGCCACATGCCGCGCGCAGCGCGGTCTGCCAATGATTGCAGCGTGGTACGAAATCCCCGTCTTTTACTTCTCCAATCCCGCGTCGGTCATCGGGCACGGTGATCCGGTCTGGGCGCCTATTGGTTCCAAGGAACTGGACTTCGAATTGGAGATCGCAGCCATCGTCGGTCATGAGGCGAGCGATCTGCCCAGCGATGACTCGGCCATGGAGTGCCTCGCAGGCTTTACGATCTATAATGATTTTTCAGCTCGTGATCTGCAAAGGGCTGAAATGTCGGTCGGTTTGGGACCTAGCAAGGGCAAGGATTTTGCAAATTCACTCGGCCCGCGCGTCGTGCCGTGGTCGGAGCTGCGTGATTGCTACCATGCAGGTCGATTGGATTTGGACATGAGCGCTCGAATCAACGGCCGCGTGGTTTCACATGGCAACGCCAACAGCATGCATTGGACGTGGCCGCAACTCCTTGCCCATGCCAGCCGCGACACTAGGCTACTGCCGGGCGATGTCATCGGTTCCGGTACCGTCGGCACCGGTTGCATTTTGGAACTCACCCCAGATGCGGTCGGCGGTTGGTTGCAACCAGGCGACACGGTGCAATTGGCTATCGAACGGATTGGTATCCTAGAGAATCCGGTCGTCGCCAATCCGCGTCTGATTTCCTCTTGAAGACGAAGGTCGATCCGTTATGCCGTACTACCATCAACTCGGCTCGATACCTCCCAAACGCCACACACGCCACGAAGCTTCCCCGGGATACCGCGGTGAAGGCTTGTACTACGAAGAGGTCATCACGACCCAAGGCTTCGGTCGGGCTTACTCCATCGTGTACCACCTACGACCGCCCACCCGGGTTCGAAACATCGAGAAGGCGGGGACCAAACCCATCCAGCCTGCACCGGACGATGCGTTGCGGCATGTCCATCTTCGAACCGGTGGGATGCCCGCTGCCGGTGACCCGATCACGGGTCGTGTACCTTTGCTCTTCAACCATGATGTCATCATCGCGCGCTGTCGACCGGCTTCGCCGCAGCGCGAACTGTACCGAAACGCGCGATGCGATGAATTGATTTTTATCCACGCGGGACATGGAAAACTCATGACCGTATTCGGTGAGCTACCTTTTCGAGCCATGGACTATGTCGTCATCCCCAAATGCACGACCTACGCGTTGGAGATGGCCGATGATTCGCCCCAAGCGGACTTGCTCATCGTTGAATCCCATGGCGATTTGGGATTCCCGCCTCGGTACCTCAATCCCGATGGCCAGTTCCGGCTTGGAGCGCCCTTTTGCGAACGCGATCTGCATGCGCCGTCGGCGCTGAACCCCATCGATCGCGACGAAGACACACCGTTGCTGATCAAGGATGGAGATCACTGGTCACGCTATGTTATGGCCAATCATCCGTTCGATGCCGTAGGTTGGGATGGCATGGTTTATCCGTTCACGTTCAATGCCGATGACTTTGAACCCATCACCGGTACCATCCACCAACCTCCTCCAATTCACCAAACGTTTCAATCGAGTGGTTTTGTCGTGTGCACTTTTGCGCCGCGGATGCTCGATACCCATCCGATGGCGATCAAGGTACCTTACGCCCATAGCAATGTGGAATCCGACGAAGTCCTCTATTATGTACGGGGTCAGTTCGGTAGCCGACGTGGTGTCGAACTCGGATCCGTCACCTTGCATCCCCACGGCATTCCCCATGGTCCTCATCCAGGGACGATTCAAGCCAGCTTTGCAGTCGATCGTACCGATGAATTGGCCGTCATGGTTGATACCTTTCGTCCCTTGCAACTAGCCGATTCAGCCTGCAGCTTGGACGATCCCAACTACCCTTACTCCTGGCTCGAATAATATGTGGATCGAAGTCAACGAAACACCCGTTCTGACCGTGTACCAGATGATGGTCGGACTGGTCACCCCGCGCCCGATCGCTTGGGTCAGTACCTGCTCGCCGGAAGGCCTCGTCAATCTAGCCCCGTTCAGTTTTTTCAACATGTTTGGAGCCAACCCACCCATCGTTGCCTTTTCGCCGACCCTGAAACGGGACGCAACCAAAAAAGACACCTTGATCAACATCGAACGCACCGGCGAGTTCGTCATCAACGCGGCAACGGAAATGCATGCATCCCTCGTCAATGCGACGAGCGCCCCGTTGCCCGCCGAGACCAGCGAGCTGGATTTAATCGATTTGGCGACCGAACCGTCACGGCACGTCGCACCACCGCGGATCGCCGGCATCCCTTTTGCGCTCGAATGCAAATTGCTGGAGATTCGGGCCTACGGAAACGGGCCCATTTCCGCCAATTTGGTCATTGGCGAAGTCGTCGGGATGCACGTCGACGATGCGATTCTTGGGGCCGATGGCCAACCCGATCCTACCAAACTCAGAACCATTGCCCGGTTGGGACGCGAATACTGGTGCCGCACCCAGGATCTATTCGAGTTGCCTCGGCCCCAATAAACGATCCCGGCTATCCGAGCCGTCTCAAATCGCGATTTTTGAGGTGACCCTAGGTTTCAGGCCGAATTTTTTGCCGGCGAAGTATCGGCGATTTCCTTGCAAATACCTGGGATTTCGAGGGTCCACGGCGAATTCGGGACTTTTGACTCTAGAAATCGTAAGAAGTTGGATTTTCCATGAGTCCTTTTGGATGTCCAACACGCTTAATACACGTGAGCTGGCGAGTATGCCCTAGACCAGCGGCGTGCGGGTGTTGGAGAGACTCGCAATTGCAGGCATTCATGACGATCCGACGCACAACTACGATTTGACAGCAATTCATACATGGCGGCGAAGGTTGCGCCACACACCACACACACCTTGCCCACCACCCATCCTCCCCATCACCATCCTGCCACTGGAATTTCTGACGAGCTTCATGCAAGCCCGACCGATTCGAGTCCCGCTCGAGACATTCGCCCCTGACCGTTGCTAGACACAGCGCTCACGCCTTCGTGCAGCAGCGTGTTCAGTTCGGACGGGATTCGGATCGGTCTTTTTTTGCCATTCGGTCGTAGGATACGTCGTCGGGCTCCAGTGAGTTCAAAAGGGCGTGTAGTCCCGAGTCGATGCGTCCGAGCAGTTCGTTTTGCCGACTCGCTCCCTCCAGCCACGCCATTCGTCCTTCGTCCACCGCTTGTTCGATCACCGGCTTTGCTTGGGGCATCGCAGCCGTCGTGCCCCGTTCTACATAGTGACGGCGGGCCGAATCCCATCGCTGCTCAAGAGAGGTCCAGGACTCGTCAGCGATACGGCATTCGGCACCTAGGGAGCGACACCATTCCCGATCCTTCCAATCGCAAATGGTCTGTACCTGAGCCTCAATCATCAGTGGTGGATCCGACATAGCGTCGAGCAGGCAGCCGTTCCAATCCGGGTTCGCAGCGTCGGTCGATTGCGTGGCAATCGATGCAGTCATCGGTAGTTGAACTGTCCCTCGGGTTTCGCCGGAGACGCGATCCAATACCAGACGCGTGTGTTCCCTGATCACAGGCCGCGTTGCATCGAATAGATCGATGGTCGTTTGCGCAGCGGCTCCTGAGGAGGAAGTCTCATGCAGCACTTCCGCTTGGAGCGATCGAACCCCGGTTGCATCAGGCACCTCGAACTGCCAGCGTAGCGCCGGTTGTCCTCTTGAGAAATTCGCATCGGGCTCGGTCACATCGGTCCAACCGGTCACGGCGCAGGCAAATTCAATCGGTACTTGAGAACCTGATTCGATCTGCCCCTGAATGTTTGCCGATCGGACGAGGGTAAAGCGATTTTCGATGCCGGGAAGAGGAACATCGACACCTAGGGACCGCTCGGATGCGGCAGGGGATGGAAAGGCCGTGGCCATGAGAACTTCGAGGATTGTTTGCCGCGAGCGAAGGTGAACTTCGACGTGGTCCAAGATCGTACGCTCGATGGCTGGTCGACGGTCGGGAAGCGATGCAGCGATGGCATCTCCGAGAGTGACATGCCATTCTTCGAGCATGCGTTGGGATGCGCGACGAATCTCCCTGTCGATTTCTCGCAGACGTACCCGCTCTTCGGCGAGGGCTTGACGCAGTCCCAAGCAATCGCGGCGAAGCTCTTCGATTTGCACGCGATTGCGCAGCGGATTTTGATCGAGCTGGCTTATCGAATGCGCCCGACGTTCAATCGTGTCGAACCGCGAAACCAAGTGTTCCCCTATCCGTTCGCATTGATCCGTAATCTCCAATGTACGATCCTCAGACTCGCGTCGTATCGACTCCAGCCAGGCATGGAGTTCAAAAGCAGGCGCAGCGGAGCTTCGATGGATCCCTGTCTCGCGAGCCTTACGGCTAACCAAGGATGTATCGCGTTCTCGATGGAGCACAACACCTTGGAGCGTTGCGGAGTTGATGACTAGATTCCTTTGCAGGAATTCGTACGGATCGATTCGGGCCTGCAATCGATCGATCTGCACACGCCCCCAGGCTGCACTATCGAGCGATACATTGCGAACATGCAGTGTCTCGTCAGGTGCGGACCAGAACAGTGACCCATTGATTCGCACCTGTCCAGCCAATGTCCGGGCGAGCGATTTCGAGACGATCCATCGCGATGTTGGTTGGGCTGAAACGCCCAGCACCACCAGAACGACAACGATCATTCCCGCACGCGCACGCCACTTCATGAACGGATCTCCGATTCCGATCGAATCGAGCGTGCGGCGTTCAGATGACGGAGTAGGTACCGCAAGGACTCAGAACTTTTTGGTCCTGTCAGAGGTTGTTGCGCGGGATCGAAGATACGTTGAACACTCTCAGATGGATCACGTGTTGAGGCCAATGCGATAGCCGGGCCCGGGTTGCTGGACGTGGAAGGACTGCCCAGCATGCTGGACGATTCTAGGATCATGGTAGCTCGTGGCGATTCCGCCGAAGAGGAAGTTAAGTTGCAAACGTCATCCCGAAAACGGACGACCTCAATGATCGTCTCACGCAGGATGGTTTCTGAAGTTTTCGGCTCGGCAAAACTCGTGGGCATCGGAGCGGCCAGTTCGGGCGACGGCACGCGCATAGGATCGATGGAGAGTTGATCGAGAGATTGTGACACGGGCGGGTCAATACGCCGCTGCGGACCAACCCAACCCATCGCGTGCGCAGGTGCAAACTCCATCGGCAAATGAGGGAGAGGATCAATGCCCCCCTCGTGAACCGTGGAATGGGCCAACGCTGTCCTCTTTCGAAGTTGCGTGGTGACGTTTTCTTTTCGATACGATGCGGCTTGTTCGGCAAGTTCCTCCATGGCCCAATTCGCCAACTTCTTTTCGGATCGACGTGCGATCCATCGCAAAACCAAGTAGTTGGGAAGAACCGTGCAGACCCCGGTGAAAAAGCCACCGAGGACCAGGGTGTTGTTCAATCGAAGCCAAGGTACCAACGGCAAGCTATGCACCGACGCGAGCATCGATCGAAGCCAGGTTTGACCCAGCAGCCAGCGTCCGATGGTCTCAGGAATAGGAGCGACGACGAACCCCAGACTCGCCACAATCAAGCATGCGATCGCGGCTGCGAGTTGGTGCACGGGCAAGAAGAGGATAGCAACGAAGACCGATACCGACAAAAGATTGTCCATCGGCACCATACCCAACGATGCTCCGAGAGCGATTCCCAGAGCAACACGATCCGGTGCGCGATGGTGCGAGGTCTCAGCGAGGAGCCGTTGGGCTGATGTGACTACTTGCCGAAACATGTCCCCACCGTTTCTCTACGCCACCGTTTTTCCACGCTACCGCTTTTCCACGCTACCGTTTGCTATCATGCAGATTGCATCGTGCAGAGCCTCCGCAGCGACTCGTGTCCTTCGTCTACATCGGATTCCGATCCACGCGAAGTGAAATCGAATCGTCCGATGAGGCAAATTCGGAGGATTGCAATTAGCTAGCATGGATTGACCATGAAACCGAACTGGACTTGGAAGAAGGCGACGAATCTTGCATGTGCGGGGATCGGCCTCTACGTGAGCCTCGTAGCGATCGCATGTCTGGGCGCGGAACCCAATTCCAGTCGCTCGATGGCCGAGCGACCGAATATTGTTTTGATCTTCGCTGATGATTTAGGAATCGCGGATTTGGCTTGTTATGGTCGTACCGACCATCGCACTCCGCATCTGGATCGGCTAGCGTCCGAAGGCATTCGATTTACGTGCGGCTACTGCGCGCTTCCGATCTGTTCCGCGTCACGGGCGGGGTTGCTGACGAGCAAGTATCCGGCACGGTTGCACCTCACCAGTTTTTTGCCTGGTCGTCCCGATGCACCCACCCAGCGATTGCTCAATGCCGTGATCGAGCCCGCCTTGGTCCCCAGCGCGCAAACACTGGCTGAGGTTCTGCAGCGCGAAGGCTATGCAACAGGCGCTTTCGGCAAATGGCATTTGGGTGGCGGGGAATCTGCGGCCATGCAACAAGGCTTCGACGTGCGGAGTGAGCCCAACGGCAATGGAGACCCAGCCACGACCGGCGGTAAAAACGAATTCTTGATTACCGAACAAGCCATTGCGTTCATTCAAAGCCCGCGCGACAAACCTTACTTTTGCTACGTGCCACATCATTCGCCGCACATCCTCCTGCGTGAGAGGGAGGCCACGATCGCCAGCAACGCCAATGCCTGGAATCCTTTGTATGCAGCCACCCTTGAATCGCTCGATGCATCGATCGGAAAATTGCTCGCAGCCATCGACGCAACCGAGGACCGGGACAACACGCTTGTGATCTTCGCCAGCGACAATGGCGGATTGCATGTACCTGAAGGGCACCGAGAGCCAGTCACGCACAACGGCCTTTTTCGAGCTGGCAAAGGGTACCTATACGAAGGCGGACTGCGTGTCCCATTGATGATCCGTTGGCCCGCTCGGATTTCCGCTGGAAAAGTGATGAATGACCCTGTATCGCTGCTGGACATCGTTCCAACCCTTCTGGAAGCGGTCGACGTCGATCCGGCCCGATCGATCGGACCGGTCGATGGTCAATCTTTGATGAAGCAATGGGTCAGTACATCGGAAGCACCCACCTCCACCGAACGCACCTTCTACTGGCATCTGCCTCATTACACCAATCAAGGGAGCAAGCCATCGGGGGCAATCCGACGCGGATCATGGAAGTTGCTCGAGGACTTCGAAACTGGAGCCTTGGAACTGTATGACTTAAATACCGATGCGGGAGAAACTCAAGACCGCGCTTCGTCGGAACCAAATGTTGCGAAGGAACTGCATCAGGCTTTGAAGAACTGGCGGGAGCGAGTTGCTGCGCAAATTTGTGCTCCGAACCCTGACTTTGATGTTTCGCTGCATGACAAGCTAGCGAGCGCGGGTGATCCGTCGACAATCCGCGGTAGTCAGCAGACCGCTCAGCAGATTGGAGACACCTGGGCCGAATGGCGAAAGGTAATGAATGAGGCCGTCGCCGGTCGCCAACCTGTGTTGAAGAACACGCAATCAGCGGTTCGGCTGTTGGCCTCGTCCGCTACGGTCCATGGTGAGCGATTGCGGTACGAGCCAGAGACGTTCAAGAACGTCTTGGGGTATTGGACCGAAGTTGGGGACTGGGCGGAGTGGGAATTCGAATGCCCGCGAGCGGGTAAGTACGCGCTCGAGATTCATTGCGGCTGCGGCAGTGGAAACGGCGGTTCTGAGATCGAAGTGGTCCTAGAGACGGGCGATGGCAACGTTCAGCAGGTGCCTTGGACTGTGCGCGAGACGGGACATTTCCAGAACATCGTGATCGATCGCTTGGGGGTGGTGAACCTCACCAACGGGACAGGACGATTGAGCGTGCGGCCCAAGAAAAAAGCAGCGGCCGCGATCGTTGATATTCGGCAAGTGATACTGCTGCCACTCCCATAACAATACTCGAGTGGCGCCACGGCCTGGTGCAGGCCGTTTCACGCAGAATCCGCAAGTTAAGTCGGTATAACCAGACGTGCCAAGCCGGATTAGGCTTCGCTGCGAACAGGTTTCGACGGTCGGTGCATCCAACGACGGGCGGTGACAACCAAACCCAACAGTGCCACGACCGCGAAGGCGAGCGGAATCGAATGTTCTGGTGTCAAGAAATAATGAAGCGGCGAACTGGATTCCACGGAACCGTGACCCGGATGCGCAGTGGCCACCGAGCTGCCCAGTGTCAGAAAACCAATCAATGCGATGCAACGTACCATGAGATGCTCTTTTCTTACATGCAGCCTGTTGGGAAAATTAAGTTGTCGGCTTGATTCTAACGCATCGGGAGACCAGGTGTCAGTAGCGGTTGCTCGGTTTTCAGGCTCCACAGTACCGGGATCTCAGCCACCTCAGGCCGGCTCAATGCGTACTACTCCGTTGCCAAATGTGCTGCCACCCCCCAAATCCGTGAGTCGCTCGCTGGTGATATCGTTTAAGCTTTTCCGGTCGGGGGCCAATTTGGGCCACCATTGACCAACGACCACTACGACCCCTTCCTTCGCGTCTTCGGTCACCAAAACTTTGCGAACCATACTGCCCGTGGCGCTGGTGATCGTCGCCCGGGCTTGGTCGTTCACTCCGAAACGCTGGGCGTCGGCGGGATGGATCAAGACGCTTGGCTCCCCACCCGCCATTTTCAGGATGCTTGGAACGTTGCCCATGGTCGTGTTGACGATCACCGCCCCGGGTGGGGAGATGAGTCGCAAGGGAAATTCCGCCGTCGGCTGCTCTTCGAACACAAGCTGTTGTGGGGCGGGGGAGAAGCGGATCTTTCGATCTGGATAATTGCTGCCGTCCGAATAGGGCAAAAAAGGACTGGGCAACTTCAACTTGATCGATCGTTCTCGCATCAGCCGTTCGGACGTGATGCCGGCCAGCCATGGATTGGGACTGGCGGCATCATTCGCATGGCCAGCTGTCGAACTGGTCGAAGCGGCAGGATGCTCAAACAGCAACTCTTCGAGGATTCGGCGCGTGTCCCAAAACAAGCTTGCGTCGGTCAGTCCCAACTGAAGCGCCAGTTGTTGAAAAAACCAGCGATTGCTGTGGGCTTCTCCGCGCGGACGAACGACCGGGTCCGCGTACTGCAAGTAGTAGTGCCCGTAAGCGGTGTAGACATCGGCGTGTTCCAGAAAGGTCGTCGCGGGGAGCAGGTAGTCCGCGTAATCCGCAGTGTCCGTTTGGAAATGCTCCAGCACGACGGTGAACAAATCTTCGCGAGCCAGACCCTTGCGAACCCGCGACGAATCCGGAGCGACTGCGGCCGGGTTGCTATTGAACACGAACAGACCGTGCACTCGGCTCGCACCTGGTTCCAGTTCACTAGCAAGATGATTCATGTTGACATGCCGCGCACCGGGATGCATCAAATGTTCTCCGGTCACGCGATAGCGATTGAGTTGAAACGCACCGCTCGTCGATAACGCAGCCCCACCCCCGAGCTCCTTCCAGCTCCCAAGTAATGCTGGCAACAACGTGATGGCGCGGATCGCGTTGCCGCCACCTTCGTTACGGGTCATGCCATACCCGACCTTGATGAAGCTCGGACGAACGGTCGCAAGTTCGCGAACCAACTGCCGCAGTTGATCCAGCGGCACATCACAAAACGCAGCTGCCCGTTCGAGTGGCCACGCTTCGCATGCGCGCATGTAGTCTTCGAAACCTGTAGCGTGTTGATCGATGTTCGCTTGATCGACCCAGCCTTCGCGGATGATTTCGCCACCGATGGCCAAAGCCAACGCGGCGTCGGTACCAACGCGGATTTGCCAATGCTCATCGCAGAACCGCGATGTCTCATTCCGATAGGGATCGATATGCACGAGACGTGCACCGCGTTTGCGAGCCTCCTTGAGGATCGGTGCCAAGTGCGAGTTGCTGCGCAGGACGTTGATACCCCACAGAACGATGGTCCGCGCATGCACCACATCCTCAGGATCGGTCGATAGTTTGTTTGGCCCGTAGTTCGCCTCCCAGCCCGCCCCACCGGTGGTCGCGCAAATCGTTTGATCCAGTTCCAGAGCACCGAGACTGCGGAAAAATGCCTTGGGCGAATCCCCTTGGATAATGCCCATCGTCCCACCATAGCAATAGGGGAGAATCGACTGTGGCCCATGTGAATCGATAAGGGCCCGCGTTCGCTCGGCGATCTCATCGATGGCGGTGTCCCAGGAGATGCGTTCGAACGCGCCTGAGCCTTTCGCCCCTGTCCGGCGCATTGGGAACAACAAACGGTCCGACTGTTCCTGCCGCTCCGGATACTTGGCCGTCTTCACGCAAGCGAAGCCGCGGGTAATGGGATGGTCTGGATCTCCGTTCAAATGAACGACCCGATCGCCATCGACCGAGATGTGCAGCGCACACGCATCCGGACAATCCAAGGCACAGACCGATGGGAGAATCTTTAGTGCTTCCGACAAAATGAATTCCTTTGGTCCAGGCCGCGAACCGAGCGACGCTGAAATGACCGCCTCGACTCACTTAGGTTCACGATATCGCCACGCACGCGGCGTGACAATATCGCCAGGTGCATCGCATCATCGCCAGGTGCATCGCATCGCTAGTGGCCGGGTGCATCGCATCGCTAGTCGCCGGGTGTGACCGATGGGAAATGTCTTGCTTTGCATGACAACAAATCACTCGATTCAGGCAAGAAGCGTTCGAGCCAACATAAAGGCACACCCTTCGCGGTCCAATTTCCTACAATACTGCCTCAAATCTAGTCGCCATGGTTCGATTCTGTGGCGCTTTCCCGATCCAATGAGAATTGTCTATGCGTTTTTCCAATCGAGTGGTTCTGGTCACGGGTGGGGCGCGGGGAATCGGCGCGGGCTGTTGCAAAATCTTTGCGGAACACGGAGCACGCGTGGCCATCGTGGATCGCGACTATCAAGCCGCTCAGAGTCTCGCAGAAACGTTTACGGAATCTGCCTTGGCCATCGCTGCCGACGTGGGGGTCGAATCCCAAATCAATCTGGCCATCGAACAAACGATCGAGCACTTTGGGCGACTCGACTGTTTGGTCAACAACGCCGGAATACATCCTCCCGATACACCGCTGCAGGGCATGGCACCCGAGCAAGTCATGGACGTTCTACGGGTTAATTTTTTGAGCACTTATGCGGCTTGCTATTACGCCTTGGAACACCTCAAGAAGACGCGTGGCACCATCATCAACATCAGCTCCATGACGGCGGTACTCGGCCAGCGCAATTCGACGGCCTATGCGGCCAGCAAAGGCGCGCAGCTTGCATTCACCAAATCCTTGGCCCTCGAATGCGCGGACCATGGCATTCGCGTCAATGCCATCCTCCCGAGCAATGTCGATACGCCGTTGATGCGGACATGGGCAGCTTCCCTGCCCGATCCTGAGGCTGCCTTGAGTCGCATCGCAGCCCTACAACCCTTGGGCCGAATGGCGCACATCGAAGAGATAGGCAAGGTGTGTTTGTTCTTAGCCACCGACGATAGCAGTTTCATCACCGGCCAAGGGCTTCAGGTCGACGGAGGTGCAAGCCTTGACTATTGAACAATCTCGTTCGCTTGCCGGGCGCCGGTGATGCGTTCGCAGTACGACTACATTGTGGTGGGCGCTGGTGCAGCGGGTTGTCCGCTAGCGCGCGAGATATTAATGCGTGGCTTTGGAACGGTGCTGCTCGTGGAAGCAGGCGCCCCACCGGTCTCCCCGCGACTCCGCGTACCATCGGATTACCCGTACGCCTTTGGATCGCGCTGGGATTGGAATCATCGAACCATTCCGCAACCCGGTCTAGGGGGTCGGCGAATAGCGTTGCCTGCCGGCAAGGCGCTAGGGGGATCGACTTCTCTGAACGCGATGATCTATCTCGAAGCTCCTCCGAATGACTTTGTGGAATGGCAATCGATCGCAGGTCCGGAGTGGTCGGAGTCCGAAGTGCGGCCGGCCTATGCGCAGGTCCGCCATTGGCTGAGAACGGCTGGTTCACTGCTCGACAGCGACTGTAGGTTGCCCTCGCTACCACCATTGCATCCTATTACCCAAGCCTTCGCGCAACACGCTCTGGCTGCGGGTTGGTCTGCGGAGACTCAAGGCAATGGATTCGACATCCCACGCATGGGGATCGATGCCTACCGCCGCATGCAATTCCGTGGACGCCGCATTTCGGCTTGGCGACTGTTCGAGGCGGAATGGCAGCAGGCGAAGTTTCCAGCCAACGCTACCTTCGATGTGCTTGCACAAGCGACCGTACTATGTGTGACATTCGATGGCCAACGTGCCAACGGCGTCGAACTAGTACTCAGTTCAGGTGAACGCGAGACCGTTAGCGCAGCCCAGGGCGTGATCCTATGCGCTGGAGCCATCGAAACTCCTCGATTGCTAATGGCATCCGGAATTGGGCCGAGCGAATACCTAGCCGAGGTAGGAATCGAATGTCGATTCGATGCGCCACGACTGGGTGAGAAACTTCAAGACCATTTGGTGTTTCCGGTGGTGATGGCCATGCGCGACCCACAGGAACGATTTGCGCAATCTTCTGAGGAGCGACGCCTTGAGTACGTTCAACATCGTACCGGGGGACGCAGTTCAAATCTTGCTGAATTGGGAGGGTTCTTCGGTTGCGGGCCGACAGCATTTCCCGTCACGCCATCGGGGCAATCGCCCGAATTTCAATGGCACATCACGCCAACCCATTACCTGGACCGATCACCGTTCTCTTCCACTCAACCCTGTATCAGTTTTGCGATCACCCCCCTCCGCTCGACCGGTCGAGGTCGTTTGATTCCGAAGGTTGACCAAACTGTGGTGAACCCGCACACGCTATTGCGGTTTGAGATAGATCCGAAGTATCTCGAACATAGCGTCGATTCGGTTGCGTTCTTGTCCGCGATTGCATGGACTCGTCGCACTCTGATGGAATCGCCATGGTCGGATTGCTTTGAGGGCGAGCTTTTTCCTGGCGCGAAACGCGGTGACGTGGACCGGATTGAGGCATGTTTGCGGCGTTTTGCGACAACCATCTACCACTATGCTGGCACGTGCGCGATGGGTATCGATCAGGAAAGTTGCTTGGATCCAAAAATGCAACTTCGGGGCGTCGAGGGTCTGTGGGTTTGTGACGCTTCCTCCATGCCGACATTGGTGCAATGCAATCCGCAAGCGACCGTCATGATGCTATCCATGCGATTGGCAGCTTGGCTTGAAGAGCAACGTTGAACCTGCGGTTGGTTGGCATTCGCTATGGTCCGGGGCGACGGAAGCAATTTCAAGTAATGTCGCCTTAGGTGGGCTTACCGGGGTTCTATAGTACCCAAAACGCATGGCGTCTTTGATGAGCGGAGTTCGTTTCTCCGCCGAGTCTGTAATCGTTTCTTTGTTTAGTGAGGTCGTATATGACTCCCGACAGTCTGGTCATGTTGGCTACTATGCCAACGTTGACCGTGTTTCAGTACAGCATCGTGGATAACATATTTTCGATGACGGTCGCCACGATGGGTGCTGCCGCATTGTTTTTGTTCTTGTCTCGACCGACGGTCGATCGAGAATACCGTCCGGCTCTTTTGATTTCCGGGATTGTGGTCAGCATCGCGTGCTACCACTACTTCATGATCCGCCATAGTTGGCAGGACTCGTACGCACTTTCTGGGGATGGGTACACGGGAACGGGTGCTGCGTTCAACGATTTTTATCGCTACGCAGATTGGATTTTGACGGTTCCCTTGCTGATGGTGGAGCTTGTGGCCGTGCTTCAATTGGCAAAGCCGAAGGCGCGGTCGCTGTTAACACGCCTTGTAATCGCAGCCGCTTTGATGATCGCTCTTGGGTACCCAGGAGAGGTTATTTCAACCCCCGAAGGATGGACCACCCGTGTGATCTGGGGCGTACTGTCCTCGATTCCATTCTTCTACATCCTGTTCGTACTTTGGGGCGAATTGACCGCCTCGTTGTCGACGCAACCGGTAGCTGCTCGCAAGCTGATTGAAGTTGCACGACTCGTTCTATTGGTCACCTGGGCGGTTTATCCAATCGCCTATGCATTGGGCGGGACGCCATCTGCTTTGACCGCCAAAGCCGGTGGGGCGGTCGATCCCTCCGGGATCGTCGGACTGCAAGTCGGTTATGCCATTGCGGACATGACGGCCAAGGCTGGTTTCGGGATTTTGATCTACATGATCGCTCGAGCCAAAAGCGTTCGCGTCGAAGATCCCATTGCACGCGATGCAATGGTTGCAGCGTAATCATGTGTAACGTTACCCGGAGCGGGCCGCGCGCCCGCTTCGGGCCAAACAAGGAATTGAATCAAACATAATCCCATGCATTCAATCGTCATTACTATTGTGAGTTTGGCCACGGCCGCAATGGCTGTGCTGGGATTTTCTGTGAACCCGACCTGGGCAATATTGATGTTGACGACTGGCGTTGCCGTCATCGGAGTTCCACACGGCGGATTGGATCATTGGACTGGCCATCGTTTATTGCACGTGCGATTTCCGCGCATTTGGCCCGCACTTTTTTTCCCTGCATATCTGGCCGTGGGCATGCTGGTGGTCGGAGGTTGGTTGTTTGCACCGGTGGCAACTGCGATCGCGTTTTTCCTCGTTTCGGCATGGCATTTCGGTCTCGAAGATGAGCATCGTACCGGCACTGGAATCGCTTTTGAGCAACTCGTCGCGATCGCTGTCGGCGGCTTAGTCATCTGGATCCCAATGTGGACGCAATCCGAACGCGTCGAAACATTGCTGACCGCAATCCTGCCTCGCGATATACCGGTGGTCGTGTCAACGATCATGACTGCAACACGCTGGATTGCATTCGCGATGCTACCGATCGCTTTGGCAGCAATACTCCAAGACCTTGGGAGTTCTGAAGGACAGTACCGTGCGCTTCGCAATGCGAGTTTTATGTTCATGTTCGCGACAGTCGACGTCGTTCTGTCGTTTGGCATCTACTTCTGCGCATGGCACTCGATCCGTGGCTTGCAGCGTTTGGGTCGTGAGCATGGACTTCAATGGCACCAACTGATTTGGCATGCGTTCCCACTTTCCTTAGGGGCCATAGCAATGGCGGCAGCAGGCATGTGGTTCTGGTCGACGGGAATGACGATGACCGATGCGACGGTCAAGACGTTGTTCTTGGTTTTATCCGCCATCGCCGTACCGCACTTGATCTTGCACGGTCCTCTGACGAGCTGGCTGGATCATCGCCTCAATCGCAATCGCTTGGACATGGCGAGAATGCAGGTGAGTCGATGAGCTACGAACGTCGTTCCAACGAGAACGATTACATCCTCGTCGGTGGCGGCTTGCAAAGCGGCTTGCTGTGCTTGGCACTTCAACATCACCAACCACATGCGCGCGTGCTGTTGATCGAACGAGCGGCAAAGTTAGCTGGAAATCACACGTGGTCCTTTCATCCTGGCGATGTACCCGAAACCTGTCGGCCCTGGGTAGAGCCTCTCATGCAGCACGTTTGGCCCAGCTATGAGGTCCGCATTGGAACGTACCGCCGGGAAGTTGAGCTGGCCTATGCCTCGGTTCCTGCGACCCATCTGGCCAAGGTTGTCGCGAAGCGAATCGCTTGCAAATCGCAGCCGATAGTCGTCGGCGTTGGCACTCCCGGTGTACCACCACCGGGCTTCTCGTCAGAGTCTTCGATGGACTTGGAGACTTCGAAGGTGTTTGAGTCTTCGATGAATGAGGTCTCACCCGAAGAACACTTGCGGATTCTGACGGGAACCGAGGTGGCGAAACTCGGTCACGATCACGTCATCACGACGCTTGGTGAGGTCTACCATGGCCGCTTGGTGATCGATTGCCGAGGTCCCGCGTCCATAGAAGGTGGCTTCGCAGGTTGTGGATTCCAAAAATTCTGGGGATTTGAGTTGGAATTGGACCAAGACTGGCCGTTCGATGTTCCCGTGGTGATGGATGCCTCCAGCGATCAAAGCGATGGATTCCGTTTTGTCTATAGTCTGCCGTTTTCATCACGACGCGTACTGGTTGAAGACACGCGATTTTCGGATTCCCGAGACTTGGACCACGACGAATGTTTTGAACATGTTGCGCTCTATCTGAAAACGCTGGGGATCGATCAATTTAAGATCGTCCGAAAGGAATCCGGCATTTTGCCTATGCCATTTTCGGATGAAATGCGGCCGTCCGCACGCAACCCATTGGCCGGTGGTTACGCAGGCGGCTGGTTTCACGCCGCCACGGGCTATTCGTTTCCGATGGCGGTGGGATTTGCTGAGGCGGTAGCGCGAGTGCCGCCGGAGCAAGCACCGCGAGCCATCGCAAACTTGGCCGCGAGCCATCAATGGCGTTCTCATTACAGTCGATTCTTGAACCGCCTTTTGTTTCGTTTGGTAGCGCCTCGATGGCGGCATCGAATCTTTCGGCGATTCTATCGCGTTCTCGATGAGGCCGCGATCGAACGTTTTTACTCGCATCGGTTCCTGGCCAGCGACGCGTTTCGAATCGTGATGGGCATCCCCCCCACCTTGATCGGGCTTCGGCCCTGGCGTTTTATGCGTTCCTTCCTAAGAGGAGACAAGTAATGCGTACCGTCGCATTTTCGAGTACAAGTGATTGCACCGAAGTTGCTCTGCGCAGTGTCCAGCCATTGGCGGACACGCCGTTGAGGGTCTCTGATTGCCTATGGGATGCAGCCTTGCATCAGCCAGCGGAAAAATTTCTGTCGCGGTGTGGCAAGCGTATTCGCGAAGCAATAGTCCAGGAAGCCTTCTGCATGGCTGGTGGACTAGGGCAACCGCCGGCAGCTGTGGCCGAGGCGATCGAACTATTGCATGCGGGTTCGCTCATCATCGACGACATCGAAGACGGCTCGATAGAACGCAGAGGTGCACCGACGTTGCACTTGGAGATCGGATTGCCACTGGCCATCAATACCGGCAATTGGATGTACTTTCGGGCCCTTGAAAAACTCAGCGACGCGGTCCTGAGCCGCGCAGCCCAACAGCGGGCGATGCTACAAGTCATTCGAACCATTCGCCGGTGCCACGAAGGTCAGGCCCTCGATCTTTCCATCGCTGTCGACGCGATGGATCCGAATCAGATACGACCGGCTGCCAAAGCGATCAGCCGACTTAAGACAGGCGGCCTGACCGCACTCTCCGCGTACCTCGGCGGCATTGCAGGTGGCGGTGCCTCCAAAGTGCGGGCCGCGCTGGGTCAGTTCGGAATGGGGGTCGGGGTTTGTCTGCAAATGCATAATGACCTGAACGAACTGTGTCGCTTTGCAGGGGGGGCACCGCGTTGCGATGATTTACGAAACGCGCGAGTGACATGGCCTTGGGCTTGGGGTGTTCAAACTCTCGATCGTATCGCATTCGCAGAACTACAGCGCGACCTTCGGGTGGCACTCGGACATGAAGGACGACCGACAAGCGCTGCCCGTCAAGCCGCTCATCTGGAAATGCACGATGCCGAAGGAACGGAGGAAAGGCTGCGTTGCGTCGCAGAGCGACTACTTGAAGCCGTCGGGGAAATTGGACAACGATCCATCGACGCCAAACTTGAGCGTACCTTAGAGCAACTCGGTGAGCACGTGCCGTCGACATCATCCATACGTAGCATTTTGTGTGTGCTACAAGGGCCCCGAGGTGATGCATGAGTGGTCTCGCACACACATCGATGACCCCGATGTCCGTCATCAACCAAGACGATCTCTCGCATCGCGGATCGCATGCGAGTAGCAGCGAGGGTTCTCGCGGTCGAGCCGCAGTCGTCGGCAGTGGATTTGGTGGATTGGCGGCAGCGATTCGATTGCAGTCCATGGGGTTTGAGACCGTTTGCTTTGAATCGCGGGACAAGCCAGGTGGGCGAGCCTACGTGTATCAAGATCAAGGCTTCACGTTTGACGCCGGACCGACTGTGATCACCGCTCCACATTGCATCGAGGAACTGTTCTCACTGTCGGGTCGCTCCATGCGCGATTACGTAGAGCTGATTCCGGTCGAACCGATGTATCGATTGCAGTGGTCGGACGGTTATGCGTTTGACTACTCCTCGGATGAGGAACGATTGATCGAGCAAATTCAAAAGCTGAGTCCTCAAGATGTTGCGGGTTATCGCAGGTTTGCCGAGTACGCCAAGAAAGTCTTTCACCGAGGTTACGAAGAGCTGGGAGCGGTTCCCTTCCTTCGTTTCAGCGACATGGTTCGCGTAGCGCCACAGTTGGCCATGCTGCGAGCGGATCGAAGCGTCTACTCAACCGTATCTCGCTTCCTCCGCGATGAGCATCTGCGTCAGGCCTTCAGCTTCCATCCCTTGTTGGTTGGCGGGAATCCGATGGAAACCAGCGCGATCTACACCCTCATCCATTGGATAGAACGCAAATGGGGAGTGTTCTTTCCGCGCGGCGGGACCGGCGCGTTGATCGCAGGTCTTGTCCGACTCCACGAAGAGCTCGGCGGTGAACTCCGACTCGCCAAACCCGTTCGGTCCATCGACGTTCTTTCCACGAACGGTCGCCCGAAACATCGAATCCATACCGATACAGGTGCGGCGGAGGATTTCGACCTAGTAGTTTCCAACGCCGACATCCACCATACCTACGCCAGTCTGTACCGAGGCGTGGAGGGGGCCAAACCCGTTCAAAAACGTTTGGAGAGGATGGATTGGTCGATGTCGCTGTTCGTGATGTATTTTGGAACCAATCGTCGCTATCGCGATTTGGCACATCACACGATTTTGTTCGGGCCGAGGTTTCAAGGCTTGCTAAAGGACATCTTCTATGGCAACGAACTGCCGGAAGACTTTAGTTTGTATTTGCACACACCAACGATAACGGACCCATCGTTGGCACCCGAGGGTTGCGAAGCCTTCTATGTACTCAGCCCTGTCCCGCATTTGGGGCAGGCACCCATCGACTGGGATACCGTAGCCCAGCGCTATGGTGACGCGATTCTTGAATCGCTTGAGAACCATTTGCCGGGCCTAAGAGATTCGATCATCACGCGACGGCATTTCACCCCCGTCGACTTTCAAACGGAACTCAATGCCTACCAGGGTTCGGCTTTTTCCGTGGCTCCCAAACTCATGCAGAGCGCCTACTTTCGACCCCACAATCGATCCGACACGATTCCTGGTCTCTATATCGTCGGAGGGGGAACGCATCCCGGTGCGGGTGTTCCCGGCGTGATCAACACCGCCAAAGCGACGTGTTCCATCGTTGCGCAGGATTTTGGAGTGCGAGCTCTATGAGTACCTTCACCGCCAACGACTCGATGTCCATCCATCAGCCATCCGAGCAAGAGTTCGATCAGGTACCGCGGGACCACCGGGACATCATCCATCGCAAGAGCCGATCGTTCTCGGTGGCTTCGCGTCTGTTGCCTCGAGCCGTACGTACCGACGTTCAGAAGTTGTACGCTTGGTGCCGCTGGTGCGACGACGCAGTCGATTCCACGCCGAGTCGAGACATCGCCCTAGCCCGATGGCAACAGCTTCGAGATGACGTCGATCGCATCTACCGTGGAGAACGTCCGATCCACCCAGCCTCGCATTGGTTGGCCGAACTTGTGGCTCGCTATCCCATCGAACGACAGCTACCTCTGGATTTGCTAGAGGGAATGCACATGGATCTATCGTTGGGCCGGATCGCTGATCAAGAAGCATTGCTGCGTTACTGTTACCACGCGGCTGGAGTAGTAGGGATGATGATGTGTCGTCTCTTCGGACTTAGCGATCCAAATGCCGATCGCCATGCCAAGTCGCTGGGAATTGCCATGCAGTTGACCAACATCGCTCGCGACGTTTGCGAGGATGCACTTCGAGGCCGATGCTACCTACCTTGCACATGGATGGAGCAACGGCAGGAGACATCTCTGCCATCGGATGTACCCAAAGCCGTTGAGCGGGTGCTCGTGCTGGCCGATGCGCACTACGCGATTGGCGAATCTGGAATGCACTACTTGCCGGCCCATGTCCGCCGTTCGGTTCGAATAGCCGCAGCGGTTTACCGTGAGATCGGTCAGGAAATCCGCCGCCGTGAATGCCAAGTGCTCGAGGCACGCACCGTGGTGCCTATACGAAGTTTTGTATTTGCGGCCACAACCGCCTTGATCCGAGGATCGATTCGCGACATTCGACGCGCGTTGATCCCGAACCGAGAAAATAGCCTTCCTGCTTTTAATAACCCTATGGAGATGATGATGAACGATGCCAAGTATATTGCTTACCTGGGCCTATCGCTGACCGCCTTTATGGCCACGGGATTATTCCTCTTGGTCATGCTCAATCCAAAGGATGCGTCGTATTCCTATTTGCCTTTGATATACGCATTCGTCAGTTTTGGCGTTGGAGTGATTACCAACCTTCTCGCGAAGCGGGCGGAGACATCGCGAGCGACCAGCGTCACAGATCATGTATCGGTCTGACGCGGGACCCATCGTTTCACCTCATCAAGCCAGCAATTCCGTAGCGATTCTGGCGGTTGGTGACTGTACCAGTGACAGTTCACCGGCTCCGGATTTGTACCTAAGCCGCGTATGGTCCAATCCGAATTGATGGAGGACAGTTGCCAACCAATCGTGGTGCTGGATGATGCCTTCGACCGCACGGTGCGAAAACTCATCGGTTTGACCGTGGCAGTGCCCGGCTTTGAACCCGCCGCCGGCCACCCACATGCTAAAGCCATAGGTATTGTGGTCGCGGCCAACTTTTTCTTTGGCGTTGCCACTGGGTGGTACTTGGATGACGGGCAATCGGCCCATCTCTCCGCCCCAGTGCACAATGGTGGAATCCAGTAATCCGCGACGCTTCAGGTCTTGGACGAGCGCCATCGCCGGTCGATCGATCTCTTGGCAGCGTTGCGGTAGATTGGCGATGATGGCATCGTGATGATCCCACGATTGGCCATTGTTGAAGATCTGGACAAAACGAACGCCGCGTTCGATCAGACGCCGGGCGATCAAGCAGCGAGTGCCATAATCGCGCGTCATGTCTTGATCGATCCCATAGAGCTTGTGCGTCTCTTCGGTTTCTTGGGAGATGTCGAAGGCTTCCTTGGCCTCCAATTGCATTTTGGCGGCCAGGTCATAACTCGCGATGCGCGCCGATAAATCGTTTTCGTTGGGATGCGATTCGAGGTGGGCGGTGTTGAACTGTTTGAGGAACTCAAGCTGGGCAGTTTGGGCGGCACCTCGCAAATGCTCGGGAGGGTCCAGATTGAGGATGCGTGGTTCTTTGGGTCGGACAACGGTTCCTTGATAGATCGATGGCAATCCGCCATTGTTCCAATTGTCGCCACCGTTGACCGGCATCCCCCATGGATGAGTCAGCGCCACAAAGGCAGGCAGTTCTTGAGAGACACTGCCCAAGGCATACGTCAGCCAACTCCCTAAGCTCGCGCGGCCTGGAACGCCCATGCCGGAGATGAGGGCGTTCATCGATGGGAAGTGATTGTTGACGTTGGTTTGCATCGATCGAATCAGCGTCATGTCGTCGGCGATTTCAGCCATGTGCGGAATCAAATCCGACAACTGCATTCCACACGCGCCGCGCGGTGCAAAGTTCCACTGCGGGCCCATGACCATTCGCGAAGCTTGGGCAGGATTGTCGTATTGGACTTCGCCCGGAAACTCCTTACCATCGAGTTTTTTCAGCTCGGGTTTTGGATCGAAGAGATCGATCTGACTCGGACCACCGATCATGAACATGCTGATCATGGCTTTGGCTTTGGGTTCAAAATGCGGTTGCTTGTCGAGCAGATCGAACGTCCGCGTTTCCAGATCCGGCTTGATCATCCGATTTGCAGGTTCGTCCGCCAGCAGCCCATCGTGTTCTAACAATGTGGCCGCGGCCACACCCGCCAATCCAAAAGCGGAGGAGTGCATCCAGTGCCGTCGCGAGCATAGTTTCGGTTGCATGGCAGCTGTCCTACGGTTCAATCAATGTTCAATCAATGTTCAATCGATGTAAAGAAATCGGTTCGAGGCCATCAGTGCTTGGCACAAACTCGCGAAGGCCCGAACGTCTGGCGCTTCGCTATTCTGCTCGATCTGCTTCTGCCATACGGCATTGGGATCCGCAGCGAACAAAGCCCGCTGCGATTGTACATAGCTGATGCACTGTGCTATCTCAGCCTCCGTTGGACGAACCGACAATAGTTTTCGGAAAAGGAGTTCGATGCGTTCCTCGAGTGTGGAACGAGCGGTCCAGATCCGCTGAGCCGTAGTATCTGTGACTTGGACAATGGACTGGTCGTTGAGAAAGAGCAAGGCTTGAGGAGCGACCGTTGAACACCGTCGCAGATCGCAGTTAGGGTTCATAACTGGCAAGTCAAAAGTTTCGAGCAAACTCAACGGTAGCAAGCGACGCGATTGCATGTAGAGACTACGGCGGAATTTCGCAGAACCGACATCCTCAATGCCCGCGAATAATCCTTGGTTCAGCAATCGCCGCCCTATCGTTGCGCGCCCTTCACCGTCCTCGGCCACCGAAACGGGCGGGCCACTGAGGCTGTCGTTGAGATCATCGCTGACCAACAGCATGGCATCGCGAATCGTCTCCGCATCCATACGTCGAAGGTTGGCCCGGGCGTAGAGTCGATTGTCCGCATCGATCGCATCCTGCTCTGCCGTTCGTTGGGACTGTTGACGGTACGTGCGTGACATTACCATCCGCTTGTGCATGCGTTTGAGTTGCCAGCCTGAGTCGACCAATTCGCAAGCCAACCAGTCCAGTAATTCCGGGTGCGTGGGGCGCTGCCCAAAGGCTCCGAAATCGTTGGGGGTGGGAACCAGCCCGAGTCCAAAGTGGTGTTGCCACATACGATTGACCGCTACGCGCGCGACCAGTGGATGCTGGCCGTCGGTCAGTTGTTTGGCGTAGGCCAAGCGTCGTCCCGTGGAGGCTCCTTCCTGGATGGGTTCGATCGGCAATTCGCTTTGTCCGCGATGCCGTGCTAAGACATACAGTTCGGCTGGCTGCACCGAATGCTTGGGCTGCTCCGGGTCACCTCGGAAAAAGACCGTACTGTTGGGGATGGAATCGACCCGATCGCGAGCGGACATGATCAAGCGAGCGGGAGGCTTGGTCTGTCGGAGCTGCGCGATGTCTTTGGCCTGAGCTTCGAATCGATTGAAGTTTTCGTTGTTGTTGATTTTGTCGAATTCCACCAACTGTCCGACGATGGCCTCGACCGAGCGAACCATGGGATACTCGAGCAGCAATTTCTTGTGCGCCTCGGACTGTTTGTCTGGAGGCGTTTCGATTGCGACCAATACCTGTGCGCGCAGCTCTTCTGGTACGGCGGCGAAGTGGTGTTCGAAGATCTTCTTGCCCACCTCGCGTTTTTGAGCCATGAGTTCTTCATCGCGCACCACCGCTTGCGCCTCGATCACGCCGGCAGCAGCACGATCGGCAGCGGTGGTCATGTCTAGGAGTCTCTGATCCGGAAGCTGCCACGCCTGCAGTGGGAAAACGGGATCGAAGATCGCTCGGAAGCGGTAGTAGTCGTCGATCGTGATCGGATCGTAGCGATGATCGTGGCATTGGGCGCAACCCACGCTTAGCCCGAGCACTGCCGAACCGACGACTTTAACCACGTCGGCGACGGCTTGATTGCGATCGATCAAGCGATTGTCGGTGGCCGTGATATCGGGGGCCATGCGCAGCAGTCCCGTCGCCGCCAACAATTCAACCTGCCGCTCGTTCTCAGAGTCCAGAGGGCCTTCAATGCATTCATCGCCAGCGAGTTGTTCGATGATGAACTCGTTGTATGGTTTGTCGGAGTTGATGGCATTGACCACGTAGTCGCGGTACCGCCAGGCGTGTGGCCGTTCACGATCGTTGCCGGGGTTGCCATCGGTATCGGAATAGCCCGCTACATCGAGCCAATGCCTTGCCCATCGGACACCGAATTGCGGTGACTCGAGCAATCGATCGACCAATCGCTCGTACGCATTCTCACTCGTGTCGCTGAGAAATGAATCGAGTTCTTCGATCGTGGGTGGCAAGCCATGCAAGTCCAGTTTCAATCGCCTTAGCAGCGTGGCGCGATCCGCCTCGGGCGAGAATTGCAATCCGACGTTATTCAAACCCTGCGCAATGAAAGCGTCGATTGCGTTGATCGCCATCGGATCGGGAGCGGCAGCGCGATCCGCCAGCGGTGGAATGGGAGGTCGCACAGGTGGTTGGAACGACCAGAAGCTGAGTTCCTCGGGCGTGAAGCGCGCGTCGGCTACATTTTCGGGCTCCGGCCTAACGGTGCGTGCGCCCGATTCGATCCAAGCCCGAATGGTCTGCTTGTCCTTCGCCGACAGCTTTTTAGGACCTTCGGGCATTTCATCGGCTGCAATGCGTTGCCACAGCAAGCTTGCTTCGACGTCGCCTGGTACGAGGCTAGCTCCTGAGTCCCCGCCCGCTTGCATCAATCGCACCAATCGCAGATCTAGCCCCCCCTCGAACGTGTTGTCTTCGCCATGGCATTGAAAGCACATGGCCTTCAAGATTGGGCGCACCTGCGTCTCAAAGTGAGGTGCCTCGTCCGCAGGCAGTGTTGGAGCGACAAACAGGCAGGCGAGTGCACAACCTACGCGGGAAAAAGTGGTCGGCTTTGGTAGGAATCCAAGCACTTGATAGAGTCCTATGGATTGGTGTAGGAGGGAGGAGCAACATGACTCCGGCGGGACCATTCAATGTACCTGAGACGCGCAGGCCATGCTAGTTCTAAGAACTTGTTTTGAACTGCCAGCTGCAGCCGCCACCTGCGTGAAGTAAGCCAGGTCCTACGACGATTCTCGAAGCAGCGAGCAACCACTCCTCACTAATCGATCGACGAATCGACAGTTGCTCGATCGACGAATCGATATCATGGACATATGTTCCACGTTCAGGACCTTGTTATTCAGAACTGCAGGAGTTTCATCATGCGCTGCATTGCGATCTTACTGTGTCTTTTTGCGTTTGATTCCAAGGTTCTTGCAGAGGACGACGGCAAACTGAGGATCATTTGCTTCGGTGCGCATCCGGACGATGCGGAGTACAAATGCGGTGGAACGGCGGCCCTGTGGGCCAAACTTGGACATCATGTCAAGTTGGTTTCGGTTACCAATGGAGACATCGGTCACTGGCAAATGGCAGGTGGGCCATTGGCATTGAGGCGAGTAGCGGAGTCGGCAGAAGTTGCAAAGCGTCTGGGGGTGACCAGCCAGGTCTTGGACATCCACGACGGCGAATTGGAACCCACGTTGGAGAACCGACGGATCATCACGCGATTGATTCGAGAATGGAACGCCGACATCGTGATCTCGCACCGTCCCTGGGACTACCATCCCGACCATCGCTATGTCGGCGTCCTCGTGCAAGATGCCGCCTACATGGTGACGGTTCCCTTCTTCTGTCCGGACACGAAGCCACTTCAGAAAAATCCGCTCTTTCTTTATTCCAGTGACGGCTTTAAGAAACCTTACTCGTTTGTCGCCGACATCGCTGTATCCATCGATTCGGTTTTTGAGCAGAAGGTCGATGCGTTGATGGCGCTTGAATCGCAGACCTTTGAAGGAGGTGCCAATGGCACTGAAGAATCGACGGCTGCCGCTCCGCCGGCATCCAAACCGGAGCTTCGCCGCACATGGCTCCAGGAACGTTGGACGAAACGATCCAAGAGTGAGGCCGATCGCTTTCGCGAGGCGCTCGTGCGATGGTATGGAGAAGAGAAGGGTAAAGCAGTGCTTTACACCGAAGCGTTTGAGATCTGCGAGTATGGGCAGCAACCCGATCCGAAAGAGATTCGCAGACTTTTCCCTTTTCTTCCTCCGTCAGAATAGTCGTAGTGTTGATAGTCGCCCTTGTAGGAGGAAGCTCGCGGTCTGATGTAAGAAGCTGCATTGTCACCAAGGTGCAGATTTTGTTGCCATGATTACGGCAATCGATTATCGTACGAGGACCATCATGAAACGGCGGCTATAGCCGTGACCGTGTTTCTTAATATTCGAAGATAGGTTTTTATTCGAGTCTACCTCCCATAGGACTAAACACTCATGAGAACACCCTTTGCATTGTGGTTTGCTTCGATCCTATTCATGCTTCACGGCACCGCGTCCGTTCACGCGGGCCGTGTGGTTGAATTCGAAATCCTTGTCGAGGGAAAGCAAGTTCTCGTAGCTAGGACGCTTGATGACGGCGAATTCGGGCCGGATGAACTTTGGGATAGCCTCAAGAGATTGCCTGTCCGGAATCCGGCCAAGAGCTACGTCTTAGACGAGACCGAAACCAAGCGGCTGGCCGACTTCGAAACACAATTCGAGCGGCTGGCCGATAAAAACACCGTGTTGCTCCGAGGTGAGATTCGGGTCTTTTGTCGTTATGCAGGCGATGTTTCTGTAGAGTCGTTGCGTTTCGTGCGAACCGATTCGCGTTCAGATTGGTTCATCGATCCGAAGGACGTTGATGCGATGGCAAAAACGCGGACCATGGATCGCACATTTCGAGCACGGGAGCGGATTGTTAGGAATGCTGTTGTGAATGCTTCGTCGGCGGAGGTATCGCAAGAGAACCTTGCACTTGACAACATTCAAGAATCAGGCAAGTTTCCGGGATTCTCCGGATACTCCCGATCGGTGACATGCAATCGGCCCGAGGTTCAGAAATGGTTCGATCAGGGGATCCAGTTGCTGTACGGCTACAACCATGACGAAGCCATCCGTTCCTTTGAAAAAGCGGCGGCCCTGGATCCCTCTTGTGCGATGGCTTGGTGGGGCAGTGCGTACGCGCATGGCCTGCACATCAACAACCCGATCATGAGCGATGAGCAGAGTCGTCTCGCGCGGGAAGCAGCTGAAAAGGCGCTGCGGGCCCTCGACGATGAAACGCCGGTCGAGCGGGCATTGGTTGAAGCGGTTGTGAAGCGCTATGAGATACCGGCGCCCGCCGATCGCAAGCCATTGGACGAAGCGTATGCGAATGCGATGGAAAATACTTGGCACGCGTTTCCAAACGACCCGGATGTCGGCGCACTTTATGCGGAATCGCTGATGACGCTTCAACCATGGGATTTGTGGACGCATTCCGGTCAACCCAAAGGGCGGACGCTAGAAATGCTTGCCGTTATCAATCGCACACTTGATCGGTACCCCAATCATCCAGGTGCAAACCATTTCTACATCCATTGCATCGAAGCCTCACCATGGCCTGACTTAGGTGTCACGTCTGCTGAACGTTTGACACAGCTTGTACCAGGGTCCGGGCATCTCGTGCATATGCCGGCCCATATTTTCATTCGCGTGGGGCGTTACCACGATGCGGCCGACGCCAATGAGCGCGCCATCGCAGCCGACGAGGCTTACTTTGCGAAAGCTCCCGAGCCCGATTTTTACAGTCTCTACTATGTTCACAATCTGCATTTTCTCGCGTATGCAGCCATGATGGAAGCACGATTGGAAACCGCGCTGGCAGCCGCGCAAAGAATTGAATCCGAAATACCAAAGGACTTTCTCAAGAAGTACGTGGTCGTCGCCGATGGTTTCATGCCCACCAAGCTTCATGTCCTGATCCGATTCGGGAAGTGGGACCAAATCTTAAGGGAAGCGTCACCGGATTCTTGGCGACTATTGAGTCTCGCTCAGTGGCATTATGCTCGCTCTATCGCGCTTTCAAACCTTGGTCGACTGGAAGAATCAGCGACCGAACTGAAGCACTTAGAAGATGTTTTACCCGAGATGACCGAAGAATGGAAAATGGGTAACAACCCAGCCGCCGATGTACTCGCTCTCTCAAAACGCATGGCGGAAGGGGAACTGGCCTACCACTCTGGAGAAACGGACAAAGCATTTCAGATTTTACGGCAGGCTGTGGAACTTGAAGAACGACTCACCTACGACGAGCCGCCTGGGTGGATGCAACCGGTCCGACACGCTCTGGGAGCATTGCTACTGGCCGAAGGCAAACATGAAGAAGCGGAAGCGGTCTATCGAGCGGATTTGCTTCGACATCCGAACAACGCCTGGTCACTCCTTGGACTTCAGCAGTCATTACAAAAACAGGGACGCGGCCTTGAAGCCGACACGATGACGGAACAGGTCAAGGTCGCATGGTCACGTTCCGATATTCAACCCTTAGCAAGCTGCTACTGCCATCCCGATGCGAAAGGCCACTGACTTCTCAAGCAATTGTGTGCTGGGCCTGAGAGTCGCTACAACGTACTGCGTATGGGATTTGCTTTGAATGTTGAATCTCCGACGCTTCAGCGATTCGGTTTGCACCGTGTTCGGCCAAATCACCGTCTTTCGTTCCGAGATCGTCAGGGCGCAGGACGAACGACCAGCCACAGGTCTGGTAACGCGGTGTTGATGGCCGTCACGAAGCTTGTCGACTCTGCACCCGACCGTTGCACGGATATCCGCCAAGCGCACGAACAAGGTCCGTTGGGGATGATTTTCAAGACGATCTTTTTGGCCGAATCGTCTTCGGACCGCGACGCGACGGGTTCGCAAGCATAGCCCTCCGGGAGTCCGACAGCGGTTAGTGTCGCGGAGTCGGCGCAATTGAGCAAGCGATCCAACGAAATCTCCACTTCTATAGGCTGACCTACAACGCCTGAAATCACATCGGACGCAACGGTTGCGATGACTTCAGGCTGCGTGGATTCGATCTCGATGCGATAGCGCATGTCGGGCGACCCCCGGCCATGCAGATCACGAATGGCAACCCGATAGGATCCCGGTTCGAGCAAAGACTGGAAGATCACAGGAGTTTGGATCGCTCCGGACCCGCCTTGTGTTGCCAATGATTTGCCTTGCCCATCGAGGATCTCAAGGACTGGATCGATGGCGGATCCCAGTTCGGCACCTAGGCAACGAACTCGCCAGTGGCCTGGTCCGGTGGTTTTCCAGTGCACCGCATCTTCATCACCTGCCGTTTCCAAAACTCCATGCCAAGCGTAGGTGTTGGAGATTGAGGAACCCATATCGACGCTCGATGGCGATGCGCGATCACTGGGCTCGACGAGGGCCTGCGCATGTTCGATGAATGGACGTTCCCAGTCCAGTTGCGTTCCCGTGTGGGAATGCAACCGGTAGCGGAAATTATCGCCACCAGCGTACCCAATCGTGCTGTCCGGTGTCTCAGGAAACGCGAAGATTCGAACCAGGTAGGTGCCATCGCGAGGGCATGTCCATTCCAAACCAGGATCGAGGCCAAAACGATCCAAATTTTGGGCCAGTACGTTTCCTCGTACGTCGAGTAATTGCAAGCAAGCATCCATGGGTGACTTCAAATTCCGATGCGCTTCGACCGACACGCACCATTGCTCTCCTGCCTTCAATACTGCGGCATAGTGATCGATGTCCCTCGATTTTTGAAGGACGCCATTGATTGACAAATTCGTCGTTGTGAGAGCTTGTGGCGCGCGATAAGAATCGTTGGGTTCGATTTCTTCGACCTCGCTCTGCTCGCCCACCACGAAGCGCAGCAACGGCGAGGCAGCCGATGCATTGGTAAAACGAACGAAGTGAACGCCTAGATCCGCGTCGCCAGCGATGGTTGCGGAGACTACGCCCGGATCGTCGGTTGGTTGCCATTGCACCTGTGGCGAATTGGACCAACAATCGACTGGCCATTGTTCAAACTTGCCTGGCAACCGAACGTTGACTTGGCTCACACGTTGGCCCCCCATCGGCATCAGGTTCAGATTCTTGAGATCTTGGGCCTGGGACCCGCAGGGCACGAGGGCGACCACGGACGCAACGTAGATCGCGATCCAATAAAGCAATTTCCGGGCTGTGGTCCTCACGACATCAGCTCTCGAATGGGGGTCGGATCGCTGACCAGGTGGGTTGGACGCCCCGAGGGTGTGTAGTAAATCCGATCGGGATTGATCCCCATTTTGCTATAGACCGTGGATACGAAGTTTTCGGGGCCCAAGACCCGCTCGACGGCCGAGTGCCCTTGTCGGTCGGTGGCTCCCACGACTTGACCGCCTGGCGTGCCACCGCCGGCGAACAATATTGACATGGCGTTTGCCCAGTGATCGCGGCCGGGTTTGGATTGGCCCGCCAATGTACTGATGGTTGGGGTGCGCCCGAATTCACCAAGCGCGATGACCATGGTCGTTTCGAGCAGTCCGCGAGCGTCGAGGTCTTGAATCAATGCAGCTACGGTTTGGTCCCACGCAGGCAGTCGAGTCCGCAGCGCACCGAAGAGATCCGAATGGTGATCCCAACCGCCATCGTAGAGCGTCACGAAGGGAACACCCGACTCTATCAGACGTCGAGCGAGTAGGGCGCGTTGGCCGAAGCTGTTGCGACCATAGGCATCGCGCGTAGCATCGGATTCCGACTTCAGATCGAAAGCCATCTGAGCTTCGGGTGTGGTCACCAATTCGAACGCTTGCTGATAAAACTCATCGACCGCCAGCACGGGGTCGGCAGTGGCTGGATCGGTGAATCGCGGCATGCGATCCACCAAATGTCGCAGGTCGCGGCGTGTTTGGAACCGTTGGTCGTTGATGCCCGAGGGTAGTTCCACGTCCCGAACTTGAAAGTGTTTGTTGTTGGGATCCCCACCGACGACAAACGGAGCGTATTTGGCTCCGAGAAAGTTGGGTCCCCCCGAACGAGACATGCTGGGCATTGAGAAATAAGGCGGTAAACCGTGCGGAGCGACGCGTTCTTTGGCAGCAACCGAGCCCATGCTGGGATGGAAGCTAACGAAGGCACCACATCCGACCGGAATGCGAGGCGGCGCGCCGGTCATCATGTAATGATTGCCCGCTCCGTGGTTGCCTTGGTTGTGGCACACCGACCGAACGATGGCGTACTTGTCGGCGATGCTAGCCAATTGAGTCAGGTGCTCACTGATGATGGTTCCCGGCACATTAGTTTGGATGGGCTGGAACTCGCCACGAATTTCAACAGGTGCTTCGGGCTTGGGATCAAACGTCTCGAAGTGTGTGGGGCCGCCATCCATCCAGATCAAGATGCAGTTGCTGGGTGGTTTCAATGCCGGAGATTCGGAAGCGGACGCCTGACGTAAACGAAGCAGTTCCGTAAAACTTCCGCCCGCCAATCCAGCGATGCCGAGTTGTAGCCAAGATCTACGCAGCATGGGTCAATCCTTATAAATGAATTCCGGGGCATTGAGCATCGACCACAGAATGTCTTCGATCAAAGGCCGACGCCCCTCGGGCGTCTGGTTAAATTCGGGCAACAACGCCTCAAGCTCCTCGGGCGTGGGGAACCTGGCATAGGCTGCCAGATACAGCTCCTCGAGGATAGCCTGCGGCGACGCATCGCTCTTGGCCAATCGCGCGCCGCGACCGTTCTCCGAAGCCAGCTTGCTGGCGATGGCCGGCGCGTTCATCAAGTGCAAGGCTTGAACGACGGTTGAATCGGGGAATCGTTCGCACGGTGGATCTTGATTGGGATCGGGACGTCCAAACGCGTCGAGCAACTCCGACTCGGTGCGATGCGTCCATAATTGCATGGCCCGCGTTCCGATCGGCATGCCTGAGAACTCGTGGTCGACTTCGGTGACCTCGGCTACGGCATCGGCCAGGACCTCGGCCCTCAGACGTTGGCGGTAATGCCTCGAGTAGTTGCGTGCATCGCCGAAATTCGATTCGTTCGGTTGGCTGCTCAAGGCGTATACGTGGGATCGCAGGATGGTTCGGAGCAGTTCCTTGTTATCAAAGCCGACTTCTCGAAAGTGGGCTGCCAACGCGTCGATCAAGCGAGGGTTGCTGGGGGGATTGGTGGCTCGGAAGTCATCGACGGCATCGACGATTCCAACCCCGAAGAGATCCGCCCATATGCGATTGACGGCGACATGGGCAAAGGTCGGATGGTCCGCAGCCGTCATCCAATCGGCAAGTGCTTCGCGAGGATCGCGTCCTTCCTCGAGAGTGATCGCCGAACCGCGGAGGGGCGTGGGTTGCAGAACCTCCCCGGTCAACGGATGTTTGACCTCGCCTCGGGTTTTGACGAGAACCACCTCTTCTCCTCCAGAGATAGGCGGTGATAATCCCGTGCCCTTGTAGCCAACCTTGGCAAAGAAGGCGGCCAAGGAGTAGAAATCGGATTGGCCATACACTTCGAAGGGATGCTGATGGCACTTGGCGCATTCAAGCCGGATACCTAGGAACAGTTGGGTGGCCATGGTCACGATTTCTTGAGGATCGCGTCGATCACGGTAGATCGTGACCGCGCCGTTCTTCCATGTACTGCCGCGGGCTGTCAGCAGTTCTCGCACAAATTGGTCATGCGGGAGATTCGCGCGAAACGCATCACGAATCCAACCGTCGAGACTCATCACCGCCTTGATGCCGACGCGGTAGGGATTAGGTCGCAGCAAGTCCGCCCACTTGTTCGACCAATGGTCCACGTACTCAGGACGATCGAGCAACGCATCGACCAACGCGATCCGTTTGTCGGCTGCGTCGCTCTTCAAGAACGCCCTGGCTTCGTCCGGTGTGGGTACGCGGCCGATTACATCCAAGTAAGCCCGCCGCAAATAATGCGCGTCGTCGATCGGATCGCTGGGAACGATGTTCAGCTGTTGAAGTCGTTCGTAAACCGCATCGTCGATGAAGTTGTTGCGAGGCAAGGCGGCGTAGAGCGATGCGGGCACGTTGATCGGACGCGGGATGGCAGAACTCCAGGTGGCGATATTCCCCATGTAGCGTGCCATGATCGTGGCTTCGCCTGGCAGTGCGCCCGCCCGTACAGAACCGTCGGGCGATACGCGAACGATCGCAGGTTCGTTGGATTGAAATGCGGTGCGGCCTGTGACCTCACGCTGCGTACCGTCCGAATAGTCAGCTGTGACTGTCAGTTGAAGCTCTTCCTCAGCAGCGAGGGATCGGGGGTCAGGTGAGAAACGGATCCCGGTCAGGTTCGGATCGCTCGCGTCGCGACGTGCAAAGCCCGTCTGAATCCAATTCGCTAAAAGTTGGTAGTCGGGGCTGTCCACGTCCAAACGTATCCCTCCCCCATGCGGCAGTTGACCCGTCGCCTTCTGCAACAGCAAGCTCGCCTCGGGTGATGCAGGAGAAACACGGCGCCCCCGACCATCGGTCACGATCGCGTGAAAATCCATGTCGGCATCAAATCCCAACAGGGAAAGTGCGAACCCGTTCTGCCCTCGTGATTTCCCATGGCATGGCCCGGCGTTGCAACCGCGGGCTGTTAGGATTGGCTGCACGTCCAACTCGAATTTGATCAACTCCGGCTCGGTGCCGCGCAGCGTGGAAACGACTCCAGGTCCACGACCGAGCCCAAGGCAAAGAACGAGACAGATCGCTGCGCAATGGACTGAGGTCCGCGTAAGATTGAGTACGGGGTACTGCATCGCTGATGAGGCGTCGTTAGGAAGGGAGGAAGGTTGGCTCGAAGCCAGGTGGGGTGACGAAGCTCGCTTGGATCGACGGCCATAATCAGGCGTCGGTCCTCGTGTGCTTCCATCGAGGAATTAGCGAATGTCGTTCTCCGGAAACGAGGGTGTTGATCGCGGGGAGGAACGGATCGACTTTGCCAATAGCCTTAAGATAATCGACTCGAGCCCATCGCGGGTCGCTCGATTCTGCTAGCAAAAGAACTTTATTTCAAGAATTTCCGGACGATCGCTATCGCGTAGGCAGCAACGGTCCCGGTATTCCATGAGTTAGGTTGGCCAAGCGCGTTGCCACGGTACACGCACCGGGATTCAGCCCGCACATGCTTGATTCCGTATTTCGAAACGCAACAATCATCTAAGGCGATAGCCCGCCAAATTTTTTAGAGCTCACCACGCTCTCGAGGTCGAACGATGGACTCACTTATGCGGATCAAAACCATCACGTTTGCGATTGGAATCGCTGCAGTCGTTTTCGTTACCCCCAGCGCCGTGCAGAGCCAGGACTTTTTGAAGCAGCTCGAAGCGCGATTGAAGCAAGGTCTGACGCCGGTCAAGCCAACGCCACCGGAGGGATCCGAGGAACCGACACCCATAGAAGAGCCATCGGAAACCCCACCCAAGCCAGACCCTGAACCTTCCGAGGCCTTTCCCGCTGAGGATTCGTTGCCAGCCCCCAGCGGGTCGTTGCCAATGCCGAACGGCCCCGCCAAAACAGAAACGGGCGGCGATGTGGCCCCCCTGCAGTTGTCTCCGCCCAAGGGACGCTCCAAGGCTCCCTTAGTGATCACACCCAAAAACAAAGCTCGCACGGACGCGTTTGCGCCTCCGAAGCCGATGTTGAATAGCGAGAGTGTTCAGGGGCCGGGTATCACTACGCCGGGGGATATCCTTACACCGGGCGATGAGGGTGTCTTCCTTGGACTAACGCTCGAGCCAGTCCTCGGAGGCGGATTCGGTTTGGCGGTGGTCGAGGTTGCGATCCAATCGCCTGCATGGAAGGGTGGTTTCCGCGAAGGGGATCGCGTCATCGGGATCGAAGGTCAGGCCGTTTCGTCGATCGATCAATTTGCTTCTGAGTTAACAAGGTTTCCAGTCGGCGCGCCGGTAAAGTTCTTGGTTCAGCGCCGCGGTCGAAGTTTGAATTTAGTCGCTGTCCTTCAAGATCGCGGACTCGCGGCTCAACTCCAAGGCATCCCCGACACGAATCCGTCGCGATCGATGCCCCCGACTCCCTACCAGCCGATCTCCGAAGCGTTGATGGGAGAGGATGGAGCCGTGCTCGGCGTTTCCGTGAGCGACCTTTCGGATCCGTTTCGATTGCAGTTTGGAATACCAGTGTACCGCGGAGCTTCAATCTCCGAGGTGGTGGTCGGTTCACCGGCAGAGGTCTCTGGTCTACGTCCAGGAGACTGCATTGTCGACATCGATGGCCGCATGATCAACTTTGCAGAGGAAGTGGTGGGGGCTACGCGAAGCGCACTCCCCGGCCAAACCATGAGGATCGGTTTCTATCGGGGGCAGAAGAAGATGTTGGTCGATGTGCTGTTGTGGACATCCGACCCTTCGGTCCGCGGTAGCGAGTCTGGTTACGGTAGTCCCACGCAGTCGGCCTCGCCCGAGTACGTCGCGCAATTGCAGGACGAGGTCATCCGATTGCGTGAAGAATTGACATCGATGCAAAATCGAATTCAAGAACTTGAAGGGCGTCTGCAGAGGAGCCGTCGCTGAATCGTATCCGACCGGTACGTTACCTGACGATGTTGATCCCTTGAAGCGGGATGATTCGGTACAGGCCCTCGGTGAAGATTTGCTGCGTGGCGTTATCAAACAGTTTGATTGGCCGCGGCGGAACGATGATCAAATCGCCATCGCGCAGCCAAATCTCGTCCGACGGATTGGGACGTTTGCCCAATTGGCCAGCCCGAAGATCGAGGATAGTCGACACCAGACGCCAATCTTCCGCCCTGCGAAACACGACGACTTGACGGTTGTTGGCACCCAGTCGCAATCCCTCGGCCATCGCTAAGCCAGCGGTCACGGTGGTGGGAGCGAGCAGTTCAAAGCGACCGGGACGATTCACTTCCCCGTAAATGAAAATGTTGTGCGGTGCAGCCCGCTCCAATCGCGGTTCCACTTGAATGCCCGCGACCGTATTCTCATAGCGCAAGTTGATCTCACGTTTGATCTCCTCCAGGGTCATGCCTAGTACATACACACTGCCGACACGAGGCAATTGCAGTTGACCATCGGGATTGATCAGGATCTCGAGCGACTGGCCACCCAAACCGACCTGAGGATTGACGGCTTGTCGCAAGTCCTCCAAGGCCGTGTTGACGCGAACCGGTTCCACGTTGATGGCGGGTGAATGGATGTACTTCTGAAGGGCCTTTTCGAGGTCCTGTCGAAGCTGCACGACCGTTTTGTCAGCGGCAGGGAACGTGCCGATGTAAGGAACGACGATCGATCCATCGGGCTGGATTGGAATGCGTTCGCGTTTGAGTGTGTCGTCGGACATCGAATTGATGTTGATCTCGTCGCCGACCATGAGTCGGTAGGCTTCCAGCGTCTTGATGCGGTTGACGATGAAGGTAAAGGTCAGCACGTCGTTCACACGAACGCGGTACTCGAGCATCATGGGTAACCGCACGGGACCGATGTACTCACCATGTTGCAACGGCTGAAAATCGAAGCCGACTGCGTCTCGCCAACGTTGTTCGCCGTCGGCCAATTGGCTATCCACAGCCGTGAAGCATGGACCGAGAAGACCTGTCGTAACACCTGTGGATTGCGCAGGCGGGCACATCACCACTTGAGTTGGGATCTCAGGCTCGCAGAACAAGGGCTCGTAAGGAGACGCTTCATGTTGAGCATAGACGTTTTGCGCATAGACGTCTTGCGTATAGACGTCTTGAGCATTGGCCGTCGAGACGACAATCAGCAGCGGGAGTATGGCAACGACGCTCCCAAGCAATGTACGTACCATGTTCGACCTACCGTAGAATTCTCGGGAACCATCCCCGGTTGGCGTTGGCTGCGGATGGAGGGGATTCGCGAGGGCCGGATTCGGCTGAACGGTTGCTTTGGGTGATAGGTAGAGACCCGTCAACGGATGGATTAACACGCATTGGAGGTGGACTGAACCGGGCAAATTCTTCGGGTGTTACTTCGGTCACGGCCGGCTTCTCGGCAGTGAAAGTAGGGTCGCGCTCCGACAGCAGCCGCGCTTGTTCCGAGGCCGAGCGAGCTTGATCGACTTGTCCTAAGCGGCGATGGACTTCAGCCATGGCATTCCAGGCTTGAGGCGTGGGGACGGTTCCCAGTGAGCTTTGCAACGCCAATGCAGCTTCATCCGCGCGGTCCAATGCCAAGAGGCTTGTCCCGAGTTGGCAGGCGATGGTTGGTCGGGCCGGCGCGATCTCGAAGGCCACTTGGTAGCAAAGCGTTGCATGCTGAAGATGCATCAGCCTCCGCTGCATGTCTTGTTCGGCCTCGCACTCGTACGTTTTGCCGAGGACGCAGAGCATATCAGCGGACCATGGGTGGTTATTGGAAGCGACCAAGAATGCATCGCGCGCATAGGCGCGATAGTGCTGTGCGGCGATCGCAGGCGAGAGGGTCAGCAGGTCATGGCCTTGTAAGACAGGGGTGCTGTGGTGACTGACGATCCGATCCAACGATCCGCTCGCAGCCCCTGCATTGGTTTCGAAGGCTTTGCTCTCTTCGATTGCTACCAAGGCTTGATGCAATGCCGGTTCGCACTCCCAGCGTTGGAGGTGAAGATCGATCGTACGCGCCAATAGCCGCAGTCCTCGGATGGCGTCCTCTCGAGCACTCTCGAAGGCCTTGCGACGCAGGAGCTTTTCGCTGCTTTCGGCCAATCGGGTCAATTCCACTTGGATGCTATTCCAACCCGGTGGCGGTTCTAAGCTTTGGACGTCGCTAACGGTGCCACCGAGGGCAGGCTCCAACACCTCGCGACTGATCCTGTCAGCCAGCGGGTTGGATGAAAAAAGTCTCACGTTACCTTCCGGCACACGATCGTCACCGGGGGGTGTACCGATGGAATCCTGCTGGGTCGCAGTGTGCCTGGAAGGTAACGTAGAGTACGCGCTGGATGCGAGAGGAAGGGCGGCTGTGGATGGTTCAAGCGGCACGTAAGGAGCGGGTTGGACGATCCCTTGGACTCCGCGTGAAAAAGAAACCGTCGATGTGGGAATCCTGGGAATCGAACGCGTGCTTGAAGGAACGCGCCGCTCCGGCAGCGATTGGACTTGCTTGGGGAGCGATGGAGTATTGGGATCGGAGCTAGTGAACGGCTTGCTCCACGGCGACGCGGGTTGTTCGCTTGGTGAATGGATTACCGTCGACTGACCCATGGCCGAGTTCGGTTCGAATACGCCCACCGCTGCCAGGGGCGCGAACGCCATCATCCAAACCCATCGGTCGTGGCGGGTTGGGCACAGCACGTCGTAACGCGTCGACCGCGTTGCGGTACCCTGGTTTCGGATCGTGATGGTTCGCCTCATAGGCCTGAGAATCGGAACGGCCGTTACGTTCCGATCAATCATCATGGGAGGATGGCGTGGGTCGAGGCGAATCGCAGAGTTACAACGCTCATTTACCGCACACTCAACGCAGATTGCCAAGCTCCCCTGACCGTTTGAAAAATGAGGGCTCGAGGCTACAATCCGCGGCATCGATTGGGGATCTGCCTTCCTTTCCTGTCCGCGATTCCTTTTTCCAGTTCTCCGCAGCCATCAGCCCTCGGGCTGGTCGAACCGTAACGGATTTCCTAAATGAGCCAACTTCGTCGTGTCGCCATCCTGTTCGCCGGTGGACCAGCTCCAGCGGCTAATGCAGTCATTTCCTCGGCAGCCTTCGCGCTCCTCAACGCAGGGATTGAGGTGATTGGAATCAAACATGGGTATTCGAATTTGATCGACTACCATCCCGAATCTCCATTGCAGGAAGGCAAGCAGTTCATTCGCTTTACTCTGGAGTCGCTCGAGTTCATGCGGACGGAAGCTGGAATTCGGATCGGAACGGCACGCAGCAATCCGGGCAAGGCGATTAAGAGCCCGGCCGATTTGCGCGACCCAGTGAAATCCGCGCCGCTTCAGCGCGTGGTCGATGCTCTGCGCTCACTCGAAGTCGACGCCCTTATCAGCATTGGAGGGGACGATACCCTCAAGACGGCTAACAAACTGAAAATGTATCAAGACACACTTTCGGCCACCAAGCAGCCGATGCCGGTCGTTCATCTGCCAAAAACGATCGACAACGACTACGCCGGCATCGACTTTACGTTCGGCTATTTTAGTGCCGCTGAAGTGCTCGCTGGCGAAATACGAAATCTGAATCGCGATGCTTCGGCGGGCCAAGCGTACTTCGTTTGCGAAGCCATGGGGCGTTCGGCGGGCTGGTTAGCCTACGGCGCGGCCATCGCCGGAGACGCGTGCATGGTTCTGAGTGTCGAGGACATTGTCGGTGAGATGCGCAGCAGTGAAACCGTCACGGCAACTGACGGCACGACGACGACCCGCGCCGTGATGAACATGGATGTCGTCATCAAAAGAATGTTGGCCATGATGCTCTCACGCGAGTCGATTGGCCGCAATTATGGTGTGTTCGTAATCGCCGAAGGCCTGGCGGAATACCTACCGACTTCGCACATCGAGGGCGTGGCTCGCGACGATCACGGCCACTTGGCTATCTCGAATGTGAATATCGGCAAAACCATCGCCAAAGCACTCGCCGCCGCTTATGAAGCCAAAACGGGCAAGAGCCGTAAGATCAACGGATTGCAAATGGGGTACGAATCGCGTTGCTGCATTCCGACCGCATTCGATGTCATGCTCGGTTCGCAAATCGGCGTGGGCGCTTTCCGCGCGCTGGTCGAACAGAAACTCAATGGCGTGATGGTTTCGGTAGGCGGCCAATTGGAATTGAGTTTTGTTCCCTTCGAATCCTTGGTGGATCCGGACACCTTGGTGACCAAGGTCCGATTCATCGAGACTTCTAGTGATTTCCATCGATTGGCTCGCTTGCTCGAACAAAAAAGCTAATCGAAGAAGCGGCTTGTATTGATGCCGAGCGATGGGTGCATGCCGTAGCGGAGTCGGAGTATACTGGGAGGTCTCCGTTGATATACCTCCGATCAATCCCTCCCAACCACGTGTGATTTGCCATGCTTCTACGATCCTTGCCGCGCTGGTTTCGTTGCGCTAATTTTGTTCTAGGGCTTTTGCTGCTCGCATGTTTGCCCATGCTTAGCGCATGGACTTGCGCAGCCGAACCGCTGAAGGTCCTGTTGGTGACTGGCGGTTGCTGTCACGATTACGATTTCCAAACCAAAGCCATGCAGTTGGCCGCCAAGGAACAAGGCGTGTCGATTGAATGGACCGTGGTCAACGAAGGCGGGACCGGCACGCGGGCCCAAATTTCGCTCTACGACAAAGCGGACTGGGCAAAGGGCTTCGACGTCGTTGTTCATAACGAGTGCTTCGCCGACACCGACAACCCCGACTACATTCGGCGCGTGACCCAACCGCATCACGATGGCGTGAACGCCGTCGTGATCCATTGCGCCATGCATACTTACCGATCCGCGAAGATCGACGATTGGCGCGAGTTCTTAGGTGTGACCAGCCGTCACCACGAACATCAAAGCGAATATCCCGTCGCGGTGACTCAAGCGGATCATCCGATCATGGCCGGATTTCCAGCCGGTTACAAGACACCCAAAGATGAACTTTACATTATCGAAAAGGTGTGGCCCAATACCCAAGTGCTTGCGACTTCGGTGAGCGAAAAAACTGGAGAAGTCCAGCCTGTCTTTTGGACCAACCTTTACGGCGCATCGCGCGTGTTCGGAACCACCTATGGTCATTCCAAAGAAACATTCGCCGATCCGGTCTTCCTGAAAACCCTAGTCCAAGGCATCGCGTGGGCTGCAGAGAATAAAGCCACCGAGGAACCAACGACCGCGAAACCAACGACTGCGAAACAAGCCCCTAAGAAATTACTTTTCTTCACCAAAAGCGCTGGCTTCGAACATGATGTGATCCGACGCAAAGGGACCGAACTGTCGTATGCCGAACGCATCATGGTCGATCTCGGTAAGAAACACGGTATCGAAGTCACGTGCACCAAGGATGGAACCGTCTTCGACGATGGCTACCAACAATACGATGGTTACTTCTTCTACACGACCGAGGATCTGACCCAAGTCGGCAACGACAAGCAGCCAGCCATGAGCCCGCAAGGCAAAGAGAACTTGTTGCGTTCGATCCGCGAAGGCAAAGGCTTTATCGGCAGCCACTGCGCCTCCGATACATTTCATACCGCGGGCGATCGAACGGCTGCTCAGGACAAGCGCGATCCTTACATCGCCATGATTGGTGGCGAGTTCATTCGGCACGGACGTCAGCAAGTCGCCAAGATGCGGGTCACGAGCCCTAACTTCCCAGGATTGGAAAAAGCCGGAGACGGCTTTTCACTCAACGAGGAATGGTACAGCTTGAAAAACTTCGCTCCCGATCTGCACGTGATCTTGGTTCAGGAAACCGAAGGCATGGTCGATGCAGACTACCAGCGGCCGCCCTATCCCGCCACATGGGCGCGACGCGAAGGCCAAGGACGCGTTTTCTACACGTCGATGGGACACCGAGAGGATGTGTGGACCAATCCCGTATTCGAGTCCATTCTCATGGGTGGTATCGACTGGGCACTCGGCCGAGCCGATGCCGAGGTGCCAGGGAATCTCGAGGAGGCGTGCCCAGCCGCCGCCACCATGCCCAAGCTGAAGTGATGCTTAATCGGCAGTAATACCCAAGCCCCAGCAATACCGCTCGCGAGGCTGGATTGCATGGGGGGAGTCGACGCGTTATCCTCCGAAGGTACCGGTGTTGGTACCCGCACGGGTTTTCGTAGAATTACCGGACCTAATTCGTTGGCTCTTCATTTTCCTGGCACTTCGCCACTAAGTTCACGATTGGAAACTCCATGAGCGTGCCTGCAGCTACCGTTCGCCAATTGGCCATCAATACCATTCGCACGTTGAGCATGGACGCGGTTCAAGCAGCCAATAGCGGGCATCCCGGAACCCCCATGGCCTTGGCACCGGTCGCGTACCAACTCTGGACGGAAGTTCTTCGCTACGATCCTCGCGATCCATTGTGGGCCAATCGCGATCGATTCGTTCTGTCCTGCGGTCATGCCTCGATGCTGCTCTACTCCATGATCCATTTGTCCGGGATTCGGGCCGTGGGCAAGGATGGCAAAGTGACGGCCGAAGAGTCGTTGAAACTTGAAGATTTGAAGAACTTTCGTCAGCTCAATAGTCCCTGTGCGGGTCACCCAGAATTTGGTTACGCAACAGGCATCGAGACCACCACAGGTCCACTCGGCCAAGGTGTGGGGAACTCGGTCGGGATGGCCATCGCTTCGAAGTTTCTTGCCGCCAAATACAATCGTCCCGGCTATGAACTGTTTGACTACAACGTGTACGCGATGTGCAGCGACGGCGACTTGATGGAAGGCATCGCGAACGAAGCGGCTTCGATCGCCGGTCACCTCAAACTATCGAACCTTTGCTGGATCTACGACGACAACAGCATCACTATCGAAGGGCATACCGATCTGGCCTTTAGCGAAGGTGTCGCGCAACGTTTCCACGGCTTGGGTTGGCACACCGTGCATGTCACCGACGCCAACGAATTAGGAAACTTGCAGAGCGCACTCGATGAGTTCCGCGCGACCGGTGACAAACCGACGTTGATTCTCGTCAACTCGATTATCGGATACGGTTCCCCCAACAAAGCAAATACGCACAACGCGCACGGTGCTCCATTGGGTGAGGAAGAAATCAAACTCACGAAGAAGGCCTATGGATGGCCGGAAAATGAAAAGTTTTTGGTTCCGCCTGGAGTCCGCGAGCACTTCGATAGCACCCTAGGAGCCCGTGGCAACGCTGCCAGCACGGCCTGGCACACGCTGTTTGCCAAGTACCAAAAAGAGTACGCGAAGGAAGCGGCCGAGCTTCAAGCCATTTTCGATGGCAAGCTGCCCGACGGTTGGGAAGCGGGTCTGAAACCATTCCCTGCCGACGCCAAAGGCATGGCGACTCGGGTCAGCAGCGGCAAGGTCCTCAACATGCTGTCCCCGCATCTACCCCAACTCATCGGTGGCTCCGCCGACTTGGCCCCTTCCACCATGACCCTCATCGATAGCGAGACCGATTTTTCACCGCAGCACTTTTCCGGTCGGAACATGCACTTCGGGATCCGAGAACATGGCATGGGTGCCGTCCTGAACGGCATGAGTCTGTGCGGGCTTCGTCCTTACGGAGCCACCTTCTTCGTGTTCACCGACTACATGCGCCCGGCCATGCGGCTTTCGAGCATCATGCACCAACCGGTCTTGTACGTATTGACGCACGACTCGATCGGATTGGGTGAGGATGGACCGACCCACCAGCCCATCGAGCACTTGGCCGCATGCCGCGCGATCCCTGGCTTGTATGTGTTCCGCCCCGGGGATGCCAACGAAGTTCTTCAGTGCTATCGAGCCGCCATGCTGATGGAAAATCACCCAGCCGCCATGGTTTTATCCAGACAAAACGCACCCACCATGGACCCGATGAAAGTCGAGAGTGCCGAAGGAGCATTGCGTGGTGGTTATGTTGTTTCGGATTCCAGAGGGGCTCCCGACGTGATCTTGATCGGTACCGGCACCGAATTGTCCTTGTGCATGAAAGCCCAAGAAACATTGGCTGCGGTCGGGATCCATGCTCGCGTCGTTAGCATGCCATGCTTCGAATTGTTCGATGATCAACCCAAGGCGTACCGCGATTCGGTCCTGCTACCCGACGAGGTCAACGTCCGATTGGCCTGCGAAGCCGGGATCCGTCAGGGATGGGACAAGTACATCGGGGTCGAAGGATTGTTTGTGGGGATGACCGGCTTTGGAGCTTCCGCCCCTGCCGACCAACTCTACAAACTCTTTAAAATCACGGCCGAGGAAATCGTTTCTCAAGTCCAAAAAGCTCTTGGCAAGTAATCCGCTCGGGCGGTCATGCTTCGGGCAAATCGCGCGATGTAGGGCCACGATCGTCACCTGGGGCAATGGTCTCTGGCGTGACGGCCAGCCGGGCGTTGGGCAAGTTAACGACGAAGCGTGAACCCGTCCCTTTGGGGATGTCTACAATCCGAATCGAGCCTTTCAATCGTTTGACGATGGACCTCACGAGAAACAACCCCAATCCGATGCCTGGATTCTTGCGCTCCAGTTCATTGCCCGCTCGGTAGAAGCGGTGGAAGATCTTGCGCCGCAGTTGCCTCGGAATCCCCATACCATTGTCCGTTACGGTCAGGAGCCCGCGACCATCGCATTCGTGCACCTCGACCTCAATGGCAACCGGGTTTCCCGCGTACTTAATGGCATTGTCCATCAGATTCCGGACGAGCACTTCGATGTCGACTTTGTGGGCCAAGACCTCGCACGGATCAATTTCCAAGCGAACCTGGTCCATCGCGATCTGATGCTCGACGACCAGTTGGTCGGCGCAATCGCGGACAACCGAGTCGATGCGGATCCAAATCTGGGGAGCGGGCTCGGTCTCCTTTTGTTGGATGCGGGCTACGTCCAGCAATTGATTGATAAGACGATCGAGACGATCGACATCCTCCATCATCGTTTTATAAAACTCTTGCCGCTGCGGGCCGTCGATTGGACGACGATTGAGCGTTTGCAAGTAGAGCTTTAACGAGGCGATCGGCGTTTTCAATTCATGAGTTACCGAATCGATGAAGTTGCTTTGGCGGCGGTTGAGATTGATGTTCTGGATGATCCACACCAGATAGAGGATGATCCCTGTCAGCACAAAGGCGAACATGATGGAGCCCACGCTCAGGAGGACCCAATACACGTTTTGGCCATTCGGATCCGGAACCGAGATAGCGCTGAAGACGTTGAGTAGGATCCAGCCCACGGTCAGTCCGACCAACAACACGATCATGAAAATCGCAAGCAGAATGGGCCATTTCAAGCTTTTGCGTTCAAACAAGACCAGCACCTCTGTCTACTATTGCCAACCACGGATACTTCCCTTGAGCCCCCCGGCTTGAGCCCCCCCACCTTGAGCCCCTGGGAGAAGTTTAGTCGAGCCCGCTGTTACCCGTTATCTTTCGATGCCGATCCCGGGAAATCCTGTGTAGGGAAAATTTTCATGATTTTCACAAAAATCAACGCAACGCTCTCAACTGCCGCTGACTCGGTTGGGTCCCTTTCGATAAAATCCAGCGTTCCGTTAATGCACGGATTTCGCGTACTCTGGGGCGTCGAAGGCGAATGATACGCCGTTGGCAAGCGAAGGAATCGGAAATATGAAACCCGAAGCTGATCCCAAACATCTATCCCGGCAGGTCTGGCAAGCTGTTTCCGAGCACGCTCTGCGAGCGATCGCGACCAAGGAATTCTGTCCTGAGCAGTCGCGGATCGAGAATTTGCGACCGACCTACACGCTCGACGAGAGCGAGTACCAATTTGGCAAGCAACTGTGGTGCTTTGAAGCCATCGGAATCACTCTGAGTGGTCGCCGCCAACTCGTGTATGGATCGATGGAATTGTCGGTACAGTACGGGCTTTTGGAAGCCCACCAAGCGGCACTGTTTGAAGAGCCGGCCGAACGGGATCGCTGGATCGTGCACTTGACCTCGCCTCGCATCGAGGAAACACCGTCGATCGCTACGCGGTTTTGGGTCTGGGCTGCTTGGGCGAGCGTCATCATCCTGACCGCCGGTTGGATGACAGCCCTCGTGCGCTACGCATTCTCCACCACCGGCAACCTAGCTTGGTAATGACCACCGCTATCGACGCTCAGCTTTTCTGACAGCGCAGCAGTGTAGAACGATTGTCCTCAATCGTTCCTCTGTTTGGATTCGCTTTCGCTACGAAATGCAATCAAATTCGAGAATCACGCCACGGAGCGTCGTGCTACATTCTTCAATTCTTTGCCATCGCGGTAAAATGTGCAGCATGAGCGCGTGGGAGGCCGGAGACAGGAGGCCGGAGACAGGAGGCGGGAGGGGAGAGCGGAACATGGGGACAATCAGGACATGGGTGGCGCTTCAGGGGCACGGCAATTGCGAGCCGGTCCTCTGCGTGTATCCACCGGAAAACCGGTGCCTTCCAAAAATGGTCCCACCGAAGAAAAGCAATTCAATTACTGTCTGCCCTGGTCCGTGACGTTTTACGGGAATTCGAAGTTGTTTCACAGCAATTCGAAATGCGAATGCACTTCTTTGGCTGCCACCCTGCTCGCCAGGGTGGAGGCCTCAATTGGCAACCAGCAATACAATGCGTGACCGCGCGCCGCGCGATCCAACCTCGCTTGTCGAGGTGGTGAAGAGAATTCTCCACGACATCGGCGCATGGAATCCCGGCATCCATCGGGTCGAGCCCGAAGGGGGCCCGGAGCAGATGCTTGTTCCGTAGTACTGGTTGCCAATCGTGCTATCCATCGGGGCAAGCCCGAATGGCGAGCAAACATGGCATTACGCGTTTCGCTTCATGGACCGCGATTCTAGCCGCGTCCTGGACGAAACCCTGGAAATTCACACTCTGGAGCTCGGATGCTATAATCTGAGGGAGAGCGACCTAGAGACAGCGAGTCTGCTGGATCGCTGTTTGTATTGGTTGCTTCATGCACACGAGTACGATTCGAAATCGCTTGCTGGATTGTTTCCCGAACCTGCGTTCCAGCAAGCGACCGACACGATCACCCGCATCGCGGAAATCACTGAGGATAAGGCCATGCACGATACCCGAGAAAAAGCCATTCGCGACCGGCAGTGGGCATGGAACGCCAGTCGCGAGGAGGGCCTTGAGAAAGGCCGTGAGGAAGGCCGTGAGGAAGGCCTTGCACGAGGACGCGAGGAGGGTGAGATCCGGCTCATTCAAACTCTGCAAGACTTGCTCGGCGAACCGATCAGTGGGGAGGCTAGTTTGCGCGACCAATCGCTGGAATGGTTGCAGTCGATCA